>DASVRD010000157.1:0-35809 GCA_036388775.1 Pyrinomonadaceae bacterium | reverse complement strand
TCATCAACCCGGACGGGCGCTGGGTTCAGGTTAACGAATCGCTGTGTAATATGCTCGATTACACCGAGGAAGAATTGCTGCAAGACGGTTTTCAGGCGATTACGCATCCGAACGACCTCGGAAACGACCTCGCCAATTTGTATAAACTTCTCGAAGGCAAAATTCCGAATTATCAGCTTGAAAAACGCTACAGTCACAAAAGCGGGCATACGATCTGGGTGCTGCAAAGCGCTTCGCTGATTCGCGATGCCGACGGTAACCCGCGCCACGTCGTTTTTCAAATACAAAACATTTCTGACCGCAAAAAGGCTGAAGAATTGATTCACCACGCGGCATTTCACGACGCTTTGACCGGTCTGCCGAACAGAACGCTTTTTTCCGACCGTTTAAGTATGGCTGTAGAGCGCGCTAAACGCTCAAATGAGTATTTATTCGCCGTAGTTTTCGTTGACCTCGACCGGTTTAAGGTCGTAAACGACAGTCTCGGTCACGATATGGGCGATAAATTATTGGTTGATTTGTCGCGCCGTATCGAAAACTGCGTCCGCTCGGTTGATACGGTCGCGCGTCTTGGCGGCGATGAATTCGCCATTCTGCTCGATGGTATTTCACGAAACAGGGACGCTATCGAAATCGCCGACCGAATGCAGGAATCGCTCAAAAAGCCGTTTGATTTGGACGGACACGAATTCATAACTTCGGCTTCAATCGGCATCGCATACTCGACGATGGGCTACGAACGACCGGAAGACATTCTGCGCGACGCCGACACGGCGATGTACCGGGCGAAGGCAAACGGAAAAGCCCGATACGAAGTTTTCGACAACAATATGCACACGCGCGCGATTGAAGCGTTGACGCTCGAAAACGAGCTTCGATACGCGCTCGAAAACAACGAAATCGTTCCTTTTTACCAATCCGTCGTTGATTTGAAAACCGGAAAAATTGTCGGCTTTGAAGCGCTCGCCCGCTGGACGCATCCGAAGCGAGGGCTCGTTTCGCCGGCTGACTTCGTGCCGCTTGCCGAAGAAACGGGATTGATCGCTCCGCTCGGTTTGTCAATTCTCAAACAAGCCTGCGAACAAACCGTCGAATGGCAAAAGCGGCTCAATTTTCCCGAATTGACCATCAGCGTGAATTTGTCGGGCAGGCAGTTCAAACAACCAAATTTGATCGAAGAAATTAAAGAGATTTTATTAAAAGCCGGGCTGCATCCGAATTCCTTACGGCTGGAAATTACGGAAACGATTGTGATGGACAATCCGAACGCGGCAATCGGAATGTTAAAGCAACTAAAAGGAATGGGAATACAGCTTTCGGTTGACGATTTCGGAACCGGTTATTCGTCGCTCAGCTATTTGCACCGTTTCCCTTTCGACATTTTAAAGATTGACCGTTCGTTCGTTAGCCGAATGACTACCGATAAGGAAAGTCAGGGAATCGTCAAAACGATTCTCGCGCTGGCAAATGAATTGAACAAAAAAGTAGTTGCCGAGGGAATAGAAAAAACCGAACACTGGGAAACGCTGGAAAAACTTTCGTGTCAATACGGACAAGGTTATCTTTTCTCTAAACCTCTCGACGCGAATTCTACGGAAGAGCTTTTGAAGAATGAACTGTGCCGACAAAGAGACATTTTTGAACCGACCGGCAACGTCGAAAACGGATCGACTCGCGTTAAAGTAGCCGGGCACACAGCCGGTAATACAATTGACAACTACGATTCTCCGCTTTATTTGCCGAATTAAGCTTTCGCGCGCATCCGATTAAAATTTTCTTCGGCAAACGACGCTTGCGAAAAAACAACTTTGCGAATAATTTCTGATTTTTTTGACAGTAAATTTTCTTTTTCTACGCGTTTGATTAGTGTGAGAAAAAATTCGCTCTCAGATCAAAGCGAAAAAAAATATAAATTTACCGGGAAAAGAAAATGAAATTATTCGCAAAATTATTTTTATCTTTAATTCTTATCGCAACCGCAAGTAATGTTTTCGGACAAAGCCGAACTAAAGTACCGGCTGATTTAATCGGCAGTTGGTTTGAAGGCAGCGCCTCGATATTGCAGGAGAAAAATATGTCGTCCGGTGCCGTCGCTTCGAAATACGGAAGTTCAATCGGTTACGTTATCAATTCGGACGGTACCTTTCGCTACGCCGGATTGATAAAATCAACGATGTACGGCTGCACGACGACTTTGTGGAACGACCGCCGCGGCGTTGTTTCCGTCGAAGGCGACACGATTACTTTCACGCCGAACAAAGATTACTGGCTCAGCACGAACAGTTGCTATCCGTCCGCCAACAAAGAACAAAATAAAGCTCTCGAAGCCAAAACTTTCAATTACGAAGTCGGAAAAAAAGAAGGCAAAACGTGGCTTTGTATGCGCGAACTCGGCAAAACGCGCACGGAAGATATTTTGTGCTTTCCGCGAACCGCAAATTAATTTTTTAATTTGAATTAAAAGATTTTGATTCGCGGAAATGACAAAAACAGCATTTCCGCGAATCAAAGCGTCAGCCGATTTTTCCTGCGCTTTCGCGTTCTTTCCAAGAAGTCGGATGGCTTCCGTCATCGAGCCGCACCATCGAAATCGCTCCGGGCGCCGGGCAAACCAGATAACAAAGATTGCAGCCGACGCATTCGTGCTCGTCTACAATCGGGTAACGAAGTTCATTTATTTCCGTAAAATCAATGCACTGGTGTGCGCCGTCCTCGCAGGCGATATGACAAAGATTGCAGCGAATACAATTTTCGTAATTAACGCGGGCGACCGTTTTGTAATTTAAATCGAGATTGCCCCAGTCAGTAACGCGGCTGACAGATTTGCCGATAATATCGTTGACGCTTGCAAAGCCTTTTTCGTCGAGGTAATTATTCAAACCGTCAATCATATCCTCGACGATTCGATAACCGTAGTGCATCACAGCGGTACAAACCTGAACCGTTCCCGCGCCGAGGAGCAAGAATTCCACCGCGTCGCGCCAGGTATTTATTCCGCCGATGCCGCTAATCGGAATATTAACTTCCGCGTCGCGCGCGAGTTCCGAAACCATATTAAGAGCAATCGGTTTGACGGCTGTTCCGCAATAACCGCCGTGCGCCGCCATTCCGTTGACATTCGGGTACGGAATCATCGTGTCAATGTCCACGCCCATCACGGAATTGATTGTGTTTATTAACGAAACGGCGTCCGCGCCACCTTTTGCCGCCGCGCGTCCCGGCGGAATAATGTTTGTTACGTTCGGCGTAAGTTTCACAATAACCGGTAAATTCGAGACTTCTTTGACCCATTCCGTGACCATACAAGTGTATTCGGGAACCTGTCCCATCGCGCTGCCCATTCCGCGCTCGCTCATGCCGTGCGGACAGCCGAAATTAAGTTCGAAACCGTCCGCTCCCGTATCTTGAGCGCGTTTAACGATTTCGTGCCACGCTTCGCGCTTCGATTCGACCATCAAAGAAACTATCAAAGCATTATTCGGATATTTCTTTTTGCACTCGTAAATTTCCTTCAAATTCACTTCGAGCGGGCGGTCTGTAATCAATTCGATATTATTCAAACCGATCATCCGCGACGTGCCGTTGTCGAGTGAAGCAAGCCGCGAACAAACATTAACAATCGGCTCGCCCAAAGTCTTCCAAACCGCACCGCCCCAACCGGCATCGAATGCGCGTTCGACCATTGAACCCATATTCGTCGGCGGCGCGCTCGCCAGCCAGAACGGATTCGGTGATTTGATGCCCGCAAAATTTACACTTAAATCTGCCATAATTTTTTACCTGATTTTGTATCTGCTGCGATACAACAAATAATAAAGCGAAAGCGAAGCTAAAGTTACCAAAAGAGCCGAAAAAGAATAATATTCCGTTTTTGATTGGCTTGAAGAGGCACAAAAACTTATTTCGGAGTTTTGAGCATTTGTTTCTTTGGCAGTCGGTATTTGTTCTGCTTCATTGTTTATTTTGATTGTTTTGAAATTTTTATTAGGCTTAACGCCTTTTTTCAGAAGTTCGCTAATTTCATTTAAACTTTCAATCGAGCGAAAATCTTTCGATTGAATTTCTCCATTCTCATTAAAAGTTAAAAGAAAAACACCCTTTTTATTTTCGATTCTTCTGTGAGATCCCATTACGCAGGCAAAATTTTCAACATAATGAAGCTGTAAACTGTCGCCGGCTTGAATCATTGATGCCCTTGTGGTTTTAACGTTTCCGTTGATAAACCGTTCGACAGAAATTTCGCCGTTTCCATAAGTTCCACTTTCTTCAACCGTTTCCGAAATGTTTTTCAAAGTTCCAATAATGATTGCGTCGCTGTTCTTAATAGCCTCGTCTAAAGGAACAAACGCTAATTTGGCAAACGAAAAGGAAGAAAAAGCCAGAACAATCACGCACGCGGCTAATAAATTTTTCATAAGTTCACCTTTAAAGTTTATCTAGTTAGACAAGAAAAACGCTGAAAAGTTCCAGCTTTATTTGAATTCGCAATCGCTTTATCACTTAAACAAGACGATTTAATGCGCCCCACTTTTTTCGATAACTGGCAAGCGCATTCCCGCAAATTCTATTTTTTCACCTGTTAAAGAAAAATGAATTCCTTGCGCCGCCAATTTCCCCATTTGCGCGGCGTCTACCGCTTCGCGCCCGCCGTTGACGCAATCGCCGCCGGCAAAAATTTTCGGATTTGAAGTCTGCATTAATTCATTGATACGCACGCGCCCTTTTTCGTCGGTTTCAATGCCGCTGTTTTGGAAAAATTCGATTTGTTTTCGCTGCCCGATGGCTTTGATAACCATATCGCACGGAATTTCCAGAAATCGGTTCGAGCCGTCGGTTTTCTCGCAACGCAAAGTCAAACGCGAGCCGTTTTCATTCGGCAAAATCGCAAACGGCGCGGCTTGCCAGACGAATTCAACGCCATCTTTTTTCGCCAGCTCGTATTCGTATTGGTAAGCTGAAATATCCTTTTCGGCTTTTCGATAAACCATCAAAACTCTTTCCGCGCCCAATCTTTTCGCCTGCGTAACAGCGTCAATTGCCGTATTTCCCGCACCGATTACGGCAACGGTACGACCAAGCGGAACGCTTTTCCAATCGCGCGTTTTTACCCGTTCGATAAAATCCAAAGCGTCAACGACGCCATCTAAATTTTCATCCGCGATGCTCAAACGATTTGTCGCGCCCAAGCCGATGCCAAGGAAAACCGCGTCGTGTTTTTGCAGCAATTCGTCGAAAGAAACGTCGCGTCCGATTTCCGTATTTAACCGAAATTCAACGCCGAGCTCGGCAACTTGTTCGGCTTCTTTGACCGAAACGGCTTGCGTCATTTTGTATTCCGCCATTCCGTAAGTATCCAATCCGCCGGGCAGAGATTTTTTATCGTAAATAGTCACCGCGTAGCCGAGCCGAGCCAAATAAGTAGCGCACGAGAGACCGGCAGGACCAGAACCGATAATCCCGATTGATTTTCCGTTCGCTTCGCCTTTCTGATAAATCTTTCGTCCGCTTTTCATCGCATAATCGGTGGCGTAACGCTGCAACCTCCCGATTTCAATCGGCTTGTCCATCAAAGTCTTTTCGACACACGCGCCTTCGCACAAAACTTCGACCGGACAAACGCGCGCGCAAGTCGCCCCAATCGGATTCGCGTCGAAAATCACGCGCGCCGAACCCGAAAGATTTCCCGAAGCTATTTTTTTGATGAACGCCGGAACATCAATATGCGTTGGACAAGCGCGCGTGCACGGCGCGTCGTAACAATAAAGACACCGATTCGATTCGAGAATCGCTTCGGCTTCGTTCAACGGCGGAGCGATGTCGCGGAAGTTGCGTTCGATTTGTTCGATATTTAAGGGCGATTCATGTGTTAAAGACATAATTTTAAAAATTAAAGTTCGGCGTCGGCTTCAATTTCAATCAGCATTTGCGGATCAATCAATCTTGAAATCTCGACCATCGTCGTTGCAGGCATAATCTCGCGGAAAAACTCGCCGTGAGCTTTTCCGTATTCTTCCCAGCGCGAAATGTCCGTGACGAACATCCTCGTTCTAACGATTGTTTCAAGATTCGCGCCCAATGCCTTCAAAGCTCGTTCGATATTTTTTATCGCTTGAACCGTCTGCGTGTAAGCATCTTCGACGCCGACAATATTTCCACTTTCATCTGTCGCCGTTGTGCCCGTCACGTAAATTCTATTTCCGACACGCACGGCACGTGAATAACCGACAATTGATTCCCATTTCGCGCCTGATGAATATTTCTGTCTTTCCTGCATTTTTAGTCGGCTACAATCTGACCGTAAGCGTCAGGTCTTCTATCGCGAAAAAATTGCCATGTGTTACGAACTTCGCGGATTTTTTCCATATCCAAATCCGCGACAACCAAATAATCCTGATCGCGCGGCGCTTCGGCGATGATTTGCCCGCGTGGGTCGCAGAAATAGCTCTGACCGTAAAATTCGCCGATGTTCCAGGGCGCTTCCGTGCCGACGCGGTTAATTGCGCCGACGAAATAACCGTTGGCGACGGCGTGTGCCGGTTGCTCCAATTTCCAAAGATATTCGGAAAGACCGGCGACGGTTGCTGACGGGTTAAAAATAATCTCCGCGCCGTTCAAACCCAAACATCGCGCTCCTTCGGGAAAATGGCGGTCGTAGCAGATGTAAACGCCGATACGCGCGAACGCCGTGTCGAAACAAGGATAACCCAAATTTCCCGGACGAAAATAAAATTTCTCCCAAAAGCCGGGATTAACGTGCGGAATATGCGTCTTGCGATATTTGCCCAGGTATTTTCCATCGGCATCAATTACAGCCGCCGAATTATAATAAATGCCCGTGATTTCTTCTTCGTAAATCGGCACGATCAAAACCATTCCGTATTCTCTGGCGACATCCTGCATCATTTTTACGGTTTTGCCGTCGGGAATCCGCTCGACTGCTTCGTACCAGCGCGTTTGCTGTTCGGCGCAGAAATACGGAGTTGTAAAAATTTCCTGAAAACAAAGCATCTGCACGCCTTGCCGCGCAGCGTCTTCGACCATTTTCATCTGATTTTCGACGTTCGCTTTTTTTATTTCCTCAATCGGCGCGTCGGTCGGCGCGACGTTTTGCGCCTGAATCAAACCGCATTTTATTACTCTCGACATAAAATTATTCCTCTTTTTTATTTACTGCGGAGAATGCGATGAACACAGAAAAAATCTATTAAATCTGTGGCTGTATTCGTCAGTGTTTTAACTTTTCTCCGTGTTTTCTGTGAACTCTGTGGCTGAATTTTCTTCCGGCGGAAGCACTTTCATTAAAACCCAATGAACGAAAAACGAAACGCCGAAGCCGACAAACCAGGCGTAATCATACAAAAATCTGAGAGTTGGAATTATGAGACCAATCCAAGCGAAAAAGCAACCTAAAATTGTTGCGACGACTGCTCGCCAATTCCAGCCGCTCGAATAACGGTAAACGCCGCGCGTGCGATACAAATCGCCGAGCTTTAATTTTTTGTTTCGCACCAGCCAGTAATCGGCGATCAAAACTCCGGCAATCGAACCCAAACCGCCCGAATACCCCAAAAGCCAACTGAAAATATAACCGCTCGGGTCAGCCAGAAGTTTCCACGGCTGCATCAAAATTCCGGCGATTCCCGTAATCAAACCGCCCGTGCGAAAAGAAATAAAACGCGGAAAAGCGTTGGCGAAATCATTCGCGGGGGAAACGACGTTTGCCGCGATGTTGACGGACAAAGTGGCGATGACAATCGTAAACATCGAAACGGCGACTATTAAAGGCTGCGAAAATTGTCCGACCAGTTTCACCGGATCCCAAAGTTCTTCGGGTTTCATATGCGGAAAAACGACGACCGCCGCCGAAGTTATCAAAATTCCCATCGCCGCGAAAACGACCATCGTCGTCGGCAGTGCGACGGTTTGACCGACGATCTGCTCGCGCTGACTTTTGCCGAAGCGCGTAAAATCCGGCATATTCAGTGAAAGCGTCGCCCAGAAACCGATCATCGCCGTTAAACTCGGAATAAAAATCGTCCAAAACTCGCCCAAAGTTTTGAATTTGTCTTCTTCGTGCAAGAGAAATCCGACGCCGCCCGCTTCGTATAAAATCCACGCGAGCAAAACGGCGGTCATTACCAAGACAAACGGCGCCGCCCAATTTTCGACGTGCCGCAAAAGATCCATTCCGCGATAAACGACGAAAATGTTCATCGCCCAGAAAATCAAAAACGAAATCCACTCGGTCGGCGTGTGTCCGTTGATTTGATTGCCCAAAGCCAGGTTCCAATTCGGAATTACCGAACCGAAAAATATATGAATCGCCTGCCCGCCGATCCACGCCTGAATTCCGAACCATCCGCAGGCGACAATTGCGCGCATTAACGCCGGAAGATTAGAACCGATTGTGCCGTAAGAAGCCCGCGCAAAAACCGGAAACGGAATGCCATATTTCGTGCCGGGGTGCGAATTAAGAAGAATCGGCGCGAGAACGATTATGTTGCCGAGCAAAATCGTTATGAGAGCCTGCCACCAATTCATTCCGGCTGAAATCAAGCCCGACGCCATCATATAAGTCGGAATGCAATGCGCCATCGAAATCCACAGTGCGGCGTAGTTATACGTCGTCCAATTGCGCTTTTCAACGGGCACGGGCGCGAGGTCTTCGTTGTAAAGCGGGCTTCGGGAAATTTCAGCCAAAGCATTCGCGCGTAGCTCGACGCGACCGTCTTCGTGTTGGATTGTTTCAATTTCCGTCATTATTATTTTATTTTGCTTTAGTCGCCTGATAATTCACCACCTGCCACTCGCCGCCGCGTTTCGTCCAAACGTCCGTAAATAGCAATTTGAGGTCGTAATCCGCTTCCTTGTTTCTGCCTTTTATCAAAAGTCGTCCGGTTACGACAGCCGTATCTCCGAAAACTCTGACTTTCAAATCTTCGGTTGACTCGGATTGAACATCATCGCTGCCGGATTCAATGTCATTTATAAATTGAGTTTTATCAATAATTCTGCCCGAGCTTTCCACGCCCGAAAAATCATCGGCGACGATTCGCCGCAATCTGGCAATGTCTTTTTTAACAGTCAAAACGCTCCATTCGCGTTCCATTTTTATTATCTTCTGTTCGGCGGTTTCGACCGCTTCCTTCGGATTTTCAGAGAAATGCGTCGCGATAATCTGCCATTTGTCGCCGCGCCGGTTAAACGTGTCCAGAAAGTTAAACGACCGGTTTCCGGCATTAGTCAGCAGCATAATATTTCCCGTTATGCGAACTTTCATTTCATCCGGCTTTAACTTCGGGTCAATCATTTCTAATGTTTCGCGCGAACGGCTTTTTATCGCGTCGTTTTCGGAAGGAACGGCAAGCATTTTCCCGCTGGAAAAACGTTCGAGCCAGGTTTCATCTCGATTCAAAATCGCCGTCAGCCAATCGCTTTCAAATTGTTTTAGGTGCCGCGCAAATTTGACGTTCTGTTGTGTTTCGTCTTGTTTTTGACCGAACGCGAAAACGAGCATTGCTGCCATTATCAGCATCGTCACAACGGTTCGTTTCATAAATACTCCTTAGTTTGAACATTCAGACAAAGCCCCCGCTTCAAAAACGCCCGCCGCTCGGTTTTCGTTATAATTTCTCGTTTATTCAGTTAGGCATCATTAACTTTTTTGTATCGGAAACAATTATTGAGGATCTTCGCAAATCTTCCGCTTTGTCCGCATTATTTGTCAGCAATACGACAGATTTAACTTTTAGGTCAGCTAAAATTTCAGCCGCCGGGCGAAAACTTCTGGCATCTGCTTCAAAACCGACTTTTTTGTACGCTTCGCTCTGGCTCAATCCTTCTTTTTTGAATTTAATGCTTTTCATCAGAGCAAGATGCCCGTTTCCCTTGCCTTCCTGGTCGAGCCAAATAATCACGCCTTTTCCATTTTGCTCGATTAAAGATTGCGAAATCTCCATTTCCTCGCGGCATTCGCACTCGATACTGTTAAAAACGTGTGCGGAAATACAACTCGAATGAATTCGACAGAAAACGTTTTCGTCCGATTCAACATCGCCCATCACAAGCGCGACGGATTCCGACTGCCCGTCGTAATAAAGAATCTCCCGAAAGGTTCCAAACTTGGTTTTCAATTCTCTTTCAGCAAGTCGAACAATCATTTTCCGCCTCGAATCTTTTATTTTTATTAAAAAAGGATGTCCGCCAACATCTGAATTTCTAAATATTGACGCAAGTTCCGCGTTTCAAAAACTGTCCGTCGCCCGCTTTTCCCGTGTGCTCGCCGTTTTCAATCACGACGCGACCGCGAGACAAAACGGTTTCGACCTTGCCTTTTACTTTCCAGCCTTCATAAGTCGAATAATCCACGTTCATATGTTCGTTTTCGACGCCGAAAGTGTGCTCTTTTTCAGGGTCAAAAATCACAACATCAGCGTCAGAGCCGACGGCGATTGTGCCTTTTTTCGGGAACATTCCGAACATTTTCGCGGCGGCGGTCGAGGTCAGTTCGACAAAGCGATTCATTGAAATCCGGTTTTCGACGACTCCGCCGTTGTAAATCAACGACATCCGGTTTTCCACGCCGGGAGCGCCGTTCGGGATTTTCGAGAAATCGTCCTTGCCTAATTCCTTTTGCTCTTTCATACAAAACGGGCAATGGTCGGTCGAGATGACTTGAAGATCGTCCATTTTCAAGCCTTTCCACAGCTCGGCACAGTTGTGTTTTTCACGAAGCGGCGGCGTGAAAACGTATTTCGCGCCTTCCCAACCGTCGCCGTAATCGTCAATCGAACGGAAAAGATACTGCGGGCAGGTTTCGGCAAATGCCGGAATTCCTCGGTCGCGCGCTTCACGGATTTGATTCAATGCGTCGGCGCTCGATAAATGCACGATGTAAACCGGCGATTCAGCCATTTCCGCAATCGCAATCGCGCGATGCACGCCTTCCGCTTCGGCTTTAGTCGGGCGAGTTAATGCGTGATATTTCGGTGCGGTTCTGCCTTGTTCGAGGGCGCGTTTAATGATTTCGTTGATGACGATTCCGTTTTCGGCGTGCATACAAATCAAACCGCCGCGCTCGCCCGCGGCGCTCATCGCTCGAAAAATCGTCGCGTCGTCCACCAAAAACACGCCCGGATAAGCCATAAACAATTTAAAGCTCGTGATGCCTTCGTCCATCAAAGTGTGCATTTCTTCGGTGTTTTTGTCTTCAAAATCGGTCGTAATCAGATGAAAACCGTAATCAATCGCGCATTTTCCCTGGGCTTTGGCGTGCCAGTTGTCAACCGCCCCGATCATTGACTCGCCTTTATACTGCACGGCGAAATCAATAATTGTCGTCGTTCCGCCGAAAGCCGCAGCACGAGTTCCGGTAAAAAAATCATCCGAGCTTTGTGTGCCGCCAAACGGCAATTCCATATGCGTGTGCGGGTCAATTCCGCCGGGAATGACGAGCTTGCCGGAAGCGTCAATCGTTTTATCGGCTTCCATTTCTAATGATTTTCCGATAACCGAGATTGTTTCGTCTTCGATTAAAATGTCGGCGCGATAATCATCAACCGCCGTGACAATTCGACCGTTTTTAATTAATGTTTTCATATATTTTTACCAGTCAAGCAATACGAAAATTTCAAGAAAGTAATTCGCTGAAATCTTTACAACATCACCTTCTCCATACTTTTCAAGGTAAATTTTTCGCATTTCATTAAACGGCTAATTCGTATTTCCGTCTGCTTCCAAAGGTTTTTCGATTATTAAAGGAACGACTTTTTCATCAGTTGATTCGAGTTTTTCCTTATCTTCGTCTTCTTTCTTTTCTTGTTCGGCGAGCACGGTTTCGGCAGCTTCGGCGATTCGTTCTTCGATTTTTTCCGACGGCGCTTCCGCCGGGTGAACGTCGCCGGCGTGATAAAAATACGATGCCTGGTAAAGCTCGCGCAGAAATTTCAGAAAGACTTTGCCGATAGCGATTGCCGGAATCGCCAGAATAAAACCGAGAAAACCGAACAGCTTTCCGCCGATCAGCAAACCTAAAAACACTGCCATCGGGTGTAGGTTCAGCCTTCCGCCGAGAATGCGCGGCGTCAGCACATAGCCTTCGAGCGATTGTACGGCGACGAAAATTCCGAGCACGGCGGCGATGTCCCAAACACCGCCGCCTTCGGCAAGCGTAAAGGCGACGGCGAGCGCGATGCCGAGAAGCGTGCCGACGTAAGGAATCGCGTTTAGAAGACCGGCGATAAGCGCTATTCCCGCCCACGCCGGAACGCCGAGCGCCCAAAAACCGACGGCGTAGCAAACCGCCATAATCAAACCGATCAGGATCTGTCCGCGCACGTATGATTCGAGAATTCGCCCGGATTCGTCGAATAGGCGGCTGAACGGCTCGCGGAAGCGCGGCGGAATCAAGTCTTCCATCGAATCGCGCCATCTTTGAAAGTCAACCAGAATGTAGAAAACAAAAAACGGCACGAGCAGCAAATCGAGCGAGGAGACGACGGCTTCCAAAATTCTCGATCCGTTGCTGACGGCGACGACATTGCCGCTGGCGTCGACCGCCGCCGGAGCCGGCGTTCCCATATTTTCATTGTAAAAAACAATCGGATCGCTCAAAAACTGCTCGATTTTATTGCCCGCCACGCGTTCCAGAGCGGGCGAGTAACGCTTGAGAAAAGCTCTCTGCCGGGCGGCATTTTCCGGCGTGAAGCTGTCTGAGATTTTTTGTCCGGCTTTTGAACTTTCAGCCCATAAATCCGGCACGACATAAGCCAGAAAAGCGCTGATCCCGAGCGATACGAGAGAAATGGCGGCGATTGCGGAGATTGTTCTGGAAACGCCGCGTTTTTCAAACTGATAAACAATCGGGTTAAGCAGATAAGCGAGCGCGAACGAAGCCAGAACCGGCACAATCGCGACGCTCCCGACGATGTATAAAAAATACAGAATCAGCGCCGAAACGACGACCGTCGGCACCCAGCGCAGCCACCAAAAAGGCGAGCGTTCTTCGGGCGGCTTTAATTTAAACCAGGGATTTTTCATATTTGCTTATTTACCGCAAAACACAAAATTATGGAGAGAGAATTTGAAACAGAACCAAATCAGAAAGTTTATTTTACCTTGCCGACCGGTTTCTCCTAAACTTTTTTATAAAAATCTCTGCCTTTCACGCTTCTGCAGCAATTTTTTTTTAACACAAAGCAAATCCGGCACCGAGCGCGGAAATCAATTCGTCAACATTTTCCTTTGTCGAATTAAGCATCATTCCCGTCCGAATTACATTGCCGTAAAGCCCGCCTTTGCCGATGAGAACGCCGCGCCGCCGTGTTTCTTCAAAGACCTTTAAGACGGCTTCGGGCGCGGGCTCTTTTGTTTCGCGGTTTTTGACCAGTTCGATTCCCTGCATTAACCCCATTCCGCGCACGTCGCCGATAATTTGATATTTTTCCTTCAATTCTTCCAGTTTTTCGCGCAGGTAATTGCCGACAACTCGCGCATTTGTTTTCAAATCTTCTTCTTCAATCAATTTAATGACGGCGAGCGCCGCGGCGGTCGAAACCGGATTTCCGCCAAAAGTGGCAAAGGTCAAACCGGGAAATTTGTCGGCGACTTCGGCGGTCGCAATCGTCCATCCGATTGGAACGCCGTTCGCCATTCCTTTCGCCGAAGTAATGATGTCGGGTTTTACGTTCCAATGTTCGATGCCGAACCATTTGTCGCCCGTGCGTCCCCAGCCGGTCTGCACTTCGTCGGCGATAAAAAGTCCGCCGTGTTCGCGCGTGATTTCTTCGACTCGTTCAAAATATCCAGCGGGCGGAACGATAAAACCGCCGACGCCCAAAATCGGCTCAGCCATAAACGCCGCGATTTCGCCGGTCGTCGTTGTCATAATTACGTCTTTGACATCTTCGGCGCACGTCGCTCCGCAATTTTCCGGTGTCATTCCAAACGGGCAGCGATAGCAATACGGCGCGCGAGCGTGAACGATTCCCGCAACTTGCGACGGCAGCGGTCTCCAGGTCGAATGCCCGACCGATGAAAGCGCCGTTGCGCTTCTGCCCGAATAACTGTGCCGCAGCACAACTATTTCGTGTCGCCCGGTCGCCAATTTCGCCGCCGTAACAGCAGTATCATCGGCTTCGGTTCCGGAATTTGAAAAGAAAGATTTTTTCAAATCGCCGGGCGAGATTTCCGCGAGCTTTTCCGCCAGATTCGATTGATTCGGATTGACGTAAAGCGCAGAGGTGTGCTGAATTTTATTGACCTGCTCGATAATCGCCGCGTTAATGCGCGGGTTTGCGTGACCGACGCTGACCGTCAAAACGCCGCCGAAGCAGTCCAGATAACGATTGCCCGCATCGTCCCAAACGTATTCGCCTTCGCCTTTGACCAAAGCGAGCGGCTCTTGGTAATAAGTGGCGACTGCCGGAAAAAGAAATTCTTTGTGTTTGCGGACGGCTTCGGAAACCGTCGTTTTTTGTTCTGTTGGATTCATAAATTTATTTTTTTATATTTCCTTATTTTGTCGCGACATTAATGCTTTCAAATAATTTTCGCTGCGCCCGCATAATCATCACCACGGGATTTTTTTCATCGGGAGTTTTGTCGGGCAACTGCAAATTCGTATTAAAAGCGATGATCGAAGCGGCTTTCGCTTTCGGGTAAACGTCGAGAAAAGCGAGAAAACCGTTTTGGTTTCCGCTGTGGCTGACGTATCGCCGTCCGTTTTCTTCGTCAATGAAAAAAGTCAAACCTATTGATGAGACGTTGCTCGGATTTACGCGATTGCGAAAAATCTCAACCGTCGGCTGCCACATTTCTTCGAGCGAAGAACGTTTGAGAACGCCATCGTAAACATCTCGTTTTTCGGCATCACCAACAAGAAAATTCAGATATTTCACCACGTCCGTGAGCGGAGCGTTCCATCCGCCGTTTGAAACCGTAATTCCGGTGTTTACGTCAAAACGCGCCGGTTTTAATTTTCCGTTTTCCGCGTAATAACTGTGCGAGCGATATTTGAGCAAATGATACGGGGTCGCGTCGAAGTAGCTGCGGTGCATTTCGAGCGGCTTGAAAATGTTTTTGTCAATGTAAACTTCGTAATCGTCTTTGGTAATCGTTTCAATGATTCTGCCGAGGAAAACGATTCCGGGATTTGAATAGCTGTAGCGGCTGCCCGGCTTGAATTCGATTTCCGTGTAAGGAAACATCGCCGCAAGCTGTTCCCAATCCTGCGGTTCGTGCGGATGCCAGACTTTATCGCCGCCCCACGGAAAAGTCGAATTGCGAAACCCGGCGCTGTGCGACAAAAGATGTCGGATTGTGATCTCGCTCATCTCGCCGTGCGGATTATGAACTGCGCGCAATTCCGGCAGATATTTGACAACCGGATCGTCGAGCTTTAACAAGCCCCGATCACGCAGCTGCATAATCGCGATTCCTGTCAAAGTTTTAGTGATCGAAGCCCAATGATAAATCGTGTTTTCGTCGGTCGGCTGATTTTTCTCCAGATTCGCCGCTCCGTAGAAATTTCGAGCTGTGATCGCGCCGTCTACGACGAACATATAGCTGCTGCCGACAATCGGAGATGATTTCAACTCGCGCTCGTAAACAGCTTGAAATTGTTTGTAAGCATCTTCGTGATTATTATTTTTCGGAACCGTCGTTTGCGCGTTTATTGCAGTCATATTCAAGGATAAAAATAATTTCAGTAAAATAAACCAAAATACAGATTCGTTTTTTTTCATTATTTATTTCCTTTCTTATTTCTCTATTTGTTTCCTTTAATAAAGATTTCCTTCACGTTTGCGCCCGGTGTAATCCACATAAACGACTTTGAGTTCGGTGTAAAAATCGAGCGCAGTCGATCCCTGCTCGCGCGCGCCGATGCCGGTCATTTTTACTCCCCCGAACGGAATGTGGGCTTCGCCGCCGGTTGTGGGTGAATTAATATGCGTCATTCCGGTTTCGATTTCATTAACAAAACGGAAAATCAAATTCGGGTCATTCGTGAAAATCGAAGATGTCAAACCATACTCGGAATCGTTCGCGACAATCATCGCTTCGTCAAAGTCCTTGACCCGTAAAACAGATAAAACTGGACCGAAAATTTCCTCCTGCGCGATTCGCATATCGGGAGTTACTCGATCAAAAATTGTCGGTTCGACGAAATAGCCGTTTTCCAATCCGTCGCCGCCTGCGCGTTTGCCGCCCGTGAGCAGATCCGCGCCGTCTTCGCGCCCGATGTCCATATATTGCATGACTGTTTTGAATTGCTTTTCGTCAACAATCGGTCCCATTTCCGTATTTGAATCGGAGCCTGAGCCGATTCGCATTTTTTTGGCGCGTTCAACGATTTTATTGACGAATTCATCGGCTATTTTATCAACGACAACCGCGCGCGATGTCGCCGTGCAGCGCTGCCCGGTCGAACCGAACGCGCCTTGCGCCGTAGATTCTATCGCCAAATCCAGATCGCAGTCTTCCATTACTACGACCGGATTTTTGCCGCCCATTTCGCATTGCACTTTCGCGCCGCGCCGGGCGACTTGCTCGTATAAACGAATTCCTGTTGCGGTAGAACCGGTGAAAGAAATCGCTTTGACCGCCGGATGATTGACTATTTCGTCGCCGATTTCCGCGCCCGAACCCAAAATCAAATTCAAAACGCCTTTCGGAACACCGGCTTCTTCAAAAATTTCGCAGATGCGTGCGGCAGTTGCGGGCGTTGCTTCGGCGGGCTTGAAAACGACCGTGTTTCCCGCAACTAGAGCGGGCGCGATTTTCCATACGGGAATCGCTACCGGAAAATTCCAGGGCGTGATGCAGGCGACGACGCCGTGCGGTTCTTTTATCGTGTAGGCGAAATTGGCGGGCAATTCCGATTGAATCGTTTCGCCGTTCAACCGTCTCGCTTCGCCGGCACAAAATTCGGCGACGTTTATCGAGCGCTGCAGTTCGCCGCGAGCTTCCGCCAGAGTTTTGCCTTCTTCGCGCGTTAGAATTTGCGCCAATTCTTCTTTGTTGTCTTCCAAAAGACGCGCCGCTTTTGCCACAATTTTCCCCCGCGACGGAGCGGGCGTGTTTTTCCAATCTTTGAAGGCGTTATAAGCCGATTCGACGGCTTTTCGGGCTTCGTCGCGGGTTGATAATTTGATTGTGCCTAAACGGTCGGCGGTATTTGCCGGATTGATATTTTCAGCGGTTTTGTTCGACGAAGATTCGAGCCATTCGCCGCCGATAAAGTTTCGATAAACGGTCATAATTTTTTAACGCGGAAACGCAAAAACGCAGAGACGTAAAGAAAAATTTTGTTTGCGAAAAGCACCGGGAAGATAAATAAAGATAAGTTTTTTACCTTTTCGTTTTTTGCTTCGGATATTTTCGCAGTCGGAGAGTTTTTACTAAAAAGTCACTTTTCAAAAAACTCGACCGTTTTGCCGCTCTGCGTCTTTGCGTTAAAAATAAATAGAAAGCAAAATGGAGTGCGCTGTAATATACGAAATATGCCGGTAAAAAGCAACCAGAATCTACGCGAACTGCTTGAGAAACGAGCGGCGGAAAACGCCGGGAAAACCTTTTTGTTTTCCGAAGCGGACGGGCGCGAATGGACTTACTCAGAGTTTGACCGGGCGATCAACCGCGCGGCGAATATGCTCGCGGAAAACGGCGTAAAAAAAGGCGATGTCGTCAGTCTGCTGATGCCGAACAGCGGCGAATACATTATCGCTTATTTCGCCTGCTTCAAAATCGGCGCTATCGCCGGACCGATTAATTCGCTTTTGAAACCCGAAGAGATCGCTTACGCGCTGAACGATTCAGAAGCGAAAACGCTGCTCGTAAATTCGCAGTTTCAAGACGCAATTGATGAAATCGGCGGCGGCGCAGCGCATTTGCAAAATATAATTCAGTTCGACGACGAAGCCGAAACGACTAAAGACTTCAGCGAAAAATTAATCGAAACGTCAATCGAACCGGACGACGAAGCAATTATCATTTACACGTCGGGAACGACCGGAAAACCGAAAGGCTGTCTTTTAACTCACCGAAATTTAATCGCCAACGCGCGGCAAATCACGGAATGGCTCGGCTTTGACGAAAATGACAGATTGCTGACCGTAATGCCGCTTTTTCATATGAACGCCGTTTCGGTAACGACGATGACGGCGCTTTACGCGTCGGCTTCGACGGTCGTTTCGCCGAAGTTTTCTGCCTCGAAATTCTGGCAAATCATTTCCGATTACAAAATCACGTCGTTCGGTTCGGTTGCGACGATGCTTTCGAGACTTTTACAGAATTACGAATTACGCGGTAATGAAAATCCGAAGTCAGAAGTTCAAAGTTCTGAAGAGAAAAATCCAAAATCCGAATCTCTTCGTTTCGCAATGTGCGGGTCGGCTCCGGTTCCGGCGGAAGTTTTGAAAAGGTTTGAAGAAACCTTCGGTTGTTTGGTCATCGAAGGCTACGGCTTGTCTGAATCAACTTGCCGCTCGACTTTTAATCCGCCGAACTCGAACAGAAAACCCGGCTCGTGCGGGTCGCCAATCGGCAACGAGATGAAGATTTTCGACGATGAAGACCGCGAAGTTCCCGACGGAAACACGGGCGAAATCGTTTTGCGCGGAGAAAACATTTTCAAAGGCTATTTCAAAAATCAAACGGCGACGGCAAAAGCGTTTCGCAGCGGATGGTTTCACACCGGTGACATCGGCTATAAAGATGCGGACGGCTTTTTTTATATCATTGACCGCAAATCGGATATGATTATTCGCGGCGGCGAAAACATTTATCCGCGCGAGATTGACGAGCTGCTTTACGCGCATCCGGCAGTTGCTGCGGCGGCGGTTATCGGCGTTCCCGACGCTATTTACGGCGAAGAAGTCGCCGCTTTTGTGGTTCTCAAAGATGGCGCCGAGGCGAGCGAGCGAGAATTAATTGAATATTGCCGTTCACATCTGGCTGGCTATAAATGCCCGAAGTCGTTTCATTTTGTGCCCGATATTCCGAAAGGTCCGACCGGCAAACTCCTGAAACGCGAGCTTTCCAAACTTTATTTTCCTAAATGAAAGTTTCTCGTTGAAATGTAAACGTCGCTGTCGGCATAAAGCACGAATAACGATACGAGAAAATATAAAGATTGCAATTTTTCGGACATTAATCTAAATTTTACTAAACTTCTGCAAATTCAAAACAATTTCAAAATCTGACAATCAAGGAAATTTTCGATGCCTAAATCATTTTTTTCGTCCCGGTTCGCTTTGAAAATAAAAAGCCCCTTTCACGTTTTCGCCTTATTTTCGTTATCGTTCGCTTGCTTTTTATTAACCGGAGCGCAGACAACGACGCCCGAACAGATGCCGCGCACGCCAGGAGCGCAACCATCGCCGACGCCGCGTTTCGCGCCTTCGCCGCAAACGTCTCCGTCACCGCAAAGCGCGACGGGGACGCAAAAAAAGGACGATCCGCTTAAAAATTTCCAGTATCGTTCAATCGGACCGCATCGCGGCGGGCGCGTTGGAGCCGTAGCCGGCGTTCCGACGCAGCCGAACGTTTATTATTTCGGTGCGACCGGTGGAGGAGTCTGGAAAACGACTGACGCGGGTGTAAATTGGGAACCGATTTCCGACGATTATTTCAAAACCGGTTCGGTCGGCGCGATTGCCGTCGCCGAATCCGACCCGAATGTAATTTACGTCGGGATGGGCGAGGAAACCGTTCGCGGCAACGTTTCGCACGGCGATGGAATGTACAAATCTACCGACGCAGGAAAAACATGGAAACACATCGGGCTCGGCGATACGCGGCAGATTTCGCGCGTGAGGGTTCACCCGAAAAACCCGGACATCGTTTACGTCGCGGCAATCGGACATCTCTGGGGCGCAAACGAAGAGCGCGGCGTTTTTCGCAGCAGAGACGGCGGAAAAACCTGGCAGAAAATTCTTTTCCGCGACGCTGACACAGGAGCGATTGATTTAGTTTTCGATCCGTCGAATCCGAATGCGATGTACGCCGCGATGTGGCAGGTTAAAAGAACGCCCTGGGGTTTTGAATCGGGCGGCGCGGGCAGTTCGATGTACAAATCAATTGACGGCGGCGATACGTGGACGGAAATTTCCCGGAACAAAGGTTTGCCCGCGGGAGTTTTAGGCAAAATCGGCGTTACGGTTTCGCCGGTTAACACAAATCGGGTTTGGGCAATTGTCGAAGCGAAAGAAGGCGGGCTTTTCCGTTCGGACGATACGGGCGAAACTTGGCAGCGCGTCAGCAACAATCCGCAGATTATGCAGCGCCCGTGGTATTACTTTCGCGTTTATGCTGATACTCAAAATGCCGACACGGTTTACGTTTTGAACGTCGGTTTTCACAAATCAGCCGATGGCGGGCGCACATTTTCAACCCTCAACACACCGCATTCGGACAATCACGATCTTTGGATCGCGCCGGACAATTCTAATCGAATGATCGAAGGCAATGACGGCGGCGCTAACGTTTCAAACGACGGCGGCAAAAACTGGACTGAACAGGATCAGGCGACAGCCCAATTTTACCGTGTCGCGCTCGACAACGATTTTCCTTATAATATTTACGGCGCGCAGCAGGACAATTCGACCGTGAAAATCCCTTCAAGAACGGCTGATTTTGCCATAACCGAGCGCGATTGGTACGACGTTGGCGGCGGTGAGTCCGGCTGGATCGCATCGCACCCGGAAAATTCCGACCTTATTTTCGCCGGAAGTTACGGCGGTTATTTGACGCGCTACAACCACCGGACAAAACAGCAGGCGTCGGTTAATGTTTATCCAGACAATCCGATGGGCGCGGGCGCCGAAGCGATGAAATATCGTTTTCAATGGAATTATCCGATTCTTTTTTCGCCGCACAAAACGAACGGCAAATACGCGCTTTACGCGGCGGGCAATATTCTTTTTCGCTCGTTCGACGAAGGGCAAAGCTGGCAGCCGATTTCGCCGGATTTAACGCGCAATGACAAATCGAAACAAGGCGGAACCGGCGGACCGATCACACAGGACAATACGAGCGTCGAGTATTACGACACAATTTTTACAGTTGCCGAATCTCCCGTGACGGCTGGTGTCGTTTGGGCTGGCTCGGACGACGGACTCGTTCACGTCACACGCGACAACGGCGCGACCTGGTCAAACGTCACGCCGAAGGGAATGCCGGAATGGATTCAGATCAACGCGATTGACGCTTCGCCGCACGACGCGGGAACGGCTTACGTCGCGGCGACGGCTTACAAAACCGACGATTATCGCCCGTATCTTTACAAAACGACTGATTACGGCAAATCGTGGAAAAAGATCGTCGGCGGAATTCCGGCGGACGCCTTCACGCGCGTTGTTCGGGAAGACCCGAACCGCAAAGGATTTTTGTATGCCGGAACAGAAACAGGAATGTATTTTTCGCCGAACGACGGCGAAACCTGGCGCAGCCTGCAATTGAACCTGCCGATTGTGCCGATTACCGATTTAGCCGTTCACAAAGAAATGAAGGATTTGGTAGTCGCCACGCAGGGACGCTCGTTTTATGTTCTCGATAATTTGCCGCTTTTGTATCAAATGACCGAAGCGCAGCGCGCCGAAGCCTTTTTGTTCAAGCCGGAAGACACTTTCCGCACGGTCGGCGGCGGTGGTTTTCAAATACCGAAAGGCGCCCCTCTCGGTGCGAATCCCCCGAACGGCGCCGTTATAAATTATTATTTAAAGACAAAACCGGCGAAAGAAATAGCGCTCGAATTTTTAGACGCTTCCGGCAAAATTCTTCGCAAATTTACGGGCAGGGCACAAGCCGAAGGCGCATCTGAACAGCAACAACGCGGCGGCGAGCCGACTTTGCCGATGGAACTCGGTTTAAACCAATTCGTCTGGAATTACCGCCTGCCGAACGCGACGAATATTCCCGGATTGATTATGTGGGGCGGAAGTCTTGCGGGACCGCGCGTTGCGCCGGGAACTTATCAGGTTCGTTTTTCGGTTGACGGCAAACCCGTTTCAACTGAAAACTTTACAATCAAAGCCGATCCGCGCCTGACAACGACGCAGGAAGATTTTCAGAAACAATTCGATTTAATGCAGAAAATCAACGGAAAACTCTCGCAGACGCACGAGGCGATTCTGGAAATCCGCGACGTTCGCAAACAACTCGAAGATTTGTCGGCGCGAATGCGAGCTCCCGAACAAAAAGATTTGCGCGATCGAGCCGCCGATGTGATGAAAAAGTTGACGGCGGTCGAAGAAGAATTGATTCAAACGAAAATCAAATCGTCGCAGGACGCTTTAAACTACCCCATTAAACTCAACAACAAGCTGGCGGCGCTCGGATCGGCAGTGGACAGCGCGGACTTTGCTCCGACGGCGCAATCTTACGACGTTTACAATGATTTAACTCAGAGAATTGACGCGCAGCTCGCGCGTTTAGCGGAAATCAAAACCAACGACATCGCCGCATTTAACCGCGCATTTGCCGAGAAAAATTTGCCGGTGATAACGACGAGAAACAAATAAGATTATCAAGGCTGTAAAAACCTCTCAACGAGAAAATTTTATGAAACTAAAAACCGTTTTTGTCGCATTTTTGCTTTCGTTTATTGTAATCGGAAACATTCAGGCGCAGGATTCAAAAAAATTAAACTTGGATTTGTTTCTCGATTGGGAATACGCGCTTAGTCCGCAAATCTCGCCTGACGGATCGCAAATCGTTTACACGCGGCGGTGGACGGATAAAGTCAACGATAAATACGAAAACGAAATCTGGATCGTCGGCGCGGACGGGAGCCGAAATCGTTTTCTGCTGAAAGGCTCGTCGCCCGCCTGGTCGCCTGACGGTAAGCGCATCGCTTACGTCGCTCCCGGACAGCCGAGCGGCGCCCAGATTTTCGTCAAATGGATGGACTCACCCGACGCGGGAACGCAGTTGACGACGCTCGAACGCTCGCCCGCGAACTTGCACTGGTCGCCCGACGGAAAACGTATCGCTTTCAATATGCTGGTTCCGGCGAAACCGCAGATGAGAGTAACATTGCCCGCCCGTCCCGAAGGCGCGAAATGGATTGAACCAGCGCGCGTCGTTGATCGTCTGAATTACCGCTCGGACGCTTCGGGTTTTCGCCCCGAAGGTTTTATGCACATTTTCGTTGTCGGTGACACCGGCGGAACGCCGCGTCAATTGACCGACGGCGATTACAACCACAACGCGCCGGAATGGATGCCCGATTCAAACACGATTGTTTTCAGCGCGGTTCGCAAGCCCGACTCCGAATACATCCGTTTCGGTTCGGAAATTTACTCGCTGAACGTCAAAAACAATCAATTCAAAACTTTGACAGACCGCGACGGTCCCGACGACGGACCGGTTGTTTCACCGAACGGCAGATATATTGCCTACACCGGATTCGATAGAAACAACGACACTTACAACGTTCAAAAACTTTACGTGATGGACGCCGACGGGCAAAACAAACGAGTATTGACCGAAACTTTAGACCGAGCGCCAGACAATTTGATGTGGAGCGAAGCAAGTGACGGCGTTTATTTTTCGACCGAAGACAAAGGCACGAACAATCTTTATTTTATGCCGCTCAAAGGCGGCGCGGCGCGGCAGATTACGACCGGTAATCATCAGCTTTCGCCGTCGAACATGAGTAAAACCGGCGTTGTCACCGGCACTTTGTCGAGCGCGAACGAACCGGGCGATGTCGTCGCGTTTAATCTCAAACAACCCGTTCCGCGCAAATTGACTTTCGTCAACGACGATTTGCTCGAAAATCGAAATTTGGGCGACGTTGAAGAAATCTGGTACGATTCGGTCGGCGGAATAAAGGTTCAGGGTTGGATCGTCAAACCGCCCGATTTTAATCCGTCGAAGAAATATCCGCTGATTTTATACATTCACGGCGGACCGCATTCGATGTACGGCGTCGGCTTTAATTTCGAGTTTCAAAATCACGCGGCGAACGATTACGTCGTGCTTTACACAAATCCGCGCGGCTCGACCGGCTACGGCAAAGCGTTCGGCAACGCCATCAACAACGCTTATCCCGGACAGGATTACGACGATTTGATGAGCGGCGTTGACGAAACTATCAAGCGCGGCTACATTGACGAGAAAAATCTTTTTGTCACAGGCGGTTCAGGCGGAGGAGTTTTAACGGCGTGGATCGTCGGTCATACGGATCGTTTCGCCGCCGCGGTTTCGATGAAGCCGGTCATAAATTGGTATTCGTTTGTCGGAACAACCGACGCTGCCGATTGGTATTACAACTTCAAAAAATTGCCGTGGGAAGACCCGTCGGAACATCTCAAGCGCTCGCCGATAACTTATGTCGGGAACGTCAAAACTCCGACGATGCTTTTGACCGGAGAGCTCGATTTGCGAACTCCGATGGAGCAGACCGAGCAATATTACCGAGCCTTAAAGCTGCGCAAAGTGCCGACGGCAATGGTTCGATTGAACGACGAGTATCACGGCTTTAACGCTTTGGGCTTGCGCCACCCGTCGAATCGCCTGTCGCAGATTCTTTATTTGCGAGCGTGGTTCGATAAATACAACCGCAAATAAGAGTCGTTTCGTCGGATGCGTGATCTAAGAATTATGAAAAATTTTGTCTTTCAGTTTATCGCGGCTTTTTGTTTTTTGACTGCCGCGAACGGGCAAATACAAAACCCCACGAAAATTTCAGGAACGGTTACCGATCCGAACGGCGCAGTCATCGTCGGAGCGCAGGTGAAGGTGCGCGGCACCGCTATCGGCGAACAAACAGTCGTTACCGACAAAAACGGTTTTTTTACATTTAATAATCTTCCGTCAGGCAATTACGAAATAAACGTTTCGGCAAACGATTTCTCGCCCGAAAAGCGAAGTTTTTCGCTTTCAGACTCAAATCAAAATTTCGATATTCAGATGGAAATCGGTGAAAACCGAATCACTGTAACAGCGGAAGTCGGACAAGCCGTCGAACGGGTAAATGTACCGCAATCTGTTACCGTAATTGACCGGGATGAAATTGCCCGGCGCTCAACGGCGGTTCTGGCGCAAGCCGTCGAAGGCGAAGTCGGAGTTCGTATGCAGCGCACAAGTCCGACTATCGGCGGAGTTTCCGTCAGAGGGCTTGCCGGCAAAAACGTCTCGGTTTACGTTGACGGCGTGCGCTATACTAATTCGGCGCAGCGCGGCGGCATCAATACTTTTTTTAATCTCAACGAACCTTCAAACATTCAGTCAATTGAAATTCTGCGCGGCGCATCGAGCGCGCAATACGGTTCGGACGCGCTCGGCGGCACGATCAATCTGCTGACCAGAACGCCGGTTTTCGGCTCGGACGCGGCAGAATTTCACGGCGAAATCAACACGAATTTCAACAGCGCAGACAGAAGTTTCGGCGGTTCGACACTGCTCAGTTACGGAACGAATCGGCTCGGCGGTTACGTCAATCTGGCGGGGCGGCGCATTAATAATCTGCGACCGGCGCGCGGCATTGATTTGCATTCGGCGTTGACCAGATTTTTAGGTTTGCCGTCAAACATTTTAGGCGAGCGCCTGCCCGACACTGATTTTACTCAATACGGCGGCGCGTTTCGCCTCAATTATACGCCGGAAGACGACCGGCAAATTATTTTTCATTACGGGCGCAGCCAGCAGGACGGCGGCAAACGCTACGATCAGCTTTTAGGCGGCGACGGAAACCTTATCGCTGATTTACGAAATCTGATGCTTGATTTCAGCTATCTGCGCTTCGTCAAACAGGATTTTGCCGGTTTCGATTCGGCGTCCGCCACCGTCAGCTATAACAGTCAGCGCGAAGAACGCGTCAATCAAGGCGGGCAGGGCGACCCGCTCGGCAACATCACACATCAATACGAGCGCACTTCCGCAGTCGGCACGAGCTTTTTTCTCGACAAAAATCTGCCGTTTCGCAATGCTTTTCTCGTCGGCGGCGATTTCTACTCCGAGAAAATAAATTCTCCGGCTTACACTTTCAACCCGCGCGCAAACACGTTTACGCTTTCACGCCCGCGCATCCCTGACGAAGCGCGTTACGTTTTAGGCGGCATCTTTCTGCAAAACGCGTGGCAGGCGATTCCAGATCGTCTGAGAATCAGCGGCGCTCTGCGCTACAACGCGGCTTCATATAAAGCGCGCGCCGAAGACAGTCCCGTTGTTAACGGACAAAGCCTATGGGCAGATGATTATTTACGAGTCGGAGATCTTTCGGGAAGAATCGGAGCGGTTGTCAAACTGGTTGACGAGCTTCATTTAGCAGTTAATTACAGCCGCGGTTTTCGCGCGCCGAGTATGACCGATTTGGGAACGCTCGGTTTGACGGGCGACGGTTTTGAAGTGGATTTCACGGCTGCTTCTAATCCTGGCGGAACAATCGGAACGACCGCCGACGCCAGTGCAGTTTCCACCGGATTGCCTGTCGCGCGTCAGCGGTCTGAAATTTCGGACAATTTCGATTTCGGTCTTCGTTATCAAAAATCGCGGTTTGAAACCGAAGCCACGCTTTTTCTGCTCGATTTAAAGGACACGATTACAAAGCAATCGCTTATTTTACCGCCGGGCGCGGTCGGAAGATTTCTCGGAGACCAACCGGTAATCAGACAGGAACCGAACGGTGTTGTCTTCGTTCCGCTTTCGACCGCGCCCGTTCTGGTTCGGGCGAATTATACTTCCGCCCGAATTTACGGTTTTGAATACGAAGTCGAAGCGCGTTTGACCGACGAGCTGAAATTTCAGGGCAATTACACGTACATTCGCGCCGAAGACAAGGACACCGGTTTGCCGCCGAATATCGAAGGGGGAACGCCGCCTCCGACCGGATTTTTGAGCGTCCGGTACGAACCTGCGGGCAAACCTTTCTGGATTGAGTTTTATTCGCTTCTGGCGGCGCGGCAAGATAGGTTATCTTCTCTGGATTTATCAGACAGACGAACCGGCGCTCAGCGTTCGCGTTCACAAATTGCCAACTTTTTTCGCCGCGGTGCTTGCGCGCGCGGTTTAACCAACAATCCTGACGGCATATGCGGCAGCGGCGATGAAACGATTTTGCTGCCGACCGGCGAAACCTTGCCGCAGGTGCAAACAAGAGTTCTGGGCGCGGCAAATTCTGCGCCGCTTTTCACATATTTGCCTTCTTACGCAATTATGAATTTGCGCGGCGGCTTTCGCTTCGGCGAAAAATCACAGATATTTTGGGCTTTCGAAAACATTTTCGACCGACCATATCGCAACCCCAGCTGGGGAATTGACGGCGCAGGAAGAAGTTTCAGTCTGGCTTATCGTTTTCGTTTTTAATCCGCGTTTCAATCATTGCTTGCCGGTTTGCTAAAATTAAATTTTGAATTTGAATAAACAGATTAAAAATGCTTACCGCTGACCTGGCAATTAACTGGCGGCGCGGCGATAAAATTCATCCGCGTCTTATCAAAACGAGCAATCCGAATTATCTGCGCGACGCTGAAATTTTAATCGAAATTTTCAACGATTTTCTCGGACAAACTCGTGGCGAATTAACGCAGGAGCTCGAAGAATATGTCGGAACCGGAACGGATTACCGCATTTTGCGCGGATTTATAAAACTGCTGACCGACCGTTGCGAGTTTGAGACATCGAGCGTCGCCGAACCGTCTGAAATTCGTCAAAAGCTGTTCCTCGAAGCGCGAAAATTTCAGCCCGTTACGCCCGATTCGGAAAAAAGAAACGCGGTTTTAGAAACAATCGCCGAAGAATTTCAAACCGATGCAAAAACTATCATTTCGAGCATCTACGCTGATTTATCCGCTCAGCAAAAACTGATTTCCTTCGATTCGATTGAGCCGATTGAACTGCTCGACCGTTACAACCTCGCGCAGGCGCAGGCGCTTTTGTACAAGTGCGTCGAAATGAGAATCAGCGTTGAGCCGTCGGATGCGGAAAATTACCGCTCGATTTTCGATTGGGTAAAACATTTTGGATTGATTCACACGATTTACGGCGACGCCCGAAGCGGTTATGAAATAACTCTGACCGGCGCCGCTTCCCTTTTTCATCGCTCGCAAAAATACGGCGTTCAAATGTCGGTTTTTCTGCCCGCGCTCCTTCTCTGCCGCGATTGGCGAATGTCGGCTGAGGTCGCTCAAAAAGAAGGCGGAAATGTTTACTACGAACTGTCAAGCGAGCAAACCGAGTTAAAATCGCATTATTTCGACGATCCCGGATACAAGAATTTCGATATCGAAACGTTGAAAAACGATTGGGAAAAATCGCCGATGAACTGGCGTTTGCAGGAAAACCGCGAAGTCATTGATTTGGGCAAAACCGCTTTTATTCCTGATTTTGTATTGATTTCGCCGGATGAAAATCGGATTTATCTGGATATTTTAGGATTCTGGACGCCGAAATTATTAAAGAAAAGACTCGACGAGTATAAAGAAGCGAAATTCCGAAAATTTATTCTTGTCGCTGGTCAAGAACTGCGCGGCAGCCGCGAAGAACCGCTCTGGGAAAGCGAAAACGTCGTTTTTTACAAAACAAAAATCAAACCGTTATTGCTGGAAGATACGGCGAAAAAATTAGCATAATTGTTTTGAAATACACGCGAAACATCCAGCAATTTACAGATTTTTTACTTCTCCGACAAAACAAGTTTTATCAATCGAACAAACGCCTGTCATTCTGTGTTTTTGCATTTTGAAACTGCCGAACGTCGGTTCTTCGTTCGCTGATGCGCTCTTCGGCTGTGTTGCGTGTAATTACTTCGTACAAAATCGCCTGTTTGTTTTCCTTTTTGCGCAGAATTCTGCCCAACCGCTGAATGTGTTCCCGCGATGAACCGGAACCGGAGAGAATTATCGCCACGCTTGCGTCGGGAATATTGACGCCCTCATTTAATACTTTCGAAGTGGCGAGAGCTAAAACGTCGCCGTTGTTAAAGGCTTCGAGCCAGAAACGGCGTTCTTTAACGTTAGTTTCGTGTGTGATCGCCGGAATCAGGTAATCATTTGAGATACGGTAAACCATTTCGTTTTCGTGCGTGAAAATCAGAACTTTGTCGCCTCTGTGACGAACGAGCAAATCCTGCAAAACTCGCAGCTTCGCGTCGGTTCCGAGCGCGATTTTTTTTGAATTGCGAAATGCTTTCATCGCCCGTCTGCCTTCTTCGCTGCGCGCGCTCTGCATCACAAAAGTTTTCCAGCCGTCAATCGAGCCGAACGGAATGTTTTTCGCGCGCACAAAATCACGAAAAATGCTTCGCTCGCGTTTGTAAAGTTCGCTTTCAGCAGGACTTAAATCAACTTCGATTTTTTCGATGACGTAATCCGCCAGATATTCTCCGGCAATCTGCTGCGCTTCAAGACGATAAACGAATTTTCCGACGATTTCTTCGAGCAGCGAATCGTTGCCGTCGGCGCGGTCGGGCGTCGCCGACAGTCCGAGGCGAAACGGCGCAATGGCAAATTCAGCCGCATATTTGTAACCTTCCGACGGCAAATGATGACATTCGTCGAAAATCACAAGCCCGAATTGGTTGCCGATGCGCTCCTGATGACGAAAAGCCGACGCGTAAGTTGTCACCGTTATCGCGCCGATTTCGTAAAAACCGCCGCCGATTAGTCCGATTTCCGCATTAAAGGTCGAAAGAAGAAGATCGTACCACTGATTCATTAAATCGAGTGTCGGCACGACGACCAGCGTTTGCCGATTGCACATTTCAATCGCCATCGTCGCCGCGTGAGTTTTTCCGGCGCCAGTCGGCAAAACGATAACGCCGCAGCGTTCGTTTCGCCGCCACGCTTCAATGGATTCGGTTTGATACGGGCGCGGCTCAACGTGGAATTTCGGCTTGAAATCGAAAGTGTTGTATTTTTTCGCTTCGTCTTTGTAAGGCGTTTTCGTACGAATGAGTTCTTTGATTATCTGACGATACAAATAAGCGGGCGCGCGAAATTGGCGCGTTCGATTGTCCCACAAAAACGCCTTCGGAACAGAATCTTCTTTTTCCGCGCCGCTGAAAATCAATGTTCCCGACTCATATCTAAGTACGAAGTTTGGCTCTGTTAAAGAAGTATCGCTCACTTATAAGTAAAGTATGAAGAAAGTTTATTGAGTGTCAAACGTCTGATTATTTCCAGCCGGTTTCGAACCCAAAATCCCAAAAGCGTTGTTTGATGAACTAAAATATAAAATTTCCTTTTTCAAATTTACAACTTATTATCCCATCTTTCTATGGCACGTTGCTTGCTCGCTACAAATTAAAGCGTTTTGACTGTACGGAAAACGTACTCAAAATTCTAGTAACTTTCAAAACAGTATATTTTTCTTAAAGTAAGGAAAATATTTTCAATATAAACAAACAAGAGGGAAAATAAAATATGAACGAAACAACAGGACGAGGACCAATGGTGACGGGGCTTTTCAATGACAGAAACAGTGCGGAACGCGCTTATTCATCACTGGAAAGTCGTGGTTATAGTAAAGATGACGTTAACTTAATGATGTCTGACGAAACGCGAAACGCACACTTCGGCGAAGGCACAGCCGATACGGAACTCGGCAGCAAAGCTCTCGAAGGAGCGGGCACGGGTTCGGCAATCGGCGGAACATTAGGCGCTATTATCGGCGGCATCGCGGCTATCGGAACAAACGTTGTTCTTCCGGGATTAGGTTTGGTTGTCGCGGGACCGATTGCAGCAGCGCTGATGGGCGCGGGCGCGGGCGGTTTAACCGGCGGACTTGTCGGAGCACTGATCGGTTCGGGTATTCCAGAAGAACACGCTGCGGAATACGAATCGGGAGTTAAAAACGGCGGTATCTTTATGGGCGTAAACGCGCGTAATCAGGAAGACGCCGATTATTTCCAAAATGAATGGAGCAATCACGGTCAGAGAATTTATAACTCGGGAACCGGCTCAAACGCCGGCTACACAACCGGAAGATAACAATCATACTGATAATTTTTGATTGTGATTTAATCACCGAGCTCACCGTCTGAAATTCGGACAAAAGGGACGATTCTTAGAAAGGACGTCCCTTTTTCGTGCCTCATAAAATGTTTATTCGGATATAAGAACTTCAATTTATTCTTTCAAAAGCAGTTTAATAACAAAAGTATTTTTTATTGACTTCCGTTGCGCCAAAGTGTTAATTCTTCATTTATACAGTTGCGCCGGACAGATTTAATTATTATAAAGTTGATGAAAAAAGAACGAAGTTCTGCGGAAATAACAATTCACAAAGTCATAGAAAATCAATCGTCTGCGATTGAAACAGACGCGCTGGCGATTGAAGAACCGCTCGAAATCCGTCTCGGATACAACGAAAACGGCGCGTTGTTTCATAAAAGCATTTCCGTCACGATGCGCACGCCCGGTAATGACGAAGAACTCGCCGCCGGATTTTTATTTACTGAAGGAATCATCGAATCAGCCGACCAAATCAGCGAAATTCGGCATTGCGGCGTTTCGGCAAAAAACGCCGCGCCGCGAAATACAGTGCGCGTTGATTTAAAGGCTGACGTAACGGTTGATTATAAACGCCTGGAACGACATTTTTATACGAGTTCGAGCTGCGGCGTGTGCGGAAAAACTTCGATTGAAGCGCTGCGAACCGGCGTTTGCCGCCTAAACAAAGACAAGGAAACGATCTTCGACGCCGGAATAATACATCGTTTGCCGGAAACTCTGCGCCGCGCGCAAAATGTTTTCGACATTACCGGCGGATTGCACGCCGCCGCGCTTTTCGACTCAAACGGAGAAATAGAAATTACGCGCGAAGATGTCGGCAGACACAACGCGGTAGACAAACTCGTCGGGGCGCAATTTTTAGCCGGTAAAATTCCGCTCGACGATAAACTTCTGCTCGTCAGCGGGCGAGCGAGCTTTGAACTTGTACAAAAGGCTTTAATGGCTGGAATTCCCGTCCTCGCGGCGGTCGGCGCTCCGTCGAGTCTTGCTGTCGAGCTAGCCCGCGAATACAAAATGACGCTTCTCGGTTTCGTTCGCGACAATCGTTTTAACATTTATGCGGGCGCAGAAAGAATCCGACGCGAAACTGCTTTTGACGTCGAAAAAAACACCTCCGGCAGTTTTGAGCAAGCGAAAGCATTAATAATGAACGCGCCGTAAGATTTGATTAACCGTCAGTATTTTTAAAGCAATTTTCGGCTTTATAAAGAAAGAGGATTTTTGATGTTTACGAATCAAAAGCGAACGCGCAAACGAAGTTTAATTTCTATCGAAAACTTGTAGAATCGCTGCGCTTAATAATTTAACCGGCGGCAAAACGAACATTTAAGTGATGAGCGACAAAATAAACAACCGGGAAATTGATCCGCGCGAAGGAACGCAGATCGAAGGCGCGCACGAAGCGGCAAACGCTTCGGACGATCAACAGCCGAGTCACTGGACGGCTGGCAAAGAAAATCTCCGTTCCGAAACAGATATTATCCGTGAAAACGCCGAATCTCCGAACGCTGAAATCAGCGCCATTGAACAAACGAATCAAGCGCAATTAGCTGAAGCAGAAAATTTTCACGGCGAACAGACGATTTTAGCCGAATACGAAGGAACAGAGGTAGTACGCCATTCGACGCCCGAGGAATTTACCAATTTGCGCGTGACAAAACCCGAACAAACGGCGGCTGGACTGCCTTCGATTATTTCGACGATGAAGCATACAATCGGCGAAATGGGCGTCGTTCGTACTTTAAGAACGCTGAAAACGATTAATCAAAAAGACGGTTTCGATTGTCAATCGTGCGCGTGGGCTGACCCGGACGGCGAACGTCACTTTTTTGAATTTTGCGAAAACGGCGCGAAAGCTTTAGCCGACGAAGCGACGGTCAGAAAAGTAACGCCGGAATTTTTTGAGCGTTACAGCGTCGCCGATCTTTCCAAAAAATCCGATTTCTGGCTCGGGAAACAAGGGCGAATCACGCATCCGATGGTTTTGCGAAAAGGCGCGACGCACTATGAACCGATTTCCTGGAAAAACGCTTTTTCGCTTCTCGCCGAAGAATTAAACCGGCTCGCGTCGCCCGATGAAGCATTGTTTTACACTTCGGGCAGAACTTCAAACGAAGCCGCTTTTTTGTATCAATTGTTTGTCCGACAATTCGGAACCAACAATTTGCCCGACTGCTCGAATATGTGTCACGAATCGAGCGGTACGGCGCTGACCGAAAGCATCGGAATCGGCAAAGGGACCGTCACGCTCGAAGATTTTGAAAAATGCGATTTGATTATCATTCTCGGTCAAAATCCGGGAACGAATCACCCGCGAATGATGACTTCGCTTGCCCGCGCGAAAGCAAACGGAGCGAAAATCATTTCAATAAACCCTCTGCCCGAAGCCGGTTTGATGAACGTTGTCAACCCGAACCCGCAGGAATACGAAAATCCTCTGAAATTTCCAATCGCCCTTCTTGGAAATAAAGGAACGGCGCTTTCCGATTTGCATCTACCCGTTCGTATTAACGGCGATATGGCAATTTTGAAAGGAATGATGAAGGTCATTATGGCAGCGGAAGCGGCAAATCCCGGAAAAATTCTGGATAAAAATTTTATTGACCGTGGTGTGGCTGGCTTTGCGGAATTTCGGGCGAATCTCGAAAACGCGAATTGGGAAGATATTGTCGAACAAAGCGGAGTAAGCCGCGAAATAATCGAAAGCGCCGCCGAAATTTATATGGAATCGAACCGCGTGATTACCTGCTGGGCGATGGGTTTGACACAGCACAAAAACGCGGTCGGCACGATTCAGGAAATCGTCAATTTACATCTTTTGCGCGGCAACATCGGACGCGAAGGCGCCGGTTTGTGCCCTGTTCGCGGTCACTCGAACGTTCAGGGCGACCGAACCGTCGGCATTTGGGAACGACCGCGCGAGGAATTCTTAAAAGCTCTCGATGAGGAGTTTAACTTCAAAGCGCCGCGCAAGCACGGTTATGATACGGTCGAAGCGATTAAAGCGATGCATGCCGGCAAAGCGAAAGTTTTCTTCGCGCTCGGCGGCAATTTCCTATCCGCCACGCCCGACACCGAATACACCGCGCAAGCTCTGCGGCGCTGTAAATTAACGGCTCAAGTTATTACAAAACTTAATCGCACGGCTTTGGTTACCGGCGAACAAAGTCTGATTCTGCCGTGTCTCGGTCGGTCGGAAAAAGATTTACAAACGAGCGGCGAGCAATTCGTTTCTTGCGAAAATTCGATGGGCGTCGTGCAAATGTCGAAAGGCGTTCTCGATGCGGCTTCGGAACATCTGCGAAGCGAGCCGTGGATCGTCGCGCATTTGGCGAAAGCGGTTTTGAGCGGTAAATCAACGGTTGATTGGGACTCGCTCGTTTCCGATTACGATAATATTCGCGAAAAAATCGAACGCACTATTCCCGGCTTTGAAAACTACAACGAGCGCGTCCGTCGCGGCGGCGGTTTTTATCTGCCGAACGCGCCGCGCGAAGGAAAGTTTCCGACGGCGACCGGTAAAGCAAATTTTACAGTTCACGAGCTGCCGATTCATCGTTTCGCGCCCGGCGAGCTGATTATGATGACGATCAGAACGCACGACCAGTTTAATACGACCGTTTACGGACTCGAAGACCGTTATCGCGGAATCCACAACGAGCGGCGCGTGATTTTGATGAACCCGGAAGATATGCGCGAACGCAATCTGAAAGCCGGGCAAATTGTTGATTTAACCAGCCATTTCGACGACGGGATTGAGCGTGTAGCGCGACGTTTCATCGTCGTTCCATACGACATTCCGCGTCGCTGCACGGCGACATATTTTCCCGAAACGAACGTTTTGGTTCCAATCGGCAGCACCGCCGACCGAAGCAATACGCCGGTTTCCAAATTCGTTCGCATAACAGTCGCGCCGCACGAGTCTAAATCGGGCGAAGCAGTAACAACCGGGAAATTCGATTACGATTACATTGAAGGCTTCGCCGAAACTCATTCTGAGCGAGCGTTAAAACGCCCCGCAAAGCAAAGTTTTCTGAATAATATAAATCTTGAAAAAGTAACCAAAGCTGCTGTCTGGGCGGCGATTATCGGCGCGACCGCGAAAAAAATTTACGATTCTCGCTCGGTTTAATTTTCTGAAATCAAGAATTTATTGTCTGCAAAACAAAAAAAAAAGAAAGAACGAAAACAGATTCGCAATAAAAACCCATTTTCGAGAGTGCTAAAATATCCCAAAGCGTTCTGCTGGTTTGCTAATGCCAACGCCGAAACTGTTTGTTATAATTAATGCCAAACCTTCTCCAATGGAACAATTGCTGAAAAAGTATTTCGGATACGACCGGTTTCGCCCTTTGCAGAAAGAGATCGTCGAAACGGTTTTAAACCGCAAAGACACGCTCGTGCTGATGCCGACCGGCGGAGGTAAATCTCTGTGTTTTCAGTTGCCGGCGCTGATGCTTCCGGGCGTCACCGTTGTCGTTTCGCCGCTCATCGCTTTGATGAAGGATCAGGTTGACAGTCTTCGGGCGAACGGCGTGGCAGCCGAATTTATCAACAGTTCGCTGTCGGCGGCGGAAATTTCACGCGTGATGAAACGCTTGCGAAACGGCGAAGCGAAAATCGTCTACGTCGCGCCGGAACGCGTTGCGCTGCCCGAATTCCTGAATTTTCTGAAAACCGTTAACGTCAGTCTTTTCGCGGTTGACGAAGCGCATTGCATTTCGCAGTGGGGACACGATTTCCGACCGGAATATCGAAGTTTGAACGTATTGCGCAGAAATTTTCCCGACGTTCCGATGATCGCGCTGACCGCGACGGCGACGGAAAAAGTGCAGCAGGATATTGTTCAGCAA
>DASVRD010000156.1:0-59932 GCA_036388775.1 Pyrinomonadaceae bacterium | reverse complement strand
CTCTCACCTACAGAGGTCAAAACGCTGAATTACAATTATCACCTTGCGCTACTAATGATGCGGACCATATTTTTAAGTGTTGCTTTTGGCGCTGAGAACTTGAACCTGTTTTGTTGGAATATTGCCTATAAAATTTCCCATTTGAGATGAAATTGACGCTCTTTGTTTTGTCTCAAAAACGTTCCTTTGTGAGACAAATTCTAAGCTCTTTTTCTTGTCTCAAAAAGGGGCGTTTTTGAGATAACAAGAAAGTGGTGTTACCGCCTCGCGTCCTTTATAATAGTTATTTTTACTTGATTATGACGATTCTATATTTAATCTGTGGCTTACCCGGGTCTGGAAAGTCTACGCTGGCAAAGAAGCTTGAAAATGAACTGCCCGGCTTGCGTTTAACTCCTGATGAGTGGATGGATCGGATTGTTAGCGATGGTTATAATGAAGAAAAAAGATCAGTTATTGAATCAATTCAGTGGGAAATTGCTCAGCAAGCCTTGCGCCTAGGAATTGATGTAATTCTGGAGTCTGGTTTTTGGAGTCGCGCCGAACGTGATAAGTTTCGAGATCAGGCGAAAAAACTTGGCGTATCGGTTAAATTATATTATCTAAAAGTGCCGCGTGAGGAACTTATTCGCCGGTTAGAAAGACGGAACGCTGATCTTCCTCCACACAGTTTTCACGTTAAAGTTTCAGATCTCGATAAGTGGAGCAAACTTTTTGAAGAACCAACTCCTGATGAATTAGAATCTGGTAATTCTTAGATTAACGTCTCAAAAAGGGTCGTTTTTGAGATAATTATTATGCTCTGCTATTTTTCCCTCGGCTTGGTAAAACCGCTTATCAACAAGCCGAAATAGACAATTAAAAGCACAGGTATTAACACCCGCAGGATAATCATCACCCAACCTGACGGCGGGTCAATGAAACTGCCTACTAAAAACAAAACCTGGGAAATTAAAATTGCCCATAAACCTATTCGCTTGTTTTCCATATGTTTGATTTCAATTTGGCTAATATAACTCACTGCAAAATGCATTTAGCAATATCTTGACTACCAATCTCTTAATGTTTTGCAGAAGAACTACAAAAGCATTCTACAAATGGAATCCTCCCTGAAACTGGCATGCTCTTATGTCCACTATCGGATTTGTGTTCCGCCAAGTCGTTAAACTTTAGTTAAATTAAAACGTTTTCTTTCTGATTGAACCACTGTTTTTTGGCTAATGTTCAGCAAAAATTATTAACCCTTATTGTCAAGATATAGCCGAGCTTATTATCTAATGAGCTTATATTGAGTGGAATAAATTTCCCTTAATAACCAAGCTAAAAAATTCAAAGGAGTATTAACAATGAATCAGAAACAGTTGGAAAATTGGGAACAAACCAGAGCCAGGGGCAAATGGCGTTTCGTTCTCCTCATTGGAGTTTACTTTTGTATTGTATTAACTCTAACGATGTCTCTCTACACCTATTTCTTTAGTTTTTATAGTTTTAGATTCGAGTTTCTGTATTTCCAAATACCGTTTAATTTGGTTCTGGGATTAATAGTTGGATTTGTCATGTGGCTTATTGCTGAAAATAAATATCAGAAGAGTTCCAAAATTTGAAATTACTTAATCTTTGACACTATGAAAAATCTTGTTTTCATCTCGCTAGTGTTTCTTGGTCTAATGCCGGCTTGCACGTCTTCAAAGCAATCCGATAAAACATCAGTGTCAAACAAAACCATTGAAACTGCTGCTACTCCTGCTATAAAACATACGCCGGCGGTCGAAACAAAAACGTCAACTAATTTGAACATTCCTCCCGAAGCTACCATTACGGTTGCACAATACAACAAAATCAAAAAAGGAATGTCTTTAGTAGAAGTCATTAGGATTTTTGAAGATGAAGGAGAATTGGTTGTAACTGAGTATCCGCTTAATGACACCAGATATTGGAATGGTACAAATCGCTTATTTGAAGTGAGAATTACGTTTCAAAACAACAAAGTAGTATCAAAAACTAAAATAGATTTAAAATAGTATTTCAAAACTTCAACATACTTGTGGCAAGGAGCTTGTTCAAATTAAGTCTCAAAAAGGGGCGTTTTCGAGACACAATTTAGCTATTCGAAAAGAACCGCTGTGCTTGAACTAAGTACAGCGGTTCTTTTTTTTCAAATTTGATAATGAATTTAAGGAGCCCAGCTACCATTAACATCTCCTATAAGAATGGCATCGTAGTTTTGATTTGTTTGTGAACCGGAAAGCGGAGTATAGCTCCGAGAAACAGGATTGAACCTCCAATTACCGACTTGTCCGGTATTGGCTGTTTGTACGCCTGCTGCTATGAATCTTAAGATTATTGTCGCATCAAACGGAGAGAGTGAATTGTCGCCATTTGTATCAGCGGCAATCTTTTGATTATCGGTTAAAGTACAGTTTGTTGTTCCGGCAGCAATGCACCGAAGAATAAGTGTCGCATCAAAAGGAGAAATTCCATTGATGTTTCCTGTTTTTGAAGGCGAGACAGTGTAATTGCCTCCACTTGCTAAGTTATCCAGCAGATAATCTCCCGAAGCGTCTGAATTTGCAGATGTAGCGCCTGCCGAGACAATGACGCCGGGAACCGGCTTTGGCGATTGATTGGCTGGCGTTATGACATACATCACGGTTCCGCGAATTGCGACCGGCTCTTGTCCGTCGTTATCCGTGATATTGATTAAGGCAGAGCTTAATCCAAGCGTCGCTCCTCCGGTTGGGCTTGATAGAGCGAGATTAACGGTTTCGGTTTGTTCGGTGATTTGATCATCAGGGATTGTGACCGAAAAAGTTTTGCTAGTTTCTCCATCAAGAAAAGTCAAAGTGCCGGAAACGGGAGTAAAATCGCCGCCCGCCGAAGCCGTACCGCCCGTTGTCGTGGCGTAATCAACCGTCACGGTTCCTGCGTCGCCGTTTATGCGCGTGACGGTGATGACGGCGCTTGTGTCTTCGTTAGTTGTGTATATCCCGGCGCTGAACTGTAATTGTCCGGGATTATCGTCATCGAGAATTGTTCCAACGCCTTGCCCGTCGGCGATTGTAGCGTTTGTCGGGTTTGATAGATTGACAAAAAAGGTTTCATCCAATTCAACCGTTAGCTCTCCATACACTTGAACGGAAACTTGCTTGCTCGCTTCGCCTGCGGCGAAATTAAGCGTTCCGGCGGCTTCTGAAAAATCCAAATTGCTTGTAGCAGTGCCGCTTGCCGTCGCGTAGTTTACCGAAACGTTAAAACTCGAAGCCTCAGAAAGACTGACGGTGAAAATGAAATTCGTCGTTCCTGAATTGCTTTCTTCAATCGAAACATCGTTGATTGAAACGGTCGGCGGATTGTCGTTGTCAGCGATGGTTACGACGGCTGAAGACGGCGAGAGCAGAAGCGCGCCGCCGGTCGGATTTGAAAGAGCGACATTAAAAGTTTCTTCCGGTTCGTATTTGGTTTCGTCTATTATGGGAACGGAAAATGTTTTCGTCGTTTCGCCGTTTGCAAAAGTCAGAGTCCCGTTAGCGGCTGTGTAATCTTGTCCGGCGGCTGCTGTTCCGTTTGAAGTCGCGTAATTAACCGAAATTGTGCCGGTACTGCCGCCGACTCGATTAACCGTAATGACAGCAACGCCGCTGTTTTCAGTTGCGTTATAACTTGCCGAAGAAAATTGAAAATCCCCGGAATCCGCAGTTACAGCCAGACATTGCGAAAATTCGGAAGTGTTGCCGCCTGTGTCGGTTGCAGTTGCGGTCACGAATTGCCCGACGGTCAAACCCGAATAAGCAATGTTAAAATCGGCATTGTTTCCGGCGGTGGTGGCGCCGAACGAAGTCAGAAAATGACGTCCCTGCCCGTGATTGCTCGCATCGCACGAATCCACACGGTAAAAATCAATGACGAAATTCTGATTGGCTGCGCTGTTTAATGTGCCGATAATGCGCGTCGGAGTCGCTCTTTGCAGAACCGGGAAATTTTGCAGATTGTTTGCGCCCGCGTCGGCGTCGTTTGTGTCGTTTGGGGTGACGCCCGCCCCGCCGAGGTTAATTCCCAGACTTTGATTTGAATAAATGGAATTATGCCGAATCCAATTGCCGTTTGAAGCCGAAGCGATGTTGACGCCGCTGCCGACGTTCGAGTGAATCGTGTTGTAACGAATCGTGTTTCCGGTCGAAGCCGAAGCGATGTTAATGCCGTGCCCGTTTTTGTTGAAGGCAATCGTGTTTTCCGCGCCGGAAGCCGAACCGCCGATGAGATGCAAACCGGAGGTTGCGGACGAGACGTTTGAGACATTGATACCATCACGGCTGTTGCCCAGATTCGCGCCGGTCGCGTTTGTGCCGATGTAATTATTTTGGATTGTGGCTTCTTTAACTCCCGCGCCGTTTAACAGGATGCCGTTAAGATTGTTGCCGCTGATTGTGTTTTTGGTGGCGGCGTTTTCAAGCCCGATTTTTGTGCTGACTGCGTTAATCGCTTCAATGCCGTTGCGAAGATTTCCGAGATCGGCTGTTCCGGCGGCATTCGTGCCGATTTCATTGCCGTAAATTCGCACTCCACTGCTGTTTTCGATTTTGATTCCGTCGCCGTCGTTAGCGGCACCACCGCCGTTGCCGGAAATCGTATTGCCGTTTGAAGCGCTGGTTGAAGAGCCTATCAAATGTTCGCTCGTTATTGCCTCCTCGCGGTGGATGTAAATGCCGTTTGCGGTATTACCCAAAACGGCGGTTCCGGCAGCGTTTGTGCCGATCAGATTTCGCTGCATGGTAGACGGCGAAGAGCCGTGAAGATAAATTCCGTTTCCGCCGTTGCCGGAAATGACGTTGCCGAGATTGAAAAAGAACGGGTTGCCGCTTGTTCCGCCGATTTGGGCGCTGCCGGTTTCGACAAAAATTCCATGTCCCGAATTTCCCAAATCGGCGGTTCCGGCGGCATTTGTGCCGATGTAATTGTTATAAATCTGGACGTTGCCATCTTCCAGAGTTCCTCCCATAGGAGAAGTGTAATAACTGGCAACATGTATTCCATTTTCGTTATTGCCGGAAATAAGGTTTCTTTGGCTACCAGCTCCGCCGATAATCACGGACGCGCCCGTTGCGACGAAAATACCGCTCCCGCCGTTACCCAAATCTGCTGTGCCGGATGAATCCGTTCCGATGTAATTCCCTGTAATCGTTGTCGTGTATGCGCAATTAATATAAATTCCATCGCCGGACGAGCGATTGATGATTAAACCTTTAATTGTTACCGAATAAAAGGTGAATCCGAAACAAGTGTCAATGTAAAAACCACGTGTAGTGTTCGAGGCATTGATCTCGATTAGAGGTACACCGGCATATCCGGGCTGAGTCGTTCCGTCAATGGTAAAGGAATCTACGATTCCGGGAAGACCGCTTAAAAGCGTAATGGTCCGCACGCCGCTGCCGGGAATATTGAAGACAATTAGGCTTACATCATTGTCGTTCTGCGCGTTCAGCATTGCCTGCCGCAAGCTGCCCGCGCCGCTGTCGTTAGTGTTGGTGACGGTATACGTCACGGCTTGCGCTTTGTCGGCTGCAAAAACGAGCGAAAGAAACAGGAAAACGTTTAAAATTGATATGACGTTGTGACGGTTAATGCTAAATTTCATACAAAATCTCCACTCAAAATTTTTGTGCTGATTCCAGTGAGTCGCGGCAAACGAGCAAAGCGCCGTTCGCTGTTTCCAGAAAATGCAATTCGCCTTGTTCGATCAGACGGAAAATCTCGCGCATCGTTGTTTGACGAAATCTTCCGGCTTCGTCCGGTGCGAGCATTGAAACCGTACGGCAACAGCCATCGCAAAACGCGAAAATTTCTTTTCGGGGAAGGCGCGCGACTGTTCGGCGGAAAGTTTCGACAGTAATCATGGTTTTTTCTTTTCTCATCGGGGAACGGTCTTTTCCGGCTTTTTAATTTCTGTAGCGCGGCGAGTTTTGCTAAAATCGGTTTCAACCCGAAGCCGAAATAAAATCGCCGTTTTGTTTATGAGCGATTGTTGCCGGAAGCGTTTCCAAAAGTCCCGAAATAGGTCTTAATTTTTTCCGAATTTTTTCCGAATGCAGGCATTAGAACAGCAAACATACCGATTTGAAGAGTTTGAGCTTGACGCCGCAAACCGTGAATTGCGGCGTGAAGGCAAACGCGTACAGCTTTCGGCTAAGGCTTTTGATTTGCTGCTGGCGCTCGTGGAAAACAACAATCGGCTGCTGGGAAAAGACGAAATCTTCGAGCGCGTTTGGCGCGACCAGATAGTTGAGGAATCAAATTTAACCGTTCACATTTCAGCCATTCGCAAAGCGTTGGGCGAAACGAAAAACAAACCCCGATTTATCGAGACGGTTCCCGGCTATGGCTATCGTTTTTTCGGTGAGGTAATCGTTGGCAACGATAAAAACAACTTCGTTGTTGAAGAGGAAACTTATATTCGCGTGCGGATTGATAGAGAACTGGAAGTTTCGGATGAAGAAAGCACGCCAATCGCTATTTCCGAAAATCAATCGCCGAGCGCAGTAATAAGCCCGATTAAGAGAAATTTTTCGCTTGAAACGCCGAGGTTATCCCGGTCAAAATCAGGAAGCAAAATTCGCTTGGCGGTTTTAATTGTTTGCGGCTTGCTAATTCTGCTTCTGCCTGCGTTGATTTATTTCCGGCATCCGGAGTCAGCAAATCAACGTCAGATTTCCACTCAAATCAAGTCAATCGCCGTTTTGCCGTTCAAACCGCTTGTTGCGGAAAGCCGAAACGAATCGCTCGAAATGGGAATGGCGGACACTTTGATTGCAAAATTAAGCAGTTTCAAAGAGATCAACGTTCGACCGATAAGCGCCGTTCGGAGATATGCAAGCGTTGAACAAGACGCCTTGGCTGCCGGTCAAGAGCAGCGGGTTGATGCCGTGCTTGACGGGCAAATACAACAATCCGGCGAGAAAATCAGGATTACTGTCAGGCTGGTCAGAGTAGCAGACGGGACGCCGATTTGGACAAATCAGTTTGACGAGAAATGGACAAACGTTTTCGCGGTGCAGGATTCTATTTCCGAACGAGTCGCAGGCGCGCTTGCTTTGCGTTTGTCGGGAGAGGAAAAAACGCAGCTCACAAAACGCTATACCCAAAATGCCGAAGCCTACCAGCTTTATTTGCTTGGAAGATTTCATTTCGCTAAACGGACGCGCGAGGGAATCTCCAAATCTATTGAATACTTCAATCAGGCGATTGAAAAAGACTCGAATTACGCTTTGGCTTACGCTGGTTTGGGCGCAGCTTACAGCACTTCCGGCTGGAATGATTTTCTGGCGCCGCACGAGGCTTACCCAAAAGCGAAAGAGGCGATTGGCAAAGCTTTACAGTTGGATGATTCTATCGCCGAAGCGCACGCCGTTTCGGGAAACATCAAAAGAGGTTACGATTGGGATTTGGCGGGAGCCGAAAACGCTTATCGGCGGGCGCTCGAACTTGATCCAAATAATCCGACGACATATCAATGGTATGGGCTTAATATGGCATTCGTTGGACGGCATGATGATTCAGTCGCCTTACTTAAGCGGGCGCAAGAGCTTGACCCGATTTCGATGATAATCAATAAATCACTCGGCGATGTGCTGTCGTTTGCGCGTAGGTTTGATGAGGCTATCGAGCAATATCACAGAGTTTTGGAACTCGACCCGAATTTCCCGAATGTTCATCGCGAGCTCGGCACCTGTTATTACTACAAAAATATGCATGACAAAGCGTTTGAAGATTGGATCAAAGGTGTCAGCTTGTCGGGCACAAACCAACAAGATGTCGAAACGCTCAAGACTACTTACAAGCGTTCTGGAATGAAAGGCTTTTGGCTGGAACTGGGTGAACAGTTGAAGCGTTCAAAGGAAAAGTACATTTCGTCGTACGATATTGCCACACTATACTCCGCTGCGGGCGATAAAAAACAAGCGCTCGACTGGCTGGAAAGAGCTTATCAGGAGCACTCGTCCGGGATGGTTGCCCTCGAAGCCGAGCTTATGTTTGATAATATCCGCACAGAATCGAGATTCCTAGAACTGAAGCGACAAGTAGGTCTTCCGTAAGAGATTTGAAACAACGGCGAAGGTGTTTATTTTGTCTCAAAAACGTTCCTTTTTGAGACTGTTTTCAAGCTCATTTGTTTGTCTCATAAACGGGCGTTTTTGAGACATTAAGAAAGTCGCTGTTTCACACCTACGTCGGTTACTTGTTGGGCGTATCGCCGCATTGAAACATGCCATTTGTCTTCCGCCAACTATTTGATTGCGGCTTTAGAAAACGTTATTTTCTCAAAAAACTCCTCGCTCACAGCAACTATGTTCTCGGAAAACCCTCTTGAATTTGAGTAAGTTGAAAATTCTGCTTGGATAGCCAAACTTTTAGTTTCTGGATGAGAACATAAATATCCCCTGAAGTTGAAATACTCAAATTTGGGTGTAGATACACTGCCGTCAAGTTTGAATATGCCGTCATACTGGACGCACGGCAAACCTTTAAATCTTATATTGTTAAAGTGAAAGCTATCCATTTTCAACTTGCTCAATTCCTCTTGTTTCAGAGTTTCCAAGCCAACCAGCAAGTCCTTCTTCGTTTCAAAAGTTTTTGTTTTGAAAGTTTTGACATTGGCATTTGAGATTTCGTCTTTTACGCGTTTCTCATAGACAGTTTGTGACTTATCGGATTTTAACAAAGTCCATTCCGACTGATTAGGCGAAGGTTACACCAGCTTGACTATAACTGCCGGCAGGCTTAATTGATGACTGTTTTTGGGCTGACACGAAAGCATCACAAAAAAGCGCGGTTAAAATTGCAAACATTAAATGTTTCATAAAGATTTTCTATTAAATTATGATTGACCGATTTCTAAGAAGAAACGCTCAATTTTGTATAATAGCGGATTAAATTCAGCAGTTAATCCGCCTTTCCATTGCTTAATAAATAAACCCATTGGTTGAAAAATGCGGTTAGATTTTTATTGCTTGCTGTTTGCATCGCTTGTTGAAAATCTTTAGTAGTTACGGATTTGCCCCAATACTTTCGAGTATATTCTTGAAGACCTTTCCAAAATGCTTGTTCGCCCATTTCTTCGCGCAGTAAATGCAGCACATAACCGCCCTTGTTGTAAACAATCGAACGGTCTTCGCGGCTCGGACTGTTCCAATCGGGAAATTCGAGCGATTTATCTTTACCCGCGTCGCGCACTCGTTCGTAGCGAACCCGCAGCTTTTCGATTTCTTTCAGATACTCTTCGCGTCCGAAACGATGTTCTTTATAAGCGGCAACCATAAAAGTCGCCATTCCCTCGTTAAGCCAAAAATGATTCCAATTGAGATTCGTCACCATATTGCCCCACCACTGGTGTGAGAACTCATGCGCGCCGAGCCAGTTTTCACGTTCATTTTCCAACACGCCGCGTCCGTATTCATCATTCATCGCCGCGAAACCGCTCATTTCCTGCTGAACGCCGCCCGTCGCCAAAATTTGTGTGTATTCTTTGTCGGGATATTTCACGCCCGCTTTACTCTCGTAAAAATCGAGCATATCAGCCGAATCTCTAAAAATTCGTTTTATCTCGTTTTCGGAAAACTGCGGAGAGGCGAGATAGCGAAGTCTGACGCCTTTATGATTTTCCCGGACTTCGCGGAAATTTCCGGCGGCAAAGCCGAAAATGTAAGTCGGAATCGGGTTTTTCTGTTCCCAGACGGTGGATATTTTATTGTCCGGCAAAACGGTTTGTTTTATGAAATGTCCGTTTCCGACAACCTTTAAATCTTTCGATGTTATTAAATTCAAACGAAACGTCGCGCGGTCAGACGGAGCATTAACACACGGCATCCACTGGCTCGTTGAAAAGACCGTGTAGATTTGATTCTGTTCGGAGAAGAATTTGATTCCGGATTTTGGTATTCCGTGATAATCAATCTCAATCTGACGTTTTTCGTTCAGTTTTGCAGAACGCTGGAAACTGACGATTAAAACACTATCTTTCTTTTCAAAATTTAATGAGATTTTGTTTTCACGCACCGCGTCAATTTCCAACACGCCCGCATTTAATTGTATTTCTCTAAGATTATTTACAAGTGAAATAAATTGTATTGAAACTTTTCCCTTTACTGCCTTATTCGGACTGTCCGGTTCGATTTGTGCTGTGTAATTTATTACATCAAACGAGGCGGATGCCGTTGATGCTTGAGATTGCGCTTTTACACCGACAACAAAAAAGGATGTAATAAATAACAACAAAATGCCTGTGGAAGTAACTATTTTGTTATTCATAAGTTTAGTTTATAAATAAACATTTGGAAGATTTTTAACCAAATGAACATCTAAACTACTCATTTTCCTTTTCTGAGCTAAAGCATGAATAAATAATTGAGTGTCTCAAAAAGGGTGTTTTTGAGACATCTACATTAACTTACAATAGAACAACTAGGTTTTTTTAACTATTTGCTCGTCCAGACATTATCTTTAGTATCCGAATCCGGGAATCTTCCAAATGGATCCAGAGTTATCTTTGTAATTGGACGTTTTCCAAAATCAAGCGTAGCTTGAAAATCGCGGTCTCCATTAAACCAAACATCTTCATTCCATTTCACAATTGCCGTTTTATCATCAATCATTTTCGCATTCGGCATTGATTTAATCTTCTCGCTTCCATCGGCAAATTCGACTTTGAGAATTATGGGTGAAGGCATTTCGCCTGCTTGATGTATTGTAATTTGTGTTTTTTCTCCTCGTGCCGCAACCTCTTTGATTGAGCCATTAACCGACTCTGTTATGAAAAGCCAGTAATACCAAAACCAGTTTAAGTCGCGACCAAGTTCTTTATTCATAAAAAACGTAAAATCCCAAGGCGACGGATGTTTAAACTTCCATGTTTCCACATATTTCCTGATGGCTGCATGCATCGCGTCGTCGCCGACTATTCCGCCCAGCATCGAAAACATCATGCTTGTTTTTCCGTAGGTTTGAAAACCATAGAATGGTCCTCCATAGTTTGCATTCCACATCATCGTCGGTTCATCTTCGTTGCCGCTGATTGAGCCGTAACTCTGCCCTAAACGATCAATGTTAAAAGGTTTTCCTTCAGCATCGGCATCTGAAAGGATATTTGAATAATTGTTAAAGCCTTCATCCATCCATCCGTAACGGGTTTCATTAGTTCCCATCATCATGGGAATCCATTGATGATAAGTCTCGTGATCGGCTGCGCCTTGATTTGAATTGATGACCATAGGATATTCCATTCCGGCGCTTGGTCCGTCTTGCAGCGTCAATTGGGGAAAGGCATACGGTATCAAGAGTTTGGAATAAAATTCGAGGGCGTGGCGAGCATTCTTCCCGGCGTTTTTAAAAAGATTCGCTCTTTCCGGCAAATAAAACATATAAACCGGAACGTAGCCCCTTTGCGGAATATTTGCCCGGGTTGATCGCCAGACAAATTGGTTCGAGGTTGCCCACGCAAAATCGTTGACCTCTTCTGCCAGAAAATGCCAGACGTTCTTATCTCTCGGTAATAATGCTTTGCCTACACCGCGCTCGTCTGCTTTAACGATCATTACCTCTTCATCGGTCTTGAGCGCAGAGGCAAGCCGGTCACGAACAAAAGGAGCAAGTGCTTCCGAGGCATTTTGCAGCACTCCCGTTCCGCTAACGAGCCACCCGGCGGGCACTTCAATTCTGACATCAAATCTTCCGTAATTGTTATAAAACTCTGAAGGACCAAGGTAAATATTTGTATCCCATCCGCGCAAATCATCGTATTTTGCCACGCGCGGGTACCATTGAGTAGGCTGGAAAAGCTTGCTCTCCCACCGCTGCGTCATTCGATGCCCTTGACCGTTTTCGCCGCCCGGTAATTTTGTATGCCAATCAATCTCAATTGTCGTAACGCTGCGCGCCTCAATCGGTTGTGCGAGAACTACAATAGCAACGGTTTGGTCTAAGCCATCCACAAATGATTTTTCAATCTTCTGTCGTTCTTGGTGAAGTTGTTCCGGCGGACGCAACTTCAGATCAATTTCAGTTCCGTTAATTTTAATTCGGGTTACAACCATTCCTTCCGTAGTCTCAGCGGGAACTGAAAAACCACGCGGAACCCTCGGACGATAAATATTATGGTCAAGACGCAAAACAATCTGATTAAGCTTATCCCCGCTATTATTATGAAGCGCAATCGTCTCGCTACCGGTGATAGCTTGCGTTTCTGGATTGAGGTTAGCGTTGATCAAATAATCGGTTTTTAGTTGCCAGTAATTCGGTCCCGGACGACCTGAGATATCTCTAGTTCCGCTTCTGTAAGCTTTTTGAATCGAGTTTGTGAGCGGAATACTCTTGCGTATCACACGCTTTTGCAATGCTCCCGAATCATTAAGAATTGTTGTATTCAGAGGAGGTTTAGCTATCTGCGGCTGTCCGAAAACAATGCAACAGTTTAAAAATAAGAACCCAACAATAATTTTTAGCTTCATAAATTTTTTTTCGAAAAACAATCTAAGATTTGCCGAAATTCCAGAATATTTTACAGCCGTATTCAAATGAAAGTTTACTTTTTTAATTGGAATTATCAATTTTATTTCTGATGCATAAAACGAACCATAAAGTTATTGAAAATAACGGCATATTTTTATGTCGCTCCCTTCGAGAGTTTGATCGGTTTTTCTCTATTTTCCCCGCGCTTAGTCAGTCTTAATCGTGTTTAATTTTGTGTCAAAAGCTCTTTTCAAAAATGACTTTTGACATAAAGTTGGATTTTGGTTATCCGGGCGATTATAAGACAAAATGCTGAAAAGGCGATATCCTTAAAATTGGCATTAAATATATTTACTTCAATAAAAAAGTGTCTCAAAAGTCATACCTTTTGAGACACTTTTTCGTGTTTTCCAGTTGTCTCAAAAACGGTCTTTTTTGAGACAGAGTTATTCGTTTTCTAACTCTGGTGCTTTCTGTTCGTTTAAAGGTTTCTGCACATTTCCAGTCCCCAAGGAGTTGCTAATGCGCGATCTATAGATGGTTTCATATCAATATAGCTCCAGCCCTTACGTTGCCAAATTGCCCCGTCCGCATATTCCACGCGATTGATTAAAATCTTTTCCTCGAAAAGACTTCCCGACTTTTTCTCCAAACTTTCAACACTAATCAGGCTGCTTGGGCTGAATGTGCTGAATACCCTCAACTCATGCTCCTTATCAGGCTTGATCCGAACACCGCAGAGAAACTGTCGAGATACAACGTTTGCCGGATTCTCCCTCTCTTTAAATTGGTACTCCCAGAACAGAATCTCAATGGTATCCATGCTTCGATTACGGATTCTGGCTTGGTATATGAAACCATCTACGGATCTGGATTTGAGAGATCGCGAATCCTGCATGTTTTTTTCAAGCGCCGCACTGCGCGCCTCTATAGTTCGTTCCTTTGGATCGGGAGTTCCTACCGGATCGTTAATTCTGCGATTTCGTTCAAGGTTTCTATTGCCGGGAGTCGTAGCTGATTCAGCCGGAATAACACCTTGGTTATTCGGATTCTCTATTGTCTGGCGAGACTTTGACCATTTAGAGTTAAGTACTTCGACTGGAGAATTTTCAGACCTGATTTGTCCGTTTAGACTTTGTGAAATTAGCAGTATCAAAATTGGCAGAAATAAGACAACTTTCATAACTTCCTCCGGCAATGTGCGCTCTAATCCGAACGGCGACAATCTAAGCAAACATTTTTATTTACAGATAGACTAAGAGTCTGCTCAACTCAGAGTACAACACTTCGTGAATTTTCTTCATTAATCAATTCAATTCTATTGTTCGTTTAAACTGCCTCAAAAAGGGTCCTTTATGAAACTCCTAAACCCCAAATTTCATCAGGGGAGCTTTCCTGATATTGAAGTTAAGTTATCCTTCTAATTTAACGTTTGTAGCGCCTTTTGCAGCTCGCGCGAAATGATTGAACTCCAAGTCGCTTCCCCTTGAACAGCATTTGATAGCACGACATAAGCGTCACCGCTTTCATACAGGCACATTACGGAATTATGTCCGAGCCAATCTTCATAACCGGTATGACGAACAAAAATCTTTTTACCATCCTTAAATCTGACGCCCCAGCCATAACCATAAAACTGTTCTTCCACGTCTGAAATTCGGCTTTGTAAGCTTTGTTTTCCCCACAACTGTTCGCGGCTTTTTGCCGATAAGACTTTATTTTGCTGCAAAGCAAGCATCCAGCGATAAAGGTCTTCCGTCGTGGAATAGATTCCCGTTGCTCCGCGATAACCCCAATTAGCTACGCTTTTCCCATTTTTGTAGATGGCTGGATTCACATTTTGAGTGTTTATAATATTCGATACCGTAGCAATTTTAGCCTTCTCTTCGTAACCCCAAAAACCAGTGTTATTGAGTCCGGCAGGTATAAGCAGTTCATTTCGCAGATACTCTTCAAAAGTACGTTTTGAAGCAATTTCAAGAATTGCCGCCAGCAATGTGTAACCGTCGTTTGAGTAGTGATAACCTTCACCTATCTTCCATTGCAAGGGTAAAGCGAAAATAGCTTGAACTGATTTGTCACGTTCGTTAATTCCATCAGCGGCGTATTTGTGAGGCAATCCGCTGGTATGAGCCAGAAGATGGTGAACGGTAATTTGCTGTTTTTAACGCTTGAGATGAAGCGAGCGGAAACCGGCAACAGACAAGCAAAGGGATAAGACGTAAGCTAATGAAAAAGTAGCTGTTTTGTCCTCTCCATTGAATTGTTCGGTGCCGCGTTATTGTAAAAGAGGTGCGTTTCGAGGCGCGGCGGTCATATACCAAACATCGTTGCTGTAAATAAAGTTGGTTTGGTTCGCTGTCCCACCATATTTGCCGCCCGTGATGTAAAGTCTGCTGTCGAACACCCAAGCCGCTACATAGCCGCGCGGCGACCATGGCGCGGCTTCTTCGCGCCACGTTATGCCATCCGTTGTTACCAGCGACGATCTGGCAAAGTTGCCGTCTCCGCGATTCGCGCCGACCAGCCACAGTTTCTCGTCAAACACAATCGGAGTGCCGAAACCGGATATGTTTGATTTGTCGGTTTCGAGCGTCCATTTGATTCCATCGGGGGAAGACCAAATTTCCTCATTGGATTTCGAATTGTTTGTGGGTTCTCCATCTATGACTCCACCGCCGATTATCCAGATACGATTTTTAAACACGACCGCGTTTCCGGTCTGTCCGACGTTGCGCGGACTCCACCCGGCTCGCTGCGAAACTCGCGTCCAACGCACACCGTCCGATGAGTTCCAAACGTCGTTGTAATAAGTTTTTCCATCAAAACCGCCCAAGAGCCAGATTTTACCGTTGAATACTACTGAGCCATAAAAAACACGGTCGGGAAGATTCGATTTGTCGGCAAGGACTTCCCAACGCTCGAAATCGGTTGTGCGGCGAACAATCGAACTGAACTTGATGCCGTCAACGTAGTTGCCTTGATTTTGTCCGAGCGCATAAACCGCATTGTTAAATTGGACGTATCTCGCCTCATATGGATTTCGCCGAATATGCGGCAGATTCGCTTTCGTCCAATTTTTAGCGTCCGCCGAATACCAAATGCCCTGATTATGAAACGCCCACATCCGATTGTTTGCAACAAAAACCGGATAATTGTAGCCGACCGGATATGCTGCGCTTTCCGTAACTTTCGTCCAGGAATCCGACTTCGTGGATGCGCTTGACGGTTTGCCGGATGCTCCGCCACTTTCGCTCAAACTACAAGCGTGTGTCGTCAGGAAACTCATCAGCACAAAAACTATTGCAGTCGTATTCAATTTTAAGTTAAACATAAATCGCCCTTATTGCACGAAACTTAGGTGCAAGAAAGACACCGAACGACTGAATTAATTACGCACAGCAAACAATTAAATAAACACGCAAGTTTTCGTCAAGGTCTAGATGTACTGCGCTTCGGTTCAATGACGTGTTTCGCGGCGGTTTGAGTTGACGAAGTACAATCCTTATAGTTCTGGCGGCTCACGAAACAAGATTTCTAACCTCGCTTACTTCAATTCGGCGCAAGCAAAAACTTCTAGCATTTGTTCCTCTTTTGGCGGTTGGAGAACGTGGTTATCCGCGAACTCTTGAGATTGCGGATAATCAGTTTTCCGAATGCGCTCGGCGGCTTTTTCAAGGTCGTAAGTTGTGTGCTGAAGTTGAACGTCCCCGTCAAGCAACAACCAATCCGCGCCCGAATCTCCAAACGGCATTCCGACGCTTCCGGCATTTACGACACGAATTTTTCCAACCATGCGATCAAACTGCATATGCGTATGACCGCAGACCACCAAAGAAACATCCAGTTTTCCAAAGACTGGTAAAAGTCGTTCTTCCGGCGTAAGTCGGGTAAAAATCTCGTTGTCGTCTCGCGGCGTAGCGTGGCAAAACAGCACCGCGCCTAAATCGCCGATTTCGATGCGGAGCGTTTTAGCCCAGCCAGCTACGAATTGTTCGTATTCCGGAAAAATCTGTTGCGCCGACCAGCTCATAATCTCTCTAACCTGTTCTGGGAATCTGATTACGTTCGTGCCTGTTATCTGTGCCAGCGCGTCTATCTCGCAATTGCCTTGAATAAACTGAACTGGAATATCGAGGTTGAGAAGGCGCTCAAGCGTTTCACGTGGCATCGGACCCGGAATGACATCGCCGCCAACTACGACAATCTCTGGTTGGGCGAATTGAACTTCTTCGAGAACAGCCTCAAGCGCAGGAAGATTTCCGTGAATGTCATAAAGTGCTGCGACTCTCATAACAGAAATGCCTCTTTGCAGATGAAAAAGTAGCCCTCGAATTTATGATTATGCTGAATGATTCCGCATAACACTCAAATTTAGGATGTTATGAAGAATCATTCAGCATAACATCCTTATAGGCGGATTGATTAAGAATCCACATACCAACCTATTTCTACAAATCGTCTCAAAAAGGGTCGTTTTTGAGACAGTTTGAAAATAGCTGTTTCGCGCACGACGTTCATTTATTTGTTGGGCATCGGTTTCAATAACACATTTAACTTCACTGCCCTCGCGCGACATCTTTTACAGAAGGATTCGGACGCGCCCTCGTTGTTTCCTTTATAAAAAACAACCCGTCAAATTCTTTTTCCACAACGAGCGGTGCGAAATCATTTCGTCCTTCCCAGCTAAGGTCAAAAAGCGAGCCGATGGAGCGCATCTTCTGCGGCGCCGCGAGCCATCCGCTGATGACGGCGTTTTTGGCATTCGTACGGAAATCTACCAGAAAGATTTTGTGGTTCGTTTGCGCTAGATGCCAGTTTAGTGTGTGTTTTACTCTTCATATAAATAATTGTCAAGATAATCTTACTTTTTACAGCAATTTAACCTTACTTACTGACGCACCTTATTAGTCAGTGCACTACTTACACAGACTTTGTTTTTTGTTCTAATAGTGAAGGTTTGATTGCGTGCTTATCTTTGTCTCAAAAAGGATCGTTTTTGACACTGCTACTTGCTCCTGGCGTCTATAGACTTGTTCGGCTGTCTGCTATTGGCAACTGAAAACTTTGTACTGAACTACTTGCCGCGACTTAAGTGAATCTCGGCAACAATGCGCCTGCCCGATTCTAGCGCGCCTTCCATTGAGGCGAACATTTTTGACGTATGCTCGCCCGCAAAATAAATTCGTCCTTCGGGCGAAGCAATATGCGCGAAATGCTCAATCATTTGTCCACGCTGGTAATCAACATAAGCCCCCTGAGAAAACTCATCATCATCCCAGCATTTACTTGTTCCGCCTTCAAACTCTTTCTCGTAATCGGGGAATAATTTTTCCAACTGTTGAACACTTTGCCTCAGGCGCTCTTTTTCCGTCAGTGCTGCAATTTGTCTGGCTTCTGCGCCGAATGTGTGACTTTCGACAATTCCGCGCCGCGATTTGGGTTGCGTGTCGGTTTGATCTTCATATACGACACGCGGATCGTCCGTCGTTGCTCTGACGGTTTGGTAGTATTTTTGCCAAACGCGCGTGCGTGACTGCAAATAAACGCGAGAGACGGAAGAATATTTCAACTGACTCGCAGCTCGACGTTTTGCTTGAGAGAGCGGCGGAGTAATTTCCATTTTTCCGAGAACGGTCAAAGGAACCGCGCAAACGACTCGATCAGCCTCCAAAACAAAAGAGAAGCCTTTGCGATTTCCGATAATTTTCACGCCGTTTTCATTTTGCGCCAATCCTGAAACAGCCGCGCCGTATTGGATTTTATCGGCGAGTCGTTTGGCAAAAGCTTTTGGCAGAAGATCGTTTCCGCCTTGAATTGCGTAAAACTTTTCGGCGTTGATGTAATGCGCTTCGCCTAAAAGAACGCCAAGCGCGGACGAGCTATCAACGCCGTCTCCGTATAACCCAAGCTCAGTAAGCCGCAAAAATTCAATCGCGTCTTTTGAAGCACCCTGTTTTCTCAAATATTCAGAAACGGTTAATTTATCCAGTTCGGTAAAAGCGGCAGGTGACCACGATTTCAATTCCGTATTGCCGATTTGCTTAATGCCGGTTGAAGCGTAGTGTAAATACAATTCTTCCAGACCGACTCGTTTTTCGTTTGCGTTCAGCGCGTAAGGAGTAATTTGGGGATTGGTGAGCCATTTTCCGCGCACAAAAAAACGCCGCGGCGCGCCAGTCGGATTCGTTTTCTGTAAAGGCAAATTGAATTTTTTTGCGTAATCGAGCGTAAATTTATCAACATCCGCTATAGCCATCGCTCCGGCTTCAGCATATAGTCCGTCGGAAAAAGCTTCTCTCAGAGTTTGCACGCGTCCGCCGGCGCGCATTTGCGCTTCGAGCACAACCGTTTCATAACCCAAATTATCGAGTTCATAAGCAGCAGCAAGTCCGGCTAATCCTGCGCCGATAACTGCTATTTTCTCGCGCTTCTGATATTGTCCATCACGCCGCAAGCCAGTAGAACTGAGAGACGTCGGCGGAAAAGCAAGCGAAACGAAAGCTCCGGCAGCATTCAACCTTAGGAAATCTCGACGGTTTGATTTTTGATTCATTTTTCAATCAAAAGAAACCTGAACTATTTATAAACAATAACGGTGCTGATTACACTTGAATTTTTGTATGTTAGCAACATTTTTGCTTGTGTTGTCTCAAAAAGGGTCGTTTTTGAGGCATTCTGATTTAGGTTTAAAAGGTAAACCTTTCCCGTTATTTTTCACCTCGAACTTTCTTCAGAGCTTTGATAAATTTCGCTATAGCGGATTTCTCTATAGGCTGTTCCCAATTCTTCCGCCAATCAGGTAACGGTGGAGGATTTGACGGCGGCGGCACTTGAAAACGTAAACGAGTTTCCCAAACAAGCCGATGCGAATTATCTTTTTGAGGAAGGTAAACTAACATTCGCCCGTAATATACCCAATCATTCTGTAGCGGCGTTCCGGCGTGACCAATAGAAACTCCAACTTTGTCTCTCTCAATTTTATATGCAATTACATAATCAGCAATAGCAAGGTCATTTACCACTTGAAACATCTGATGTTTATTCAGCGCTTTGATGATGTTTTCATTCTGGCGATTTGAGGCAGTGTTGATAAAAACCCGCGTTTTATCTTTGATTTCCGATATGTCGCCCTTCACAAATTCGGAAGGCGAAGTGTCTTGTTGCGCTCTTGCTGAAAAGGAGCAAAAGCATAATGAAATTGAAAATAAAACAATAGCTATTAAAGTTCTCATATCTCTTGTTGTGCAGCTTCATAATCACCTTTCATTAACAAGCCGGCGATTACCGCACGATTGTTTTATTGTTTGTTGCACAGACACAAATGCAATTTGGAAATTTAACTAAAAAACTTTTCAAAAAAGATCGTTTTTGAGACGGCTTTTATTGGTTGTCATCTTCAAATCGGTTAAAGTCGGTCATAATTGAAATATCAGTTACGTTTTGAAAGTGACTTTTCAATCTCTCGATTATTGGAGGCTTTGTTGTCCAAACCTCAAACCAAGAGCTGTCAAACGCCACGATTACAAGCCAAGACTTCTTTGCTGCACCTTCTCTACGAACTTCAAAACGTCCATCTATTGTTTGGTGAATACTTGATGCAAACTTTAAAAACTCTTCGCCTGAAAAATCCAGCCGTTCTTCCCTTATTGAGATAGGCTCTCCGTCAGTATTAGCCGTACACCATAAATCACGGCAACGCCATCGCGCTTTCTGGATTGGTTCACCAATGACAGCAAGAATATCTCGAAGGTCAAAGTTTAAAGTTCTGCCTCCGCTTCCAGATATTCTTTTGTCTTGAATTTTAACTCCCAACATAACTAACAGCTAAGAAAGTGTTTCAAAAACCTTTCTTTTTGAGACTGTTTTGATGCTCTTTTGTTTGTCTCGAAAAGGGGCGTTTTTAAGATACTGAATTTAAAGCCGTGTTGTTCACTTAGGTCGCGGTAAATGAATAACATGCTTCCGAAAATTTAACACGGTTCCAATCATGGCATTTGTCGAAACGAAAGCTATTGGGAGTTCCGGCTCTGCATCTAGGGAAATTTCTGCTGTGAATCCTTTTGAATGCAGAAGATCTGCCGCAGCTTGAGCGCTTGCTTTAGGGTCAACGACAACTAAGCCAATACTTGCTGCTGGAAAGTTCAGCTTCTGAGCAACTTCAGGAGAAGGCAGATTGATAATGGTACCGTCCCACATTATCGAGCGACTAACTCCTCCCGTATTTACTTGAAAACGCTCCTTAATGCCGTGAATAGCCAATAGCTCCACAATGGCATCTTTTCCTTCAGCAGATGCGGCGGAAAAGATACGAGACCCCGCATCAGGAAATGGAAGCGGATTGCGTCCAATTACTAGCAGAACTACCCAAATGACTAAAACCGCAACAAGCAGACCGAATAGCAGAAGCGCCCAGATTGGTATAAACATATCCTGCTCCTATTTGTATCAGAAGTATAATGTCATATTAGACCAAATTATATTGTCAGTAAAAAAACAAAGAAATGTCTCAAAAAGGGTCGTTTTTGAGACTTGCGAATAAGCAATAAATCGCACACCGGAATGGACATTTTGTTTAGAGTTTGATTGTTAAATTTTGAAAAACTGTCACCTGAATATCACCCACCAATCGGATATATTAACTTAAAATGATTAATTTGCTTGTTTCATTATGCCTAAATTGACATTTTTTCATGCTTTCGGGCTTTTTTTGTATAAAGCCAATCTGTTAATATTCTTTAACTCAAAAATCTAAGGAGTTCATAATGAAATTCGCTCGAGTCATCGTGTTTCTGCTTGTGTTTGCTTCACTTACGGGATCAGCCGTTGTAGCGCAAAAAGCCGAGCAGTTGCCGCCAATTAAATACACCGAATTTAAACTGAAAAACGGTTTGCGTGTGATTATGCACGAAGACCGTTCAACACCGATTGTTGCCGTTAACGTCTGGTATCACGTAGGTTCGAAAAACGAAATTCCGGGCAGAACCGGTTTTGCTCACCTTTTCGAGCATATGATGTTTCAAGGCTCGAAAAATTATAATGCCGATTACTTTACGCCGCTTCAGGAAGCGGGCGCGAATCTGAACGGCTCGACAAATTCAGACCGCACGAATTATTACGAAATCGTTCCGTCAAACTTTTTGGAGCTTGCTCTCTTTATGGAAGCCGACCGGATGGGCGGACTTCTTGAAGCGATGACGCAGGACAAACTCGACAACCAGCGCGACGTTGTAAAAAACGAACGACGCCAGCGGGTTGATAATCAGCCTTACGGAACCGTCGGCGAAAAAATCGGCGAGATTATGTATCCGAAAGGACATCCTTACAATTGGTCTGTTATCGGTTCGCTTACTGATTTATCTGCGGCTTCGTTAGAAGACGTGAAAGCGTTCTTCCGCCAGTACTACGTGCCCAATAACGCCTCGCTTGTGATTGCCGGTGATTTTGATCCGAAACAAGCGCGGGCTTTGGTCGAAAAACATTTCGGACCGATCGCCAAAGGCGGCAACATTACGCGCCCAAATCCGGCGATGCCGAAACTAGAAAAGGAAACTCGCGTTTCTTTTGAAGATGTCGTTCCGCTCCAGCGTATGTATATGGTTTGGCACAGCGTCCCGCAAGGTCATAAAGACGACGCAGCGCTTGATCTACTCGGCAACCTTCTTTCCGGCGGACGCGGCTCACGCCTGCAAAGCAATCTGATTTACGAAAAACAATTAACTCAAGACATCAACGCCGGAAACGGCTCGCGCGAAGCAGCCGGACAATTCCAAATTACTTCAACCGCCCGTCCCGGAAAAACTCTTGAAGAAATTGAGAAAGAAATTAACGCCGAAATCGAACGGATTAAAAATGAACCGCCGATGGCTGACGAAGTTTCCAGAGCTTTGAATCGAATCGAAGCGCAATCAATTTTCGGTCTGCAAACCATTCAGCTCAAAGCCGACGCGCTCAACAGAAATGCGACATTCTTCGGCAAACCGGATATGTTCCAGCAGCAATTGGATGAATATCGCCGCGTGACTCCGGCTGACATCCAAAGAGTCGCCAAAACTTATCTGACGGAGAATCGTTTGATCATGACGGTCGTTCCGCGCAAAGGCGAAGCGCCGAGAAGACCGGCTGCGACGGAAAGCGACGAGGCAAACACGCCGACTTCGGTCGGCAGCGCGGGTAAAAAGAAAACAGAACCGGACGCTTCAAAGCTTCCCAAACCCGGACCTGATCCGAAATTCACATTGCCTGCGATTGAAAAACAAAAACTTTCAAACGGTTTGGAAGTTTGGGTTGTTCGCCAAACTGAGCTACCAATCGTTTCGATGAATATGGTTTTCAAATCTGGAGGAACGTTTGAGCCTGCTGACAAATCCGGCGTCTCTTCAATGACTGCCGGTTTACTCAACACGGGAACGAAAACCCGTTCGGCGCTCGACATTTCCAACCGGCTGCAATCAACTGGAGCTAACGTGAATGCCGGTTCGGGTTGGGATGCTGCAACCGTTGGAATGCAGACTTTGACCAAAAATTTTGATCAGGCGCTCGAAATTTACTCGGACGTGATTGTCAACCCGACATTCCCCGAAAAGGAATTGGAAAATGTGCGCCGCCGCGCGATTGTCGGATTTGCACAGCGCAAATCAAATCCGAATGCCATTTCCGGTTTGGTTTACGACCGCATTTTGTATGGCAATAACCATCCTTACGGCAGACAGCTTTCGGGTACAGAAAACACCATCAAAGCGTTAACACGTGCCGACCTGGTCAGTTTCTATGAAGCCAATTATCGCCCGAACAACGCAGTTTTAATCGTTGTCGGGGATGTTGAAAGCAAAACGCTGATGCCGAAACTCGAAAAAGCTTTTGCAGATTGGAAACCGGGCACGGTGGCGAATGGAACGTTGCCGAGCGTTCAGCCGCTGCAAAAAACCGCGATTTATCTCGTTGATAGACCCGGTGCGGCGCAATCGGTCGTTTCCATCGGGCACGTTGGCGTTGATCGCAGCAGCCCGGATTTCTTCCCGCTTCAAGTGATGAACTCGATCTTAGGCGGACAATTTACTTCGCGTATCAATCTTAATCTGCGCGAAGATAAAGGCTACACTTACGGCGCACGTTCAAACTTTTCAATGCGTCGCGGTGCAGGACCTTTCACTGCTTCGTCTGATGTTCAGACTAAAGTAACTAAGGAATCTGTTGCTGAATTTATGAAAGAATTAACCGGTATTCGCGGCACAGTTCCGGTTACGCAACAGGAACTCGAATACAGCAAACAAAGCTTGATACGACGTTATCCAAGCGGCTTTGAAACTGTTGGACAAATTTCCGGTCAGCTTTCAAATTTGATCACATACGGCTTGCCTGATTCTTACTTTAACGACTATATCTCGAAGATTAACGCCGTCACTTTGGCGGATGTCAACCGAGTGGCGAACAAATATTTGTCGCCTGACAAAATGGCAATTGTTGTTGTTGGGGACAGAAAGCTTATTGAACCGGGCTTGAAACAGCTTGGATACGAAATCGCATATGTAGATGCAGAAGGCAATCCGATAGCTCAATAAATTTGGATTAGCTCCAATGAGGAAACTGCCACGATAAAAGCAAAACTAGCTTTACGCGGAAACGACGCGCCGAACGCAGAGGAGAAAAATAAACTACGCGGCGAATTGAGAGTTATCGAACAAAAAATTGAAGATGAAATCAAAGCCGGAATCAAAGCCGAATTCGATTATCAAATACCCATTGCAGAAATCGAAAAAGCTGGAATCAGCACGACCGGCACTGCAATGGCATTATTAAAAAAGCGCCTGATTCTATCGCGGAAAGGAAAAGCGTATCACTATGAACAAACTGTAAGATTGAGCGAGTCAGCACTGGATTTTATCTCAAAAAAGAAAAAAGCGTCAATTGGGAGGGGTAAATCCGGCTAGTTGGTTGAAGCCTTAAGTTCTATGAAAACAAGCGACTTCGCCTTCCAGCACTTTTCTCAATGCTTGCCGCAAATTCAACAATAAAGAAATTACAGAAGATGAATTAAGAAAGATAAGCCATTTCTTACCGAATCCCGTTTTTTGAGTTATGCTTATTTAAGCAGTCCTTAAAGCAAAAATCGCTGCATCAGTTTTTTGCTTTGAGCTATGTAATCTCTAATTATAATATCTTCTTAATGGAAAATTATTACGCTTTGATTGACTGGGATGGAACTGTCCGTAGCGGGTTTACTATAGTGTCTTGGGCTAAATTCCTAGTCAAAAACAAAATTATATCCGGGCAAATAATTAAAGATTTGGAAAATCTATTTGATTTATATTCCAAGAAACAACTTACACATGATCAATTAGCCGAACATTCGGCAAATGTATACGCAAATTATATCCAAGGCGTTACCGTAGATATATTAAAAGGGCAGGCAGTTTTATTTACTGAATCTGACCGTTTTCATTTGATTAATTTAAGTTTTAAACTGCTTGACTATCTTAAAGATAGAGGTGTAACTTTGATAGCCATCAGCGGAACACCATTAGAAATTCTTTCACAGTATAAACATTTACTAGCTTTATCTTATGTTTACGCGCTTGAGCTTGAGCATTTTGATGGGATATATACAGGCAACATTATATCTAATCCAGGGATTTCTGAAACTAAAAAGAGATTGGCGGAAAGCTTGATCAAAAAGGATTGGCAAGTAATAGTAGCAATGGGCAATTCAGAATCAGACATTCCACTATTTGAAGCAGCACAAATTCGTGTCATCGTAAACAATTCAGACTTATCTATTGAAGGAAATAACTTCAAGTTAAATGATGAAATTCAATTAAAAACAATTTTGGATGTTCTTGAAGCTAAAATAACTAAATAAACCCTTTATTTACTACGAACGTTGATGACGCCTGATTTTATTAAAGATTTAGTAGCTTTCTTTTCTTCTGAAAGAGGTGAAAATTTATTAATCGGTATCATTTCTTCACTTGTAGCTACTGTTATAGCCGTGGGATTTCCCGCAGTTTATAACTGGTATCGCACTAAAAAAGGTTTACTTACTGGGTGTTGGATACAACTTATAAATGATGAAGATATTGTAAAACAGGATGAAGTAACTTGTCGTCAACTTGGAGATGGTATTTCAGGCTATATCAAGCGTAAAGAGCCAAATAACCAAATACAAAAAAAGTGGAAATTCATCGGACGGATTCATGGAGAAAAAGTTTTTATTGTATTTTGGTCATTAGACCACAGAATAAATCCAGATAGTTATGGAACTATACAACTCCATGTAAAAAGCGACGTAGAACTTCGAGGTTTTTATACAAAGGCTATTAGTGAGTCAGACACATACAGACATGATCAGCATCTTTCAACATTCAAAACTATTCCTTTAGTATGGAGAATAAGGGACAGATAAAAGTAATACTTATTTGTTAGAAATTCTCTATGCCAAATCCAATTCTAGGATTCGTTACAGACGGGCGATTTGAACAGGTATTAGGTATTGCTACCCTTCTTAATTATCTGAATTCAACAAGCATTTATGATTGGGTGAAGCAGGTTTGGATCGTCACAGGATATAATAAGATTAATGATGTAGAAAATCTTTTGCGGCGACTATTTGACAACTTTGATTTTCACTTTGTAATCGGCGAGATACATAATGACGACAAATATTATATTCAAGTTGGTTTAAGCAACTTTTTCCGCCAGCTACCAAAACATCAAAACCTTTTTTGTATTGACTATGATCATTTAATTCTCAACCCGGTTTTTTCTGCGTTGGATTCACCTGAAAAAGGCGTTATGGTCAGCTCAGAGTTTTACGAAACTATCATCACGGAATCAATTTTGCAAAAAGGCAAAGTCGAACTACCCGACAAACATTTTAATGCCTCATTAATCCTCGGAAGCGCAAACAATTTGTGCAAAATAGGCGCTCTTTGGGATGATGCTTACGAATATTTACGCCCCATTGCTCCTCAACGAAACCGCGTAGAAATAGCTTTTGCTCTGGCGGCAAAACGAGCTGATGTGGTTTTAATTCCTTGTAATAAGAGTATACAAAGCAATTTTGCGCTTCCTTCACTTGATTCTTATTTGTTTCATTATGGGGGCGATTCTAAAGAAGCTAAATTAATGAAAAACAAACTTTCCGAATTGGCAAATAACTACCCTGAAAGCACAATAAATGCCGACATTTTAAATCAAATTCATGAAGAATTAGTTACTACTCTTAAATCGTTAATTATACAAAACTAAGTGATTGAAAGAATAAAAATGTTACCTAAAGAGAAAACCAAAATACAGGGCAGGCAACTTTTTCGTAATCAACATCAAACTTACTAGCCCATTCCTACCCCGGCTAAATGGTAAAACAACGGTTTAACAATTAGCTGGAAAGCTGTCTCTCCGGCAATAATTTTCAGGCTGCCATCACTTTTTTTGTGAGCGGTTATCAAGGGTGTTAACAATTCCGTGTAAATGAGTTTCCTCTTTTGGACATGTCAATATCCATGTAATATAAAAGGATTTCCAATTCATGATTCGTATCCTTTTTTGAATCTCTTGCTTATTTTACTGTTGTATTAAATCATACGCGCCTGATTGCCTTACCGGCGTGATTGAAATTTCGAGTTGTTAACGCTTTCTAGACGTGCGTTGGACTTATGACAATATAATTCATAGTTTTCAGCTAAAAACTAACGAAAGAACTTTTACCTTATTAAAGATTTGCCTTTATTCAATGTTGCTGATAGGGTAGCTGACTTATGATAATTATCCTAGCAGGAACTATAATTTAGGGGGTAATTAATGGAAAAGATTCTAGACTTTACTTCATTAAATGTGATTAGAACGATTTCTCCGAATGATAGAATGTTTAAGGATAATCGTGAGAATCACTATTTTAGCGTAGGAGCTTCGGCTTTACGTATTATAGTCTTTGCTATGACTGCCGCAAATAAATGCGGCTTCAGGTCAATATTAGACATGCCTTCTGGGCATGGTCGTGTCCTGAGATACATCGCGGCAAGGTATCCACATTCTAGAATTACTGCATGCGACATAGATAAAGATGCTATTGACTTCTGTGAAAAGATGTTTGGTGTAAATGGCATCTATTCTAAAAAAAACATCGCTGATGTGAACATCAATGAAAAGTTTGATCTGATTTGGTGCGGTTCACTTCTTACACATTTGGAAAGAAACTATTGGAATCAGTTGTTAGAATTCTTTTCTCGCCACCTCGATGAGGACGGGATTCTTATATTTACCACACATGGTAGATCAACGGTTAAACGGCTTTACCATAGACAGCAAACTTATCATCTTGAGGAGCTACAAATTAAAGATATTCTTGAACAATACAGAGGTAAAGGATTTGGGTATGTTAACTACAAATCTCGATCTGAATACGGCATTTCTATATCATCTCCGTCATGGGTAATATCAGAGATTGAACGGCATCTGCATTTCAGAATAATGTCCTTTATTGAGATGGGGTGGGATAACCATCAGGATGTGGCAATTTGTATGCGTTCTTCCAATGGATTTTCCCCATTTATATCTTTTAACATTCATGGTGAAGTTATATGATCAAAGCTCTTTCTACAGATAGTCAGTACTCCTTTGAGTATGATGTAGCATTATCATTCGCAGGAGAAGATAGGAAAATAGCTAGGGAACTAGCAGACCATATCCGAGCGTATCGTCTAAGAGTTTATTTCGATGAATATGAAGGTGAGGATACGGTTGGGAAAAACCTTTATACTCATTTTAAAGAGATTTATTCAAAAAAATCCCTTTACTTTATCCCCATAATCTCTCAAAGCTACCCTCAGAAAAGTTGGACTTTTAGAGTAGAATTACCTGCCGCTCAGGAACGAGATTTCCTAAGCACAGAAGAGTATGTCTTGCCATTACTTTTAGATGATACTGAAATTTTAGGAATAGAAAAAACTATAGGTCATATTGATTTACGTAAAACGCCACTGGATATCGCCGCGAAAACTATCGCTAAAAAGGTACTTAAGAAGCATTTTACTCAGCCAAAAGGCAGGAAGAAGTCAGAAAGACAAATTGATCACCGGGTATCGCGATTTAAAGGTGAGTTGTCGCTTTCAGATACAATCAGCCTATTCTGCGAGAGAATGTATAATTGTACTATAGGAGAGATCGAATATGTTGCTATTAGTGCTAGTAGGTTGCTCGGAGACCTACAATTCAGAGCTACTCTTGAAATGTTCTTGGAAAAGATGAGTGCGCGCAGCCGCACAGTTACTTTTCGTTTTTATATCTTGGATATAGATTCTTCATCTTTACAGCATTTCGCCATAATGAGTGATGAGTCAGTCGAAAGTTTAAAACAAAAGCATGAGCAAAGTTATACAACCCTCCAGTCTTTAATAACTGATAAAAATAGAAACATACTTCGGATCAGAGTATATTTCTATTCAGGATTACCCTCTCTAAATCTCATCCAAATAGATAATGAGTATTTATTCAGACCATACAAAATAGGAGTTAAACAAGGGCATTTTAACGTATTTCATCTCCAAGGGAATGAAGATTCAAATGATTTCGTAAAAGTAATTCGCAATATAATTGCAGATTTGAAATTCCGCTCCCGACAAGTGGATATAAATTGGTTTTAGGACGAAACTGTGAAAATTAGTATCGTTATTCCCAATTACAATGGTGCTGAGTTATTAGTTCCTTGTATCGAGTCGCTAATGTTACAGTCCTATCATGATTATGATATCACCGTTGTAGATAATGGCTCGAATGATCATTCTCGGAAGCTTTTGACTGATTACAAGAGAAACATTCAAGTAATACAGCTAGAAGATAATTTGGGATTTGGAAAGGCAGTTAACATAGGTATTAAAGCCACAAATGGTGAACTCATCTTGGTTTTAAACAATGATACTACTCTTGATCCTGAATGTCTTACTCAAATAGTGAGCGGTGCTAGAGCTTATCCCGACTACGGATTCTATGCTCCACGTATATGCGAACAATCCAATCCTCATAAAATATACGCTACGGGACTTATGTTTAGCGATAGAGGATATGGCAATCGTTCTCAGAGGTATCAACTACAATCAATTGATTATCCAATTGATGTATTTGGAGCTTGTGGGGCTGGAGCTGTATATCAGAGGAAGGTTCTTAATGACGTAGGTCTTTTTAATGAAGAATTCTTTTTCTTATACGAAGATCTAGAGTTAAGTTTTCGTCATCAATTGTTAGGTTATAGGTGTATATATCTGCCTTCAGCAGTTATATATCATCAAGGAAGTGCAACGCTCCGACGTTTCTACCCCTTAGCAATGAAAGAAGCTGTCAAGAACTCTTTGGCAACATTAATTACCTGTGCTCCTGAGATTTTGCTAAAGAAATATGTTCAGCGGATTGCGAAATTTTATTTAATATTTTGGTGTCATGTGATATTCAGGGGATATATCAAAGAATTCCTTTATGCTCTTACTTATATTGCAGTACATATGCCCCAAATCATTAGGAAGAGAGTAGATATTCAAAGCAATTGTATAACTGATATAGATTATTTGGATAATTTGCTTTATAGGGGAGAGATATACATAAACTTTCCAGACCGAGTTGAGAAACTTTAGCGCTGTTTCATGGATGATCACTATATAGTGAATCGAGTAGAATAAAGCGCATCTTGCATTTTGTAACCATCCCTTCCGATATTAAATTTATTTATTTGAAAGCTAAATTGTGTGCGAAATGTGTGCGAACTCAGATAAACTCAAATAAACTAAAGTGAAGTACAGTGAATTCAAAATTCCCTAAATCCGAACAGAAATAAACTTTAGATAACTCAGATGAACTTAAATAAAGTGAGTGTTTAATTCTGCAAAACCTTTATTCATCGGTTCGATTCTAATCGCCGCCCCCAATAAGTTTAATTTCTTAAATAATGGAGAAAAATAAGGACATTTTACAAGTTGGCTGTGAAAGTTTAGTGCGTCATTAGTGTGTCAAGCCAATTTAGATCATTTGTGTTGCAGATATTGCATTTTTTTGCAGTATTGAATAGACTCATTAAGTTTTTACTTCAATTCACCAAAACACCTTCTAAAAAATATGAAAAAACTATTAACTCTAGCAATCACAATTGTGTTTTTTGCTGCCACTACACCATTTGCTTTGGCTACTGACTACAATATCGAGCTGGTCGTTCCTGACGGCAAAAAATCGAAAGAAACCGATGCTGTTTTGCGCATTAACAAAGAAGATTTTCAAACAATTATTGAAAAGGGAAAATTCAAGGAAAACGAGAAAACCTTTTCATTTAAAGCCATCAAAGTAGCTGATTACTCCTATTCAAAAAAACCGATGCTTTCGGGTGGAGGAGCTATTGCAACTGCTTTGTTGGTCGGATTCATCTTTGCCTTACCATTTCTTTTTATCAAAAAGAAAAATCATTGGCTAACGGTTCAAACTGAAAATGAGTTTGCTGTAATGAAACTGGACGGCAGCAATTACAGAGCAATAATTGCCGATTTAGAAACAAAGGGCGTTAAAGTTAAGGAAGTCAAAGAGGAAGAAGACAAAAAATAAACTTTGTTAAAAACAATAATTCGGACGGTTTTTCGAGAACTGTCCGAATTATTGAAAATACCTATTAACGGTTAGTGCTAGTTTTTAGAGAGCGAATAGCTAATAGATATTTTTCAGAGAATTATTACAATCGGGGGAGTAAGTAAAGGATCATGAAGACGTAAATAAAAATATCCTATTCCCGCTAATCCCAACATAAGACCTGGCGTTTCGCCTCCATTTAACACCCCGCATGCCCAGGGCATATTATTTTTTTGAAACTCTTGAATCCCTATTTGACCAATTTGATCGGCAAAGGACTTATAGTCGGCGTTCCCGAGCACCTTACTTGCATAGACGAGTAATTCTGTGTTTCCGGCAGCTCCGTGACATAAAGAATAATCTGATTTTATAAAATTGTTATTTTCACTAAACAATTTCATAGTAGTGCGAACAGCAATTTCAGCCTCACTTCGATAACTTTCTTCCTTTAAAATTTCATATAAACGAAGTCTTGATAATCCAATTCCCGCTGCACCGTGACACCACGCGATAGGATAAACTATAGGTTCATTTGTAGTAATTGTTTGATCATAGAGTCCACGAAAATCAGGCCAGTTCTCATGTTGAGAGCTAAAATGGTGTCTTTCATAATTGATTCCTTGTTCTGCCGCCGCAAAAAATTTCTTTTCTTTTGTTTCTTTGTATAATTCAAATAATGCCCATGCGATGCCGGCAGTTCCGTGAGAAAATCCGGTTAGGTTATACTGTGCGGGAATATTAAGTGTATTCCATGACCAACCGGAATCAGCCTTTTCTGCAGTATTTAACAAGTGTTCCCCATGATTATTTGCCAATTCCAGCATAAAATCTTTGGGGTAACGCCGATAAATACTTAATAGCGCAGGGATTGCGCCGGCGCTCCCGCTCACCACATCAAGTCCCTGTTGACTAATATCTTCTTTTACCGATGACTCCAGAATTTTAAGTCCTTCGTTTATGAAAATTTCATTATCAAAAAGCTCGCCGATTTCTATTAATCCATATGCGATACCGGTTAACCCCATATAAAAACTCGCGCGAGCTGTTGGGTAAACATCATCTAGTCGCGACAATGCATGGTAAGCAGCGCCTTCGGCTGTAGAACGATACAATTTTTCTCCGGTGAACTGATGTAAGCGGGCAAGAAATAACGCAACTCCTGAGGTTCCGTTATACAGGTCAGGACCCAGGGTGCGATACGCTATCGTCCAGTTATTGCCGATAAGTTCTCTGGAATCTCCCATCCAATTAACTCTTGTGCCGTCGCGCAGTGCATCACGGCATAGTTTGGCGCCAATTAAGTTTGCCGTTTCCAGAAAATTTGTTTCAAATGAATTCATAAACTTATTATTCTACGGAGAGGTGATAGCTGTTGAATATTGTCCTTACTCGTTAAGCAAAATTTACAATCTGCGACAACCGGCAAAATCGGATTACCTTTGTATAAAAGCCATTTGTTATATATTCAATCAGAAGCGGAGTTGCCTAAGATTGACTGGTTTCGAATTTAGGAATGATATATTGATCAATAGCACCCGCATTTAAATAAGGACTCTCTAAAGCAATACCGTAAACTCCAAACTGTCCGGCTACTTTGTCCAACCGGGCTTCCAGAGTTTGCAAGCCTTTCGTATATCCATTCCAAATTCCTTCGGCAAGAATTCGACAGCGGTTCATTCCAAAACTCTCCCCGTTATTAGGGTCTTCAGCGAGTCCGATTCCAGGCGCGACCTGCTTGGAAAAAAGCGGAGTCTCAGCCCCTAAGGAATCTTTTATCTCCTCATATATATCAACCAGCAACTCGGCAACTATCCGGTAAAATCTTTTGTTTAAGAAGAGCACGGCAGAATCCGTTCGATTAAATGGAAGTTGATTATTCAAACACTTAAACCGGTAAGGCACCTGAAAACGATTGAGATTGCGGGAAATTGAGCGCACCAAATTCGGAGCTCCCTTTTCTTCAATATTCCAATAAAACCGGACGATATTATAATCGTCCATCTGGTCAATAAAAGTTTGACTGAAAGCGTAATAAAAACCCGGCTGAATTGTCGTTGATTCCTTAGGAAAAAAAACATTTATATAGCCGTTTATTTGCGGCGGCATTCCAAATCCCTGAGGAGTAAAAAATTCTCCCGCCCATAAAAGGCGACTGCGCCCGCCTTTCTCAGCCCGAATTTGTCCGGAAGGCAGTATCTCCTTGATTTGCCATCCTGCTTCCCAGTATTCCTGCGTCTCATTCGCGGCGGAGAGTTGTTCCACGAGATCCGCGTTCGGCGTGACCAGTCCAGTCTCCACCGGGGAATTACCGTTATAGGGCTGCACATAGCAGTATTGATAAAAGCAATTTTGTAATTGTGAAATTAAAGGAGGCTGCGCCGAACCCGGATTTGGCTGATTGATAGGCGGAGGAACAGGATAAGATAGAATTCTTTCAGCAAATGAAAATTCTGTCGGTGAAAGAATCTTTGTTGATTCAATGATCTTTGTTAATTGCTTTATAAGTTGCTCTTTCATAATTATCTTGCAGCTATTCCACGAACAGGCTCTGAAGGGCGTTGACCGGATTTTGAAGTATGTCCAGAGCGACAATAGCCAGACAGTAAGCCTTTGCCTTGATTATATTCACATGGTATGACGGCTCATTGCCGTTTAGCGACTCCATACACTCGAAAGCCAACTGCATCATTCGCGCGGCACCGTATTTGATACTGCGCTCCAAGTATTCACCCAACGCATTTTCATTGATTTGCAGAGTGCCGGCATAGGTAATCCAGAATTCCCGGATTGCCGCGCGCATCTCCTTGGAACTCAGTTGCATAAGTCCCTGCATATTAGTCGGAAGCTGACCGCTGATAGCCTGCATAGAAATTAACGGAAAAGTTATAAATGCTTGAAACGCAGAACCTAAATCCCAACCCGCATCGCCGAATCCGGCTAATTCCCAATCAATAATCTTAAAAGAAAATTCACCGTCAGCATCGTTTTGCGACTCAATAATAAAATTGTCGAACTTTATATCGCCGTGTATAAAGCTGTCATAGCGCCATCGTTTCTGGAGTGTATCCAGAGCGTAATAAAATTGGTTGTTGCTCTGAATATAGGCAAGCAGTTCTAAACTGGACGCATTAAAAGTCGCCTGAGCAGCCGGCATCTGGTGTATTGATAAAATCCAGGGAATGGTTTTGGTCAAGCTGGATGTCTGCGAGCTTTGCTTCATCCTGGCTCCCGCTTGATTATGATACGTGCCAAGCGCCACTGCCAATTGGGAGGCGAGTTTAACGGGGCACGCGCCTATTCGCAAACAATATTGAAATAGATTTTCCCCGTCAGATAATAACTCAATAACCAACAGGTGCTTATTTAAATCATAATAATAATATTTAGGTAAAAGCGTAGTAATCGAAGCAAAATCATCATCGTTATATGCCAGCCAGTAACAAGTCGCCTCGCGTTGGAGCGAGCTGATTATGGGCATTTCCCATTTTTGAACTTGTTTCATGAAGAAGCCCGGATTATGTTTTCGAATAACCTGTGTATTCCTGTGGTTGCTTGCGCTGCTAACTACCATTAAATCTCCGTCTACTGCGGATTCGTATGTCAAAAATCCGCGTTCGATAAGATAATAAACGGCATTTGTCGAGGTGACTATCATATTTAACTATTAAATTGGAATTTATGTATCTTGATCTGTAGGTATAAAATAGCAGGATAGCAATAATCTACCTATTACAGTTCAAACTTTACAAAGCAATTAGAAAAACTGGTCTGTCCACGCGTGTGTACCGTTTTACGTATAACCACCGGACGAATTATCGGAAGGCATTTTCCAGATGAGAAGAACATACCGGATTCTATTAATTACTTATAGAACCCGGTATGTTTGTAAATTACTGCCTACCGGCGCGGGCAGTTAATCGTTGGAAAATCACATCCGTTCAACGTCGGAAGATCACATCCACCACGGAGGGTTAACAACGGGCGGACGCCAGGGAAAACCTACCGGAGTACAAGTTACAGTAAATTTTGTGTGCGGCGGACAAAGTATTATGTGACGCGTCGGCGGCACACACTTTATAGGATGAATAGTTGGACAGATTAGAGTCGGACAGCTTAGAACCGTCGGTGGCGGACAGGTTAAAGTATTCGGACAGCCGAAATTCTGAGTCGCCGGACATAAACCCGTCGGCGGATTACATTCACTAATAACAAAGGTCTGCAAGACCGTTGATGGACATCCCGCAAAAGGATGAAAAGACGGCGGCGGACAAGTTACCGTATCTGGACAGCCAGGACCCTGAGTCGTCGGCGGCGGAAACGCTGCCGCTGCCTGTGCTTGTGCCTCATGTATCGCACATGCAAGCGTCTGCGGAGTACAGCTTATCGTATTCGGACAACCGATATTGTGCGTCTGCGGAGTACAGCTTATCGTGTTGGGGCATCCGAAATTATACGTCGGCGGGAGGATCGTTGCAGCACATTCGGGACTATGCGTCACCGGCGGACAGCTTACCGTATTAGGACAACCCATTTGATGCGTCTGCGGAGTACAGCTTATCGTATTCGGACATCCGATATTGTGCGTCGGACAGCTTATTGTTACAGGACATCCGAGCAACGTATGCGGAGGAAATGCTGCCGCTGCCTGAGGCTGTGCCTGTGCGTGCACGCCGCAGCTTGTTATTGTCGGAATACATTGCACTGTCGGCAAGCATTGGACCGATACCGTCGGAATACACGATAACGTCGGAATACACGACAATGTCGGAATACATGATGTTATCGGAATCGTCGGAAATGCCCTCACTGCTTGCGCATTTGCCGTTTCCTCAGGTGCCGGACAGCTAAGGAATGGTATTGTCGGCGGTACAGGACAATTTAAGCCCGGAATAGTGGGCGGAAGTGGTGTTGCTTGAGCCGCCGCCTGCGGATGAGCGGAAGCCATTGGTAAACAACTCGAAAGTGGAATAGTCGGAATCGGACAAGTTACGCCCGGAATTGTCTGAATACACGATAAAGTCGGAAATCCACCTTGCGGCGCTGCTTCTGCAGCTTGCATCGGTTGCGTCGGACAGTCCATCGTAGGCGGCGGACAGGTTAGAAACGGAACGGTGGCTGGAAAACAGCTCGAGATGGGAATAGTTGGAAATACTCCCGCCGACTGTGTTTTAGCCTCTGTTGTGCCTCCTTCTTGTGACTGTGTATTGGATGTTTTATCTTTTTGATCTGCCATTTTTTTCTCCTTTGAAAAGTGGAAAGTATTTAGGCGTTGATATAGTTGACTCAGCTAATGTCTGGTATCAATTTATCTCTCTTTATCAAGAGAAATTCATTGAATTCCGGGACAAACAGTTTGCGCTCTCTCCGGTTTCAATTGAGACAACTGTATTTGCCCTTTCGTGTTTTTAACCACTCAATTAATTAACGCCCCAAAAGAAGGGAAAAACTATCATCACTCAAAGTTTTTTTGAGAAAATTTTTATATGTTCCTATTCCTTAATTTTTTAGGTTTGGTCATCTTCTAAAATTAATAGCAAAATCATGACTTCTCAACAGCACCAATAGTTGTTAAATTCTCCCATCCGCGCACTTTAACTTTGTTTGGAAAGGAACGTATTCATACCGTTCGTCTCATAAAGCATTTTGTTAACTTCACCGTTGTTTGTTGCTGCATTGTAGGTAAAACGTAGCTGTAAGCCAAGCGCCAAAACAACCGTTGAATGTCCTAATCTTTCAGTAATTATTTTCGGATTTTCATCAGCCGGCAAAAGCAGCGTTGCGTGAGAATTCCGCAAAGTTCAAAGTCTGGATCAGACCATTTTAGAGCCTGATATTCTTCGGGGCGCATATCTGCATTTCGCCATAAACCATTTGAATATCCGGCGGCTGCAATGCGTCAAGCCATTTTTCTCCAATTGCAGGGCAAATAAATCTATGGAGCAGTCCGGCATAACCGTCAGCCGTGCGCTATGAAACACGCGGGCGCTCCGCCGATTCAAGCCAATTGTCCAAATACTCTTCTTTTTCTGAAAAATCTTTCTGACAAAATGTCCGCTTTTTTTCTCACTTTCCGCATTTACCGTTAAGTCACGGTTTTTAACCAATTTCAGATAAAAGTTTAATTTTTGCGAGGTCAAATATATGCGTTCCCTTCTAACTCCGGCAATCGTGCTTTTTCTCTTTGGAATTTCGCAACTGGAATCCCAATTTTTAGGCATTGATTTTGAAAAGAAAGACGAGCATTTAGTAACTATCAAAGCAGAAAAGCGCGGTTTTCCATTTGTGAATTTTGAGAATGGTAAAGAACTCTCTTCAACCAATTCAATTGCAAGCGGCTCGCAGGCAAAAGTTTTAGCTTCAGCCGATTTCGATTCTGATGGGATTGCCGATTTAGTAACTGTAGATAGCACAGGAAGGCTTAACCTCTACCGGGGCAATGCCGAATATGGAGGCGCAGGCAATAAGTTATTGAAACAAGAAAACGGGATTGCACCTTTTTATCCCGAAGCGAAAAGTTTTTCGCTGAATATTTCCGCGGATTATCTGGAAACGGGAGATTTTAATGCCGATGGTAAAAAAGATATTTTAGCCGCAGCGAAAAACGATGACAATTTCAAGCTTTTATCGGGCGATGGAAAGGGAAGCTTTACCGAACCTTTATCAATTCCGCTCGATGGTCAAATTACATCTCTAGCCATCGGAGAAATCGGAAAACAGGATGGGCAAACCGATGTTGCTGCGGTTGTAACAAACTCAAAAGGCTCTTTTCTATTTGTTTTCGAGCATCCCGAAAGCGCGTTCAAACACAAACCAGAGATTTTTAAATTAGATTCTCACGCTGTTTCTGTGGCAATCGGTAATCTGGATGATGATTTTTACGCCGATATTGCCGTTGCAAGCGGAAATCAATTGACAGTTATTCACGGGCGCGGACAAGCTTATCCGTGGGATTTAAATAAAAGATTCGGAATCGAAAGACCGAAAGCGTTTGTTGCCAAAAGGCAGATGCCTTTTGCGATTGCGGATTTGGAAATCGGAGATTTTAATGATTCACCCGGTGAAGATTTGGCGATTTTGGCAAAGTCTGGAAGCGTGTTCGTTCTAGAACCCACGCGGAGCGGAAAAGCTTCAAACATCTCTCTCAAGGCAGAAGCCCGACGACAAGCCAAAGGAGTTTCATTTGCTCCGACAGGAACGGACGCGAACAAATACGGCGTGCTCGGCAATTCTCAAATTGTCAGCCCGGAAGCGGCGGAAGAGAGCGGTTTGCCGCTCATTGATTCCACACTTTCACCGAAGGAAAGACAGGAATTTTTAACCGAAAGAGCCGAAGAAGAAGCGAGAAAACTTGAGAAATTAAGCAGGGAAGAATTGGCGAAACGGACTGCCGAAGCAAAAGCCAAAGGCGAAGAAAACAGGCGGCGCTCGAAAGAGGCTTTTATCAAAACCATATCGGGCAGACCTTCGACGCTCGCCGGTTGGAAATTGGTCAATCTGATTTCCGACGCGCGGCTAAAGAATGCTGCGTATTCCGAAACTCCTCAAAAACTTATCAAGGCTCGCGTGTCGGATTCAGGTAAGGACGATCTAGTTTTGCTCGATTCGATTTCAAAACAAATCCAAATCGTTGCCGAAACAAAGGGAGAAGACCAAAGACCGAAAACCGAATTAGTTTCGCTCGACGCCGAATCAAATCCGGTTTCCGTTTTGAAGATGCGTTTAAACGCCGATTCACTCGATGATTTGGTTGTCTTGCGTGAAGGTTCAGAGCAGCCTTCGTTTTTGATGACTGCTCCGGCGGCGACGATTACGGTCAACACGACTTCCGACGGAGCGAGCGATTGCCAGGCGTCCGGCGCGGATTGCACTTTGCGCGGGGCGATTCAACTCGCTAACGCCAGCCCCGGCGCGGATCAAATCAACTTCAACATTCCGGGCATCGGACCGCATAAGATTCAGCCGCTCTCGGAACTGCCCGTGATTACTCAGACCGTGAACATCTTCGGTGGCTCGCAGCCCGGCTCTGCGCAGGGGCGGGGCATAGAGATTGACGGCAGTCTCATAGGGCAGCCCGCCGACGGACTGAAGATTCGCGCCAGCAGTTGCTTCGTAACGTATTTGTCTATCACCGGATTTCTCGCCGCTATTGACCCGGACACAGGTAGCAAGATAGGCGGCAACGCCATCTCGCTTGAGACTCCGGTCGGCTTCGCCCGCACCAGATTCAACTCCCTCTTTCACAACTTTCTCGGCGTCGCCCCCGACGGCGTGACTGATAAGGGCAACCAAGCAGCGGGACTGCTCCTTTTCGACTCGGATTTCAACCTCATTGAGAACAACGTTATGTCCGGCAACGACGGGGCAGGCATCTCCGTCACGAACGGCAGCAACAACACCATCAGAGCCAACAAAATCGGCACTAATGCTACGGGAACGGAGAAACTGCCAAACGGGCTAGGAATGTTTCTGACCGGAAACAACAATGTAATCGGCGGCGATTCAGCCGGTAGCGGCAACACAATATCCGGTAACGGAAGACAACGCCAGCCTCCCTACGAAGACACCTGCTCAGGAATCGGAATTTATGTTCCGCCACTGGTTTCGCTCGATACGGGCGCGCTTTTAACCAACGGCAACAATATCGTCGGAAACAAAATCGGAACAAATTCTGCCGGAACCGCACCGCTCGGCAATTGCTCACAGGGAATTACGACGCATCCCTTAACGACAACAACTATAGGCTCGATTACGCAGGACGGGCGCAACATTATTTCCGATCACGGCTATGATGCGATTCACTGCGGCATTTATGATTACATTTACACTCAGTCCGAAGGCGGCTACTGTTCTATCAGCGGCAACAACATCGGCACGGACATCACCGGCACCGTCGCTCTGCCCAACGACTCCCGCAACGTCCTGAGCGGCGCGGCGCCGCCGAGCGGCGTAGTTACGCTTTACAACAACATCACTTTGTCAAACATCGGCGCCCCGGGCGGGACGACGCCGGGAGGAGCATGCACAGGATTCTGCAATCTGATTTCCGGGAATGATAATCAACTCAGTACGGGCGCAATCGAACGCTATAACTCCGGTCTGGTTATAATCTCAAACAACTTTGTAGGCACGAATAAAAACGGCACGGCGGCGCTGCCGAACGCGATTAGCGGGATTTACGCTACGGATAGCGACACCTTCATCGGCGGTTATGACACTGAAGAGAATGTGAATTTCGGAAATCTCGTTTCAGGTAACAAATGGTTGGGTATCCACGTCGGTTGGTGGTCTGCCATATCCGACGCGACTTTCGACATAGAGTCCAACCTCGTCGGTATGGACACAACGGGCGGCATTGCTATCCCTAACGCTACCGATGATGGCTTAGCTTCGCCCGCTGGGGTCCTTGTCTCAGCCATTGAGAACTGGACTATTAACATAGGCGGCGTCAATCCTTTTTCAAGGAATTTCATCTCCGGCAACAGCGGAACCGGCATAGCCGCTTTTGGACAGGGCGGACAAATTAACATCATCAACAACTACGTCGGCATCGGCAAAAACAACCAGCCGCTCGGTAACACAAAACACGGCATCTTGCTAACAGGCAAAGGCGTAACAGTCGGAGGCACGGGCGCGGGCGAAGGTAACGTCATCTCCAACAACACGCTTGCAGGCGTAGCAGTTGAGTCATTCGCGGGTGCGGGCGGTTCCTCTAATGCCGCCAGCAATTCAATCCGTGGCAATTCCATACGAAACAACGGCGGTCTCGGCATTGATTTGACCATGAGCACTTTCATCCACGCTCCCCCAGACGGTGTGACCCCAAACGACTGCAACGACTTCGATGATGGTCCGAACCTGCGACAAAACTTCCCGGAACTTTCAGCACCGACATTCAACCAGGACGGCACTGTTACGGTTGTGGGTTCCTTGCGGAGTTTACCTTCGAGACAATACACAATAGATTTTTACTCAAACAGCGCGCCTGATCCGACAGGACACGGCGAGGGCGAGACTTTTATTGGAACATTGACCGATGTCAAAACGAACGGCAGCGGTGTCGCCGCTCTCCAATTCACTTCAATTGTTGATGTCCCGAACACGCGCAAGATTACGGCGACGGCAACCGATCAATACGGTAACACCTCGGAGTTTTCCTGTTTTGCGGGCGGCTGCGGCATCGGGAATTTTCAAAATGTTGACGAAGTTGAAAAATCGCTTGCCAATCAGGAATTTCAATGCCTCGAACCGATTGTCGTCAACATCACTTCCGACCAGCAGGACGCGGACGACCGCGAGGGCGTGCCTGCAAACGCGCGCGACTTGAAATGTGATGTTGACCGCGATACACCGGATAACCAGTGTTCGCTGCGCGCCGCAATTCAGGAAGCAAATGCCCGGTCGGGTATTAATTTAATCAATTTTGATATTCCCGGAAGCGGTTTTAAAACGATTGCACCGACGACTTTGCTTCCGCCAATTACCGACCGCGTAATTATCAACGGCACAACTCAGCCCGGTTATGCGGATTCCCCGCTGATCGAAATCAACGGCGCAAACGTTCTTTTAAGCGGTGAAGGCTTGAATTTTAAGACGGGAAGCGGCGGAACGAGTCCCGGAAACGGTTCATCGGTTAGAGGATTAGCTTTTACGCGCTGGCTTAGTGATGTTGTTTTCGATAATAGTAATTATTCCGAAATTCAGGACTGTTATATAGGGGTAAAGCCCGATGGAACTGCCGGTCAGTTTGAAATTGATAATGGGGTTGTTATTTATGGAAGTCATGATAACGGCGTTATCGCCAATGTTATTTCCAATCAGGATACGGGAATTTTTCTCAACGAACCTAATGCAAAAAGCTGCCGCATAGAAAGAAACAAAATAGGCACGGATCCGACCGGAAATAACAAAATCGGAAACAATAAAGGAATCTTGAGTATTCAATCCTCAGGGCAGCATCAGATAAGCGAAAATCTTATTTCGGGCAACAAAGGAAACGGAATTTATTTCCTAAACAACTCCTCGAACGAAACCAACACCATCAGTAATAATCTGATCGGAACAACCGCAAATGGGATGAACGCTCTTCCCAACACCGGAAACGGGATTTTGCTCGAAAACGCAGCCAAAAGTGTGATAACCGGAAATACGATTGTCGGTCACAAGGGAACGGAAGAGCTGACAGCCGGAATTCATTTGATTTCACGCGAGCCTGATCCGGTCGGTTCCGATCAAAACATAATTCAGTCGAATAAAATCGGCGTCGCTCAAGATGGCGTCGCTGCGCTCCCGAATCAATACGGAATCATTATCGAAGGCTCGTCAAAAAACAAAATCGGCGATGCCGAGAATGCGAATCTCAGGAATATAATTGCCGGTAATGTTAAAACGGGCATTTATATAAAAGATAATCTGAATCTTATTTCGGAGGAAAACGAAATTGCCAATAACCTGATCGGAATTAATGCGGGCAATCAATCTCCCGCCAATCAGGAAAGAGGCATTCAAATATCCGGCGACTCTCCGCGAAACAAAATCCTGAAAAACAATATTTCGGGCAACAGTATTTACGGCGTTCTGCTTTATCAGGGCGGAAACGAAAACGTTATCAGCGAAAACGAAATTGGAATACTTGTTGCAAACGGGATTGGAATTAGAATCACCGAGTCATCCAATAACAAAGTTGAGAAGAATCACGTCGCTAACAACGAAAATATCAATATTTTGCTCGGAAATATCGTTCCTGAATTCCCGGAAATGAGCGCCGCAGAATTTAAAGCCGCCGAGCTTCGATTATCGTCGCCTGCCGCAGTTAATACTGAAGAAAATCAAATCTCCAGCAATGAAATTAAAAACAGTAAAATCGGGCTGGCGATCACCGAAGGCGCGAATAATAATCAAATCGGCGGATATGACTTGTCAAATACAATTACTGAAAACCTAAACGGTCCCGGTTACGGAATCTTTTTGGGCACTACAAGACCTAATCCGAGCGAAGATTTATTGCCTTCGGGCAATAAAATTTTCACCAACAATATCGGTGATGCTCATGCCGGAACAAATAGTGCCTTTCCCAACAATGTCGGTTTATTTATTTTGCAGGCGAAGGATAACTTTATTGGTGGAGGTCAGAGTCAGGAGGGAAATCAGATACTGTCAAACAAACAGCATGGCATTGTTCTGAGCGGCATTAAAACGAAAGGAAATCTCATCGCTCACAACAGTATCGGTTACAGTAATAGTGAAGCGGAGATTGCCGGAAACGGCGGCGACGGAATTGCTGTTGTCGGAACGGGGAAAAACAGCATTAAATATAATTTAATCGGGAACAATGGAAATAATGGGATTAATGCTGTGGGTCTGACTTCAACAGACGGTGAACAATATTCTCTGATTATCTCCGGCAATCAAATAGGCGTTTCCGAAAATGGAGTTAATCCAACTTTCAAAATCGGGAACACGAACGCCGGAATCAGGTTGAGCAACGTACAAAACGCGGTTATCGGCGTCAGCGGTGATGTTAAAAACATCATTTCCAAAAACGGCGGTGACGGGATTTTAATCGAGGGCAATTCCAGCTTTAATTCAATCACCAATTCGATCATCGGAACGAATCAATCTGGCGCATTCGGTTATGGTAACAGCGGCAACGGAATTCACATCATCGGCGGCGGCAACAATACTATCGGCGGCGTTCCTTCGGATGGCAATTTCATTTCGGGCAACGACGAGAATGGTATTTTTATTGAAAATTCGACGCTAAATAAACTTTACGGCAATCGCATCGGGATTTTCACGACCGCAAATGGAAACATCAAGCGCGGAAACGGTCAAAACGGGTTAAAACTTTTAAATTCGCAAAATAACAAAATCGGCGACGGCGTTTTGACCGGCTACCGAAACTACATCGGCGGCAACGCGCTTTCGGGAATAGTTCTGCAAGGAGCGTCTTCGCAATTTAACCTGATTAAGGGCAATTTTATCGGCTTGGACTTCAGCAATACAAATTTAGGAAACGGAATGCACGGCGTTCTGATTACCGAACAGGGACAAAAAAATATCGTCGGCGGTCAGGAAATCGAAGCGGGCAATCGCATCGCCTATAACGGCACTCAACCAGCGCACGGCGGGGTTGTGATTGATTCGCTGGCTGGCAGCGGCAATAACGTTGACCCGAATTTGATTTATAATAATGCCGGATTGGGGATTGATTTGGGCACGCCCGGACATACGCCGAATGATTCGGCTGATGCCGACACCGGACCGAATAATCTGCAAAATTATCCTGAAATCGCCTCAAGGCAAATTGTCAACAACGAGTTGATAATCGGTTTTAAGGTTGATTCCGCTCCCGGTAATTCAAATTACGGCGCAGACGGAATATACGTCGAGTTTTTCAAAGCCGATGCTTCCGGCGAAGGTGAAAAATTCCTCGGTTTTAGTTATTACACCGCCTCTGACTATAACAACGGCGCGCCGAAAACCAAACAGGTGAATCTCGGCAGCATAACAACTCTCGGCATCGCGGCAAACGATAAAATCACCGCCACGGCGACCGATTCTGAGGGCAATACTTCGGAATTTATGCCTGCGGTCGGCTCGATTTATTCCATTTCGGGAAAAGTCGGTTACCGAAATCAGGTATCGGGCGAGCCTCCAAAATCAGTATCAGGCGTTTTGTTAAAGGCAACTGTCGGTTCCAGCGCCCCGGTTTCTACTAATTCAAGCGGAGCTTATCTTTTTGATAATCTTGAGAATGGAAGCTATACAATCACACCATCAAAAACAGGCGATATTAACGGCATCTCTCCTTTTGACGCGACATTGATTCTTCGACACGTTGCAGCTAACGGAACCGGACCTAATGCTTTAACCCCGATTCAAAAAATAGCGGCAGATGCAAGCGGCGATGGAAACATCTCTCCGTTTGATGCAACGCTCATTTTGCGTTACGTTGCCGCTAATGGATCAAATGCCAATACCGGACAAGTCGGCGTTTGGAAGTTTGATCCGCCATCACGCGAATATGCTCCATTAGCCGGCACAATTGATAATCAAAACTATGAAGCTGTTTTAGTGGGGGAAGTTAACGGCAATTGGACGCCTTCAAACTCTTTGGCAAATGAAACGGCGACAGAAGAACAAAAAGCAAAAACATCTGATCAAGCAATAAATGTCTCTTTATCTGAGACAAATACAGTGATAAAAGGGCGCACAGTAATTGTCCCGGTGATAATAAGTAATGAGACGAGAAAAGTAATATCGGGTTTGAGCTTTGATATAACTTATGATCCTGCTGTTTTACAGCCGGATATAGAACAGCCGATTCAAACAACCGATAAATCGGATGGTTTTATATTGGTCGCTGATACAACAGCATCAGGAAGAATCGGAATTGCCGGATCAACAGCCGGTTCGCTAACTGCGCCTGATGGAACGTTTCTGATGTTGCGTTTTAAAGTAATCGGCGAATCCAACTATGCCTCTAACGCAGCTAAATTGATGTTTTCTCAACAACTAAACTTTATTGATGAGAGGGGCAATTCAATCGCAACAACTAAAAGGGCGTTTCAGCCAAATTAAGCGAAACGCCCTTCGCTAAAAAGTTCCTGCACAATCCACTGGCGGGCACTAAAGGCACATTATTTCTTCGGCGGCTCAAAAAAGCCTGGTTCGCTGGTTGGGGGAACGATGTTCTTCAGCCGCATGTAAGTGACCAGATTGCCGTAGTGTAGTCCGCTGTGAATGAGATTGGCTGTCAATACGCCGAATTTCGTGTTATCTCTTCCCATGAATTTCACCATTTGGGCGGCGGATGTGTCAGTCATCCCATCATAGGCTCTGTCACAATATGCAAAGGCATCTTTCAGTGAAGCAATCAGATCAGATTTAGAGGTTTTATTTTTCTCAATATTCGGGGAAGGATTTTTCTCGCCGAGCACAATGGAACACATAGCATACTGCGAATCTGCCGCATGCCCGATAATTTGCCCGAAGCTGCGGACTGCATCAGTCGGCTTGAAGCTATAATACTCCTCGGGCACTTTTTGGGCTGACAGCAGCAGCATGTTCTTCATACCGCCGTAAAAACGTTTATTAGTCGCGCTGAGCGGATTGTCCTGTGCCGAAGCCGCTGCCGGCTTACCTTGACCAAAGACGATTGCGGCTGGCGCAAAAAGACAGAGCAGAACTGCGGGAAGAAACCATTGCATCAATTCTCCGAGATGCTCGGAAGTTCTTGCAGTATGATATTGACGAGCGTCAGCGGGTTTTTTATGCTCAACATCGTCTTTAATAACGTTAACGTTAATTTGCATTTTTTTTCTCCTTATATTTTTCATCTACTAAAACAACTGAAGTCTCAACCTGCCGATCTGGAATCACCCAATATTTCTTTAGCAGGCGATTTTTCTCTTCTTCATCAACAAGACAAAAACCGTGCTTTTCATAGAAACTTATTGCCCAATCGGCAGCCTTCCAGGTTCCGATCAAAATCGGTTTTGTTGAATCTTTTATCAGCTCCCGGAGCAGCATTGTGCCGATGCCTTTGTTTCTTTGCTTTGTTCCAACATACGCATGACGAATTAGCGTGACATCCGTTTTGTCTTGAACTCCCATGACTCCAACGATTTTATCGTCATCAACGTAACAAGAAAATCTTACGCCATCCTCGATTTGCCCCTTTAGCTGTTCTTTTGTCATATATGGCTCGTGCCACTGATCCGGCGGAATGATTCCTTTATAAGCCATCGCCGCGTCATTAATGATATTGAAGATTTCGTTGAAGTCTTCATCAATACATTTTCGTATCATAGGTATCTGCGTTTCCAGGCTTATCGCCCTTTAAAGAGGTCTTTGCATTAGAATATCGGTCAGCATCGTGTTTCCGAGTTGAAAATCAATGACTCCGAACGGCTTGAAATCCCATCTGCGATAAAATTCCTGCGCCCTCCGGTTATGTTCCCAGACGCTTAACCAAATCGTATCGTGTCCGCTTTTTTCGGCTTCATCCAGACAACGAGATAACAAACCGGCTCCGATACCGGCTCCGATGAACTCTCGCCGCGCATACAACCGTTTGAGCTTTACAGGATTTTTCGTAACTAAGACCGGTTCACAACCATCCTGAACGAGCTTTGCATAACCAACCGCTTGACCGTCAATCTCAGCCAAGAGGAAAGCGGCTTGAGTGTCGTTAAGCTCACTGGTGATTTGCTGAATTGTAAACGCTTCATTCAGATAAAGCTCTAAGTCCGCCTTCGGCATCAGAGGATGGTTTACAAAGGCATCATGAAATGTGTCTCTCCCGAGTTTGGAAAGCAGCTCCGCGTCTCCGCGAGCGGCGAAGCGAATCTCAACTTCTGATTTCATATTGTCGTTCAAATCTAAAATATTTAAACGACAATCGTTAATAGCGAGTTTCAATTTAGCTGACTTTTTGATTCGAAAAAATGCTAAGTTTGAATTAATTGACTCGTTTTCTAAATCAATCTTAGGTCTATGAATTTCCAGCAATTACAGTATTTTCTGGCGCTTGCGGATGAATTACATTTTTGGCGCACATCCGAAAAGCTGTTCATCACGCAATCGGCGCTTAGCCGTCACATCAGAACTATTGAAGATGAACTGGGAATACAGCTTTTCAAGACGCTCGCGTTTACGGCGGAATGCATTATCGAACCTCAAGCAAACACGGAACAATAATCGGTAATAACGTTACACAATGGATAACCAAAACACTTCTTCAAGCCGATGAGATAAAACTTAAAAACTGAAATCAATCGCTCGATCTTATGCAACGCATTAAGAGTCGAAACGATGACAGTTAAGGTTTTTCTTTAAGGACAAACCGATAAGCTGTTTAGTACAGCATTATTAAGTTTCCTTCATTTGCTTAGCCTTTATTCAATTGAGTTGACGAGCCGATTGTGGAAAATTTTAACCTTATAAAGTAAGAAAAGATTAGTTCTTGACAAGCGCGAGATTAACCAAGTAGCTTAACTTCACAGGGCGGGAGTCTTTAATCTAAGATACCTTTATATTAAACCTGGCTGATTATAAAAATTGCACCATTTATGTTCGGAAATGAGCATTGTAGTTTTCAAATGATTATTTTTGACGAGCCACCCATTTATTCCTTACTTTTCCCAATAAAATTTTATGTTCTTAAATGACAAATACACAATAAAGTAGATTTGACCGGGAAACGGATGTAACCGGGCTTTATTTTAAAAGCTATAAATCAGTCTGCTGACAATTAACCGAATTTTTATTTCTTGATTTAAATCATTGTTCAAAGCAAAGTTATCTGTTGGAAAGAAAGGTCGAAAATATGAGAGTTGCGACAGAAAAAAAGTCCGTTGCTAATAAACCAAAAACGAACGGTCGGGCTACCTCAAACGGCAGCGCAAACGGTCATGATACGGCTGAGGCGCTCGATGAAAAGCTGCTCCTAAACATTTTAACGGCTGTTAAAAAAGGGGATTTTTCCAGTCGGATGCCAACCGACCAGATCGGCGTAACCGGGAAAATTTATGACGCTCTTAATGAGATAATCGAAAAAAACGAGATGTTGACCTCCGAATTGGGTCGCATCAGCGAAGTCGTCGGTAAGGAAGGAAAAATTGCGCAGCGCGCAACTCTCTCTCACGCAACCGGGGCTTGGGCGTCGTGCATAAATTCCGTCAACACTCTGATAACCGATTTGGCTCAGCCGACAACCGAGGTAGCCCGCGTTATCGGCGCTGTTGCCGAGGGCGATTTGTCGCAAAACTTCAATCTCGAAATTGACGGGCGACCGCTCAAAGGCGAATTCCTGCGAACCGGCAAAACAGTAAACACGATGGTCGCGCAGCTCGGCGCTTTTGCATCGGAAGTAACCCGCGTGGCTCGTGAAGTCGGAACCGAAGGAAAGCTCGGCGGTCAGGCGCAGGTTAAAGGCGTTTCGGGAACGTGGAAAGATTTAACCGACAATGTGAACTTGATGGCGTCGAACCTAACCGGACAGGTGCGTAACATCGCTGATGTTACAACCGCCGTGGCAAACGGTGACCTCTCCAAGAAAATCACGGTTGACGTAAAAGGTGAAATTCTTGAACTCAAAAATACCATTAATACAATGGTTGACCAGCTTTCGTCGTTTGCCTCCGAGGTGACGCGCGTAGCAAGAGAAGTAGGGACAGAAGGAAAACTTGGTGGGCAAGCTGAAGTTAAAGGCGTTTCAGGAACGTGGAAAGATTTAACCGACAACGTAAATCTGATGGCTAATAACCTGACAGGTCAGGTTCGTAATATCGCAGAAGTAACAACCGCCGTTGCAAACGGCGACCTTTCCAAAAAAATTACTGTAAACGTCAAAGGGGAGATTTTAGAACTTAAAGACACTATCAATACGCTGGTTGACCAGCTTTCCTCATTTGCATCGGAAGTGACTCGCGTGGCTCGTGAAGTCGGAACTGAGGGGAAACTTGGCGGTCAGGCAGAAGTTAAAGGTGTTGCGGGCGTTTGGAAAGATTTGACCGACAACGTAAACCTGATGGCAAACAATTTGACCGGACAGGTGCGTAACATCGCAGAAGTTGCAACATCAGTTGCAAACGGCGATCTATCAAAGAAAATCACCGTTGACGTTCGAGGCGAGATTTTAGAATTAAAAAATACGCTGAACACAATGGTTGACCAGCTCAACTCGTTCGCGTCCGAAGTGACTCGTGTAGCAAGAGAAGTAGGAACAGAAGGGAAACTCGGCGGTCAGGCGGAAGTAAAAGGCGTTGGCGGCGTCTGGAAAGATTTGACCGACAACGTAAATCTGATGACGAGTAACCTGACGGCGCAGGTGCGTAACATCGCAGAAGTTGCGACAGCGGTGGCAAACGGCGACTTGTCGAAGAAGATTACCGTGCAAGTGCGCGGCGAAATTCTTGAGCTGAAAGATACCTTGAACACAATGGTTGACCAGCTTAATTCGTTTGCGTCTGAGGTAACGCGCGTGGCTCGCGAAGTCGGTACGGAAGGAAAGCTCGGCGGTCAGGCGCAAGTTAAAGGCGTATCGGGAACGTGGAAGGATTTGACCGAAAACGTAAACTTTATGGCGTCGAACCTAACCGGGCAGGTGAGAAATATTGCCGCGGTTACGACCGCCGTGGCGAACGGCGACCTTTCCAAGAAAATCACCGTTGACGTGCAAGGAGAAATTCTCGAACTCAAAGACACCATCAACACGATGGTTGACCAGTTGTCGTCATTTGCGTCCGAAGTAACTCGCGTTGCAAGAGAGGTCGGAACAGAAGGAAAGTTAGGCGGACAAGCTGTCGTGCGAGGCGTCTCCGGTACTTGGAAAGATTTGACCGATAACGTGAATTTCATGGCGTCGAACCTCACTTCTCAAGTGCGAAACATTGCCGACGTTACAACTGCGGTTGCGACCGGTGACTTATCGAAGAAAATCACGGTTGACGTAAAAGGTGAAATTCTCGAATTGAAAAATACGATCAACACGATGGTTGATCAGCTTTCATCCTTCGCATCGGAAGTAACTCGCGTGGCTCGTGAGGTTGGAACCGAAGGAAAACTCGGCGGACAGGCTGTTGTACGCGGAGTTTCGGGAACGTGGAAAGATTTGACCGACAACGTAAACTTTATGGCGTCGAACCTGACAGGTCAGGTGAGAAACATTGCCGCCGTAACGACCGCCGTGGCGAACGGCGATTTGTCGAAGAAAATCACTGTTGACGTGCAAGGCGAGATTCTCGAACTCAAAGTCACGATTAACACGATGGTTGACCAGCTCAACTCTTTCGCATCGGAAGTAACTCGCGTGGCTCGTGAAGTTGGTACGGAAGGAAAGCTCGGCGGTCAGGCGGAAGTAAAAGGTGTCGCCGGTGTCTGGAAAGATTTGACCGATAACGTAAATTTCATGGGATCGAACTTGACGACGCAGGTGCGCGGTATCGCTCGCGTCGTGACCGCCGTGGCAAACGGCAACCTTAATCGCAAATTGGAGGTGGAAGCGCTCGGCGAAATCGCAGAGCTTTCCGACACCATCAACGCGATGATTGACACGCTCGCGACCTTTGCCGATCAGGTGACGACGGTGGCGCGCGAAGTCGGAATCGAAGGAAAACTCGGCGGACAGGCGAACGTGCCGGGCGCGTCGGGAACGTGGCGCGATTTGACCGATAACGTGAACCAGCTCGCGGCAAACCTGACAAATCAGGTGCGCGCGATGGCTGACGTGGCGACCGCCGTTACCAAAGGCGATTTGACGCGCTCGATTACAGTAGATGCGTCCGGCGAAGTCGCGTTCTTGAAAGATAACGTTAACGAGATGATTCGCAATCTTCGCGAAACGACTCAAAAGAACACCGAACAGGATTGGTTGAAAACGAACCTCGCTAAATTTACGCGCCTTCTGCAAGGTCAGCGCGATCTGCTGACGGTTGCCAGACTTATCCTGTCGGAAATGGCTCCGCTCGTCGAGATGCAGCACGGCGTCTTTTACATTTCGGATATGGTTGAAGACGAAATCGCGTTGAAATTGCTGGCGAGCTACGCTTACCGCGAACGTAAATCAGTCGCTAACGAATTCAGACTCGGCGAAAGTCTCGTCGGGCAATGCGCGCTTGAAAAAGAGAGAATTATCATCACCAACGTTCCGCCGGATTACGTCAAAATCAATTCCGGTTTGGGCGAAGCCGTTCCGACAAATATCGTCGTTCTTCCCGTTTTGTTTGAAGGTCAGGTCAAAGCGGTGATCGAGCTGGCTTCGTTCAATCCGTTTAATGAAAATCAATTCGGTTTCCTCGACCAATTGACCGAATCAATCGGGATTGTTATCAACACGATTGAAGCGAATATGAGAACCGAGGAACTGCTCAAACAATCGCAGTCTTTGGCGCAGGAACTGCAAGCCGGACAAGCCGAATTGCAGGAAACCAACCGACGGCTCGAATTGCAGGCGCAATCGCTCCAAACTTCCGAAGAGCTGCTCAAGCAGCAGCAGGAAGAATTGCAGCAAACCAATCAGGAATTGGAAGAAAAAGCACAGCTTCTCTCGGAGCAAAAAAATCAGGTCGAACAGAAAAACCGCGAAATCGAGCTTGCCCGCACGGCGCTCGAAGACAAAGCAAAACAGCTTGCTTTAAGCTCGAAATACAAATCCGAGTTTCTGGCAAATATGTCGCACGAATTGCGAACTCCGCTCAACTCGATGCTGATTTTGTCGAAAATGCTTTCGGAGAATGCGGAAACCAACTTGAACGAAAAACAAGTCGAGTTCGCTGAAACGATTCACTCTTCCGGCTCGGATTTGCTGGCGCTGATTAATGAAATTCTCGATTTGTCGAAAATCGAATCCGGTACGATGGGCGTCGAAATCGGCGAGCTTTATTTCAGCGAATTGCGAGCCGATGTCGAGCGCAACTTCAGCCAGATCGCTCAGGATAAAGGGCTTCAGCTTGTCGTCGAAATCGAGCCTGAGCTTCCCAAGAATATGCAAACCGACGTTAAGCGTTTGCGTCAGGTGCTGAAAAACTTGTTGTCCAACGCCTTTAAGTTTACGCATCAAGGTCAGGTGACGATGAAAGCCGGAGTCGCCAAACGCGGTTGGAGCTATGATAATGACAGCTTGAATCGCGCCGCTTCCGTCGTCGCTTTTACGGTCAGCGACACCGGAATCGGAATTCCCGAGGATAAACAACAGCTTATCTTCGAGGCGTTTCAGCAAGCCGACGGAACGACGAGTCGTAAGTATGGCGGAACCGGGCTGGGGCTTTCGATCAGCCGTGAAATCGCCAGACTTCTCGGCGGCGAAATCACGCTGGAAAGCACGCCGGGCGAGGGAAGCACTTTCACTTTTTATCTGCCGGAAAGCTATCAGCCGACAACATTAACGCCGGAGGAAGAAGATGGTGACGAAGCGGTTTCGGGCAATGGTCATCGTCAAAAGAGCTTGATTTCATTAGCTCGCGAATCAGAGGAAGATTCTGCTCGAATTCAAATTATCGTCAGCGATGATCGCGCTGAGATTAAACCCGGAGACAAAGTTTTGCTGATTGTCGAAGACGACAGCAGCTTTGCGCGGATTATGCTCGACATCGCCCACGAGCAGGGCTTTAAATGTCTCGTCGCTCAACACGGCGAAGAGGCTTTGATGACCGCCCGCAAATATCGCCCGGATGCGATTACTCTTGATTTAACGCTTCCCGGAGTTCACGGTTACGCGGTTTTAGACCGTCTCAAACACGATCCTTCGACCAGACACATTCCGGTTCAAATCGTTTCGGTGGTTGACGATTTAAAACGGGTTTTGAAGCTCGGCGCGTTATCGCTGATCGCAAAGCCCGCGAGCCGCGAAAAACTGATCGAGGGCGTCGCCAGCCTCAAGGAATTTGTCGAGCGTCCGGTCAAGAAATTGCTGCTGGTCGAAGACGATGAAACGCTGCAACGCAGTATCAACGAATTAATCAACGGCGAGGACATTTCAATAACCGCAGTCGGGACGGGCGAAGAAGCTTTAAAACAGCTTCTATCGGAACGCTTCGATTGCGCGATTGTTGATTTAATGCTGCCGGATATGGAATGGTCTGATTTAATCACTCAAATCAAGCAAAAAACGGGCTTTCCAGAGCTTCCCGTGATTGTCCACACCGGCAAAGATTTAACCAAACGCGAGACGGCTAAAATCAAGAAACTCGCCGAAACGATTATCATCAAAGACGCCGATTCGCTTGAGCGTCTGGTTGACGAAACGGCGCTTTTCCTCCACCGCGATGTCGCCGATTTAACCGAATCGCAGAAAAATATGATGAAGCGCGTCAATCGCACCGACCCGCGTCTTGACGGAAAGAAAGTGCTGGTCGTTGACGATGATATTCGCAACATTTTCGCGCTCACGAGCGCTCTCGAACGCCAGCAAATGCAGGTCGTTTACGCTGAAAACGGTCGGGACGGAATTGAAATGCTCAAGAAAACTCCGGGAATCGAAGGAGTTTTGATGGACATTATGATGCCCGAAATGGACGGTTACGAAGCGATGCGCGAGATTCGACAAATCTCGAAATTCAAATCAATTCCGATTATTGCCGTCACCGCCAAGGCAATGAAAGGAGATCGCCAGAAATGTCTCGAAGCCGGAGCCTCAGACTACATCACCAAACCGGTGGACAGCGAGCAACTGCTATCTTTGTTGCGGATTTGGCTCGATAAGTAAGAATGAAAAAAGGGAAGCGAGTTTTTGAGCGAACAGCTATACTACTCGTTTCCCCATATTTTTTATGGAAGGCTTAACGACATCAAAACAGCAGGCAAATATTCTTCTGGTTGACGACCGACCGGAGAATCTGCTGGCAATGGAAACGGTTCTGGCGGATTTGGGGCAAAATCTGATTTCCGTCTCTTCCGGTCGGGAAGCGTTGCGATTTTTGCTCGCAGAAGAAGTGGCTTTGATTTTGCTCGATGTTCAAATGCCGGGGCTAAACGGTTTTGAGCTTGCCGAATTGATTCGCGAGCGCAAATGCACGCAGCGGACGCCGATTATTTTTGTTTCGGCGACAAGTAAAGATGAGCAATACGTTTTTAAAGGTTATTCCTTAGGCGCGGTTGATTATTTAACGAAACCGATTGAGCCTGAAATACTAAAATCAAAGGTTCGTTTTTTTATAGAGCTTTTCCAGCAAAATCAGGAAATCAAGCGGCAAGCTCATTTGCTCGAAAAAGCTAACATTGAATTGGACGGGTTAAACGCAGAGCTGGAAGCCAGAGTTTCAAAACGCACGGCACAGCTTGAAGCCGCTAATCAAAAACTCGAAAACGAAATAGTTGTGCGAAAGCGAGCCGAAGCCCGGCTTGCCACCGAACACGCCGTTACGCGAACGCTTGCCGAAGCAAGCAATCTCGAAACAGCTTCTCAAGCCATTCTCAAAGCATTTTGTGAACATCTCAAGGCGGATATTTGTTGTCTCTGGCTACTGAACAACGCGAACACCAAACTTTCGCTCGCTCAAATTGAAATCTCCGAAGAAGCCGGCGACGTAGCTTCATTTGTTAACGAAAGCAAGCGTTTAAAATTTAAAATCGGCGTCGGGTTGCCCGGACAGGTTTGGGAGAAAAATGCACCGATTTGGCTGCCGAATACGGTAAGAGGCGAAAAATTTCCCCGCGCGGCGGTTGCCGCAACCGTTGGATTACACAGCGCAGTCGGATTTCCAATCAAAATCGGGAAAGAGGTTTTCGGAGTAATCGAGTTTTTCACCCGTCGCCCGCTTCTTTCCGACCAGAATTTACTCAATATGCTCGAAGCGACGGGCAGCGAAATCGGACAGTTTATTCAGCGCAAACGAGTCGAAGTCGAGCGGGAAAATCTTCTTCTTCGTGAAAAAACTCTGCGCGAACAAGCCGAAAAAGCCAGTCGTCTGAAAGACGAGTTTTTGGCTACCGTCTCGCACGAATTGCGAACGCCGCTCAACGCAATTCTCGGCTGGGGACAAATGCTCAATACCGGCAAGCTCACCGACGCAGACCGGGACCGCGCGCTCGAAACAATTTATCGCAATGCCAAATCGCAGGCGCAATTAATTGATGATTTGCTCGACACTTCTCGTCTGATTACCGGAAATCTGCGTTTGAATCTTTCTCCGACTTCAGTCATAAAGGTTATTGAATCGGCGCTAGATGTCGTTCGCCCGGCGGCGGAAGCGAAAAAAATCAATCTTTCGACTGTTTATAACTCAAAAATAGAAACAGTCACCTGCGATTCACACCGATTGCAGCAAATGATTTGGAATTTACTGACAAATGCCGTTAAGTTCACTCCGAACGGCGGAAATGTCGAGATCGGTCTCGAACAAAGCGGAAGCAATATTCAAATTAAAGTTAAGGATACCGGGCAGGGAATTCCGGGAGAATTTTTACCGTTTGTTTTCGACCGTTTTCGCCAAGCCGATAGTTCGAGCACGAGAAGGCACGGCGGTCTCGGAATCGGGTTAGCAATCGTCAGGCATTTGGCAGAGCTTCACGGCGGTTCCGTCAAGGCGGACAGCGACGGCGAAAACCTGGGCGCTACTTTTACGATCACGCTTCCCGCTTCGCTTGCGGTTAATAATCATAAAGAATCGGAACTTGAAGAAAATAATGGCTATTTGAAAAAAGAAAGCTCAGATTTGGAGCTTGACGGAGTGCGAATTTTGATTGTGGATGATGATGCCGATACGTGCGAAATGCTGACCTACGCGCTTAATCAATGGGGAGCGCAGGCGCAGACTTCAGCCTCTGTTTCCGAAGCATTTACTTCGCTCAGCGAATGGCAGCCCGATATTTTATTAACCGATATTAATATGCCGGGAGAAGACGGCTATGCGCTGATCAGTAAAGTCAGGTCGTTAACCCCGGAAAAGATTGCCAGTATTCCGGCAATTGCTTTAACTGCGCTGGCTCGACCCGAAGACAGCGAACAAGCTATTTCAGCCGGTTTTCAACTGCATTTTGCAAAACCCGTTGATACTCAAAAATTAGCCGAAGCGATTATAAATCTAACCAGAAAATTCTGATTCCATCTCCGTTTATACGGAAATAGAAAAGGTTTGTGGGTTTATTAAACCGACAAGCCTTTTCTATTTCCGTATAAAAACATTATTGAAACCAGCCATAAATCCCAAATCTCAAATGAAAATGTACGACTAACGACAGATTAGATTTCATTAACTCTACATACTAAAAGCTAAAGACAAACGCTTAAAGAACGGCAACAATTGTTGTCTGCATCAACCTGTATTCTCAGCCGATGATTTTTATTGTCGCGCAGTGTTGATAAAGAAAGAGACAGTTATGAGAAACCGCGTTCCTCTCACAATTATTTATCATCTTTTGCTTTTTTCAATGACGTGCTACGGATGCGCGTTTCAGGGCAGCGATCAATCACTTGAAATTGCCGAACCGTATGAAAGCGCAGCCGGGAAAACTGACGCCCCGGCTTTAGCTGTAATTCGTCAATCCGCGCACAGGCTTTCCGGCGCGGCGAATGATTACGACCCGCTAATGCAAATGATCGGCGACGCCAGATTCGTGCTTCTTGGAGAAGCCACGCACGGCACACACGAATTTTACCGCGAGCGCGCCCGGATTACCCGCCGCTTGATTGAAGAAAAAGGATTTGACGCCGTCGTTCTCGAAGCCGATTGGACTGACGCTTATCGTGCCAACGAGTTTGTTTTGGGTAAATCCGAAGACCGGACTGCCCAAAAATCGCTTTCAGGTTTTACGCGGTTTCCCCGCTGGATATGGCGCAACGCGGACTTTCGTGAGCTTGTCGGCTCGATACGTTCGTTTAACGATTCGCGGCAACCCGAAGCAAAAAAAGTCGGTTTTTACGGAATGGATTTGTACGGTCTTGCCGAATCTCTTAAGGAAGTAACCGAATATCTCCGTCGGACAGAACCCGAAGCCGCTAAGCGCGCGTCTAAAAGATACGGCTGTTTCGGCAGTTACGGCGATAACCCGCCGCAATATGGTTACGATGTCGCATCGGGAATAAAGAAGTCATGCGAAAAACAGGCTGCCGAGCAATTTCAAGAGATGGAACAGCGTTTCGCCGCATGGCAAAGCAATCCGCAGCGCGAGCGCAGTGACGATTTGTTTTCCGCTTATCAAAGCGCCCGCGTGGTAAAGAACGCCGAGGCTTATTATCGTTTAAGCTACAACAGAAGCTTTTCGACCTGGAATTTGCGAGACAATCATATGGCTGACACAATCCACGCGCTAACCGGATATTTGGACGCGCTCGGCAATTCAAAATCCAAAATAGTCGTCTGGGCGCACAACACGCATCAGGGCGATGCGCGGATGACGGAAATGGGAGAATCCGGCGAATTAAACGTCGGTCATCTGATGCGTAGAGCAAATGGCAAAAACTCTGTGCTGATCGGTTTTACGACTTACACGGGCAAAGTAATGGCTGCTTCCGAATGGGGACTCGAAGGCGTAACTATGAGAGTGCGCCCGGCGCTGCCCGGCAGCTATTCGAGACTCTTTCATGATTCCGGTATTACAAATTTCCTGTTAATCTTTCGCGGAAATGAAAGATTGACACATGAATTGAGCACTACGCGGCTGGAGCGGGCAATAGGAGTCATTTATAAACCACAAACCGAGCGCAAGAGCCACTATTTCGGAGCCAAAATGTCGAAACAATTCGACGCAATAATTCACTTTGACACGACAAGTGCCGTAAAGCCTTTCTGATAGAAGTTCGGATGAGCTTTAAAACAGAACAATTTTAAATAAGCTGCATTATCAAAATGAAAAACGAACAACTCCTCAATCAGCAAATCGAAATTATCGCTCAATGGATTGTAGAATCCGAGCATATTGTCGCATTTACAGGCGCGGGAATCAGCACCGATTCCGGCATTCCCGACTTTCGGGGACCCGACGGCGTTTGGACGCGACGGGATTCCGGTTTGCCACCCCCGAAATGGCGCGTTTCGCCCGGACAAATCAAACCTAATGCATCTCATCTGGCGCTCGTCGAGCTTCAGCGGCTCGGCAAGCTCCAATTTCTGATTACTCAAAATACCGATAATCTGCACCGGCAATCCGGCATCCGACCGGAAATCCTGGCTGAGTTGCACGGCAACGGACACCTCGTCCGATGTCTGAGCTGCGACCGACAATTTACGCGACAGGAAGTCGGCTGGGATGCGAGCCGCTTCGGACCCGGTTACCGAACGCAAAGCCCTGTAAAAGGACAGCCTGTTTGCCCGCAATGCGGCGGACGGTTAATCTCATCGGTGGTTAATTTTAATGATCCGATGCCTCAGAAAGAGCTTGAATTAGCCCGACAAAATGCGCTCAAATCAGACCTGATGCTTGTTTTAGGCTCTTCGCTGGTCGTTAATCCGGCGGCATCGCTTGTCGGCGTTGCGATCAGAAACGGCGCTCGCGCGGTTCTGATTAATCAGGGAGAAACGCCTTATGATGAAGTCGTCGCTCTTCGGATTTGGAGCGCAATCGGCGAAGTGATTCCACCGGCTGTCGAACAGGCGAAGCAAATGCTGGCTTAATTGGCGTTGGAGTTGTTTATGCCGGACAGGGAGCAACTACAGCGCGTTTGAGCCGGACAGGTTTTGTCGGTTTATCGCCTTCGACCGGCATTTTGTTGATGCTGTCAACAACATCCATTCCGCTTGTAACGCGACCGAACGCGGCAAAAGTTCCGTCAAGATGTCTTGAATCACCAACAAGAATAAAGAAATGCGTCGTTGCGCTATTCGGCGTGTCGGGGCGAGCCATCGAGACAACGCCGCGCTCATGTTTGACCGAGTTCGGTTCGTCCGCAATTGTGCGGCGCGAGCGTTTGTCTAATTCCGGCGTCATCTTTTCGCGCGTCGAAAGATTTCCGCCCTGTACGACGAAACCCGGCACGACGCGGCTAAAAGTCGTCGTGTCGAAAGCGCCCGTTGCCGCAAGATTCAGAAAATTACGAACCGTTTCCGGCGCAGTTTCGGGCAGCAGAGCCATCTCGATTATGCCCGCTTCGGTTTCAAGTTTGACGCACTGCTCCGCCATTTTCTGGACTGATGCTTTCTCAAACGGTTCAGATGATGCAGCTTTTGGAGAGGCGGCGGGACGCGCGTTAGCTTTCTTTGTCGGCTGCTGTGCAGGTATCCCGGAAACAAATGGAATTAAACAAATAACGATTAAAATAAAAGATTTTAACATTTTCTTCACCTTCTTTTATCTTATCGTTCCGCACGAGAAATTATCAAAAACGAGTGGACGGAAGCCCGCGCGTGAGCAAGGGCGGAGCATTTAAACCGAAATGCTCCGCCCTTGCTCACGCGCGGGCTTC
>DASVRD010000155.1:0-48063 GCA_036388775.1 Pyrinomonadaceae bacterium | reverse complement strand
CAGCTTTGTCGAAGACGGTAATTTAACGCAGTATATTTACGTCTTGCGAAAGGTTTTGGGACAAGCGCCGAACGGACAATCCTACATTGAAACGGTTCCGAAACAAGGCTACAGATTTACTCTCCAGCCGCACCAGATTTCGGTCATAAATAATTCTTTAAAATCGCCGCATATTACTGCTGAAAACTTTTACAACCCGATTTTTACGGAAACAGATCAGAAAATTCATCTGAGCGACGATTCGCAATTTCGCGTTGACTTGACTGCCGGTTTTGACGATTTAGATAAAGATGACTTTACGGTAAACAAACTCGACAAATCATCTTCATTCATCTCAAATACGTTTGGCAAGCTCGGTTCGCCCCACTCTAAAATCGCCGGCGGCGCTGCGGTTTTGTTTTTATTCGTCGGATTGGCGATTGGAACGGCAACTGTTTATTTTTTGCAAAATGATTCCAAACAAAAAGCCGAAGTCGCTCAAATAAAATCAATCGCCGTGATGCCCTTCAAACCGATTGGCGAAGAGGTAGATAAAGAAAAACTCGGTCTCGGAATGACGGACGCCGTAATCAGCCGTCTCGGCAAATCCCGGCAAATCGTCGTTCGCCCGACAAGTTCGGTTTCGCGCTTTACAAAAAAACGGGCTAACATTCGCGAGATAGGACGCGAGCTCGGCGTTGACGCCGTTTTAGAGGGAACGACCCAGTGCGACGGCGAACGCGTTCGCGTTTCCGTTCAACTCGTGCGCGTTTCTGATGAAAAATCGGTTTGGGCGGGCAGTTTTCAAGAAAAGATTTCTGATATTTTCGACGCGCAGGATGCCATCTCAGAAAAAGTAGCAGCCACGCTTTCAACGGATTTAACGAAACAGCAAGAACAAACCGTTGAATCGTTACCGGCTAAAAATCCCGAAGTAGATGAAGCCGAACAAAAATAATAAACAATCGTTTCACCTTTTTTTAATGAAATCTCAGGCTTTAGGCTTTTCTAAACTTTTACTTTCAGTTAAAAATCGCCCGTCGCCGCTTTTTATCTTTCGATGATTCGGCAATTTCTCCGGTTACGGCAAACTTTCGGCGACAATTATTTGCTTCCCAAACAGCGGCTTTCCTCGAACTGCCTGCAAATGAACCAATGTAAAAGACGCAACGTAAAGCACCGCGAACACGATTGTTAATGCCGTCGCGTGTCTCGGCGAAAACGGCGAAAAGCGGTTTTGCAGAATAACGATAAACAACGCGAAAAGCGGTATCGCCTGCAATCCGTGCAGCCCGACGAAATGCGCGATTCGCAAATCTCCGCCCCCGGTGCTCCAATTGACAATCGGCAAACCCGCACCGCCGTCTGCCAGACCAACCGTATGACCGGTTTGCCCGGACATATATCCGCCTTGAATGCTTCCGATCAAAAATACGATCAGCCCGAGACGCATTCCCCAGATCAATGCCTTCGGCAAATCCGTTTCCGCACGAAAATAAAGGTAAGTCAGGTAGACGATGAGAATGGTGTTAAATAAAATCAACAAGCCCATTAAACCGAAAATCGCCGAATCAAACGATGTGGTGAAATTAAAATGCGAAGTCTTGCCGCGCGCCGACTGCATAACAATCAAAATGATTTCACCGATTATCGCGAAAGCCGTTCCCGAAGCGATAACGCGCGCAGAAGTTTTATAATCCCGCAAATAATAAAGATAAATCGCTGCTGTCCACAGAAAAACCGCTCCCGAAACGGCGAACTTTACCGGCTTGATCCAGCGATTTATTCCGAGAATTTGTTGCGAGTCGAAAAACGAACCAATCACTAAAATGATGAATAAAATAAAACACGCGAGTCCGGTCAGCATTAAAAGCCGCTGATTTCTGCACACGTCTTTGAGTAATTCGTATAAATTCATAGCTGTTCTCCTTTGACGGTTCTGTTAGCGGCTGCCAAACGAATAGCGCGATAAAGCAAAAAGCCAATCGGACCGAGCAGGAAAGTCAAAATCAGACACGGCACGATTAACCAATGAGATATACCGCGCTGTTCTGCGTCTTTGACTTCCCAACTGCCGACGAACAAATCAAACGCCAGATAATGAATCCAACCGGCAAGCGTCGCCCACGGATTGGTGAAAAGTTTCATCACATCCGCCAGCGAACCGAAACCGCCTTCCGCTCTTCCGAAAAACAAGACGATCAAAATCAAATACGCCGCAGACAAAAGCAGCGGAATCGCGCCCGAAAGAACAATGCGCCGAGTCCAGGTCCAACGCGGCGCGAAGACGAGCAAAAACCACCCGACCATTGCCGTTAAATTCGCCGTTGAAAAAATTGTTTCCGCCGTCATATGACTTTCTCCTCTTTCGTTTTACTCACAAACAGAACCCAGCCGATTAGCACGAATTGAAGCGGCAATCGAACCCATTGATAAAACGAATCGCTCATAAAACCGCCGAGCTGAATGTTTTTCAGCGCAACGTAAACGTTTGCCGGAAAAACCGCTAAAAGCAGCGCAATCAATCCGTAAGCCGACACGCGTTTTGTCCACGAAACGATTAGCCCGATTCCGCCCAGGATTTCGAAAAATCCGCTGACGTAAACCATCGAGAGCGGCGCCGGAATAAAGGGCGGCATCATTTCCAGATATTTTCCCGGCATCAGAAAATGCGTCGCGCCGGTAAATATAAAAGTCAATCCCGTCGCGATTCGCGCGTTGCTTCTGATCGAAATAATCGGGTTTAAGCCGATTTTCGACGCGCCTGACAACATCATCAAAATAATAAAAATCAGAAAAAATACTGTCATAACTTTGTTACCTCACATTTATCAGAACTTTTCGGTGAAAATTTAATTAACACCGTTAAGTAACGCGCAAAAAAATTTTAATTTGTTTCACTCTCCGCTTTTAATCCGAGCAGCATCGTATCTATCACCGAATCAATCAAAAGCTTCTTATTTACAAACGGAAATTTTTCGTGTCCGATCAGCAAAGATGTTACGCCGTGAATTCCCGCCCAGAGGGTTTGGCTGATAAGATCAACGTCGCCTTTTTTGATTTCGCCGCTCGCCATACAATCGGCGACGCCTTTTCGTAAATAATCAAAAGCGCGTTTGCCGAGCGAATCGGCAAAATCGTTTTCCGTCTCGCCTAAATTTTCGGTCAGCGGCAGCATAAACGTCACTTCGTAATGCTTCGGATGTTTCAAGCCGAATTCCACATAAGCGCGTAAGCCTTCGCGCAAACCTTCCAGATTGCTGCTGTGCTTTTTGCCGATTGAACCGAGTTTTTGTCCCAATTTCGCAAAAGTTTCGTCGCAAATCTGCCGCAGCAAATCATTCTTGTCCTTGAAATAAAGATAAATCGTCGTCGGGCTGTATTCGATTTTATCGGCGATTTTTCGCATCGAAACGCTGTGATAACCTTCTTCGGCAAACATTTCGCGCGCCGCATTTATAATCACTTGCCGCAAGTTTTCTTTCTCTCGCTCTCTTCTTTGTTTAACGCCCATATCTAACTTAACACTGTTAAGTTAGAATATAATTGAATGCGTGTCAAGAAAAACTTTGAATTTTCTCGAACAGCTTGAAATTACTTATAAAACCCGGTTAATAGTTCGGTACAAATCGCTGAGGGCTGAAGCAGTGGCTGCGCCGCGTTTTTCGGCAATAATGTTTCCCGCTTTATCAACGACAAACAAATTTGCTTTTCCTTTTTCGTAGCCGTAATTTTTTGAAACGTTTCCGCTCCAGTCGAGCATAATCGGAGTCCTGCTTTTGCTTTTTATAATTCCGCGCACAAAAGGTCTGGCAATCCACGGAGCGGCGGAAAGTTCGGCAACTCCGAAAATATAGATACTGTTCGTATATCTTCCGTACAGCGGGCGCACCCATCTTTCGATTTGAGCCGAACCCTCGCGATCTCCGAAAATCAGAATGGTTACTTTGTCCGTCGGAAACTTAACCGATAATTTTTTTCCGAATTGATCTTCAAGCTCAAACGAGTGAGCCTTTTTTCTGAACGATGGCGGCAGAAAGTTTTCCGGCGCCGGAGAATTCATAAGTTTTTCGCTTTCTGGCGTTTTATTATTTGCCGAATCGCCGGCGAAAACCTTTTCAGCCACTAGCGATTCGGCGACAGCGAACAACAAAATCATTGAAAAAACAAAGAAAATTTTTCTTAAATTAACTGATCGAACCATAATAGAATTTCTCCTGAAACTCCGACGGGACTTTAACCTCGCCGACTAAAATAAAATTAATTTCTTCGTTAATTACAAAATTATGCCAATTGTAAACGGCAAGCGACTGGCGTTCGAGCAAATTTCTTAATTCGCCTGTTATTTCGCTGTTTTGCAAAATCCGGCGGTATAATCGCTCCAATCGGCTCTCGCTTTTTTCAAGCCGCTCGAAAATTTGAGAAAAATTCTTCGCTTTTGTATTCGCCGCTTCAGTAGATTTTCCGTCAAGCAAGATTTCGTTACCGAGTAAAAAACATTCCGTCTCCGTGCCAATCGCCTGTTCTATCTCCGAGACAAATTTTTCGCAGCGATTTGTCAAAAGTTTGAGCATAAAAATAGTGTCCGGCGCATCCAAATCGAGAATTTCCGATTTGTAATTGTGCGCCGCCGTTTTTAGTTCAAAACACAACCGGCTGAACAACGCGCATTTGGACATCAGTTATAACTCCCCCAAATATTTATTTAGTTATTCGCCCGACGAAACGTCTCGGATTCACCCAAAAAACTAAAATTTCTGTTTGCACGATAGTAATAATCAGAAACTAAAACGAAAAATTAAAGCATTCGTTTTCGCCATTACGTAAACCCAACGTCCATCGGGGCTTATTGTTACGCCTTCCGGTTCGATGCCGACAATTAATGTTGTTTTCGGCTGACCTGTTTCGATGTCCGTAACGGTCACTGTTCCGGCGTCTTCGTTTGAAACGTAAAGCATTGTTTGTTCTTTATTTACGGCTAGTTGTTCTGGGTCAGACCCGACGTTGATTGATTTCCCGACTTTTCCCGAACCGGTATCGAAAACGACGATTCGATTATCGTCCGGTTTCGGTTGTCCGTTAATCGGCGTGCTGAAAGCGACGTAAACGTTTTTCCGTCAGCGCTCATTCTGATTCCGCCATTCTGCTTAACCTAGTGGGTTTGTTATCAGCATCTATTCTAAAAAAGTAAGTATTGCTAAAACTCGCATTTGTCTGCCTTATATTTTCTCTTAAGCGGGCTTTTCGCATTTCTAAAAAGAACGCATCCGAATCTTAAATCCTGCAAGTCTGTGTTTAGGTACTCTTGCAACCCAATTTAAGAGCGCAATAGACGAACACGCCGGATTTGATGAAACCAGCCGACTTCCATGTCTGTGCCCTCCCGAACTTCTTACTTCCGCGTATTATGTAGAAGCCAAACTTCTTCATAACTTTCAAGATTCTCAACAATTACCGGGCGGTTTGTACAAATAATGGAACAAAAAAAATAAAACCGTTATTCTCATAAATCCAAAATCCTGAATTTTCTTCTTTAATTAATCCGAAATTCCATAAAGTTGAATTTAATACACGAATTCCCCTCAGAGAAACTTCGAACAATTTCTTATCAATTAACTTACGAAACTTGATTGGTATAAACGTTGCGCTATTTAGGGTGAAGATTCAGCCATTCATTTAAAGATGTCCGAAAAAATGGATGCTTAGTCATAAGCTACTGCATGCCAACAGTTTATGACGCTTTGATAATCTTCCGATCAAAATAAGTCTATAAATAAAAAGGTGAAAAAAATGAAAAAAGTGCTGCTTCTAACTCTGGTAATTTTACTATGTGCGGTCTTTGCTTCTGCTCAGACTACGTCCGGTCGGCTGCTTGGCACTATCTCCAGCCCTGACGGCGTGCTTCCTAACGCCACGATTAAGGCGAGAGATAATACGTCAGGAAAAGAATTCACTACCACTTCTAAGGAAGACGGCTCGTTTCTTTTCCCGCAACTCGAATTCGGCACTTATACCGTGACGGTGAGCGTCCCGGGATTCAAAACCTTCGTCGCCAACGAGGTCAAAATTGATGTCGGACGAGATTATTCTTTAGACCCGACGCTCGAAATCGGAAGTGTTCAGGAAAGCGTCACGGTCACAGCTGGCGCTGACGTCGTCACTTCTACTACTGCACAGGTTTCAAACACGATTAGTCCTCAACAAATTCTTTCATTACCTCTGATTGAGAGAAATCCACTTAATCTTATTACGCTTCAAGCCGGAACGGCGTCTAACTCATTCCAAAACACTTCAATCAACGGGATGAGAACGACGGCGACTAACATCACCCGTGACGGTATTAACATTCAGGACGCATTTATTCGAACCAACGCGACTGACTTTGCACCCGCCAGACCGTCGGTCGACGATACCGGCGAGTTTACTTTGACTACTAGCAATCAAGAAGCCGACCAAGGCGGAGGCGGAGCGCAAATCAGGCTTGTAACTCCGCGCGGCACAAAGGATTTTCACGGTGCTTTGTTCGCTTACAATCGAAATTCCGCATTTGGAGCGAATGATTTCTTCGGTAATCGTGCAGGCAAAATTCTAGAAACTGACGCGTGTGCTGTTCAAGGCACTTGTACCGTTGGCGAGGACAGAATTCCGCGTCCGTTTAGAAACCGTAATCAATTCGGCGGAAAGATAAGCGGTCCGATGCCGGTCTTCAATTTCGGGGAAGGCGGACCAACTTTCTTAAGAGATAAAGGTTTCTTCTTCTTCTCCTATGAAGGTATTCGCGACCCGGTTTCAAGCTTTCGCACGAGAACGATTCTAACTCCGTCTGCAAGAAGCGGCGCTTTTACATTTAACCGCGCAACAACCGGAAATCCGATTAATAGCGGCGGTATTTCTTGTCCTTCAGGCGCAGTGGGCAGCATTTGTACTGTTCCGAACCTTTTAGCATTTGCGCAAGGGTTAGGTTTTGCCAATATTCCTTCCACCATCGACCCAATTGTTCAAGCGAGAGTAATTTCACAACTTCCGACGACGAGCAATTTTACGGGCGGCGATGGTCTTAACACCGCCGGATTTGCGCTTAATCGCAAAAATGACACGAAGCGCAACACATACACAACCAGAATAGATATTGATGCTACGGAAAAAGACAGCTTTAACGGGGTTTTCAGTTGGGTTAAAAATAATACCTTACGGAGCGATAGCGAGAATAACAAATTTACCGTTACGCCGGCTGTTGACCAGTACTCCCTGAATAAAACATTTGTCATGGCATATCGACGAATTTTCAGCAGTAATATTGTCAATGAAGTGCGCGGCGGGATTTTTTGGAGCGAGGTACCTTTTGCGCGCACCGACCCCAAACCTGATTTCTTTTTTAATACCGCAAGCTCGACCTTGGTGGCAAATCTCGTGACTTTTCCGGAAGCTACTTTCTTAAGTCAGGGGCGTAAAAACCGAAGCGTTAATTTTCAGGATAATGTTGACTGGGTGGTCGGTAACCATTCATTGCGGTTTGGCGGGCAGCTTCAATACTTTAACGTTGATTCCTATAATGAAGCTGGTACGGTTCCATCTTATAGACTTGGAACCGGACCAAATACCCCCGCATTTGCCACATCAAGCTTTCCTAATCAAGGAGGACCGGCTAATAGCAGTCTTATCAACAACACTCAGCTAGCGACTGCAAATAATTTACTGGCTTTACTCGGGGGAATCGTTAATGCGGGTACGCAGACTTTTAATGCTGAGACGGCAACATCCGGTTTCGGATCGAGACCCTCTTTTAACCCCTATCGCTATGCCAATCATTCACTGTACATTTCCGACCGCTGGTCTGTCACCCGCGGGTTAACTTTAACGCTTGGGCTTCGTTATGAAATCTATCCGGCTTTGAGGTTGATAAATGGATTAGCGCTTGAACCGATAATTACCAACCCCGACAATTTAGCAGCTTCATTGCTGGATAAGAACGGAGGATTTCAAATCATCGGAGGAAATGCCGGGAAAGAAAACGCTTATCATAAAACCGATTACAATAACTTTGCTCCTTCGGTCGGGGTTGCCTACACTCCGCACTTTAACTCCGGTATCGGTAAATTTCTGTTTGGTGGGGAAGGCAAAACCGTTCTTCGGGGGGGTTATAGTCAAGCCTACGTAAACGACTCTATTCTAACGGCTCTTGACGGCGCCGACGGCAGCAATGTCGGTCTCGGAAGCACTGCATCAAACGCGGTCGTTAACGGTTCGCAAAACTTAAATTTGCGGCTTTCGGGCACGTTGCCGACGATTGCGCCGCCGGTTTTCGCTGGTGCGCCGACATTTATTCAAAATAACAACCCGCCAATCAGCTCCTTTATCGGAAATATTTCGGGAGTTGATCCAAATCTGCAAGTTCCGAAAGTCGAACAGTACAGCTTTGGAATTCAACGCGAGTTTTTCGGTAATTTAGCGCTTGAAGTAAGGTATGTCGGAAGCCGCAGCGACAATTTGCTTCGCGGAGTTGATTTCAACCAGATTGACATTTTTAATAACGGAATTCTGCAGGATTTCAACCGCGCGTTTGCCAATGACAAATTAACTGGAAATCCATTTTGTACCACTGCTGGTTGTCAGCCGCTGCAGATTTTTCGGGAAGGCGCCGGTTCTGCCGGACGCCTTGGAGTAGCTCCGACAACCGCGACGACTCCGGCAGGGACGCTTTCGAGAACTACGTTTCTGAACAATCTGCGTAATGGAGCGGTGGCGGATTTGGCAAGATTATTTGTTTCCGGTGGGCTTAACAATCACCCGACAGTCAGCAATCCCAATCTGGTTCCCTTCGTTAGCATTATGCCCAATCCAGCATCAGGTACGGCGGACATTATCGTCAATGATGCCTCGTATAATTACAATTCACTGCAAATTGAAGTTCGCCGCCGCTTTGTGCATGGCTTGTATTTGCAGGCAAATTACACATTTGCAAAAAACCTGACTGATGCAGTCGGCACAACTCAGGCGCTTTTCGATACCTACCTGGACAACAACAACAAAGATTTGGACAAGCAACGGGCAGACTACGACCAGACGCATACTTTCAATATGAACGGTATATATCAGTTGCCGTTTGGAAAGGGAAAAATGTTTTTAAATAATGGAGGTGTTGTTGACAAAGTATTTGGCGGTTGGGAAATTTCGGGGCTTATGCAATGGACATCTGGCGCGCCGATTACCTTTACAGATACCCGCGGCACTCTGAATCGTAACGGACGATCCGCAAGGCAAACCCCGAACACTAATTTAACCAATGATGAACTCAGGGCTTTGTCTGGAATCTTTGAAGAAAACGGAAAGATTTACTTCATAAATCCTTCCGTCATAAATCCAGTGACGGGACGAGCCTCTGAGGGATTTGGCACAACTGCTTTTGCCGGACAAGCATTCTTTAATACTAACGCGGGAGAAACCGGCAATATGGCACGCAACGTTATCGACGGTCCGGGATATTTCAACATAAATGCAGCGCTTTTGAAGAACATTCGTTTTGGCGAGACAATGCGTTTACAATTAAGAGCCGAAGCATTCAATCTGTTGAATAATGTAAATTTCACTTTTGCTACTGCCGGCGAGCAGCGACAAGCTATTACCAGCACTACCTTCGGGCAGGTAACTGATACGGCACCTCCTCGCCGGATACAGTTTGCTCTCCGATTTGAGTTTTAAGTTTGGTTAAACTTAGAGCATTTCTAAGACGCTGTTTGTATTTCGCAAACAGCGTCTTTTTTGTCTTTCAACTTTATCATGTGCGTTGAGTATGTCTTTGGGTAAACTCAATTATAATTACAAGATAAACGCGAATTCCACGACAATTTGGCGAGGGTTTATGTCGCGGCGAATCCAACGCCGGAAACAGAACCTCAGATGCGTCCACCACTCCTCCGTGCTGAAACCGCCGTCACATTACTGTCTGCCCGCAAGGCAACAGAGTGGTTTACATTCCAGCTACTTCTTATCTGCGACAGCTGCCTTGGATTCGCTCTGCTTAATCAAACTATCCATTTTCTCCATCACGGGAAATCCTGCAAGGCTGTAGTTGGACATGATTATGGCGGTCCAGCCGGAGTTCAAAAACATATTCAGGTTCGAGTGAATACCGGTAAAGCCGCCGCCGTGTCCAGCCGTACCTTCTGCAGTGTTGGCGTTGAAGCCATAACCGTAATTGCGGGAGTTCAGCTCGGGTTTAGGGGTGGTTAGGACCTTTACCATTGCAGGACTCACCAGTTTTCCGCCGCGCAAAGCCTGATCAAACCGAAGCAAATCCTCTACCGTTGAGTAGCCGCCGCCCTGCGGACCGCCGCGCATGACGTGCTGGAACACATTATTCGACCAGACAATACCGTTATCTGTGAACGTCTTGTGATAACCGACCGCGAGGTTTGGATTTACCTTGTCTAGTTCATAAGCGTCGGTGTTTATCATTCCGGCAGGCTTGTAGATGTTTTCGCGAACATAATCGAAATAACTCTGCCCGGAAACGATCTCGATGATTTTGCCCAGAACCAGCATTCCGGTGTTGCTGTACTGCCACTTGGAGCCGGGCTCGAATAAAAGCTTTTCGTCCTGTTTCGCCAGCGCCATCATGTCGTCTACGGTCCGCAGTTTATTTCGCGACATATCCTGATAACGCTTGGTGAAGTACGGACCGAGTCCCGCCGTATGGCTCAAAAGGTGTTTGATCTGGATCTTTTTGGCGGACTCGGAATCGGGAAAGTCCGGAATAAACTTCGAAAGGGGATCGTCGAACGAGAGCTTTCCCTTCTCAACCAACTGCGCAACCGACACGGCTGTGAACATCTTGTTCATCGAACCGAGATTGAATTTCGTGTCGATCTTGTTCGGCACACCGTAATCTTTATTAGCAGTGCCGTAAGCCGCCTTGTAGACGGGAACTCCGTCCTTGGCGAGCAGCACGGCTCCGGAGAACACGTCGGCATCTGCAAGCCGCTTCAAAAAACCCTCCAGCTCTTTGCTTATGTCAGCATTACTCAGAATTCTGTTGGCAGCGGCGGGCGCTTTGGGCGGGCGACTGCCGATACCTCTGATCTTGAAAGGCGTTTTGTCCTCCACCATGAATGCCATTGCCGCGTACGACCCTGTGAGTTTGTTTTTAAGCAGGAGTGTGGCGCCGTTGGGAATCGTCTCCTGTACGCTCACGACTTCGTAGCCGCGAGAACTGTCGTAATGATTAGAAGCAAAGTTAAGATGCTGCTCCATCGGCAAACCGAGCATTTCGCTGGCGAAGTTTGCCTCTACGAAACGGCGTACCTTGCTACGGTCGCCTGTTGATATTGCCTCGATAAAGGCTCGCCCCTGCCGTTCGGCTGCCGTCTGATCCTGTGCAGCTACGCCTGTAACGACCGTTAAAATAACGAGAAAGAGTAAAATAAATCTGGAAATTTGTTGCATGTCTGAACTCATTATAAAAAATAAAAAATTGTTGACCAGATTACGATTCTGGTCAACAATAGGTTTCAATTTCTCCGCACTCATATGCAAACGGTCTGGCTTGAGAACATTAATTGTTTTTGAGGTTGGGCGGCTCTAAATAATCGTATATGTGGCGGCAGGGTTGTTACGGGCTTGTTATACTTCCTCTTTAAATGAATCATTGGATTTAATCACTCCATCTGGAAAAGCATTAGCCGGAATGTCAGCTGTCTTTGCCGAATTTGAACGTTCTATCTTAAAAGAGTGAGTTAAAGCAGGAATTATTTAAGCCGGAAGCAAAGGCAAAGCACATGGCAGACCACGAACATCTTCTAAAAAAGAGGAAGAAGTAAAGAAACTCTTTAAAGAAGGACACAGTGGATAAAAACGAAAAAGCCGTCCACAAGGACGGCTCGGAAACTGCTGATAATAAAGAAATTAATGGCGGAGCCGACGGGACTCGAACCCGCGACCTCCAACGTGACAGGCTGGCGTTCTAACCAACTGAACTACGACTCCGCAAACGAATTTTAAACTTGGTGGGCATAGAAGGACTCGAACCTCCAACTTCCTCCTTGTAAGGGAGGCTGTCTACCATTGACGTATATGCCCGCGCTAATCTTTTATAATTTCAAAAATCGGCGCGACCGGCGCCCGCGTTTTCAAAAAAACGCCGCTCGTTTTATACAAATGAGCGAACTGTCATACTACGAAAATTCGAGTTTCTCTGTCAAGCCAGTTGAATGTTTTTATTCGTTTCGTCTGTTTAACTGCGGTTTGGGCAAAGGTTTTTCCTCGGCATTTCCGTCATAAAATAAAATCGTTCCGCCGAAACCGACTGCCCAGCCTTTATCTCCGACGAATGTAACTTTTTCGAGTTTGTGTTTTGCCCCGGAATCTACGCTGTTCCACACGTTTCCCGCTGAATTAGTATGCAGAATCGTTCCTTCGTCGCCGATTGCCCAGCCTTCCACCGAATTCAGGAAGAAAATATCGTTCAGGTTTTTCGTCGTTCCCGAATCCTGCTCGCGCCACGTTTTTCCGCCGCTGAAAGTATGAAATATTTTTCCGTAAGCGCCGACCGTCCAGCCGATTTTTCGATTGATAAAAAAGACCGAATGCAGCTTTGCCGTTTTGTCGCCGAAAACGTTCGCGCGGTTCCACGTCGAGCCTCCGTCTTCGGTGAAAAGTATGCTGCCGCCCGCGCCGACGATCGAAGCGTTCATTTTGTCCGTAAAAACGCCGTCGAGCAGTAGATATTTAATAAAAAACGGCGTTTTATCCCAACCTTTATTTTCGCTGTCGGGCGTAAAAATCGCGCCGCCTTCGCCGATAGCCATCGCCGCGCCTTTTTCATTGAAGATGATTTTGGCGATTCGTCCGCGCCCTTCGCTGGCGAATTCCGTTTTTTCCCAATTTCTGCCGCCGTCGAACGTTTGCAAAATGTAAGATATAAGATTCGCGCCGCGATTGTAAATGTTTCTTTCGCACAAAAGCCAGCCGGTTTGCTCATCCGAGAAATAAACCTGCCTAATCGTGTCTGACGTAAACTTCTCGCTCTGCCGCCAATTCCTTCCGCCGTCCGTAGTTTCTAAAAATGTGCCGTCGCTGCCCGTAATCCAGCCTTTTTTTTCGTTAATAAAATAAATATCCTGCAGCCAGGCGAGCGTTTTTGAATTTTGCTTTGTCCACCCGGCATTTGCCGTTTGAAAACAAACCAGGCAAAAAAGAAAAACGGATATTTTTCTTATTAAATTCATAATTTTACAAAAAAATTATTTCGGAAAAAGCAACCAGATGAATAAGGATGAATAAAACAGGACGAATTTGAAAATTAAATAATCCTGTTCATCCTGCATACCCCGCTGAAATTACGCTCGCTAAAACGGGCTTCCGAATAAAAATCGGACGATACTTGCTTTTGATAAAATGTCGAAAACGGTGTTGACGTTTAAGCGAAAACCTTTGTCCGGTACAAAAACCTGGTCGCCTGGATTGAGAAAAACCATTTCGCCTTTTCCCTGTTCGATGTCCTGCAAATTTACGACTTTCGGCGTAATTCTGCCCTGTCCATCATACCTGTAAATGACGACGCGCTTTTTATCGCCTTCCTTCGTAACGCCGCCCGATTCGACGACAGCTTCGTAAACGCTCACTTTTCTGTCGAGAACGCGCACGCCCGGCGCGGCGACTTTCCCTAAAACGCTGTATCGCGCGGACATAGCTTTGTCGAGCGTGACCGTAACTTTCGGGTCAATAATGTATTCGTCGAGTTTTTTCGTGATTTCGTCGGCGACTTGTTCGACGGTTTTGCCGCCGACCAACACGCCTTCGCGAATCAGCGGGTAAGAGATTCTCGCCGTCGGCGGAACGGTCTTGCCCGTTATGCAGTAATCCGGGCATTGTCCAAAAACTTCGACCGTGATTATGTCGTTCGGTCCGAGACGATATTCCTTTAAATAATTATTATAATACGGCAGTATCTCGGCTTCTTCGATTGTTGTCGGCGCGGGCGTTTCGGCGGGTTTCGGCTTTTCTGCCGGCGGAGTTTGAGTTTCGGCTTTTAATTCCGATTTTATTTCCGTGTTTTTCTCATCCTTTTTAGGCGATTCGGTTACAGCGTTTTTTAATTCGGTCTGCAATGGTTTATCCGTTTTAATCGGTGGATTTTCTGTCTGCGCCGTCAAATCAGCCGAGAAAATAAAAACGCTTGCTGCTACCAGTGCGACATTTCCAAAAATTTTTACTGCTTTCATATTTATTTCTCCGCTTTTCGGATAAAACGATTATCCGATTTCAAATTCCAGATAACAGTTTGAGTTGCGAATTTGAAATCCAAACTTCTCTATCGTCCGCCTCTTCCGAATAGAACCGTTTTCACAGTTTCAAACACAATTACCAAATCTAGTGCGATGCTCTGATTTTTTATATAATACAAATCGTATTGCAGTTTTTGCCGGGCGTCTTCGACCGAGGCGCCGTACGGGTATTTTATTTGCGCCCAACCGGTTAATCCGGGTGCGGTCAGGTGCCGGTGCTCGTAAAAAGGAATTTCGCGCGCCAATTGCTCGACAAAATGCGGGCGTTCCGGTCGCGGTCCGACAAAGCTCATTTCGCCTTTTATTATATTCCAGAATTGCGGAATTTCATCTATGCGAATTTTGCGAATGATTCGTCCAACTCTCGTCGTTCGTTCGTCTTCCGCCGCTGCCCAGACCGGCTTTCCGTCCGCTTCGGCGTCGGTTTTCATCGAACGAAACTTAATAACATAAAAAACCTTACCGTTTTTTCCGACTCTTTCCTGCCGGTAAAAAATGTCGCCTTTTGATTCGAGCTTTATGATAATTGCAGTCAACACGGCAACCGGTAATGAAAGCGTTAATCCAACCAGAGCCAGCCCGCGATGAACGGCTTCGCGAAAAGCCGTCTTAAGCCTCGTGTCGCGTTTGCGTCCGGCGAAAATCAGCCACGAAGGACGCAGCATATCAACGTGTACTTTTCCCGTGACACGCTCGAAAAATGATGTGCATTCTTCGATACAAACGTTTCCGGCGAGACTCATTCTCAAAAGCGTTTCGGTCGGAAAGGTTCCGCGGCGCTCGCGTACGGCGATGACGATCCGATCAACTTTTTCGTTTTTTATAATACCGTCGAGATTGTCAACCGTTCCTATAATTTCCGATTCGCCGATTTTTGTATGCGGTTTGGCGCCGTTTTCCGTGACGAAACCGACAATGCGATAACCGGCGTCACGCCTCTGCCAGACAGCTTCGGCTGTATCTCTTGCCGATTGTCCCGTTCCGACGAGGAGAATTTTTTCGCCGATGTCCGGGTGCCCGGTTAAAAGATGAATCAAAACGCGCCAGACGAGCAGCAAAACCAGAACGATAACGACCGAAAAAACCGATACGCCGCGTCCGATGAGCATCAGCGGAACGAAATAAAAAATCAGCGCGAGCAACACCCAGGCGATGCCCAGAGCCTGCACCAATCTCAGCATCAACTCGCGGCGATTGCCCATCACCGTGTAATCGTAAAGATCGTAAAAATAAAGAATCAAAAGACAAACGAAGGTCGCGAAAGCGACCTTTAGCCAACCTCTGTTTTCATTCAACTGATATTCGGAACCGGATAAGCCCAGACGCAGATACATAGCCAGCACAATTCCGCCGTAAACAAATGCGGCGTCGGCTAAAATCAACCAGATTGTGCGCGGGCTAAACTTTGTTCCGTCCATATTTCAATTACAATTACGAATTACGTTTTATTTGCTCAAACTTTTGTTTCTGCTTTGACCTTTTTTCAATTTTGAAAAATCAAAATTGTTTTCATTCGCAATTCACAATTCGCAATTTAATTCTTCTTGCCGTAGTAGCCGTAGTTATAATGACTTTCCTTTAAAACGTCCTCGGATTGATTAAGCACGACGCCGAGCATTCTTTCGCGCGGCAGCACTTCTAAAACGCGGTCGAGCTGGCTGTAGCGCGTTCGGTTTGCTCGAATCACGAGCATCGCGCCGTCCGCATGATTTATCAAAACGGTCGCGTCGGTGAAAATTCCGAGCGGCGGCGCGTCTATGATGACGTAATCGAACAGCTCGCGGGCTTCGCGAAGGATTTCCTTAAATTTCGGACCGGAAATCAATTCCGCGACATCGCTTCTGGCTTCGCCGCCCGGCAAAAGATGAAGTCCGGCGGGCTCTAAACGAATAATTGATTCCGAAAGCGTCGCCCGTCCCGACAAAATATCGGAAAGACCTTTGTCGGTGTGAATTCCCAAATAATCGGCGAGACTCGGCATACGCAAATCGCTGTCAATAATCAGCGCGCGCACACCGTCTGTTTGCGCCAAAAGCCACGAAAGATTAAGCGCGGTGACTGATTTACCTTCGCTCGGGTTGATGCTGGCGACGACGATTGACTGCAATTTCTGCCGCTGGCTTTTGTGCAGGACGTGAGTTCTCAAACTGCGGTATTCTTCACAATAACTCGAATGCGGATGCGTAATCGCGACAAGTCGAGGCTCGACGCGCTCGGCTTCAACATTCCAACTGATATATTCATTCAGACTTGTTGAAGTCGGGCGCGTCAAGCTGACAGCGTTCAAAGTTGCCCCGGCAATTTTTGTCGTTTCCAACTCAGGGAGTGCCGTCCCGATTATTGAATCCGACTGCCCATTGAACGCCGATATTGGTGCTCCGATTTTGAAGTTTGTGTCACCGAACAGATCGGGCGGCGCAACAGTGCTTTTACCGTTTTTGCTAAACGGGATGACTGTTTTGCTCGCCGACAATTCCGGATCGTCAACTTTTTCGGTTTGCTTTTTTTGTAAAGCTTTGAGAATGCTCATATATGCTCCGCATTTTTATTTAAATCGAATCGCGAAACCGATTCATCCGTATTGCGAACCGGAGTCTTTAATAAAACCCGCCGATTTCCAAACTTACGTCATCGTCAGAAACGTCGGACGGCGCTCGCCCGCCGTTTGAATTTCCGTTTGAACCGCTGTTCGAGTTTCCGTTCATCACCTGCTTTTCGCTTTGAAAGTTTCTCGGTTTCGATTGTTCGCCCGCAATTTGTCCGTTCCACAATTCTTCGCGCGCTTGATTCGTTAAAACGCTGCCGGTCGGCGCATTTTCCAGTGCCTTTTCGCTGGTCAAAAAAGCGGCGCGGCGCGGAAGTAAATCGAGATTATCGGCGACCTCTTCGATAATTTGTCTGCCGATTATCTGCTCGCCGGCGGCGTAAGCCGTGAGCATCGCATTGTCGCACAAATTGTTGATCTGGCGCGGAATGCCTTCCGAGCATTGAAAAATAAAATCAATCGCTCCGGGCGTGAAAATGTTCGGCTGATCTGTTCCGGCAATCAAAAGCCGCTCGGTAATATAACGCTCAACTTCGTCTACGTCTGGCAGCGTGTGCATCGCGCAGCGAAGAGCGACACGCTGTTTTAACTGGCGCAAATTCGGCTGATTGAGCTTTTCCCGCAATTCGGGTTGACCGGTCAGAACGATTTGCAGATGCTTGGCGTTGTCGGATTCGAAATTCATCAGCAGGCGAATTTCTTCCAAAACGTAATCGGAAAGCTCGTGCGCTTCGTCAATAATCAAAACCGTTCTGAGCCCGCGCCGGTGCCGTTCTTCCAGAACTCTGCCCATAATAGTGAGAAGTTCCGCTTTGTTCGCCCAATCCTTTATTCCGAGCATCTGCGTCACCTGATGATAAAACTCGTCTACCGAAAGACGCGGATTGAAGATATAAGCCGCGAGCACGCTCGAATCGAGCCGCCGCAGAATCCATCTCAAAGCGGTCGTTTTACCGGTTCCTACCTCGCCGGTCAAAACGATCAAGCCTTTAGCGTTTTCCAAGCCGTAGTAAAGACTTGCCAAAACCTCGTTGTAGCTCGGCGTAAACACTATGAAACGCGGGTCGGGCGTTAACGTGAACGGTATGTCTTCTAATCCGAAAAATTCTTTATACATTTCTTACCTCTTAACGATTTCAAATCTGAAATCCAAAATTGTTACGAAACCATACGCTCGAAAATGCGCGTTGCCTGCAGCGCCATCGCAATCAGCGGTATAACTCCGACCGCTACAACGATTGCCGCCATTACCTTTAACCAGTACGAACGGCTCTGCCAGACCTTTTCATCGTGCGAAAGAAGCGGCGGAACCGACGCCAGGACAGGCAAACCGGTGTAATGTTTGGCGTCCTCGATATTTTGAATCTTGAACATGCGCGGAAATTCAAAAGCGGCAGCTAAAAACAATCCGATTGCCAAACCGATGCCCGCGCCTAAAAGAGTCAGAAGCCCGCGTTTCGGAGCGACCGGCGACGAGGGAAGATTCGCTGCGTCAACCACACGAATCGTTTCGCCCTGCGCGTTCGACTCGCGGTCAACCTGCAAAGACGCGTCGTTCGTTTTTTTCAAAAGATCGTCATAAGTCGTTTTCGCCGATTGATACTGATTGTTTATGCCTTCGAGCGCGACCTTGACGTTCGGAATCATATTTATCTTTGATTCGAGAACGGCAATTTGCCCTGCGTTCTGACGCAGTTCATCGTCTTTATACTGCAACTGCTGTTCGATCTGCCCGATCTGGCTTTCAGCCTTTTGTCTTTCGATTTCCAGATTTTGCTTCTGCAGTAGAGCTTTGCGCGTGCTCGACTGATTCGCTTCTTTGACGCGTTTGTCGGTGTTTTGCGCTAGCGCTTCGAGCTCTTCGTTGACTTTATCAATCTGCGTTTTCGTATCAACTACGTCCGGGTGTTTTTCCCTGTATTGAGCTTTCAGCTTCTCGAGCCGCGCGGTTAATTCGGCGCGCTTTTGAATCAATGAAGCGTAAGCGGGCGTATCTTCGATTCTCGATGCCTGGCGGGTCGCGTCCTGCGTTTCCTTTTCGCCGAAATCTTCGATGAGTCGAGCCTGGCTGTTGAGCGCGCGGATGCTGTCGTTTAAGCGCCCTTTCTCGGTAATCAAAGTTTCCTTTTCTTTGGCAATCGTGTCTTCGCGCTGGCGAAGTCCTTGCAATTGAGCGATTAAACCCTGCTGCGAGTCGGGCAGAGTCTCGACGTTATTCATCATTATGTCGAGCCGCTGTTTTTCCAGAGTGTCTAATTCGCTTTTCTTTTGATTTCGCTGATTTTCGAGAAATTCACGCGTGACTTCCGCCGTTTGCGTCGATGCTATAACTTGCGCGTTAACATATTTGCCGGCGAGTTCCGCCGTCACATTTCGCGCCGCTTCCGGTGTGCGATCGCGGTATTTAAGGCTGAACGAAGCGATCTTTCGTTCGTCCTCGCTCTTTTCAACTTCCGTGACGATGTTTTTCGACATCTTTTCGACGATCAACTCCATCGGCATTCCGGCGTTGCGCTCCAATTTGAACAAATCGTATTTGGCGATCATCGGCTCGAGCGAGTTGCGGCTTAAAACCTCTGTATTAATCGTTTGAAGACGATGCGACAAATCTTCGTCGGTCAAAGACTGAACGACTTTATCGGAAATCGTCGGCGGCTTTACGGTCAGAACGGTTTTCGATTCGTAAACGCTCGGCAATTTGTTAACGACGTAACCGATTGCCGCCGTCATGGTGATAATCGGCAAAATAATCAGCCATTTTCGCCGTTTCAGCATCTGGGCGAACTCGCCTATGGTTCTTTGTCTAAACTCAACGCTCATCTTCTCTATTTTCCTTCAAATTTTCTCACCGCAGTTTTTCGTCGAACTATTCCGTTTCGTTTCCGTCTTTCGGACGATTAAAAAACCGCCGCAATACGATTGCCAATCCGACCAAAACTAAACCGAATATCAGCAAACCGAGCGACTCGGGCACAAAGCCGAAAAGTAAGTTACCGCTAGAGACATCCGCTAAAATCCACGTCGCAACCATTTTTACTACTCCCTTAATCTTTACGGCTTACAGAGCCGCCAAAAGATTTTTTGCTTCCTGCTCGTCCTTTCTGCTTAAATTTCCGGCGTTCTGCAAAGAATTTTCGACTTCGCGCCGCGCCGCCGTTCTGTCGCCCGCCGAAGCTAAAACCGTTCCTAAACGAAGACGATACGCCGAATTAACCGGTTTTCCCATTTTTTGCGCGTCGGCTTCGTCGAGCGCAACGGCTTTTTTCAACTGCTCGACGGCGGGCGTGTACAAACCTTTTTTGTAATAAACCCAGCCGAGCGTGTCGTAAAACGCCGCCGAATTTTGAATTTGATTAACGGATTTCTGCGCAAGCAGCAGTGCTTCATCCAGATTTCCCTGATTTTCCGCCAAAAGCCAAGCCAGATTATTCGCCGCTATCGGCGCGTCGGGCATAATTTCGAGGGCTTTGCGGTAATTTTTTTCGGCTTCCGGCGAATTTCCTCGACCGTATTCGAGCATTCCGAGCAAAGTGTAAACAGAAGAAGAAGGCTTTTTCTCGACTATTCTTTTATATTGTTCGACGGCTGCGCCGGTCTGGTTTCGCGCCGCGAGAACCGAAGCGTAAGCCGAATAAGCCGGAAGATAATTTTCATCCGCCGCGATTGATTTTTTCAATTCGTCTTCCGCCGCTTCCGCGTTTTTTTCCGCCGCGTAAATTTGCGATTTCAGGTAATGCAGCGCCGCCGCAACGTCGCGTTTTCCGGCGCTTTGCGATAAAGAGTTGTCTATTTTAGCGTGCGCCTGCCCGGTTTGATTCTGCCGAATCAGAGCATTGACCGCGCCGCTCAAAGCGTCAAAATTTTTGTCGTCGCCGCTCAGGGCTTTTTCGTAAAGATTTAATGATTCGGCGTAATTTTTTTCGGCGTCGTAAACTTTTGCCAGATTTACCATCGCCGCCGAAGAATTCGGCGAAAGTTTGACGATTTGCTGCAAATCCGTTTTGGCTTCGGCGATTTTGCCGAGTTCGAGAAAAGCGAGACCGCGCGCCGTCTGCGCTCGAACGCGCAATTCCTGCAGCGTTTGCACATCGGTTTCGGCATTCGGAAACGAGTTTTTGGCGAGTTCGAAAAGCTCGTTCGCCTGTCTCAAAGCCGCTTCGGAATCGCCTGCGGAAAATGCCGCTTGAATTTTCAGCAATTTCGTTTTCAGAAAATTCGGATGATATTTTTCCAAATCGCCGATAAAGGCGCGCGCTTGATCAATTTGTCCGAGCGCGAGTCTCGCCTGCGTCATGTAAAACAGTGCATCTTTTTGGCTCGGCTGTTTTTTCAGTATCTCTTCCAGATCCTTGACGGCTTCTTCCGCTCGATTTTCCTGCAATTTAACGCGAGCGCGAAGCATTAACGCTTCCGCATCTTCGTCGTTGATGCTCAGAAGAATTTCGACCTGTTCATTAACCTTTTCGTTTTCTTTTCGGTCGAGATATATTTCGCTCAAACGGTAACGAGCGCGCACGTATTCCGGCGCGTCAGTCAAAATTTCATTGAAAACTCTTAACGCTTCGTCTTCGCGTCCGATCTGAGCGTAAAAATTTCCCAGATGCAACCGGCTTTCGGCGCTGTTTTCCTGAATGCGGACGAGTTCCTTGAAGGTTTGTTCGGCTTTTTCGTATTGCTTTGTCGCCAGGTAAAATTCGGCTTGCGCTTCGCGCGCCTCGATGTTGTTCGGGTCGGTTTCAATCGCCTTCGCGTATTGCGTTTCGGCTTCCGCCGGACGATTGCCGTATTCGAGAAACCTGCCGTATTCGATGTAACCGAGCGCGGCATTCGGATTAACCGCAATGCCTTTTTTTATCGCTTCTTCGGCTTCTCGAATCTTGTCCTTCGACATCAAAAACCTAGCGAGGCTCAAATATGTTTCAGTCCGATTCGGATCGAGCGCGATAGCCGCGTCGAGAACTTCCAATACTTCTCCATCCGGTTTTTTCTGCGCCGCCAGAATTGACGCTTTCAAAATGTGACCTTCGATGAAATTCGGCTCGCGGGCGAAAATCTGTTCGAGGATCTTCGCGGCTTCGCTTATCATCGGCGGCTGCGTGAGCAAAAAATAATTGCCGAGCTTCGCTTTGGCGTCGAGATTTTCCGGCGCCAGTTCGACGGTTTTGCGAAGCTCTTCGAGCGTCTCGGCGAATTGTCCGAGATTTTCGTAAGCGCGCGCCAGTCCCCAATGCGCCTGCGCTGAACTTTTGTCAATGTCGGCGGCGGAGCGAAACTCCATCACGGCTTCGTGAAATTTTCGTTTTTGCAGGTATTCTTCGCCGCGGGCGAGATGCGTATCTTTGGATTGACTGCAGGAAGCGGAAAAAAAGAGCATACTGCTGAACGCGATCAGCAATAAAAAACGGACAGGGTAAATTTGGCACTCTCGGGTAATCATTTTGTATGAAGACACTTCTCCGTAAAATTTTCGTCAACGAATTCGGGCAATCGGGGCAACGACCGCCTTCGTTCAAGGCGAAAAGATTTTTTCGTTTTCTTGTTTTTCAAAAAAGGGGCAAACTTTTTTGAAAAACCGCGAAAATTTTGATTTTCAATTTCTATTCAATCTCGCCGATTTTACCGGCTAACAAAAAAAACTTTCAATCGCCGTGATATTTCAGAAAAATTTACTGTTTCGGTTTTTACGTGCGAATCAAGCGCAAAATATTTGTTCGTTTTGCGCGCGGACAAGAAAGTTTGTGTTTTGAGTGACAAGCGCGATATTAGCACAATTTTAATTATTTACCAATAGATTTATTCGGGAATGTAAGGGGAAAGATGCCCGGCGATTTGAGCGGACAAATCAACGGCGGCGCGCGTTGCGGCTTGTTCGTCCGCTCCAACTGAAGTCATTACGCGAACCATCGCTCCGTCGCTTCGGCGACGCAAAACGCTGTCCCAAATTGTGTTTATTTTGTCCTGATACTCGCTCGCTTCAAAACGCCCGCGTCCTTGATACCAGTAAATCAAAACTTCTTTGTAAACGCCGTTTTCGATGATATACCAATTCGCATCGAAAGTTTCGCCGCCTGGCGTTACGATTTCGACTCGTTGCGGCTGACGCATAACCCAACCGGCTCCGGGCAGACAGTTTTGCGGACTGTGATAAGTCGCGCCGGTTCGCTGTGAAGCATAATAACCGACGTAAACGTTCGCTAAACGTCCGTCGGGTGCGATGTATTCGCGCATCGTGTAATCGCTAACGCGCAAAACGCTCTCCGTCTGTTCGCCGAAGCGTATTTCAGCTCCTCTCTGCCGCCAATCTCCAATTTGCAGCGGAATCTCTGCTAGTGGTTTTCTTTCGACTATAGCTTCGCCGCGCCGCTCAAACCAATTGATAAAAAATCCGCCGACAAGCAAAATTCCGATTAATAAATATACGGCAGTGGGTTTTTGGTCTTTGGTCTTTGGTCTTTGGTCTTCGGTTTCAAATTCGCTTTCATCCGTGATTGTTCGCGGTGAAAATTCGCTTTGCGCTTTTGCCGTTTTGCGGGAAACGTATTTTAATCCTGAATTTACCGCAATTAATAAAACGAGCGCGGCAAGGTAAACCAGCCAGCCGGAAACATCGTGAATGGCGCTTTCGGTCGCTTGTTTTCCGTAATAATAAGTCGTCACACCGGTCGCCGTAACTCGCGCCGCGTTCGTCAAAACCGCAATCGGTATCGCGGAAAGCATCAAAATTATCGCCCGCCAAAAATCGGGATTTTTCAGAAAAGCTCGCCAGCCGTCTTCGGCTTTTTGATTTTTTTCGCGCGTAAAATAAGCCAGGATAAGCGCGAGCGTCATTAGCGTCATCAGCGAACGTATGCCGCTGCACGCTTCAACGACTTCGAGCGCAATAATCTGCATCGAGCCGCGCGGCAAAATCTCTATTACGTTCCCCTTTCGCAAAGTCGGAACTTCAAAAAGCCGAATGCCCCAAACTGCCGCCTGCGAAGCCCAAATCTGCAAAGGAAAAGCGATTTTATTGAAAATTATCTGCGGAATCGGAATGGATAAAACGAATAAAGCGAGCGGAACGGCGAGCAGCGGCAGTATTTTCGCGCCGAAGAAATAAACGACGATTCCGATTGCGATTAAAACCAGCGAAATTCTCTGCGTGAAAATCTCGGCTCCCAAACTGCCGCCCGCGAGCAGCAAAATCGCGGCGATGATAACACTCGCGCCGAGCAGAAAAGCGGGTTTCGTTACGGCTTTTTTCAGTTCGTCGAATTCCGACCAGACGATAAATCCGACGACGAACGGAACCAGCAAACCGTGCGAATAATTTTCGTCCGTCCACCAATCAACCCCAAGCTTTATCAAAACGCTGGCGTACAAAAACGCCAGCGCCGCCGCGATTAAAATCGGTTTCCACAAAGATTTAAAGTTTATTTCGGACGAACTCATCTGTAACACAAAGGCAGGAAAGAATGAATAAAACGCGGTTTCCGCGTAATGGCGATTATATCAAAATTTCACAGGAAGTATAAGAAAATAAAATACGGAGTTATTTAAGGAATCACCGACGTTTTACTTTTTTCGAGATAATATAAAATCAGCCAGCTCTTTGAGCAATCCGGTATCTTTCTCGATTTCTTTTAACGAATCAATCGCTTGCTCAAATACTCTTTCGGCTAATTTTCCGGTTTCTTCCAGACCGTAAAATGCCGGGTAAGTAGCTTTTTCCGCAGAAACGTCTTTTCCGGCGGTTTTTCCTAAAATTTCGGTCGTTTGCGTAACGTCGAGCAAATCATCGGTGATTTGAAACAGTAAACCGAGCTGGGAAGCGTAAACGGTTACGGCTTCGAGTTCCTTTTCGCTCGCTCCGGCGATGATTGCGCCCGCGCGCGCCGAAATGCAAATCATCGCACCGGTTTTGTTTTGATGAATCGTTTCCAAATCTTCAAAAGAAATCTTTTTTCCTTCACCGTCCAAATCGAGCTGCTGCCCGTCAACCATTTTCGCTGCCGAGCGGGCGAGTTCGCCGATGAGTTTTACTTTTACGGCATCAGACAAATTCTCGTCTTCGGCAATCGTTTGAAAAGCCAGAGTCTGTAAAACGTCACCGGCTAAAATCGCCGTCGCTTCACCGTATTTTTTATGACAAGTTAAACGTCCGCGCCGCAAATCGTCGTCATCCATCGCCGGTAAATCATCGTGAATCAGCGAATAAGTATGAATCATTTCGATAGCCGAAGCCGTTCGCAGCAACTTGTTTTCAGCAACTCCGAAAATTTTTCCGACCGCCAGACAAAGCGCCGGGCGAAAACGTTTGCCACCCGCGAAAACGCTCCAGCGAACCGCTTCGTACAGCCGTTTCGGTTGTATTTCGGCGCTCGGAATCAATTCGTTTAACGCTTCATCAACGATTCGGCTCGAACGAGAGAAAAATTCTTCTAAATCTTTCATTCCGACGTAATTATCTTTTATTAAACCCCAACTTTCAAAAAGCGAAAACGAAACCGGCTGCTCAAATGCCATTTATTGCCATTCGCCGTACGATAAGGTAGATTTCTAACAAGTCTTATTTCTAATTTATGTCAATCAGCAAAGAAGAATTTCGCCGCGCGCTTTCGCGCTTTGCCAGCGGCGTAACTGTTATAACCACAAAAGATAACGACGGAAAATTATATGGAATCACAGTTTCGGCTTTTTGTTCGGTCTCACTAGAACCGCCTTTGATTTTAATTTGCATCGAAAAATCAGCGGGCAGCCATCCGGCTTTTGAACAAAGCAAAGCCTTTGTCGTCAATATTCTGCGCGAAGACCAGCAGCACATTTCCGATCATTTCGCTTCGCGTTTGACCGATAAATTCAGCGGGATTTCATATCGTCGCGGCATCGAAGATTTGCCGCTGCTCGAAGACGTTCTGGTTAATCTCGAATGCCGTCTGCGCTATTCGCACGAAGGCGGCGATCATACAATTTACGTCGGCGAGATAGAAAAATTAACGATAAATGACGGCAATCCCTTACTTTATTTTCACGGCGGTTATCGCAAGATCAGCGAAAATGTTTGACGAAAAGTTGAGAAATGAACTCGTCCGAATGGCGCGAGAAGATAGCGAAATGCGCGAAACATTATTGCAAAGCGGGAAACTGCCGAAAAACGGTTATGCCGAAGAAATGCGGCGCATCCACGAAAAAAATAATGCTCGGATGCGTAAAATTATCGAGCAGAACGGTTGGACGGGGCGCAGCTTAGTCGGAGAAGACGGCGGCGAAGCAGCCTGGCTGATTGTGCAGCACGCTGTTCTAGAACCGGATTTTCAGCGTCAATGTCTGCCGCTTTTGGAACAAGCGGTAGCTGTCGGAGAAGCGCCGGGCTGGCAGCTTGCCTATTTGACGGACAGAGTTTTAATGAGAGAAGGCAAAGAGCAAGTTTACGGCACGCAGTATATTCCGGTAAAAGGCGGCAAATCTGTTGTGTATAAAATTGCCGATCCCGAAAACGTAGATGCGCGGCGGCAGTCGGTCGGACTTTGTTGGCTGGAAGAAAATACGAAAAGAATAAACCGCGAAGACGAGCTGCTCAACGAAAAACTATGAATAGAAAACTTCGCATCAAACGATTTTGACTTAAAAAAAGGCGAGCATTGTCTTTTTTGTTCGGCAATGCTCGCGCTCGTATCAATTTCAATTAATTTGCTTGCGTTGTTTCGGCGGCTAAACCGTTTCTCGTTCCAAAATTTTCCGCAGATCGTTTTCGTCAAGCGTATAAAGCTCGTTGCAAAAACCGCACGTCATTTTTGCGCCTTTGTCTTCTTCGAGCATCGAACTGACTTCGGCGTGCCCGAGCGATGAAATAAGCTGGACGGCACGCTCGAACGAGCAGTTGCATTCAAAACGCACGTCTTTTTCGCCTAAAATTTCGTAATCAATTACGCCGAGCGCCATTTTCAGAAGGTCTTCCGGCGACGCACCTTCCTTGATGGCTGTCGTCAACTGCGGCGCGTGCATAATCGTGTCTTCGATCATTACAGCGTGATTCTGGCTTGCCGTCGGCAGCATTTGGATCATCACACCGCCCGCGCAGGTGACGTATGGCTCTTCGGGCTGCAAAAGGACGCCGAGCAGAACTGCGGAAGGAATCTGTTCGGATTTCATCAAATAATAAGCGAAATCTTCGGCAATTTCCCCGGAAGTAATCGGCACCGTTCCGACATATGGCTCGCGGTGCAAACCGATGTCGAAACCGGATTCGCGTATAACGTAAAACATTCCTTTGCCGATGATGCCGGCGACATCGAACTTTCCGTTTTGATTGGCGGGAACTTCAGCGAGCGGGTTTTTCACATAGCCGCGCACCGACCCGTCGGCGACCGCTTCGGCGACAAGTCCTTCGACCGGTCCTTCGGACTCGATTTTTACGGTCAAGCGGTCGAATTCCTTCAAGCTCGAACCGAGAAGAAGCGCTCCGGTTAAAAGACGACCAAGCGCGGCGGAAACGGTGGGCGATGTTTGATGACGGCGCACGGCTTCGCGCACGGTTTCGGTGGTAACCGCCGCCATTACTCGAATTGTGGCGTCGGCGGCGATTCCGTGAATTAATCTATCCATAAATAACAGTTTCGGAAATTTAGCCGCGTAAAGTCAAATTACTTCGGTTGCGAATGCGTCGTCGCGCTAAGAAAGACTTTAAAATTATTTTTCTTTAGTGCGTAAAACCTAACAAATTACATTAGGTTACGCTTTATTTTGATAAAAATTTCGTTGTCGGCACAAGATGTTGTGTTTTTTCTATTGACAAGCGGATTCGCGTTCGGTTATATTTCATTTCGCTCAGGGAATAAAAACAAACTTCGGCTTCTCGGGCACGAACCTAAAAGAGTTCCATCATCCGCATTTCAAAATGCACGAAAGAAGAGTAAAATTTAACTAAACACAAAGTCGGCGTCGGCAAAACGGCGCTCTAAGGAGAGATAATAAAGATGAGTACAGTCTTCGAGCCTGTCGTGTCGGGCGAATTTGTCGCTAAAAACGGAAAAAATAACGGAAACGGTGCCGCCGCGCCGACTTTCGCTAAACGCGAAATCAAGCCGCCGGGTTTGAACGCGCAAAAGGTCATCAGCAAACGCTATTCGTTGAAAGATATGAACGGCGAAGCGCTGGAAACCTGGGCGGACATCGTACGCCGCGTAGTCGGTCACGTTTCAAAAGCGGAAACCGATCCGGTCAAACGCGATTATTTTTACGATTCGATGACCGAGGTTATGCTCAACCGCGAATTCGTTCCGAATACTCCGTGCCTAGTCAATGCGGGCAAACCGAACGGACAGCTCGCCGCGTGTTTCGTTCTTAACGTTCCCGATTCGATTCAAGGAATTATGCAGCACGCTGAAAACGTCGCCATCATTCATCAAACCGGCGGCGGAACCGGAATGACTTACGAGTTTCTGCGCCCGGCTGGTTCGATGGTCAATTCGACGCGCGGCGTCGCTTCGGGTCCGGTTTCGTTTATGAACATCGTCAATCAGACGACCGAAGTCGTCAAACAGGGCGGCGTTCGGCGCGGGGCGAATATGGGAATTTTGAATATCAAACATCCAGACATTCTGCGCTTCATTCACGCGAAAAACGATCAGCATTCATTGACGAACTTCAACATTTCCGTGACCGTCACAGACAATTTTATGGATGCGGTTGACGCGAAAATTTGGTTTCAAACCGAATTTGAAGGCGAGCCGTGGACGCAAACGGTCTTTGATCCGCTTACGGGAGCGGATTACGTCGTTTATCGCCGACCGAACGGCGAAACCGCGACTTTTGCCGACAAACAGGCTTTTGAAAACGCCGATCTCTCCGATTGCGCAATCGAACAGCCGCCCGCGCCTGGAATGGTTTACGCGCCGGACATCTGGAACCGCATCATCGCTTCGGCGCACAAATACGCCGAGCCGGGCATCATTTTTATTGATGAAGTCAATCGCCACAATCATATGATGGCTTCGATGGGACCGATTTACGCGTGCAATCCGTGCGGCGAGCAGCAGCTTCATTTTAACAATTCGTGTAATCTCGGTTCGATTGACGTTGCGAAATTTTACAGAAAAGTCGGCGACGGAACGAACGCCGACGAATGCGTTGATTGGGCAAGGCTCGCGCGCACGACGCATCTTTGCACGCAATTTTTGGATAACGTAGTAGACGCGGGACATTTCCCTCTGCCGGAAATCACGGACGTTGTTCAGCGCACGCGTCCGGTCGGTTTAGGAATAATGGGATTTGCCGATTTATGCCTCGCGCTGAAAGTAACTTACGGCGAAAAGGATTCAATTGAGTTGATTGACAAGGTGATGGGCTTTATTCGCCGCGAGGCGTGGATGGCGTCTTTGCGTTTGGGCGCTGAAAAGGGCGTTTTTCCCGAACTCGAACCGAACCGCGCCGCATACGCGAAGTTTCTTTACGAAGAAATCGGCATTCCGCGCGACGTGCCTTTGACGCCGCGCAATTACGAAGTGACGACGATTGCGCCGACCGGAACGATTTCGCTCGTCGCCGAAACTTCTTCGGGCATCGAGCCGAATTTCTCGTGGGCTTACGTTCGCCGCGACACTTTGGGCGAACGGCACTACGTTCACACTTTGGCGGCGGAAGCGCTCGGAATGGAAGTTGATCAAACCGACGAGGAATCAATCAAACGCGCCGCGCAGTTTGTCGTCGAAAACGAAGACAAACTACCGCCGTATTTCATTTCGGCGATGGACATCACTTCGCACCAGCACGTCGAAGTTTTGGCGGCGGCGCAGAAACACGTTGACAACGCGATTTCCAAAACATGCAACGGCGCGAAAGACGATACAATCGAATCGGTTGATAAACTTTACCGGATGGCGAAAGATTTGGGTTGTAAAGCGGTCAGTTATTACCGCGACGGCTCGCGCGAAGGTCAGGTCTTGACCACCATCAAAGCCGAAGATAAAAAGACCGAAACGCCGACTGAAACGACTACGACGACAATCGAAACCGATTTTATGCCGGAAGTCGTCGAACTCGTCACAGACGCGCCGAAACAAACGCAGAGTGAAACGGCGCAAAGTGTAGAAACAGCGAAACCGTCATCGCCTACGCCGCAGAAAACGGTAACGGTGACCCGTTTTGACCGTCCGCGTGAACTAACCGGCGCGACGTGGCGTATTCCGTTTGACGAGCGCAATCTTTACGTCACTGTTAATCACGACGGCACAAACGTTTTGGAAGTTTTCGCGACCGGACCGATTTCCGAAGGCGTCGGACTGCTCGCCTCGAAAATGCTGCGCGGCGGATTTCAAATCAAGGAAGTCGCCCGAAGTCTGAACAAAGTGACCGGGACGCACGCCGTCTGGTTTAACGAGCGTCTCCTGACATCGCCCGAACAAGCCGTCGCCGAATGCTTGCTTTTGACCGACCGCAGGCTGAAAAATATGCCCGCATCCGAACGCGCCATCAGCAAAAATGCGGGGCAATCGGCGCAAAATATCGGCGCGGCGCAAGCTGCAGACGCGCAGGCACAGCCTAAAATGGGCAATTTAATCGGCGAATGCCCGGAATGCAAAGGGCAGCTCGAACACGCTTCGGGCTGCGACTTCTGCCGCGATTGCGGCTACTCGAAATGTAAATAAACGATTTTCATCATTTATGAAAAAAACGCCCGCGTGTGAAGTTCTTTAATGCGGGCTTTTTTCATTTGTCTTGAAATGACTAATCGAAATCTATATCATTGATATTCTGAAACTTACTTTTTGATATTCTAAAACTTACTTTTACCTTTGAAGCGATTTTGAAAATATCCGAGGAGAACTAATGATTAAAAAACTAAACCAAGTTTTAGCTGGTTTCGGTTTAATGTTTTGTTTAATCGCAGGCGTTTCCGGTGCCGCGAGAAATACGGAAACGCGAATAAAAAAACGGCAAATCCCGATAAAAATACAGGTTACGCCCTGGGGTCCGACGCAGCAGCAGGTGGAAGCGGCAAAGCTTCGCGCCGAACGCAGCGAAGCGGTGCAAAACTTACTGAAAGGGACGAAATATCGTCTGATCGAATTCAAGTATCTCGAAAACGAAAACAAGTCGTCGCAGGCGAAATCGCCGACGAGATTCAGAGTAGCTTTTTACGATTACACGAACGACCGAACAATCGTTGCCGAAGGTGATTTCGCGGGGCGGGAAACAATTACCGTCGAAGAAGAATTTTATCAGCCGAGTCCGAACAATGAAGAATTTAACGAAGCGGTAGAAATTATAAAAGCGGACGCGAGCCTCGGCGCAGCGCTGAAAAGCGGCGGTTCAAAACCGTTTCGTCCGATGCCGCCGACGACCGTTTTAGACGGAACGACCGAACGGCTAGTCAACGTCGGTCTGAATTCGCGCGGCGTTTCAGGCAATATCGAAATCGTCAGCGTCAGCATCAAACGCGGCGAGGTCATCCGTTACCGGGAAGGCGCTCCGAAATCGGCTAAATCGGCTCCGCAGTCGTGCGGAATCCCCGATGCGAGACAAGGAACCACGGCATACGGAACGCCGGGGCAAACCCAGGTGACGATGACGCAAAACGGAACGACGCTTTGGGAAATGCTGGTCATTCGTCCCTCGGCTTCGTCCGGGACATGGGCTTCGGGCATCGAGATTCGCGACGTAAAATACAAAGGCAAATCCGTTCTCAAACGCGGTCACGTACCGGTTTTGAACGTCGAATATACGCCGAATGTCTGCGGACCGTTTCGCGACTGGCAATACGGCGAAGGATTTTTTCAAGTTCCCGAAACCGGCACGACCTACCCGAACGAAACAGTTCCGGGCAAAAAAGACGGAGGCATAGCGGTTCTTGCTGCCGGACAGGTCGCGACGACCTCGCTCGAAACCGGAAACGATACCGGAAACTTTCAAGGCGTGGCAATTTACCAGCAAAACGTCGGACTCGGCAACGAAATCGTAATGGTTTCGGAAATGGACGCCGGATGGTACCGGTATATTATGGAATGGCGCTTTGCCGAAGACGGAACGATTCGCCCGCGCTACGGATTCGGCGCGACTGACAATCCGTGCGTTTGCAGCGTGCACAATCATCACGCTTACTGGCGGCTGGATTTTGACATCGTTAATCCGATTAATAAAGTTTTTCAAGTCGAACGCGGGCGCAAATTTATGCAGCCGATTACGACCGAAATCAACCGCAATAAAAATTTTCAGACAAGGCGCAGTCTTTTGATTCAAAATTCGACGGGAAACGAAGCTTATATGCTAGTGCCGAATCTCTCGGACGGCACGGTAGACGAATTCGGGCGCAACGACTTCTGGGTGCTGCGTCATAAAAACGTGATAAACGGTTCGTTTCTGCAGAATGAAATTGACGACGGGTTCACGAGGCTCAACGGAGATTGCACCGAGACGAGCGGAAGCTGTATCAATATTACCAAATTCGTCAATAACGAATCAGTGGTTGATGAGGATGTCGTTGTTTGGTACGGCGCGCATTTTGTTCACAATGACGGTGCCAACCGGCTCGACCCCGACAGAACGGGCATGGTTTTGACCGGTTCGCACGTAATCGGTCCCGACATCCGCCCGGTTCGCTGGTAAAATCCGGTTTTGATTTTCTAAAAACTGAAAGGCAGCAACGACTACGGAGGTTGTTGCTGCTTTTTCCTGAAAGCAGCAACAATTTTCAATTCCAGGCATCAAAAGAATTGCTTTCAGCAATGATTTCGCAGATTGTAGCTTTCCCGTAAAACCAACTCGATGAAAAGAACATATAACCAAACTCGAATCTCGTTTTTATTAGTTTCCGCATTTGTATTTTTAGCAGTTAATTTCGGCGCGTCTGCGCAAGAAACAAAGCGCCAGGGAGTTTCCGAAAAACCGACTCCGACGCCTGTAATCACTGCAACGCCGAGCCCGACAACATCGCCAACGCCCTATGCGACGCCGACGTCCGTTCCGGTACAAACGCTCAGCGATTTACAATCGCGAATCCGCCTCGCTCTTTCGCGTCCCGAACTTCGACGCGGAACCGTAGCCGTTAAAATCGCTTCGCTCGATACGGGCAAAACCGTTTTTGAAGAAAACGCCGATAAATATGTGATGCCGGCTTCGAATATGAAAAATTTTACAGTTGCGGCGGCGCTCGAACGGCTTTCTCCGAATTTTCGTTTCGCAACGAGCGTTTACGCCGATTCTCTACCGGATGCGGCGGGCACGATAAAAGGCGATCTGCGAATTTACGGACGCGGTGACGTTTCGCTTTCCAACGCTTTTTACGAAGGCGACTATCTCAAAGGCTTGGATTCGTTAGCCGATAAAATCGTTCAGGCGGGCGTCAAACGCGTCGAAGGAAATCTCGTTGGCGATGAAAGCTATTTTTCGGGAAATCCGATTCCGGCGAGCTGGGAATGGGACGATTTGCAGTGGCGTTCGGGCGCTGAAGTTTCGGCTTTACCGATCAACGACAACACGCTCGATTTGAGCGTCAAGCCAGGCTCAACAATTAATTCGGCTTGCTTTGTTCAGCTTCAGCCGTTCAATTCGGTAATGAAAATCGTCAACCGATGCCAGACTTCGGCAACCGGCGCGAAGCGCGATTTAACAATTAAAAAGGCTCTGGAAGGAAATGTTTTGGAGATTTCCGGCACAATACCAACCGGCGACAAAGGCTTTTCGGGCGCTTTGACGGTTTCGCGTCCGGCGGAGCTTTTCGTCTCGCTTTTAAAACAGCGGCTGCAGGAAAAAGGAGTGATTGTTACCGGACAGACGCAGGTCGTCGGCGCAAAGGAAAAATCGGCTTCCACGACGACTGCTTCGGTTCAGCCCGTAGAAATTACAAGACTCGAATCGCCGCCGTTCAACGTTATCGCGGCTAAAACGATGAAACCGAGTCAGAATCTTTACACCGAAACGATTCTGTGGACGCTCGGCGAACAATTCGGCGATAAAACCAATCCGAAATCAACCAGCGCCGAACGCGGCTCGGCTGTTGTGCGCGCGTTTTTGCAGCAAATCGGAATTCCGTCAGACGCTATAGTTCAATGGGACGGAAGCGGACTTTCGCGGCATAATCTCGTAACGGCGAACGCTAATGTTCAGCTCTACACGTATATGGCGAAACAGAGCCGCTACGCGCAGGCTTGGCGCGACAGCTTGACGATTGGCGGGACGGACGGAACGTTGCAAAACCGCTTTAAGGGAACTTCCGCCGCCGGAAACGTGCGCGGCAAGACCGGCACGATTGATCAGGTTTCTGCACTCTCGGGTTATGTAACAACCGCTTCGGGCGAACCTCTGGTATTTTCAATTATCGTTAACGGCGTGCCCGCCACAAGCATTCGGACGGGAACGATTGACGATATAGTCGTCGCACTGTCTAATTACAACGGGAAAATAAATTAAGAAGTAAAAACGAAGGCGGAGAAAAATAAAAGGGACGAGAGAATACAATCTCGTCCCTTTTATTTTTAAGAAAAAACGCTTAAAGATTACCAGCGATCTCCGCCGCCGTAATTGTCGCGATCACGATTTCCGCCGCCGTAGCCGCCGCGATTTCCGCCGCCTCCATAACCGCCGCGACCACCGCCTCCACCGCGATTTCCGCCGCGACCGCCGCCTCCGCCTTCTTCACGCGGGCGAGCTTCGTTGACGACCATATTGCGACCGTCATATTCCTGCCCGTTAAACTGCGCGATGGCGTTATTGGCGTCCTCTTCCGAAGCCATTTCAACAAAACCGAAACCGCGTGAGCGACCGGTTTCACGATCCATAACTACATTTGCCGATTCGACCGTTCCGGCTTGGGCAAAATGTTCCTGCAAGTCTTCGCTGCTGACGCGAAAAGACAAATTTCCAACGTATAATTTATTACTCATTTTCCTTTAATTTTTATTTACCTGAGAAGCAAGAAAGTAGGCGAAACCGGGAAAGAAAATTTGTAGAAATTCCCGCGTAAAACAGCGACGTGAACCGACTCCAAAAAATAAAATGCTTCGTAAGACCACCAAACCAAACTCTCGAACCGAACCAAAGCCGTCGCTTATTTTATCTTGAACGGACGCATCTACCGGAGATACCTGAGAGCCAAACCGTTGACAATTATGCACATTTTATTAAATTTAGGCAAGAAGAAAGTGAGCGACAAGCAGCAAGCGGTGAGCAGAAAGGAGCCTCAATTATTTGACTGACAAAATAACCGCCGAAAAAACAAATCAAAACTGCAAGTTTTGAAGCTGTTTGCCGCTTAACCCGCACGCTCACTCCTCAACACATTCAAAATTTTGTCGTGAATGCCGCCGAAGCCGCCGTTTGACATAATCGCTACGACATCATTTTCCTTCAGTTCCGGCGTTAAATGCTCGACAATCGCGTCCGCATCAGGAAACGCGAGCGCGGGTTTGCCTTGCAATTCGATGTCTTTGACGAGTTCGTCCGTGTCTAAAACTTTACCGAGCTCGCTTGCTTTTGAAGTGTTGTAAACGCCCGCAATTATCACATAATCGGCGTAATTAAAGGCTTTTGTATAAGGTTCTTGAAAAACGGCGAGCCGCGATGACCACGAACGCGGCTCGAAAACGGCAATCAAACGCTTGTCTTTATATTTTTGTTTTAATGCTTTTAAGGTTTCCTCGACGGCAGTCGGATGATGCGCGAAATCGTCTATGACGGTGACGCCGCGCTCGACGCCGCGAACTTCGACGCGCCGTTTCACCGATTTAAAGGTGTGAAACGCTTCGTTTATCTTTTCCTTTGAAATTCCCCACGCGTCAGCCGCGATTATTACAGCCAAACAATTTCGCACGTTGAACTCGCCGATCAAGTGCGTTTCAAATTCGCCCCAGCTATGTCCGTCTTTGAAAACCGTAAAACGCGTCGTGTCTCCGGTAAAATCAATGTATCTGGCTTGCCATTTCGCATCGTCTCCGGTGCCGAAAGTTTCGATGTTCGTGTGCAGTTTCGGACGCATTTCTTCTAAAACTTCCGCCGCGACCGGCGAATCAATTCCGACAATAAGCCGCCCGTTCGACGGAACCAGATTCATCAAACGCGAAAAGGCGAATTTGATTTCGTGCAGATCTCTGTAAATGTCGGCGTGATCGAACTCGATGTTGTTGATGATCGCCGTTTCGGGCAAATAATGCATAAATTTCGGCTTTTTATCGAAATAAGCCGTGTCGTATTCGTCGCCTTCGATAACGAAATAATCGCTTTCGGAAACCCGGAAACTCGCCTCGAAGTTCTGCACGATTCCGCCGACCAGAAAGGAAGGATTCAAACCGCCGACTTCCGCGACCCAGGTCGCAACACTTGTCGTCGTCGTTTTGCCGTGCGTTCCGGCTATGACAAGACTGCGCCGCCCGCGAATAAATTCTTCCTTCACAACTTCTGCCTGCGAGCGATACCGAAGTTTTCTGTTCAAAAGCTCTTCGAGTTCTTCGTTGCCGCGCGAAATTGTATTGCCGACAATCGTGCAGTCCGCGCCGACGTTCGTATTTTCAGATTTGTAGCCGTTGATGATTTCGATGCCGAGCGATTCTAGCTGTGTTGACATCGGCGGATAAACGTTCTGGTCAGAACCCGTGACTTTGTGACCGCGCGCCTGCAGCATTCCGGCGAGCGAAGCCATCGCCGTTCCGCAAATTCCGATTAAATGATAATGCATAAATGGATTATTTTACTCGTAATTCTCTAGTATTTGGAGTGTTACCGATTGAATAACTCAAAGTATTCTATCACTGTGTAACACTCTGTAAAAGCACGTAACAGAGACGTTTTTAGATACAGGTGAATAGGCAAGTCTATTTTGAATTTAATAGGCTGCTTTGCTGAATTGATATTCAGTTTCAAACATCGAAGCCTCAAGTTGATTCGTAATCGAGGGCTTTTTAATTTCTTCGACAACTAAAGAAATTAATTTGTCTTAATTCAATATAGGCTAACATTAATGAAACTATTTGCTTGTTTCACTAATGGCTTTTCTTTTTCTGGAAAAGACAGCTTAATAAAACTGTAAAGCGAATTATGAAAACAGTAACAGTAGAAAATGTCCGTCATACCGGCTATGCTCCAGGTCTCGTATCGCGTCTATTCGCAGTTGCTTACCTCCAACACGAAAAATTACACAACATTGAAGAACAAATCGCAAAACTAAACCGGGAAGCAGAACTTGAACGTCAAAAAGCTAGAGAAGTTGAAACGGTGATCAAGCAGCTGGTCGAGTGCTCGGTAAATTATTAACTTCTTGTTTATTCTGAGAGACCCGACAAAACCCCGTTTTCAATGAGAGAAAAGCCGTGAGCAGTAAGAACTTGCGGCTTTTTTATTATTCAAGAGCTTGAAATCCCCGCTTATGTTCGATAAATTACATAAACCTTTTTCTTGTTCTCATTAGGATAAAGAAAAACAACTATGTGTCTGAAAACCGCGCTAACAATGAAAATTGTTAGCGCGGTTTTCAGTATTAAAACTTACTGCTTTCCATTGCACGGAATAAGGTTTTCACAAACCAAGAAATTAAGCTCAGTTCCAAACGAACAAACCTTTTACCCTGACATAGAAACAGAAGTATTTCATGAAGCGAAATTTCCCAAAACGCAAATTCTGCAAACCTGCATAAAATAAAGACTTATACTCAAAAAAACTTGACATAAAACGAAATCCGCAGATAATTGCAGGTGCTTTCACCCGAAGTAATTTAATCAATTCAATCGTCCCTGTTATATTGCCCATTTCAGGGTTTACAAGCCATCGCTCACGTTTCGAGTTTATATAATCTTGGGGAGTATATTTACAAGTTTTGGAGTTTAACAATGAAACGCCCGATTGTTTTAATCTTATTAGTTGCCATATTAGTAATAGTCTCATCTCTATGGCAGTCTGAATCATTGTTAGGCTCCAGTATTGCTTGTGCTGAAAATCCGGTTGACGATACTTTCGACAACAATGTCGTCAACCGGTGCAAGTGGGAAGATTCCTTGCAGGGCGGGCAAATCGCTCAAGCCAATGAATTGATTGCAGTAACCAGTCCGAACCAGACATTTTCCAGAGCGGGAGTTCTTAGCCAATACCGTTTCACAAACGATTTTGATGTTCAAGTTGATTTTCGGCTCGGGTCGGGATGGGCTGAACCTCTGTCGGGCGTGAATGCGCGGCTCGAAACGCAGATGGGAATTTACTGGGATGAGTCACGTTATATTCAGATCGGACGAGGGAAAACTGCCGACTCTGATTACATAAAACCTTTTACGAATATTCCAGGTCAAAGCAACATCAATGGAATTTTCAACGGTTGCAGGAATTGACTGATACAATCGGTTCCTTGAACAAAAAAGTTATTTTCAGCGAAGGCTCTTACCCGAATACATCGCAGGGTACAATTGCAAATCCGATGATTGAGTTTTCCTATTCGCAGGCGGGACAAGCGGCGTGGGTGCGTGAACAATTGCGCTTCTTCAGCAATAATCAAAATGTTTCCGGGTGGTTTTATTTTTATCCCGATTACCATACGCAGCTGCAAGATGTCCCGCTTGAACTGCGAGGAAGCGGGCTTTTTGCCAATGCCGCACAGCCAGTGCCAGCCATGACAGAGTTTCGGGTTAATTTAACACGAGATTTCGACTTTGACGGAGACAGTAAAACAGATATTTCAATCTTTCGACCATCTGTCGGAGAATGGTGGTATTTGAAAAGCTCAAACGGCGGAAACGGAGCCTTTCAATTCGGTTCCGCAACAGATAAATTAGTTCCGGCTGATTTCACCGGCGACGGCAAAACCGATATTGCCTTTTGGCGTCCTTCGACGGGCGAATGGTTTGTTTTAAGAAGCGAAGACAGCTCGTTTTATTCCTTCCCGTTCGGAGCCTTGGGAGATGTTCCCGTTCCGGCTGATTTCGATGCTGACGGAAAAGCCGATCCGGCTGTTTTCCGTTCTTCAACTAATACCTGGTTTATCTCTAAATCAACGGGCGGAACAACTATTCAGTCGTTCGGACAAACAGGCGATGTTCCCGTCGTAGCTGATTATGACGGAGACAACAAAGCAGATATTGCCATATATCGTCCGTCAAAAGGAGAATGGTGGATAAACAGAAGCAATCTGGGAGCTATAGCATTTCAATTCGGTGTCAATACGGACAAACCGGTGCAGGCAGATTTCACCGGAGACGGAAAAGCAGACGTGGCATTCTTCCATCCGGCGACGAATGAATGGTATGTATTAAGAAGCGAGAATCAGAGTTTCTATTCATTTCCTTTCGGAGCGGCGGGCGATATAGCTTCGCCGGGAGATTACGACGGCGACGGACGAGCCGATGCAGCCGTTTTCCGCCCGTCGAACAACACCTGGTTTGTACAAAGAACGACCTCGGGAACACTGATACAAACATTCGGTCAAACAGGCGACAAATCTGTTCCCAATGCTTTTGTTCCTTAAATATGGAAATAATTACGCCGGAACTATAGCAAAACTTGATTACATTCTCCGAAAAACTTGTCATCCGCTTTAGAATCGCGTCGTTTAGAGGGTTTAACGACAGCAGTTTGATTCAAACAGATTATGATTGCAAGATTTTATTATTAAAAAAACCTTGTCACACTCTTCATTTTCTTCGCCTCAACAAAAACTTAATGATGCGAAGTTGCCGGAATTACATTGTTGATGACTTCCGCCGAAGACGCGTGAACGTCCGGCAGAAAGTAGAAGAGGATAGCAAGCACGGCGTAAACGGAAAGCAGCTGCACGCCTTCAACCCAATTGCTTTCTCCGTCCGAACTGATCTGTTCAGCTATCAGAACCGATGCAATGACGGCGACGACTTCGGGTATCGTGAATTCCAGGTTCATCGGTCTGCCGAACAAATAAGAAGCGAAAATCAAAACCGGCGCGACGAAAAGAGCGATCTGCAAACTGGAGCCGAGCGCGATTGAAAGACTTAAATCCATTTTGTTGCGCATTGCCATCAGAATTGCCGACGAATGTTCGGCGGCATTGCCGATAATGGCGACGACGATTACGCCGACGAATACTTCGGTTAAACCGAGGCTTCCGCGCGCTTGTTCGACGGCTCCGACTAAAAATTCCGAAATCAAAGCAACAAAAGCCGTCGCTATCAGCAATACCGTAACGGACTTTCCGCGCGACCACGGCTGTTCATGTTCTTCGGTCGCTTCGTCGTGTTCGAGTTCGTGCCCGACCTGTTTTGGCGAGCCTTGCATCGAATCGCCGACGAAAAGCTGTTTGTGCGTTACGAGGGAAAATATCAATGTAAAGCCATAAGTAAGAATCAACACTATGGCGATGGCGAGCGATAAATTTTGTTCCCTTTCCGGCGTCCATCCGCCCTGCGCAACGGGAACCTGCGCCGCCACTTGATGAAAAATGCTCGGAATTAAAAGCGCGATGGCGGCTAAAGTAAGCGCGGTTGCCGACATACTGGCGGCAGTGCGATTGAAGGTTTGTTCTTTGAACTTAACGCCTCCCGCAAGGATGGAAAGACCGAGAACGAGCAGCATATTTCCGATGATTGAACCGGTAATTGAAGCCTTGACCACGCCTTCCAAACCTTTTGACAAAGCAAAAAGCGCGATGATCAGCTCCGCCGCGTTGCCGAAAGTGGCGTTTAAAAGTCCGCCGATTCCTTCTCCTAAATGCTCTGCCAAGTGCTCGGTCGCTTTTCCCATCCAGCCGGCAAGCGGAATGATTGCCAAACAGGCAACGATAAAAAGCACCGTCGGGTTTTCCAGCCCGGGAATAAAACGAAGCGCGATGGAGATCGGAACGAAAATCAGCAGCCAATCGAGCGAAGGCTTCAGCCAAGACTTTCGCGCATCTTTTTCCGGCTCGGGCGTCTGATTGTGGACTGCTGCTGAATCTTGGGACGTTGTGTTTGGCATGATAATTTTTTATCACAAAACGCGAAGCTCTTAAAAACCTCTTTCTTTGATAATTTTTCAGAATCAGCTTTCTTTTTGCTTTATTTTTAGGCGATCTGTGTATTTTCATAACCGAAAAGATCTGATTTTATAATTTCTTTTTTCACTGAAACGAAACAAATCAAAATCTGGAAAATTCAATCGCTTACACATTTATCGAAGATATAAATTAATATGTCGAGCGGCGGTAATTGAACAGCCGGTAATCCCCTGTTCCAGCCTGTTTGTATTGAACAATTAAGCGCGAAATGAAACAATTTATTTGGCTCGCAGTATTCTGCATTGCTTTTCTAATTTTTTTCCGAAGCCCGGTGACCGCGCAATGCAACGGCGAGCGGTGGTCGGTCAAAATCGGCACCGACCCGGACGCAGCGTCAGTAAATCTGAACTCCGCAATCCCGACCACTATCGCCGAATTGTCGGCGATTCCCGCGCCGACTTCTTTGCCGGACAATGCTCGCATCCAGCCGACGGAAACAACTTTGTGGGTTTTAAATGCCACAATGGTCAAGTATATCCGCTCGGAAGATTCCGATTACCATATCGTCTTTAGCGATAACGCCGGTCGCACACTGATCAGCGAAATTCCCGATCCCGCCTGCGTCGGCACAGGCAGCTCCTTTGCTGCCGGAATCGCGCGAGCGCGAGCGCAGTTTGACGCGATGTTTACGGCGACGAATACTTTTCAAACGGCAAACGTGCCGGTGCAAATCACCGGCGTCGGATTTTTTGATTATCTCGAAGGACAGGAAGGAATCGCGCCGAATGGCATCGAACTGCATCCGATTATAGACATCGTTTTCGGACCGACGTTTTCTCTTTCATCTTCGGCTTCATCTTTAAGCGTTAATCAAAGCGGCACGACCATGGCGACAATAAGTTCGACGCTTTCAGGAAATTTCAACTCTGCAATTTCGCTCACCGCGGCGGGTTTACCGGCGGGCACATCGGCAAGTTTCAGCCCATCTATAATAGCCGCGCCGGGTTCGGGAACTTCGATTTTGACAATCACAGCCGGGTCGCCGGTTCCGACCGGCACTTACAACGTAGTAATAACCGGCGCGGGCGGCGGGCAAAATCGGTCGGTAACAGTTAATTTGATGATTAATTCGGGCGGCGGAACAACACGGCAATTGCTCGGAAATCCCGGCTTTGAAAACGGTTCAGCAAATCCTTCGCCCTGGACGGCTTCAAAAGGAGTTATCAACAATAGCAACACTCAACCGCCGCGCACAGGCTCGTGGAAAGCTTGGCTCAACGGTTACGGCGCAGCCCACACCGATACGCTTTACCAGCAAGTCAGCATACCGGCAAATACAGCGAATGCCGCTCTTTCTTTCTGGCTGCATATTGATACGGCGGAAGCGACAACCGCTAAGGCATACGACACATTGAAGCTGCAAATTCGCAATTCAACAGGAACAGTGCTGACGACTTTGGCGACATATTCAAATTTGAATGCGGCGACAGGCTACAGGCAGGAATCTTTTGATTTGACCGCCTACAAAGGACAAACGGTTCAAATCTATTTGATCGGAACCGAGGATTCCAGCTTGAAAACCTCTTTTGTCGTGGATGACTTTGCGCTGAACGTTATGCCTTCAGGCGGCACGGCGCAGCAGTTGATCGGAAATCAAGGGTTTGAAAACGGCTCGGCGAATCCGTCGCCGTGGTTCGCTTCAGCCGCCGTGATTGATAACAGTAATTATCAAGCGCCGCGCACCGGATTGTGGAAAGCCTGGTTAAACGGTTACGGCTCGGTTCGCACCGATACGCTTTTTCAGCAAGTCAACATTCCCGCCGCAGCGACAAATGCCGCGCTGTCTTTTTGGCTGCGCATCAGTACGGACGAAACGACCGCTGCCGTTTCATACGACACATTGAAACTGCAGGTTCGAAATTCGTCAGGCGCGACTCTTGAAACGCTCGCGACCTACTCGAATCTGGAAGCCGCTGCAAATTACACGCAAAAGACATTCGATCTGACCGCATACAAAGGACAAACAATTCAGATTTATTTAATCGGAGCTGAGGATTCAACCTTAAAAACTTCTTTCCTCCTGGACGATTTTGCTCTTAACGCAACAATTCCCTAGCTCGTTTGTCGCTAAACGAGATGTCCTTCTGCAAATTGACGAAAACAAACCGATTCAATTATTATTTTTTGCGAATTTGTTAACTAAAATCTGACTGATCTCAAAATATGGGCGATTCGATTTGAATTTATATGACTATTTTTCGCTTTTTTTTATTAGCTTTTTTCTTACTGATGATAAGCCAGATTTCCTGCAGCAGCTCGCCCGAATTAAACGGCGAAGTTTTTGTAATAACGAAAGGAACGGGTAAATACAAGCTGGGCGGCGTTGATGTGCTGGCTATATCGGAAAAGGAATTTACAGAATTTTCCGCATCGAAAAAAGCGGAAAAGGAATTGCTCCTCAAAAATTTAGAAACTAAAATCGCGGAATGCGAAACAATCGGTTCCGGCAGGAACGATGCGCCCGGACACGAACGTTGTTTGCTGGAACTGGAAGATGCTAAAGCGAAAATAGGAGACATTTATCTCGCCGGTTTGCCTGATTCATCAGCTTCTGCAAAAACGAATAACGAAGGAAAATTTACTTTGAGGCTGCCAGACAAAGGCAGGTATATTATCGTAGCCAAAGCTTCGCGTAATGCCGGCGGAGTAATTGAACAGTACCACTGGTTCATACCTTTTGACGCGAACGACGCACAGCAAAATTTCGTTATAAGTAATAAAAACTTATATCAACCCGATAAATCGCCTTTCTGAAATCAAAATTAATCCGTTCAGCCAAATGCGGAAACGGATTAATTTTTTTGTGCTTGTGCAGGGTTTTGCCGAGAGATGTCGTTTGAAACCTTCGAAGTATTCTAAAACCCGCGATAAACAACAGATGTAAAAAACTTATCAAAGCTCAAAATCAATTTATTTATTTTAGATATTTTCTTTCGGACTTAAAGCGGGCGGTAATCTCTTTTTGAAGGTCTTTGGGCGCGCAGAACATTGGAGAAGCTGGTTGTGGGCGTAAACATTATGCGAAACATCTTGATTAGAAATTTACTGTTGACCTTCTTTTCAATCCAGTTCTTCAAAATGTATCTGTCTATAGCGTCTTCGGCAATGAGCACGCCGGTGCCGATTGTCGGAGTTACGACCAGATCGCCCCACGCCATCGTCGGGCGTCCGCGTTTGTCGCGGATGCCTACGTTTCCAATCGAAGCTTCGCTGATCGGACCCAGCTCGAACTGAGTGCTCCATGCGGCAGACCAAACCATCGCTTTAAGACGGCTGCGCCAGTATTCTTTCGATTTGCCGAATTCCTGCTTTTTCGCGTTATCGCTGTTAACTACAAAAATTCTTCCGGTAAGTCCGCCCTGCAGCGGATGCGCGACGTAATTCGTAAAAAAATTATCCGGGTCTTTCCAGCCGCGAAGTCCTTTGACTGACCGCGCCCAATCTCGAAAAAACGGTCCGTCGAGTTCCCGCCTGGTTTTTGCCTGCGTCATTCTGAAACCGTGCTGAATGCCCAGAAAAATTCCCGATTGAATCAAAGCCGGCTTCCAGTGAAACTTTTCCTTTACTTCTTTTTGATAAGAAGGCTTTCCGTCGGACAAGTTTTTTATGTCCGCTTCATCGAGCTTTGTTTCTTTGATACTTGTTTCTTTGATACTTGTTTCAATGTCGGTTTTTATACCTGCTTCGATAAGGTCCGAAAGCGATTTTTTTTGTTCGTTTTCGACTGCGACGTCATCGCCCGATGAGTTTTCAACTTTTTGAACCGGAAGCTGCTCTTTTTCTTCATAGCAAAAAACGGTTAGATTCTTACAATCCCGAAATGTGCGAGGAACGATGGCATTCAATTCCGCTTCTTTTCTCTGGGCGAGAGCACAATCGAAACTCAGCAAAATTAAAAAAGCGCAGAAAACCGTTTTGATTGACAATATCCGTTTCAAGTTTTTTCTCATTTTCATTTTCAAAAAGAACAACTTTAACATCACAGTAAAAAATTGAAAAATAAATTCAGCAAGTAAATTTTCAGCCCTTGCGGATTTGATAATCTCTGCGACATAAAGCAAAAAAAATTTTTCATTTTTTTCTACGCGCCTCGTCAACCGAAAGCTTTCGCCTAAGGTTTGATTTTTCAACAACTTAGCAAAAACTTTTGGCACTTGCATTTACCGTTTGTTTTTTGGTAGCATTTTATTAGCTTCCTTTTCAACGTATTAAATTAAATGTTAAATTTAATGCCGCGAAAGGAAAACTTATCATCATTTCTGATTTCATCAGATTTTTTTTTCCCGTTCACAAATAATATAACTAAATATAAAAATCCGCTGGTTGAAATACCCGTGTTTTCTATCACCTATTAATTTATTGGAGACCATGTTAATGAATTATCGAAGATTGCCTTTTCTGGCTATTTTTGCGCTTTTTTCGCTCTTTTTAAGCGCCGTTTATGCACAAACCCCTTCTGCTGCCGATTCTCACACACATTTGACAGATACTCACTCACAAACGGATAAACATAAATTCAGCTTGCTTTTAGGCGACGAATTGATTTCGGCTTTTTCGACGCGAAAAGTCAAGGAACTTTCCGACTCGCAGGTTTTCGCCGAGTTCGATGCCTGGATTAAAGATTATTCCAACGGGAATTTCGATGATAAAGACAAGCATCAGCAATTGGGAGAGCAGTTAGCCGTCCGGCGTCAGGAAATTCTCAAACAATTGATCGGGCTTGACCCGCAAGCCGCGCTTGAAAAAGCTCTTTCGGCAGACGCCTTTAAACAGCTTCCTTCGTTCATTGCCGACCGCACCGAAAAAGTCGTCAGCGGCAACGGCGATTTTCTGGTTTACGTGCTCGACGAAATGAATCATTCGACCGGAGAATTGACCGCCTCGCGCACTGAACGTCAAGTCGTTATCGGCGGCGAAACATACAAAGCGGTCGTTTATGGCAGACGCGAAGCGATGACGACGAAACTCAATATTCCGCTGCACGGAATCGTCGTCGGCGATACGATGATTGTTGACGAATCGCCGGTTCAAGTGATAGAGTCCGCCGCGCGCCCGGATGCTGATGCTGCGGCGAGTGAAGACGGCGTTACGGCTCAAGTCGGCGATAAAGTCATCGAGTTCGCCAATAAAAAGCAGCTTAATAAATTCGTTGACGAGCAAATCAAGTGGGAATCAACAATCGGACCCAACCGCACGGGTGAAAGTTCAACGACAACGAAATCAGTCGCTTCGTCCTGGACGGAAGGGCAAAAAACCGTTCTCGTCATTCGCGCGGTCTTTTCCGACAGTCCTTCAAATTACGAACCTGTAACTCAGAGCGGCGCACAGGTGCTGATGAACAATACGGTCAATCAGTTTTTCATCAACAATTCCTACAACAAAACCTCGCTGTTGACAACCGTTACGCCGGTCGTCGTCCGCTTGCCGAATCCGCAGAGTTATTACATCAGCAGTTATTACTCGATGATTGAAGACTCTCGCACGGCGGCACGCGCTATGGGCATCGAGCCGAACAATTATAATTTGGATGTCGTCTTTTTTCCTTATACTCCGAGCATTCCGTGGGCTGGTCTCGCCGGCGTCGGATCGAAAGGAAATCTCATCAACGGAGCTTACGTTCTGCCGGTCGTCGGTCACGAGTTAGGTCACAATTACGGACTTGTCCACGCGAATCTGTGGCGCACCACCGACGGCACATCAATCGGTTCGGGAAGCAATATCGAATACGGCGACTGCTACGATTTAATGGGAGCGTGCGGCGGCATCGGGATGAACTCGCATTTCAACGCGCGTTACAAGAGAATACTCGATTGGCTGACCGAGGCGAATGTACAAACCGTTACGAGCAGCGGCACATATCGCATCTCGGCGCAGGATACGCCGACGCTGAGCGGTATAAAAACATTAAAAATCAGCAAAGATTCAAGTAGAAACTATTGGGTCGAATTCAGACAGACGCTATCGGGCAGTTCGATGAACGGAGCTTTAATCCGCTGGGATTACTCCAGTCAGAATTTCCGCGAAACGCAGCTTCTGGATATGACTCCGAGCACAAATTATCAAGGCGGAGACGAAACGCTGCAAGTCGGACAAAGCTTCTACGACAGCGCGAGTCAAATCAGAATTACGGTTGTCGGCAAAGGAAATACGAATCCCGAAAGCCTCGACATCAGAGTTGATTTCAACGGTTCCAATCCGACGCCGACGCCTGTAACCGGCACACCGACTCCGCAAAACTGTTCGTATTCGCTTTCCGCAAGTGCCGTTAACAGCCTCGCCGTCGGCGGTTCAGCCGGAGTGAATGTGAGTACGACAAACGGCTGCACCTGGACGGCAAACAGCAACGTCGGTTGGGTAACGGTTACCTCCGGCAACGCCGGAAACGGAACGGGAACGGTGAATTTTTCGGTAGCGGCTAATACTACCTCCGGCGCCCGCAACGGAACCATTACCATTGCCGGACAGCTTTTCAACATTCAGCAGGCGGCGCCGGCAAACTATTACACGTTGACGGCAAATCCGAGCGTCGTTACTCCGGGAGCCCCGATGACGGTTAGCTTTACGGCGCCGTCCGGTTCGTCAACGGTTGACTGGGTCGGACTTTACGCGGTCGGCACAGCCAACACTCAATATCTGAGCGGCGGAGCGACCAACGGACAAACATCCGGCACTTTTAACCTGAACGCTCCGACTCAGCCGGGACAATACGAGTTTCGTTATATGCTGAACAACAGTTTCACGAGCATTGTAACGAGCAACGTCGTGACCGTACAAAGCACAGTTCCGACGCCGACGCCTTACGTTCCAACTCCGACGCCATATGTCCCGACGCCTACTCCATACGTGCCGACACCGACGCCTTATGTGCCGACACCGACGCCTTATGTGCCGACACCTACTCCGTATGTACCGACGCCAACTCCTTATGTGCCGACACCCACGCCGACGCCAACAGGCAGTAGAACAAATGTTGCGTCTGCATCAAGCGGAGCCACAGCAACTGCTTCATCGCAATTGTCGGGCGGAGAAGCCAGCAGAGCTATTGACGGAGTTCGCAATTGGGCGACAACCGGAACATGGAAAGATTCGACCGCCGATGTTTTCCCCGATTGGCTGCAAGTCAATTTCAACGGCAGCAAAACGATTAACGAAGTTGTTCTCTATTCAGTCAAAGATGATTTCGGCAATTCGAGTGATCCAACAGAGTTCGAGACGTTTAGCGGGTATGGTGTAACCAACTTTGACGTTCAATATTGGAACGGCTACGGCTGGACGACAGTGCAGAACGGAAACGTTTTCAACAA
>DASVRD010000154.1:0-42520 GCA_036388775.1 Pyrinomonadaceae bacterium | reverse complement strand
GTTCTAACGCAGCGTTTTGACCAATTAGAAGAAAAAATTGAAAGGGCTTATAAATACCGCGACAAACAAAGCGTACAGCAGGCACGTGAAAGCAACTTGAAACCGATTCCGAATGCTTTGCCCGGCGCGCACGATGTTTTTGACCGCACGAATGAATGCGCCAAACTGTTTGATTTGTTGATTGCCGAAGACACGCGGCTGGTCAGGATTCTAGCGCCTAGCGGTTACGGCAAGACAAAGCTCGTCGCCAAGTTTTTGCAGCAGACCGCCCGGCAAATCAATCAGGAAACCGGGCAATCGCCAGTTGACGGGATTTTGTATGTTGAATGTCAGGCGGGAGCGAGCATTGTTTGGGGGCAAATTGTCGAGCGAACCGGGTTGATGTTTGGAAGGCGCGAAGAACTCAGAGACGAAATTTCCAGGATTCAGTCGCCGCCGCAGCAAGCCGCGTATTTGCTTGACGAGCTTGAAGCGGCGGGCAGATTCTGGTTGGTTTTCGATAACTTTGAAAGCCTGCTCGATGCGGAAAACGCAATGGTCGGAGCGGACGAAAGCGATCCGATCAGAAATTTGTTTCACCTTGTTTGCAGTGAAGCCGATAATCAGCGCCTTGTTGTCACGACGCGGCGCGAGCCGGTTTTTAAAGGAAAAAACGCCCCGCTTTTGCAAAACAGATTTTTGCTCGAAGTCGGCGGCACGCCCGAAACGGACGCCATCAATTACCTGCGCACAGAGGGCAAAGATTATTTGCTCGATCAGCTTGATCAGATCGACAAAACGGTTTTGCGCGATTTTGTGCGCCGGGTTGATTGTTTGCCGCTCGCCGTGATTTCGCTTTTGAGAGATTTAAAATCGTATTTCGACAGCAAACCGACAGGTAAAGTCACGCTTGACGACGTGGCGGCGATTGTCGCCGCCGGGACTCGGTATGTCGAAGCCGATAAGGAAAACGGTTTGCGGCTCTGGCTGACCGACCAGATAAAGCAGCTTCACCCGGACGAAAAAGATTTGCTCTGCGCTCTTTCGGCTTTTAACAAACCTTGTCCGGCGATTGCCCTCGAATTTGTGCTGCCCGATTTTTCCGCCGGGAAAATCGAAAAACTGCTGGCGCGGCTCGAACGCGACCGATTGTTGTATCAGGAAGGCGATGGTTTTCAATTGTCCGTGATTATTCGGGACGCGGCGTATTCGCTGATTCCCGCAGAAGTAAGCGCAATGGAAGATAATCAATCCGCAAAAGGACAACGCGATTTCAACCGAAACACGCTGCACTCGCGTTCGGCGGATTTTTACCGAACACAGCGCAAGCCGCAGGAACAATGGAAAACCATCGCCGATTTGCAGCCGCAGCTCGACGAAATTTATCAACGAATTCAAGCCGGAGAATTTGAAACGGCGGCGGAAGTTTTACAAGGGATAGATTTTAAGTATTTATTGTTGTGGAGCAATTACCGCCTTATCATAGAATTGCGAGAGCAATTAGAAGTCAGGCTGCCGGAAAATGGCTTTCTCGCCCTGGCACAGGCAAACATTTTAGGTTTAGCATATAGAAACACGGGGCGCATCCGTGAATCAATCAAACAATTTGAGAAAGCGATACAAATAGCTAAATTAATTAACAACCAACAAGGAGAAGGCGCGAGTTTAGGGAATTTGGGTAATGCTTATTACAATTTAGGAGATTACAGAAAAGCCATTGAATATCACGAACAACATTTAAATATTTCAAGAGAGATTGGCAACCGACTAGGCGAAGGACAAAGTTTAGGGAATTTGGGAAGTGCTTATTACAGTTTAGGATATTACAGAAAAGCCATTGAATATCACGAGCAGTCTTTACAGATTAAACGAGAGATTGGCGACCGATTTGGCGAAGGCAACAGTTTAGGGAATTTGGGAAATGCTTATTACAGTTTAGGATATTACAGAAAAGCCATTGAATATCACGAACAGGCATTGGAAATTGACCGTGAGATTGGCAACCGACTAGGCGAAGGACAAAGTTTAGGAAATTTGGGAAATGCTTATCACAGTTTAGGTGAAACGGAAAAAGCTTGTGGTTTGTGGCGTGAAGCCTTGATTATTTTTGAAGCAATTGAATCGCCTTATGCTAATAATGCCCGGCAATGGCTTGAGAAGAACTGCCGGAGCTAATGCGAAGTTATTGAGATTGTCTGCCGATTGGTTGAGACGCGCGGCAAATACGGCGCGACAGGCTGCGCGCTGTTAAGATTGCTTAAAAAATATTCCGATAATCTATAGCATTCTTCAAATTTGCGCGCCCGCACGCCAATTGAGGACGCATCAGCCCGCGCGATCTGAAAACCGATCTATTAATGCCCTCTCGCAGATGAAAAAAGCTCCATCGCAGGCGAATAATCGTGTCTCGCAGATGAAAAATCGTTTGCGCGGGGCGAACAACCCGGTCTCGCAGCAAATTAACCGGGTCTCGCAGCAAAATAATGCGGTCTCGCAGATGAATAATAAGGTCTCGCAGACAAACATCGAGGTGTCGCAGATGTATAACGAGCCTTCGCAGCAGAATAATGAGGTCTCGCAGGTCAATAACGGGGCATCGCAGGTGAAAAACGTGGTCTCGCAGGTGAAAAATCACAAAATCACAAATGATTTAATCAAGTCGGACGCCAAAAATCAGGTTATTGCAAAAGGCGCAAAGGAAAATCGGGGCGCGTCGCTCCGCACAAATCTGAAAACGGTTATAAGCAGGTTATTTTAACCGCTTCCGCGATTGGATTTTAAGTCCTCAAGCTCGCGGCGCATCTCTTTGACTTCTTCCCGAAGACGCGGCAAGCCTTTGACCATCGCGTTTTGTCGTTTGTACTCGTCGAGCGGCTGAACGGGAACGCCCCACCAAACGCCCGCGCGGACGATTTTCCCAGGCAGCACTCCGGCTTTTGAACCGATTACAGCGCCCGAAAGCACGCGCGCGTGGTCGCCGAAACCGACTTGTCCGCCGATGACAACATCTGATTCAATCACGGTCGAGCCGGAAATTCCGGTTTGCGAAGCGATGACAACTCGCTCGCCGATTGAAACGTTGTGCGCGATTTGGACGAGATTGTCAATTTTCGTCCCGCGCCCGATTCTCGTTTCGCCGCGCAAAGCCGCGCGGTCAACGCAGCTATTCGCGCCGATTTCCACATTGTCTTCAATCACGACAGTTCCGAGCTGCGGAAATTTAACGTATTCGTCCGCGTCGCGAACGTAACCGAAACCGTCCGCGCCGATGACGACTCCCGCGTGTAAAATCACGTTATTTCCAATCGTCACGTTGTCGTCCACAAAAACATTCGGATGAAAAACGCAATTTTCGCCAACTTTCACGCGGTCGCCGATTTTCGCTCCGGCGCGAAGCTGCGTACCCGCGCCGAGCGAAGAGTTTTCGCCGATGCAGCAAAACGCGCCGACGAATACGTTTTCGCCAATCGCGGCGGATTCGGCGATAACGGCTGACGGGTGAATTTCAGATTCGCGTTTTTTCGGCGGATAAAGCAGAGCGGCAATGCGGGCGAAAGCTAGTTTAGGGTTTTTTGTTTCAATTAAGACGCGGTTAAATTTAATTTCTGCTGTTTCCGGGACGATTAAACAAGACGCGGCACTGTCTGCGGTTTGGTCGAAAAACTTGTCGTCTTCGACGAAAGCAATTTCTCCTGTTTGAGCGGCTTCGAGCGAATTTATGCCCGTGATTCTTGTTTCGCCGTCGCCGCGAAATTGCGCACCGATTTTTTCCGCCAGCTCTGCAACTGTAAATTCATTTAACATCGGCGCAAAATTAAAAGTAATTCAAAAAAAAGCGAACAAAACTGGATTGCTTTGAAAATTAAATCGTTTCAGTTCTGTTTCGGCGTGCGTCAATGAATGATTTGATTCCGAAAACGACCAGGATTAAGCACAAAATCGCGGTTAAAATTTGCGCGACGGCTGCCGCCGGGCGTTCGATTTGCGCGCCTTGCAGCAGGGAAATCGCTTTAGGAATTCCCATCACAGTACCCAGAAAACCGAGCAGAGCAATGAGCATCACCGCGTGCATCGCGTGTTTGCGCAAACTCTCCTTCGTTGCGACGCCGCCGAGAATGGCGATAATTAAACCGATTGCCGATGGAATCAGCGCCGTCGGGCTGGCGTGTCCGGTTGAAGCACCGTAGCCGTAGCCGCCGACGCCGATCAAGATCAGCATTACGCCGATGATAATAGAAATTGCTGGCATTTCTTCTCCTCAAGAAAAATTGTTAAGAAAAATGGCACTAAATATCACTTCAAAATTAACAAAATTTGACAAAATATTGAAAATTGAAAAAAAAGTTGAAATTTTACGTTGACTTAAGCGCTTAAAGTTTGATAGCATCCGCTCAAATAGGTTAGAAATGCGCAATATGTTGCGTGTTTTAAGCAAACTTCAACTCCAAAAAGTAAATTGGCGCAAACAATTTTAAGCAGTCGCGCGCCGGAACAAATCAATTGAGTTTTAAAAAATATGCAATGTGCTTCCTGCTCGAAGACCTTCGCCGCACCGTTATCAGTTTGTCCAAATTGCTCGGAAATGCCGACACGGCATTATTACCCCCCAGCGGAAAAGAGAACGGAGAAGATAACGACCGCTGATTTAGTCGCTGAGGCGGCTGAACCGAATTTGGAGACAGGTCGGCTCGAACCGCCGACAGCCGTCGCCGAAGAAGCGCCTGTTGCCGCAAAGCGCGAGTTTACTTCTACTTTGATTGAGTTTCCGAAGCGCAAAAACGACGAATCCGAATGGCGCGACGCTTTGCGCGAGCGCGTGCGGGCTGCGCGCGAGCGTCGTGAAGGAGGAGATGAAATAGAAGAACTGCGCGAAACTAGAGTCGAAGCCGCAAAACAAAAAACCGAAGCGGCAGTCGCATCGTCCGGGACGGTGATTAATCTAAAACCGAACGTCGAAAATCGTGTGGCTAATAATATTATTGCCCGCGCGCTTGAGCGCGTCGAACGGTCGCGCCAGGTTCATCAATCGGCTGCGACCGCTGTCGCGCTCGCGCCGGTTTTCGAGCCGCAAACTTCACCTGCGCCGAGATTGCAGCCGGCACCGAAATCTTTTGCCGCTCCGCTCGCCGCTGTACCGCAGCCTGATGAAATCGAAGCGAAACCGAAATCACCAGCGCCGCTTAAATTTGAAGCCGCCGCCATCGAAAATGCGAAGTTCGATTCTTTCTCGAAAACTGAAAACGCACCGGCTTTGAAAGTTGAAACGACAGTCAAGCCGCTCGAAACAGCCGAAGTTGGCATTGGCGTTACTGCGCCGTTAGTTACAGCCGCTCCCGCCGCGCCGAAAAAAGAGCCGCGCAAATTGCCGATGATTTCGGAAGCCGATGCGGATAAATTCATCGAATCGCAAATGCGTATTTCGGCTGCCGTGCCGCAGAAAAAGCCTTCTCCGCGCAGCGGCGTCGCGGTCGAACAGGAAATCGCGCCGCGCGTGCGTGACGCCGAATCTGATCAGCCCGAAATCGCCGAAGATTACGCGCCGCTCAGTTTCAGATTCATTGCCGCATTGCTCGATATCGTTCTTTGCGTGGGAGCGGCGTTCGGGCTGGTTACGCTGTTTGCGCCCGCCGGATTTTTCACCGCCGAGAAATTTGGCTTGGAGAGCGTGTTGACTTGTCTGGGCGTTTTTGCGGCAATCAAATTTATTTATTTAACGGGCGGAATTGTGCTGGCGGAAACAACTTTTGCCGGTCGCCTTTTCTCACTTCGCACGGTTCACGCCGAAGACGGTTCTGCGGCAACCGTCCTGGAAGCAATGCTTAACACGCTTGCATATTTGCTGACGCTCGCTCTTGCCGGCATCGGGTTAATTGCGATTTTATTAAGCACCGAACGCCGCGCCGTCCACGACTGGCTTTCAGGCACGGTCGTGATTCGCGAGAATTAGGTTCAAAGTTCAAAGTTCAAGGTTCAAAGTTTTTTCTTTAACCTTGAACTTTGAACTTTGAACTTTGAACTTTGGACGGAGAGGCTTTACAAGCTGTTGTTGACGAGATTTTGCCGATTCTTGCAGGGAAAAGAATCGGCAAAATTTTTCAGCTCGGTTCGAATCAATTGGCAATTGATTTTCGTCCGGGCGACGGGCGTTATCTTTTTTTGAACTTTGAGCCTTCGCTCGTCCCGCGCCTTTATTTGATTCGGCGGCGCGTGCGCGAGCTTGAAAAACAATCGGATCAATCCGGCAATTTTCTGCTTTTCGCGCGTAAACGGCTTTCCGACGGACAGCTTACGCACATTGCAAAAGACACTGAAGACCGCGTTGTGCGTTTTGAATTTCTGGTTGAGGATGAAAGCGCGCAAGCCGTCCAAAGGTTTAAATTAGTCGCGCAATTAACCGGAAAAGCCGCAAATTTGTTTCTGCTCGACGCGGAAAATCGAATTCTCGAAAGCTTGCGCGAAACGCACGGAGACGGTCAGGAGACCGGGCAAATTTATCAACCGCCGCAATTTGAAATTCAGTTTCAACCGCCAAAGAAAACTTCGCTGCTCGAAACTATCTCGGAAATCGAATTAAAACCGTCAGATTTTCCTTTGTCTCCGGCTTCGCCGCTTTCCGAGCGGCTCGATTCTTATTTTTCAAACATCGAAGCGACGCGCGAATTCGACTCTGCTGCGCGCGCGGCTTCCACTCGTTTGCGGCAGGAACTCACGAAAAAAGAAAAATTATTGCAGCGGCTCGGACAGGATTTGCGGGCGCACGGCGAGCCGGAAGCATTGAAACGACAGGGCGATTTGCTGCTGGCAAATTTATATGCGGCTCAGCGCGAGGGAAATCGGGTTTTTGTCATTGATTATTTCGATGAAAACGCGCCGGAAATCGAGATTGAAGCCGATGAAAATTTGAGTTTGCAGGAAGTTGCCGAAAAATATTTCGCGCGTTATTCAAAGGCGCGCAATGCGGCGCAGGAATTAACGACTCGAATTTCAAATCTCGAATCTGAAATCGAACATTTGAAATCTGTAATCTCAGATTTTGAGAAAATCATTGAGCGGCGCGATGAAACGGCTCTGACCGAATTTGTCGAAAAGAATAAGCTCTCAGGCTTTAAGCAAGTTCCGAAAAGCGAAAAACCGAAATCGAAAAAAGAACCGGAAATCGGTTCGGGCGTGCGGCGTTATCGTTCTTCGGACGGATTGGAAATTCTGGTCGGGCGCGCGGCAAAAGACAATGATCGTTTGACATTCCGCATCGCAAAATCGCTTGATTGGTGGATGCACGCGGCTGATTATCCAGGCTCGCACGTCGTCGTCAGAAATCCTGGCAAAGGCGAGCTGCCGCAGAAAACTTTGATCGAAGCCGCCGAATTAACTGCCAAATTCAGCCAAGCCCGCGAAGACACAAAAGTCGCCGTTAATTACACGCAGCGCAAATTCGTTTCAAAACCGAAAAACGCCGCGCCCGGATTAGTTCGTTTATCGAGTTTTCGGACGATTTTAGTCGAGCCGAAAGAAAGCGGAGAGAGAATTAAGAACTGAGAACTGAGAATTGAGAACTGAGAACCGTAAATAATCATTAACTTTCGGTTCTCAGTTCTCAGTTCTCCATTCTCAGTTTAAAGCGATAGCTTCTTCGATTTTTGTGCGGATGCGTTCCGGCGGGACTGCGCCGTTGACCGCCCAGTGAAAATGTCCGTCGCGAGTGACTATGTAGGTTGACGGAAAACCGCTCGGGCTTAAAGCCGAAAAAACGTCGTCGTTTGTCCAGCCAACGCGGTACGGAATTTTATATTGGCTGATATACTCTTCAACCATCGGCAGCTTTTCGTTTTCGGCGTTTAAGCCTAGAAATTCAACGTCGCGGTCTTTAAATTCCTGGCTGAGCGCGACCAAATCGGGCATCTGTTTTTTGCAGAACCCGCACCAGGTCGTCCATAAATTGATCAGCACGACTTTACCTTTGTAATCCGAAATCTTAAAAGTTTTGCCGTCGAGCGCGGTTAGCTCGGCGTCAGCCATTTCCGCCGGAACTGCCGTCGGATCGTATTTTCCGGCGGTCGTTTTGCTCCCGGATGTAGCGGCACTGCTGCCTGCTTCTTTTTTGCCCGTTGCCGTAGAGTTATTACAGGCTGGCAAAATGAGCAGGGTAAAAGCCGCTAAAAAAAGTAATGCGCGATTAGCTTGGCGAAAGGAAAAAATCATAAATCAAAACTCCAAATGTGATTTTAGCAACAACTTCAGCGAATGTCTTGCCGACGCAAGGCGATGAGCGTTGCTAAAACGAGAGCGACAAACATCATTAACAAAACTGCCTGATTCAACGCGACATTCATCCACGGATGCAAAAATGTGACGTAATCGTGAAGGCTTGCGGGCAGTTTCTCGGCTGATTTGATGTCGGGCGCGGGCGGTTCGGTGGCTTGGATTCCGTTTTTTAAATCACCCAGATAATTTTTCATCCGCCGTTTGTAATCTTCTAATTCTTCGCGTGTCTCGCTTTCGATTTCCGCGTTGCGGTCTTCGATCCATTTATACAAGCCTTTTCCTTCGTTCGCGCCGCGCAAATTCGAGCCTTCCGGTTCGAGCGTGTCGAGACCGGAAAAACGCTTCATCGCGTCGAAAGACCACGAAGCGGGCATCGCCAGACCGGCAACGCGCGACGCGCCTGCCGGAACGCCGACCAGACCGGAAAATAAAATCTGCGGAATCAAAATCAGCGGCACGAGACTCGTCGCCATCTCGGAGGTTTTCACCAACGCGGAAATAAACAAACCGAGCGCGATTCCGGTTGCAGCGGTTAAAAACAAAACAACAAGCTGCGGCAAACCCGACAGAACTCCGGGCATTTGCGTCAGATTGATCAAATCAAAAAATTTGAGCGGCAGAAACAGCAGCAAAATCTGCAAACCGACGACGAAGCTCAGGACGAGCAGTTTTGAAAGCAAATAAGGCAGCAAACTCAAATTAACCATTCGCTCGCGCCGGTAAACGGGCTTTTCGCGGACGATTTCACGAGCCGCGACCGATGTGCCGAACCAAATCGCCACTAGAGTTAAAACGAAATAAATAAAATCGCGCGGCGCGTCCGCCGGCACTACGAACGCGAGCATCAAGGCGATAATCGGCGCTTGGAGAAGCAAAATCAGGAGATTCAATTTGTCGCGGAAGAGAACTTGAAAATAACGTTTCGTCAAAGTCAAAGTTTGACGCATCGAGCCGAAAATTCCGAGCCTCCGGCGTTTCGGAGGTCGCGGCGGCTCGCCGGTTTGCGCGATTTGGCTGAGCGGTTCGGAGACGTTGCGGCGAAATTCGGGAGTTTTTAAGAAGTTTTGTTTCCAGGTTTCGGCTATTTCTTCGGTGATTTGTTCGCGGCGGCGTTTAAATTCCGCTTGATTCGTTTCGGTCGCTTGATGCAGGCGTTTTTCGATTGGCTCTTCGAGCTTGTCGTAAAGCTCTTTAAAGCTGCTCGCGCCGAGATATTTCAGAGCTTCGTTCGGCGCGCCGTAAAAGACGAGCTTGCCGCGCATCAAAATCACGATTTTGTCGAACAGCCGGATGTTTTCCATCGCGTGAGTCGTTAAAATCACGGTTCTGCCCGATTCGGCGATCCGGCGAAAGAGCTTCATAATTTTGTCTTCGGTCGCCGGATCAAGCCCGGAAGTCGGCTCGTCCAGAAAAATCACCGAAGGCTTGGTAATCAATTCGACCGCAATCGAAACGCGCTTGCGCTGACCGCCGGAAAGCTCGGAAACAAGAACGTCGCGGCGTTCGGCAAGCCCTGTCACGTCAAGAACTTCGTTGATAATCTGGTCAATTTCCGCTCCCGAAACGTCGCCGGAAAGCCGCAATTTGGCGACGTAATAAAGCGTGCGGTAAACCGTTAATTGCCGATGAATAATGTCGTCCTGCGGAACGTAACCGACGCCTTGCTTGAGCGAATCGAGATTTGAATAAAAATCGAGATTGTTGATTAAAACGCTGCCCGCAGTCGGCGGTCGCATTCCGTTGAGCGCGTCCATCAAAGTTGATTTTCCCGCGCCCGAAGGTCCGAGAAGCCCGACAAACTCATTCGGCTGAATTGCGAGCGAAACGTCGTCCAGTAATTTTAAAAGCCCGCCGCCAGCGCGATTTTTGACGGTTTTCGTGATATGCAGCGCGTCAATCCGCGTTTTTGACCGCGTGTCGAAAACAAAAACGTTGGCGTTTTGGTCAACGCGAAGCTGAAACGGTCCGATTTGCGCCGTATCTGCGGAAGTTAAAGCCGCTCGCCCGGAAATTCTTTTGCCGCCGATGTAAACGCCGTTTGTCGAACCCGCGTCTTCGATAACTACGCCGTTGGCGGTTTTAAGCAGCCGCGCATGGCGATTTGAGATTTGCAAACCGTCGAGCCGAATGTCCGAAGTTTCGGCTCGCCCGACAATTAATTCGGATTTGCGGCTGAAATCGAGCCGCAAAAGCAGTTGCGCGTGTTGCTGCGGCGGAGCGTTTTGCGCCTGCTGTAAATCTCTGAGAGAAATTTGCGAGCCAACCAGCGTGCGCGGCACTTCTTCATTTCCGGCGGTTTGAGGAACGGCTGAAACGGCTTGCGGCGCGGTCGCTTGCGTGGCGAGAAAACGCAAAACCGGACCGCCCAAACCGAGACGAATTTCATCGCCGCTCGCCAGGGGCGTCGGCTCGTTGGCTACAACGCGGCGTTCGTTGACGAAAGTTCCGTTAAAACTGCCGTTATCAACAATCACGAATTGCCCGTTTTGACGGCGAATCTCGGCGTGGCGGCGCGAAACGACCGCCGACGCGGCATCAACCGAAAAATCGTTTTCCGGCGAGCGACCGAGCGTGATGATTTCTTTTTTGATTTCGAGCGGCGTTGCGCCCGCGTTTTCGAGCGGCTGCAAAACGGCTGACAAAATTTGCGGCGCAGGTTTTTGGGGCGATTTTGGCGGCTGAATGCTTGCGGGCGCGTCTTGAAATGTGGCGGCGAAATCAATCGAATCGTCGAGCGCGGGCATTTCTAAATTTTTAACGCGCAGAACCGGACCGTTTAAGCCGAATTGAATCGTCGCTCCCGCCGCGACTTCCGCCGGTCCGCTGACTCGCTGCCCGTTTAAAAATGTTCCGTAACTCGAATTTGAATCAATCAGCAAACAGCGCCCGTCTTTAAACCGCAGCTCGGCGTGTTTGCGGGAAACCATCGGATAGGCGGTTTGCTCGAAAACGATTTCGCAAGTTGAGGGATCGCGCCCGACTCGGATTGTTTCCTGCAAGAAAGTTTTTTCGTTTAACTGGCTGCCGCCGCGTTCTTCGCTTAAAACGATTTTCATTTTTGCAATTCGGATAAAAAAAACGAAATGTATTTTCCGCCGCTAAAATTACCACTAACGCGAAAGGCGGTCAAAAGACCGCCCTCGCCGAATTATCAATCGAGTTTTCGTTTTCTATTATTGTTTCGCGTCGGGCGCTGAAGAAGCAATTTCAAAGGTATTTAAAATCTCTTTTAATTCGCCCTTTTCGCCGACATCCTTCGGGCTTGAGATTGCCTGCGAAAGATTGGTGGCGAGCATCGTTAAAAGCAAACCGCTTTGGGCATCCTGTTTTCCGGTCGGCACGAAAACCGTGCGTCCGAAGATTTTGATTTTTTTGCCGTCCGCGTCTTTGCTTTCGCCTGTAAATTTGACTTCGTAAGCGGCGCGTCCGTTCAGAGTTGTTTCGCCTTCGGAGATTTTGCGGAAAGCCGGAATTTCTTTGGCGTAAGCGGCGGTTAATTTTTTGACCAGATTCGGAAAAGCCGCGCGGTCGGCTTCAAAACTTCCTTTGCTTTCGTACCAACTGACTAGAAGCTGTTCAATCGGCAAACCGTTTGCGATTCGGTTTGAAACGTCCAGGAAATTAGCCGCGCCCGGTTTTCCGGCGTTTTCGTTTAGCTCCCAATTCTCCGGGTAGCCGAGCGAAAACGGTACGAAATTTTCAGCCAATTTTCCGTCCAACTCGCTTTTCGAGTTTTCAAAACGAACGAAATTCGGCGGAATCGTCGTTGTTTGAAGCGGCTCGCTGTTTGTAGCTTCGCTCACAAACGGCGCGGGCTGTTCAGCCGGAGCAGTTTGCAATTCGGTTTTCGACGCAGAAGGTTGAAATACATAAGGCTGTTCGCTTCCGGGTTGTTCAGGCAAATTTCTGTTATACAAAAACGCCGTCGCCAGCGCGATTGCCGCGACGACGCAAGCTGCCGCAATCAGCCATTTCGCTTTGTTGGACAATCTTTTTTCTGCTCCGAAAGTTGTTTTTGCCGCCGGAGCGATTTGCTCGAATTCTACTTTTTTAATTGTCGCTGCTTCCGGTTTTGTTTCCTGCGCGATTATCGGCGTTTCGGGACTAAATTCGTTCGGAGCGAGAGGCTCGTCATTAGTTGTAGCCGGAATTTCCGTTTGGACGGGCAGTTTGCCGGTCGGTTTATAAACGGCGCTTTCGGTCAGGGCGTTAAAAAGCGATTCCCCGAATTCGCGGGCGTGATGAAAGCGTTCGGCGCGGCTGAAAGCCAGAGAGCGCTCTAAAACGGCGTCAACCGTCGGGCTTAAATCGAGCCGCAGATTGGTCGGTTTGAGAGCCAAACCGAGTTCTTCCGCGTCAAGCAAATCGTCTTCCATCGCGCCCGCAAACGGTTTTCGTCCGGTCAACATTTCGTAAGCGATAACGCCGAGCGCGAAAATATCGCCTTCGGCGTGCCAAAGTTGACCGATCAGGCATTCAGGCGCAGTGTAAGCAAGCGAACCGTTTTTGTCCGCTTCTTCGCCCGCGACGCCGAAGTTGATAACTTTGACTTGTTCAATCGTGCCGTCGTTTTTCAGCAGGATGTTTTCCGGTTTTAAATTCCGGTGCGTCAGGCGATTGTTGTGGGCTTCGGTCAACGCCTGCGCGATTTGACGAACGACGCGAGCGGTTCGACCGGCGGAAAATTGCCCGGAAATCTGCATCGCTTCGCGCAGAGTCAAGCCTTCGGGAAATTCGGTGATGATAAACGGTTTGCCTTCGGTCAAATCCCCGGCGTCCAGAATTCGGGCGATGTTCGGATGATTGAGATGCGAGAGCGCGCCGCGTTCTTCGTAAAAACGTCTGGTTTCTTCCGCCTCAGGCGGAAATTCGTCAAGCCGGATTTTGATTAAAACCTGCCGGTGTTCGCCCAAACGGTCGTGTGCGATATAAGTGACCGTCAAAGCGTCCTGCTGCAAAACTTTGTCAACCGTATAGCGCCCTTTGACGTTTTGCCCGATGAGCGCCGCAGTGTTTTCAGCTCTTACCGCAAGTCGCCCGGTCGGATTAATGCTTCGGTCGCCGACGGGTGCGAAAGAATCCGGTATTTCCGCGGGCAAAACGAGTCTGCCGGTCGGTCGCCGCTCCGAAATCGGAATCGCAGATTGAGCGGCGGACTGAAAACCGTTGCCAGTTTCCGTTTTTAAGTGCGAAGACTCGTTTGCTGCTAATCGAGAAGCGCCGAAACCGTTAGGCGCGAGTTCGATTTGTGGCGGAAGTACGAGTCGCCCGGTTTGCCTGCGCGGCTGCCATTCGGTGTTCGCATCGTTTTGCGAAACGCCGAAATCCGTCGTTAAAAAGGCATTATCTTCAGTCAGACCGGCTTCGGAGACTGAAGCCAAACGACCGCCGTCGTGGGTGCAAAATCTGTTCGCGCCGCTTTGATAAATGCGGCTACATTTGGGACAACGCAGCATTATTAAACTCCAAAAATAAAAATCCGTTATTGCTGATTCGCTGATTGAGCGGCGGTTAATTTTGCCTGCAACTGCGGGTTGGCGATGTCAAGCTCAAACGCTTTTTTGAACGCCCGAACCGCGTTAATCGTTTTTTTCTCGCCCAAATAACCGTCTCCGACCAACCCCAAAGCTCCGGCAAGCTGTTTGCGCTCGCTTTCATTAGCGAGCGGCAGAGCTTTTAAGAGCATATTTTCAGCCTTTTCGTATCGTACGGTGCGAAGATAAAGCGAAGCCAGAGCCGTGTAAACCGAAAACGTTTTCGGGCTGACGGCGACGCTCCTGTTGAGAAAATCTTCGGCTTCGACGTAATTTTGTTTGACGAGCAAAGCGCGTCCGAGCAGATAAAGTGCCGCCGGATTAGATTCGTCAACCGTCAAAATTCGCCGCAATAAATTTTCCGATTCTTCATAACGCTGCTCGCTTTGCAGCACTTCGGCGACAAGCGTCAAATTCGTGACATCGTTTGCCAGCTCGACCGCTTTTTTGTAAGCCTTGTTGGCGTCTTTGTTATGTCCTCTTTTTCTGAGCAGACGGGCTAAATGCGCGTAAGCGACCGGATAATCCGGTTTCAGCTCGATTGCGCGGCGATAAGCTTTTTCCGTCTCGTCGTTGACGATTCCGCGCGCTTCGAGCGCGACGCCGAGCTGGTCATACGCCGTCGGGTTGTCGTTGTCGAGCGCAATGGCGCGACGCGCCGTCGCCTCAGCGTCAACAAACCGGCTGGCGACGTTGCCGCCGCGATTCGGCTGGACGAGAACATAGCTCAAGGCAATATTGGCTTCGACGTTGATCGGTTCGATCATTACGGCTTGGCGATAATATTTTTCGGCTTCATCCCAACGCTGCTGGTCGGCGTAAACGTTTGCCAAACCGTATGCGCCTCGAATATCGCGCGGCTTCAGACGCAGAGCGCGCTCGTAGGCTCGCTGCGCGTCGGCAAATTTGCGCTCGTCGCGCGCCGAGTTTCCTTCGTCTATCGCGGATTCAAACAATTCATCGGCAGTTGCTGCCGCTTTTTCGGGCGTCGCTGAATTTTTGCCGCCGGATTTAACCGAATTGCTTTTCGCGATCGTTGATTTTTCGATTTTGATTGATTTAGCCGGAGCCGGTTTGTTTTTTGCGGCGTTTGCCGAAGACGTTTTTGGTTTCGGCGGCGGAGACTGTTTGCGAGCGGGTTTCTTTGTTTCCCGCGCAGGTTTCTGCGAACGGAAAACGCCGGAGCTGCTGCCTAAATTTCCGCCGACTTCCTGGGCGCTGGAGGCGACAAAATTAGTCAATAAAAATCCGGTCGCCAAAAATAAAACAAATTTGCTGTTTTTCTCGAACATTTTCTCGAATTTAGAATCTTAAAAGGAGAATTGAATACTCTCTCTATTCTAAACTCATAATTCCCGTTTCTTTTCACGAACTTAATTAATCACGAGTCTAATGCCGATCAAATTTGAGCGAGCCGACGGTGCGGACATGTTTCGGAAGACGGAATTAACCGGATCGGGTTTCCGGTCGCTTTTTTCAAAATAGCTTCCGCCGCGAATCACTTTTCCGGGGTCTTTGCCGCCTGTTTCCATCTCCCTGCCCGGATAAGCCTCAATAGTTGTATCAGTCCATTCCCAAACATTTCCGATTAAATCCTGAACGCCCCACTTGTTGGCTCCATTAGACGCCGAACCGACCGATTTTGCTCTAAAACCGTTCATCACGGCGCGCCCGTCTTCCCATTTGTCGCCCCACGGAAACAAATTTCCGGCAGCGCCGTTTCTCGCTGCATATTCCCATTGGCTCTCACTCGGCAAAGAATATTCAACCCCATCCTTTTGCGAAAGCCATTTGGCAAACGCTAAAGCGTCATCAAATGTCACCGTAGTTACAGGGAAATTTTCTTCGCCGTTTAAATATCTTCCGTTTTCCCAATTGCCCGGCGGCTGATGCCCGGTTTCTTTAATAAATTGTTCGTATTGGGTGTTGGTTATCTCATACTTGCTAATTTGGAAATCTGCCACTGTTACTTTGTGTGCAGGTTCGGCTGCGTCCTGACCCTGGTCAACGCCCATCATAAACGTACCGCCCGGAATCGTAACCATTTCAATTTTGGATAAATTCGTCGTCGGCGGATTCTCCGGCGGATTTTGAACCGGAGAATTCGAAGGCTGCGGAGTTTCGGTTCTTTGCGGAACTACTGCGGGAAACATTATGCGATAAACGGCAAAACCGCCGCCCGCGACCAGAAGCAGCCCGATGATAAACGCCGCCGCCAAAACCGGAATGTTGATTCCCGAACTCGGTTCCGGTTCAATTTCGGCTGTCGGAATCGGGACGCTGATTTTCGACGAATTGTTGAGCGATTTTAAAGTGTTGAGCGGTGCGACTTCCGGGTCGGTTTTAACCGCTTCGCGTTTCGTTTCCGGCTCGCGCGCGTCCGGGTAACTTTTAATCGCAAACGGCTGAGCCGCCCGCTGTTCGGGTTTTTGAACTGTTTCGGGCGGGGAAAGCGGCATTGATAAATCAAGCTCCGGCGCCGCTGCCGGAACGTTTGTTTTTCCGACAGGTTTTTCCGTTTTTGTCTGTGCGGGCGGAATAAAGGTTTCCTGCGGAATTGCGTTTTTCGGAAACGGATCGGGCTTGATCTGCGATGGAAGACTTGTCGCCGCCAGATTTTGCAGTTGCGCGACCGTCTGGCAGACTTCGCCGTCGCAGGCGATTTCCGCTTCAAAAGCCGTGTGATTATTTTTGACCACCCGCAATTTGTGTTTGCCGCGCCGGATATTTTCCGCCACCAGCCAGCCGTTTGCTTCCGACGCGCCGAGCTTTTCGCCGTCTAAGAAAACCAGCGATTCGGGCGGATTTGTCAAAACGCGCAGAGTCGCCGACGGCTCGCCCGCCGCCGCGAAGGTTTTTGAAGCGCGAACGGGGGCTTTCGGCTGCGGTTCGATTTTTGTTTCTTTGATTGGCGGCTGCGGCGTCTTCGGCTGAGCCGGAACAGCCGCAAGCGGATTTGCCAGAGCTTCGCGGAACTCCTGCGTTAATTCCTCGACCGAAGGCGTCCGCGCAGCCGGGTCTTTTTCGAGCGCGTGGCGCACAACTTTTTCGATGCTCGGAGGCAGATTCAATCCGAAATCAGCGAGCGGCGGGGGCGGTTCAGACAAATGCTTCCGCATAATCGAAGGAATCGAAGAGCCTTTAAACGGCACGTCGCCCGCCAGCATTTGATACAGAATCACGCCCAGAGAATAAACGTCGGCGCGCGCGTCCGGTTCGTCGTCCGACCATTGTTCGGGCGCCATATAATACGGCGAACCCATCAAACCTGTTGTTTGCGCTTGAATAAATGAACCGAGCAGCTCGCCCGATTTGATTTTCGCCAAACCGAAATCGAGGATTTTTACCGCGTCTTCAATCGGGAGATCGCGCACAATCATAATGTTGAGCGGTTTCAAATCGCGGTGAACGATGTCCTGTTTATGCGCCGCAGATAGACCCGAGCAAATTGCCGACAGAATTTCGAGCGCGTATTGCGGTGTTAAGCGTTTCTCGCGGACGAGCAAATCGTGGAGCGCTTCGCCTTCGACGTGTTCCATCACGAGAAACGGCATTTTTCCGGCAACCACGCCGAAATCCGTCACGCTGACGATGTTGCGATGGCGGATAGCCGCCGCCGCCAGAGCTTCCTGTCGAAAGCGCGTGACGAGATTCGGATCGTTGCCGACCAGATCGGGCAAAATAATTTTAATCGCGTGAGCGGTTTTCAGATAGGTATGCCGCGCTTTGTAAACGACGCCCATTCCGCCTTGTCCGAGCCGTTTAATCAGTTGATAACGACCGTCGATAATCGGTTCGCCCGTGATGGTATGACTCGTCGGGTCGCCGTCGTTCGGGCAGCGCAAAACGTCGTCAGGAAAGCAAAGTTTACAGGCGGGACATTCTTTCATCGTTTTATCTCGCGTTTTATCTCGTCGGAAAGAATTTCATTCGGCGGTAGTCTCCGCTCCGAAATTCAATACGCTGCCGACGTGCTGTTTCAAATCAAACCGCGTCTTTAATTTAAATCAAAAGGGAGGTCGCGCGAAATAAATTTTAACCGCTCTAAAATGCTCAAGCAAGCCTGCAAAGCATTTTCACGCAAAAACCTCTCTCTTTCAACAATCGCATTCGCCGCAAATTTTCAACAAAACCGGAACCGTCGCCCGGCAAGCTTCTTGCAAAATTTTACGAGCTGAAACCGAAATTTTGCCTTTTCAGGAATTCAATCACTACCGCTTCGATTGCGAAACGAAGGGCAAACGTTGTAATTTTATAATTTATGGAAGCACTCGGAATGGTCGAATGTATGGGACTGGTCGCAATGATCGAAGCGGCGGACACGATGGTCAAAACCGCCAACGTCGAGCTGGTCGGTTACGAAAAAATTGACGCCGGACTCGTAACGGCAATCGTGCGCGGCGAAGTCGGCGCGGTCAAAGCGGCGGTTGACGCGGGCGCGGCGGCGGCAAATCGAGTCGGCAAAGTCGTCGCCACGCACATTATTCCGCGCCCGCATCAGGAAGTTGAAACCGGAATTCCGGTCGTCAAAACCGGCGAAACGACGCGCAAGAAAATCTCCGGTTCGGTTCCCGAACGCAAATAATTTGAATTATTTTTGGAAAAGAGATTAAATTTATTCGATTGTCATAATCTGCGGGCAAACCCAAACCGCTTATTTTTCAACTGTTATTAGTTATGCAAAAAAAACAAAATGGATTTGCGAGCACTGGAATACCGCTCTATTACCAATTGGAAAACGTTTTACGCGAAAAAATCGCGTCGGGCGCGTTCGCGCCGGGCGACCGTCTGCCGACTGAAAGCGAATTGATCAAACAATACGGCGTCAGCCGCATCACGGTTCGGCAAGCTCTCGGCACGCTTGCCGAAGAAGGCTTAATCGAGCGCCAACAGGGACGCGGTACTTTTATCGCGCAACGCCGCACGCGCAAGCGTAAATTCAACGGCATAACTCATCTGACCGGCTCGCTCGACGAGCTGATCGAAATGGGAAACGACGTTCACATCAAAGTTCTTGAATTTAATCTGGTCGAAGCCGACAAAAACGAAGCCGAAATTTTTCAAGTCAAAGTCGGTACGCCGGTTTATCGCTTAAAGCGTCTGCGGCTTTACGAAGACAAGCCGTACAGCTTGATCGTCAATTATTTACCCGCGGAAATCGGCTCGCAATTAACTCAGGAAGAGTTGTCGTCGGGCGCGATTTTGCAAATGATTGAAACCAAATTCGGGGTTCATTTGAACGAAGCCAAACAGCAAATCAAAGCCGAGCTTGCCGATCCGTACGCCGCCGGACAACTCAATGTGCGCGTCGGCTCCCCGCTGCTGTCAATCGAGCGCACGGTTTTCGCCGACGACGGCAAGCCCGTCGAGTTCGGGCACACGCTTTACCGCAGCGATGTTCACGGTTTTTCGGTTCATCTAAAACGCGAAAACAATAAATCTAAAAAGAATAAAGCCGCCGGTTAAAGCTGAATGCTTTTCCGCCCATCGAAGCATTTTAAAATTTAAAAGCGCGAGTTTAATTTAGGCTCGCGCTTTTTTGTCAATATCGTTTGCCGCCCGGCTGTGATAAAACAATTGGTGTATGAGTCGAATTGTAATGGCGGCTTTTGGTTCGCTCGGTGATTTGCATCCGTTTATAGCGCTCGCGCTCAAACTCAGAGAGCGCGGTCATCAAGTTTCTTTTGCCACGCTCGAATATTACCGCGAAAAGCTCGAAACGCTCGGTTTTGCGTTTCACCCGACGCGCCCGGACGTTTCGCCCGATGACGCCGATTTAGCTGCGGATTTAATGGATGCAAAAAAAGGAACCGAGATGCTTTTGCGCGAATTTTTGCTGCCGACTTTGCCTGAAAGCTACGCAGATTTGTTAGCGGCGGCTGAAAACGCCGATTTGATTGTAGCTGGAGAAGTTGTTTTCGCCGCTCCGCTGGTCGCCGAAAAGCTCAACAAACGCTGGGTTTCGACCAGTCTGGCACCGGCGTCGTTTCTCTCGGTTTACGACCCGATGGTTCCGCCGACCGCGCAATGGCTCGGCAAATTGCGTTTCTTAGGTCCGACGTTTCACAAAATTCTTTATTCCGGTTTAAAACTCTCGCTCAATTCCTGGTGGGAGCCGGTTCGGGAATTGCGCCGCCGGGAAAATTTAAAACCTTCGGTTGATCCGGTTTTTAAAGATAAATTTTCGCCGTTTTTGCATCTCGCGCTCTTTTCGCCCGCTTTGGGCGCGCGGCAACCCGATTGGCATCAGCCGACCGTTCAAACCGGATTTCCGTTTTACGACGGCAAGCGCGACACGGGAAAAATGCCCGTTGGTTTAAAAGAATTTTTGGCGGCGGGCGAGCCGCCGATTATTTTCACGCTCGGTTCGGCTGCGGTTTGGGCGGCGGGAAATTTTTACGAAGAATCGGCGCAAGCCGCGAAAATTCTCAACCGCCGAGCCGTTTTGCTGATCGGTCAAAACGCGCCGCCAGAAAATCTGGACGAAAACATTGCCGCTTATGATTATGCGCCGTTTTCCGAAGTTTTTCCGTTTGCTGCCGCAGTCGTTCATCAAGGCGGAATCGGCACGACATCACAGGTTTTGCGCGCGGGCGCTCCGCATCTGTTTATGCCTTTTTCGCACGATCAATTCGACAATGCCGCGCGTTGCGTCCGGCTCGGAGTTGCTCGAACAATTGCGCGCGAGTCTTACAGCGCGAAACGCGCCGCCGGAGAATTGAATGAGCTGCTGACGGATTTAAATTATAAAAAACGCGCTTCGGAAATCAAAAGTGTCGTTGGCGCGGAAAACGGTGTAAAATCGGCGTGTGATGCCATTGAAAACGTTTTAAATTGAGGAGATTTTTTTTGGAATCTTTAGATAACTTGTTGGAAAATAATCGTCGCTGGTCGGAGCAAGTCAGGCACGAAAACCCCGATTTTTTTGGAAAACTTTCCACGCTCCAAACGCCGAAATATCTCTGGATCGGCTGTTCGGACAGCCGGATTTCGGCAAATCTTTTGCTCGGTTTGCAGCCCGGCGAGATTTTCGTTCATCGCAATGTGGCGAACGTCGTCGTTCACACAGATTTAAACTGTCTTTCGGTGATTCAATTCGCTGTGGAAGTGTTAAAGGTCGAACATATCATTGTTTGCGGACATTACGGCTGCGGCGGCGTCAAAGCCGCTTTGGACGAAAGCCGATTAGGATTGATTGACAACTGGCTGAGGCATATTCAGGATGTGGCGAGAAAGCATTCTGCGGCTTTGGCGGCGATTGAAGACGAAGACGAACGCTGGAATCGTTTGTGCGAGCTAAACGTCGTCGGGCAGCTTCTCAACGTTTGCGAGACGACGATTGTACAGGATGCGTGGGAGCGCGGTCAGCATTTAACCGTTCACGGCTGGATTTACGGTTTGAACGACGGAATGGTGCGCGAGCTTGGGATTGCCATCAAAAACAAAGAAGATATGCTCGCTTTGTATCAAAACATTTAATTACGACAAGTTAACAATGAAAATGAAAAACATTCTGCTTTTGCTCACTTTAATTTGCAGTTTGACTTCCGCGTTTGCGCAGCCCGGACGAAAACCTTCGCCGACGCGGGCTTCGCGGGCTGATTTGCGGCAGAAATCTACGACCGCCGCGAATGCTTTGCCGCAAATCAAAACGCAAGCCGAATTCGACAAGCTGGCGCGCGTTTATCATCAGGGAACGCCTTATTCATTGCCGCATTTGATGTTCGTCATTGACCGCAAAGATAAAAACAAAATTTATTACGTTAATTCAAAGAAATACCGATTTCACAAAGATTTTATCAACGGAAATTATCTTTCTTTAAAACGCGGCGAAGATTTTTTCAAAGACATTTACGTCAACGATAATCGCCGTTTCGTCGTCGGTACGCTCGCCTGGCAAACGCCCGTCAAAGCCTGGACTTTTGAGTATTGGGAAGGCGATTTGATTCCCGCCGATTTGATAAAGCTCACTTACGACCGAATCAATAAAACGTTTTTCCAGCCCGTCGCTTTCAAACCGAATTCGATTCGGCAAGACGAATTTTCGGCGAAACAGACCGAAATCAAACGAATCCTGCCCGCCGACATCAACAAAAATCAAGAATATATTGCGATGAACACGGCTCGCGGCGTCGGGCGGATTCACGTCATTGATAAGCTCGATGATTCGGTTGAAATCGGTTACAACGAGATTCTGGTTTTAAAAGAAGTTCCGATCAGCCTGCCGCCAGTCGCCGGAATTATCGTTTCCCAATCTTCGACGCCGCTTTCGCATATCAATTTGCTGGCTCGCGGCTGGGACGTGCCGAACGCTTACATCAAAAACGCGGACGAGCTTTTTAAAGATTTAAACGGCTTTTGGGTTGAATTTGAAACCAAGCTCGACCGTTATTCGATCAAACGCGCCGACAAAAAAACGCTGGACGAATGGCAGAAAGCGGAAGAAGCGCGCGGCAAAATCACCAAAGCGCCGCCCGCAAATCTAAACGTCACAAGACTTGCTCTGCTCAATGAACAGCGGCGAAAAGACAGCATAATTTACGGCGCAAAATCGGCGAATCTGGGCGAAATCTTTAACGCCAAACTGCCGAACATAGTCGTCCCGCAAGGTTTTGGGATTCCGTTTGTCGCGTATAAAAACTTTATGGAATCGAACGGATTTTTCGATAAAGCGGTTGAATTGATGGACGACAACGATTTTGTTCACAATCCGCCCGTTCGCCGGAAAAAGCTCGAAGAATTTCGCGCCGCGATTCAAAATGGAAAGTTTGACGAAAAACTTCGTGCCGAAATCGTTGAAAAATGGCAAAAAGATTTGGGCGGCAAAGGCGTTTTTGTCCGCAGCAGCTCGAACGCCGAAGATTTGCCGAATTTTTCCGGCGCAGGACTTTATGACACCGTCCCGAACGTCAAAGAAGCAGACAAATTGATTGAAGCCGTCAAAACCGTCTGGGCTTCGATCTGGAAATTTGAAGCCTACGAAGCCAGAGAGCGCAATTTTGTTGACCACACGCAGACATTTATGGGCGTTCTCGTGCAGGAAGGCGTCAACTCGGAGGCGAGCGGCGTGATGATTACGAGCGATCCGTTTAACCCGGACGATAAAAACTCGATTTACATCAGCGCCAAACGCGGTCTCGGAATCAAGGTCGTTGAAGGCAAGCGCGTCGCCGAGCAAATTCTGTTCGCGCCGAAATCAAATTCCGTGCAGGTTTTAACGCGTTCGGACGAAGACAGCCTGCTTGTTTTCGACGAAAACGGAGGCATCAAGGAAATTCCGATTTCCGGTGAACGGGCGGTTTTAACCGATAAAGTCGTCCGCGATCTGGCGCGCACAGCCGCGCGGATTAAAAGAATTTTCGGCAACACGCGCGAGCAGGACATCGAATGGGGCTACGCGAAAAACCAAATTTTTATTTTTCAATCGCGCCCGTACGTGCAAAATTAAAGCGAGTTATTTTCTCATTCAGTTTATACGAATCAAGATTAGAAATTCTTTGCGTCCTTTGCGTTTTCTCTTTGCGCTCTTTGCGGTTAAGTTTTCTTTAGAATTAAACCGCAAAGAGCGCAAAGGTTTTACGCAAAGGACGCAAAGAATTTGATTCCTCAGACTCAGGTTCTGCTCTTTGTCAACACTTTTGTATTAAAATCGGTTTTATGAAAATTATCTTTTGTTTATTATTGGTTTTTTCCGTAAGTTTTCTAATTTCCTGTTCAAACGCGCCGCAACAGGCGCAGATTTCAAACGCAAATACCGGAGCGGTCGTCACCAAAGCGAACGAAAATTCGCCGTTAATTGCATCGAGTCACGGCGCGAAGCAGAGTTCGACGCCTCCCGCAAATACAAGCAGTTCAAATTCAGCCGCTCTGACCGCGCCGATGATGACCGGCAACCCGACCGCGATTGACACAAGCGAATACGACGCCGAAATTGCCAAAGCCGAAAAGGATTTCAAAGCCAAACCAAAAGATGAAGCGGCGAAAACTGCTTTGGCGGAGGCTTATGCCAAACGCGCTTTCGCTTTAACCGAAGCTGCGCAGTATCGCGCAGCCCTTGGTGATTTTCGCAAGTCGTTGAAATTAAATCCGGCGAACAAGGAAGCCAAATCAATGCACGATCAAATCGTGGACATTTTTAAATCTCTAAACAGAGAACCGCCGAAAGAAGGCGAAGAACCCGCGCCGCTACCGTTTAAGAAGCAAAGTTAATTGCTTGATGAAAAACAAAAGGCTCAACTCGAACGAATCCGGCTTTCAAATTGAATTTGAAAATGGAACGGTAACGCGCCGTAAAACAAATTTCTTGTCCGACGGTGCGTATTTTTTTGAAGACGAGTTAAAAATCGAAGGCGTTTTTGCTGCCAAAGTCATTACCTGCACGGCTTGGCTGATAGAGTTTTATGATTTGGACGCCGGAGAAATTTATTTTCTTCAGGGCGAAAAACAGATTCGCCCAAACACAAAACATTTCGGTGTTTTTTATCCGCCTTTTACCATCTCGCAAGCCGGTTTCAAAAATCCAGAAGGGCGTTTGCGGGGAATTGCCGCTATTGAATCACTGCCTGAAAAATTTCTTTCCGCTCCGATAGTGTTTGAAACGGCTTTGACGAAATCGCCTGCAAGCGTTAAGGATGTAGCGGAAATTCTGGATTCCTCCAAAAGTCCGCAATCGGTTGAAATAAATCCGAAACCGTCTTTGCCTTCGCTTAGAGCGAAGCGGTTGATTGACGAAAACTATCTCGTTTATCCTTCAATCGCGCACGTTGCCGACAAAATCGGCGTCACGCATGAACATCTTTCCCGTCAATTCAAACGCGATTACGGTTTGAGTCCGAGCGCGTATCTACATCAACTGCGTCTTGCCGACGCGCCGCTTAAATTGGCAAATGGCGAAGACATTATCAATGTCTCGCAGGATGTCGGCTATAACGATTTAAGCCGTTTTTACAAGCAATTCCAAAAAAATACAAAAACATCGCCGGGCGTTTGCCAGACAATGATGAAGCCTAATCGCGTTTGAAAAACGCCCGAAAAGTAATATCAAAAAACGCCAAGACACAGTTTAAGGTTTTTCTTAAACTGTGAATCGAAAAGGAGAACTAAAATGCGAAAAATCACATTTGGCGTTGCAAACAGTCTCGACAATTTCATTGCGCGGGAAAACGGCGCGATTGATTGGCTGATGTGGTCGGATGAAGTAATGGAAATTATGTCTGATTTCTGGAAAAAGATTGATACGATTTTGATGGGACGGAAAACTTATACGGTTGGACTTGAACTCGGCAAGGGCAAGAAAAATCCTTATCCTAATATAAAAACCTATGTTTTTTCACGAACTTTAAAAGCCGACGAAAACGCCGACGTTGAAATTGTTTCCGAAAACGCCGTCGAGTTTGTCCGAAAATTAAAAAGTGAAGATGGCAAAGAAATCTGCGTAATGGGCGGCGGCGAATTTGCCAAATCGCTTTTTGAAGCCGAATTGATTGACGAAATCGGATTTAATATTCATCCGGTTTTGCTGGGTTCGGGCATTCCGCTTTTTCTGGAAATGAAACGGCAGATTGATTTGGAATTAATCGAATCCAGACAATTAAAAAACGGCTGCGTTTATGTTTTGTATCGCGTCAGGCATTAGCTTTTTTACCGAGTCGGTTTATCGTACCAATCTTGCCAAAACCGTTTTTTCTTCGTGGTAAAAAGAAAAAACAGCGGATTGGTCAGCACAAGCGTTTTCCAAACGCTCATTTTATCGAACCGGCGGCTCGAAGTGATAACTTTCGGGTTCTCGATAAAATTGAGATACCCGCCGTTTTGTTTGGCGAGCTTTGACAACCGCCAGTAAAATTCGACATCTTCGCCCATATAAACGCTTTCGTCATAACCGCCGATTTCAAGAAAAGCGTCTTTGCGGCAAAACTGCGTCGCGCCTTGTTTCATATTGAAAACCGCGCTCCAGAAATGCCAGCCGAGCAAATAAAATCTCATCCATTTTCGCTCGAAATTTTCATACTCAACCGCCACCGCGCCGCCAAAACATTTTTCATCAGCCATTGTTTCGACGATTTTTTGAAACAGTTTTTGTGGAACTTGCGTGTCGGCGTCAACGAAAACAAGCAAATCGCCTTCGGCTGTTTTCGCGCCCGTATTTCTCACTTTTCCGATGTTGTGTTCGATCTCAAAAACAACAGTCGCGCCGGAGTTTTCCGCAATTTCTCCGGTTTTATCAACGCTTTGGTTATCCACGACAATAACTTCGGAAACGCAGTTAGCCTCAGCCAACGCCTCAGACACATTTTTCAAAGTGCCGGGCAAACACTTTTCCTCGTTAAAAGCCGGAATGACGATTGACAATTTCATTGACAATTACGGTAGTGTTCTATTTCTATGGTGTTGTAATTGTTTCTCAAAACTCAATTAAAGGCAGGGCTTTTGTTACTTTGAAAACTTTACGACTTTGTTGACGGTAATAATCAAATGATTATTAATTTTAATGCTTGATTAAGAGACTAACCATTTTATAGCTTCTTCTTCCTTAAGGAATATGCGAATTCTAGCTTTCGCTTTCTCGTCTAAGAGCAGCTCAAATTGTCGAGCTTTTACGAAATCAGCCATTGATCCCATTAAAATGGCAGATTTTCCTTCACCGATGCGCTTGTCATTTTCCTCATGATTTCGTGCTGCCGCTTGAATCGTAGCAAAGCCGGCAGAGTTTAAGGTGAGATTTCTGTCATCAAAGAAGGCATACATTCCAGGTTTCCAAAAATCGCGGGAAACAATGTCTTCAATCATTTTCCAATGGTCTGTCAAATTGAAGTCGCCTTCAATAACAACCTTGACAAAAGGCTGTTCATCCGTTTTTTGTACTGTCCATTTCATTGAAATTCCCGCAATAATCTACAGCTTCAACCACAAGCCCACAAATACCATGAAAAAAGAGCCGTTTAAACTCAATCCGCATTATGGCTTAATTGCGTCACTTTCCAATAGCTTATAATAAATTAGTGTGTGTTTAAAGTAAAGAAAACTTCCTTTTTGAGAATTTCAAGTTTACAGCACCACAAGATTAGGACACGACCGCAATTACTGATGACTAGACAAACACAAGCGGCAAAAATTAAACTTATAACTTTGCTATTACAAACAAATTCATTTAAATACGGAGATTATATAAGTAATAAGTAATAAGTAATAAGTAATAAGTTAAAAAGCTGATTACTGATTACTGATTACTGATTACTGATTACTAAAACAATGGCACTTTCGGCAAACGACATCCGCAAAGGAATGGTTATTTTATTTGAAGGCGCGCCGTGCAAAGTGATGGAATTTCGCCATCACACGCCGGGAAACTTACGCGCGATGGTGCAGACGAGACTCAGAAATTTAATTACGGGTTCGAGTTTTGAACACCGTTTTCGTTCCAACGACACGCTGGAAAGAGCGTCGCTCGAACAGCACGAAATGGAATATCTCTATTCAGACGGCGATATGCACCATTTTATGAACACCGAATCTTACGAGCAAACCTCGATGAGCGCAGAAGATTTGGGCGACGCCGCCTCGTGGCTTTTGCCCGGTTTAAAAATCGAAGTCGAGTTTTACAACGGCGCGCCAATCGGCGTTAAACTGCCCGACACAATGGAGCTTACAGTCGAATACACCGAACCCGGTTTAAAAGGCGCGACTGTCACCAACACCAACAAACCCGCAACACTCGAAAACGGCGTCACAATCCAAGTCCCGCCGTTCGTCGAATCAGGCGAGAAAATCCGCGTCAACCCGACCGAATCGCGTTATCTTGAGCGCGTGAAATAAAACTCTAAGACAATTGCTTGTAATTTAAGAGCTTTACCTGATTTTAGGCAAAGCTCTTTTTCTTTCCATCAATTACTATTTCTGTTTCCAGAGTTTTTGAGATTCTGTCCAGATTCAAGCTTCGCGCCGAAGCGTTGAAAATCTCGCGGTATGTTTTGCCTTTTTCGTAAAGCTCGTCGTGCGTTCCGCTTTCGACGACGCGACCTTCTTTTAAAACGAAAATTACGTCCGAATCAATAATTTGCGAGATGCTGTGCGAGATGACGACGACCGTGCGGTTTTCTTTGATTGCGTCAAGACTGTTTTTGATTTGCTCGGTCGCAATCGCATCGAGGCTCGCGGTCGGTTCGTCGAGGAAAATGATCGGCGGATTTTTCAAAAACAGGCGCGCAATGGCGATGCGCTGCTGCTGACCGCCGGAAAGCTGCTGCGCGTCGGTTTCGTATTTGTCGGGAAGCTGTTCTATTTGGGCGTGAAGATACGCTTTTTTGGCGGCTTCCCGGATTTCTCCAAAAGTCGCTTTCATATTTCCGTAACGAATGTTTTCTTCAATCGAGCCTCTGAAAATGTGGTTTTTCTGCAAAACCAGCCCGATTTTGCGGCGCAAAAGATGAGTGTCGAAATCCTGCAAATTCTCGCCGTCCAGACAAATTTCGCCGTCGGTCGGCGCGTAGAATTTGCACAGAAGATTTATCAAAGTTGATTTTCCCGCACCTGAAAGCCCGACGAAAGCGACGGTTTTGCCCGCCGGAATTTTCATATTTACATCAAAAAGCGCCTGCGTTCCGTTCGGGTAAGTGAAATTAACGTTCTTTAGTTCAAACTCGCCTTTGAGATTTTCCGTTGTAATCGAGCCGCTTTCTTCAACTGCAAAATCGGCGTCGAGAACTTCGAAAAATCCTTCGGCGTAAGTCAAAGCCTCGTTGATTTCGTCGTAAATACGATGAAGCTGGCGAATTGGCGCGGAGACGTTGTTGAACAGCAAGATGTGAAACATAATCGCGCCGATTGTCATTTGCCCGTCAAGAACCAGATACGCCGTCAGAATAATAATCAGCGTCACACCGACTTGTTCGGCAAAAGTTTTGAGCGCGTCGAAAGCGTAGTTTGTTTTGCGCTGTTTCATTTGCGCGTCAATCAGATTTTGCTGTAATTGATACTGCTTTTCGCGTTCGTATTCTTCGCGGACAAAAGATTTAATGACAATGATTGATTCGATAATATTAAATAAACCGTTGGTTTTTGTTTCGCGCAAACTGCGCAAGCCCCGCCTGACGCCTTTGAGCAAACCAGCCTGTCGCCAGCTCAGCAAAAAATAAACCGGCATCACAACCGAAGCGACCAGACCGACGTAAAAATTGGCGTAAAACATTACGACGAGGGCTAAACCCGCATTGGCGAAAAGCGGCAGCAAATCAATAAAAATTCTTTGCACAAACCTGGTCAAACTTTCCGCGCCGCGATCAATTCTGGTTTGCAGCTTTCCGGTCGCGTTTTCGTTGTCGGCGAAATATTCGTATTTATAGGTGAGAATCTTTTCGATTGCATATTGCGACAATTGGCTCGAAAGATTAATGCGAATCCGCTCGCCGAGCATACTTTGACCGTATTTAACGGCGATATTTACAAGTTCTTTCCCAAACAAAACCGCCGTAATGAACAGCAAAAGCGGAGTGATTCCGGTTGCGGTTCCACCTTCGTTTAATAATTGCTGGATTGTGTCAACCGTATAACGCAAAACAATCGGATTGACTTGTGCCGCGAGCGCTCCGATTAAAGTCAGAAAAAGCGAAACGACGACGAGAAACTTATAAGGTTTGACGAAAGGAACGAGCCGCCCGATAATTTGCCAGATGTTCATTATTTATAAATTTTAGTTTGATTCGGGATCGAGAGGCAAAGAAAACCAAATCATCCAATCAGAATCTACAACCGTTACTTTTGATGTATTTTATTTACAGCTTTGCTCTTACAATCGGCTTTCTTATTTTGCTGCCGCGTTTTTTGTGGGACGCCGCGCGCAAAGGCAAATACGCCGCCGGTTTTTGGCAAAGATTTGGACACCTGCCCGAATTTGACGCCGAAGGAAAACCGGTTATCTGGCTGCACGCGGTTTCGGTCGGCGAGACAAACGCCGCCAAACCGCTCGTCAAAGAGATTTTAAAAAACTTTCCCGATTACAAATTAGTCGTCTCGACCACCACGAAAACCGGGCAAACGCTAGCTCGCGAAATCTTTAAAAACGAAGCCGCGCTGGTTTTTTATTTTCCGTTCGATTGGAGTTTTGTAGTCCGCCGCGCTCTCGAAAAAATCAATCCGTCAGTTGTTTTGATAATGGAAACCGAATTGTGGTTCAACTTTTTGCGCGAGGCGCGCAAGAGTGAAATAAAAATAGCTTTAGTTAACGGCAGATTGTCGGAAAAATCATTCAAAAATTACAAACGGATTCGCGGGCTTGTGCAGCGGGCATTGGCAAATCTCGATCTGGCGCTGATGAGCGGCGCGAGTGACGCGGAAAGATTGATTGAATTGGGGTGCGCGGCGGAAAAAACGTTTGTCACCGGAAACATAAAATTTGATTCGGAAACGAGCAAAAGCGATTTGACCGAAACTTTGCGGCGAAGATTTGCGATTGACGACGCGCGCCCGTTAATCGTCGCCGCCAGCACACACGCGCCGGAAGAGCGTTGGATTCTGGAAAGTTATCGAATTTTGCGCGACAAATTTTCGGCTGAAAACTTGCCGCGTCTGTTGATTGCGCCGCGCCATCCTGAAAGATTCGTCGAAGTTGCGGAATTAATGCAAAATTCGGGTTTCCGATTCGCTCGTCGTTCGGCATTAACATCGGAATCCGATGTTAATGCCGATTTGATTTTGCTCGACAGCATCGGCGAATTACGCGCCGTTTATGAGCTTGCCAAACTCGTTTTCGTCGGCGGCAGCTTGATTCCGCACGGCGGGCAAAATGTGCTGGAACCGGCGGCGGCAAAAAAAGCGATTGTGACCGGATTTTACACGATGAATTTCGCCGCGATTGTCCAAGAATTTTTACGCACCGAAGCGATTGTCCAATTGCCGCAGCTCGCGGAAAACGAAATTCCCGTGAGATTGAACGGGATTTTTAACGAATTGTTACATGAGGAAAAACGGCGAAAGCGTTTGGCAGAAAACGCTTTCGCCGTTTTACAGGCAAATCGTGGCGCGGTCGAAAAAAGTATTGAACGGCTTACGCCGCTTTTCGAGCATTGAAATCAAAGCTAACGTCCAAACGCGGCGGGAGTAGGAACATCGCCGCCCGCGCCGAACTGCTGTCCGGTAAATCCTGCGGTTGAGCGCTGCAAATACCACGCGCCGTTTGACGGACGAAATACCGCGATGTCGGCTTTGCCGTCGCCGTCGTAATCCGCCGCGACCGGTCTATCTTCAGAGATGCCGAACTGTTGACCGAAAAACTGTCCGGTTGAACTATTTAAGCGATACCAGGCTCCGGCGCTCGGTCTGAAAACAGCAACATCGGTTTTCCCGTCTCCGTCGTAATCCGCCGCCGCCGGTATATCACCGGGCGATCCGAAACCAATACCGAAAAACGAATTATTCGAGCTGCGCAAGATATACCACGCCCCGTTCGCGGGTCTGAACACGGCTAAATCGGTTTTCCCATCGTCGTCAAAGTCACCGACCTGCGGTTTATCGCCGTTACTGCCCCACTGAAAACCGTTAAATTGGTTGTTTGAGCTGTTTAGCCAATACCAAGCGCCATTTGACGGGCGGAAGACCGCGATGTCGGCTTTACCGTCGCCGTCAAAATCACCGGGAACCGGAAGGTCTCCGGGCGAGCCGAACTGCAATCCGACAAATTGATTGGTACTGCTGTTCAAGCGATACCAAAAACCGTTTCGGAAAACTGTAAAGTCGGCTTTACCGTCAGCATCAAAATCGGCGGGAGCAATCAAATCGCCGTTCGAACCGAATTGAACGCCGAAAAATGAATTGTTTAAACTCCGCGAAACATACCACGAGCCGTTTGACGGACGGAAAACCGAAATATCGGCTTTGCCGTCGCCGTCAAAATCAAATGGCGTTCGAGGCGCTGCGGAAACCTGTTGAAGCGAGATGTTCAAATTGTAATTATTTCTCGCACCGTCATACAAATAAACATACAAATAATATGTTGTCGAGCTATTTGAAATGTGGGAAACCGTTTCATTGTTGCCCACCGAGTAAGATGTTGCAACGGGTTCATCCTGCGGCGGTCGAAAAAGCTCCAAATCAATATCGCCGTATTCGTGAACGAAATCAGCAGTTGCGGTTATTTTGTAACCGGCGGGAACGTTTATCGAATACCAATCATCGTCAAGCCATTTAACAACTAAGTTAGGGCGAGCGCCCGGTTGAATTGCAACGGCGTTTTGCGGAAAATCATTTCCCCCTGCGGCGTCGGAATTGTCGTCGGTGCCGCCCTGCAAATGTGATGAAATTGATTGATAAGTTGTTCCAAAGCTGCTGTATGAATCGCGCGGATTCGTGCACCCGATTGTTCCGGTAGTTAGCGTTCCAATCAAGCGGCTGTTTTCATAATCCGTTCCTTTCCAGAGTCCCGAACCTTGTCCACCGCTCTCAATAATTCCTTGATTCCAGCTTACGCCCGTATAGTTTTGACAAGCGCCGGGCAAGGTCGGACAAAAGCCTGAGATTGTCGTGCCGGCTGAGAAACGACGATAAGAGCCGCGCGGATTATGAAATCCGACGACGGACGTGCCAATCGGATTTGTCGTTCCGTCCCAACCGGAAAAGGCGACATTTTCCAATGTGGGAACAGAGCCTTTAATAAGAACTAAGGTATGATCGGTCGCGGCTCCCGCGCTTAGCAAGGTCGCGCCGTCGGAATGGGGCAAATCGCTTGAAGGGGAGTCGCCGGTCTCATAAAACCAATAAACTCTGAGCGACTGTGCCGATGCTTGAGTATTAAAACATTGATTTGCCGTAAGCAGTATCGGGTTGTAATCTTGCGCTACGGAATTGAGCAATGTTCCGTTACAAATAAACTCGCCGCTTGCCGTCGTAAATTGCAGAAGTCCGACCGAACGGGCTACCTCTTCCCACTCAATCGGAACATCTTTATGACAAGTCGGAAATTGCGGCGGCGAGGAAGACAAATTCGATTCGGAAGAGCAGTTTTCCAATCCGGTTCGGTAAATATGGCTGACCTGCGTAATCCGAAAAGGCAATTGTTCCTTACTCAAATCGCCGCTGCTTGGAGTAAAATACTCAATCACAATATCGTCGCCATCAATCGGAGGCGTCCAAAACCCGCCGTTTTCAGAGGAGGCGTTTTCTTCAAAGAAATTGTATTTATCATTAGAATTCTTTGCCGAATAAACTGACAATCTCGAACCCTTTGATAAATTTACGTCGCTAAAATGCAAACGGGTTTGCACCGCCGATTTGGAAACAATCTCGGCAATCCAAATAGAACCTCGATCAACGGAAAAAAACGTTCCATCGGAAATTTTTTGAACTTTTCGTTCGAGTTTGCGAATAACTCCGATTTGGGTTTTTTTTCCAGATTCAAATGTTGATTTCTGCGCTTCGCTCAATTCAGGCAAGCGAATTGTTTTGTCCGCACCCGGCTTGATAAATTCAAAAACACCGCTCAGCGGGATTTCCTTCTGAGGTTGTTTGAGCCTGGATTTCAATTGTTGAAAACCGGAAGGCAGCGATGTTTTGCCCGGATTGGAGGCTTGTCCCATTGAAATGCCCGACAACAAAAGCATAAAGACGGCGGGGATTGTTAAGTGAAACAAATTACGATAAGCGGCTTTACATACTTGAATAAAATTATCTTTCATTTTTATCTCCTTTGGCGGGCAAAGCGGTCAACTGGGTGCGGACGCCTGTTATTGAAGCGTAATAAGGTTGTGAAGCCCCAAGAATTCCGCCCCATAAAAGTCCTGAAACTCGAACCGTTCCGCTTACATTGTTCTCGTTGAATCGTAACTCCATTTTTCCGTCACGGATTTGGCTTATGGAGGAAATAATTGACGACCCGTAGTTAAAAACATTATTTCCTAACGCCGTAACGCGGCGGTCGGGAATAACCGTAATGCTTGAACGGGTTGTCGAGACATAAGCGTAATCAATTCTGGCACCGTTCGGCGACTGCATTCCGCTGTTGGTCATAAACCAAATTGCGCCCGTTTGCGGGAAACTGGGCGGATTACCCGATTGCAAAAAAACTTCAATCGGATTAACCCCGTTTTGAGTTCCCGCAGGACTAATAGTTCGAGCGACAGTCAGCGTTCCCTGACGGGTAAACGGATTGCCCTGCACATTGCCTAAAAGCGTGACCGAGTATTTTGCAATCGTCTGCGCCCCTGCGGAAATATTATTTAAGACAAATATTGCGACCAGAAACACAATGCAATTCACAACTGCTTTTCACATTTCCTCTTATCCTTCAAAAACTGTTTTGTCTTTCCGCGCGCTTGATTTCGTCAAGAGTTTGTTTGTACAAGTCCTCGGGCAACTCCTTTGCGCCGGTATTGAGCAGCCACTGGTCGAGCGGGATTTGTTTGGAATTCAATAATTCCTTATTTTCCGCCAGCGCGCCTTTCATCGAGACGGCAGCGAAGAGTCCGGCAAATGACGCTCCGGCGATTCTTAAAAAATTACGACGATTTGGGTTTTTCATAATCTCCTCCAATTTTTCAACTCACTAAGTTGCGCTAATTTATTTATTTCTTTGTGCTGGTATTAACACCGATTGAAGTAACACTAAACTATGGACAAGCCACGCTTCCGCATTTCTGCCACGGAGGACCGCTCACCCTTAAGTTATAGGGAACATACATATAACCGCAAAAAACCGAATAATTAATTCCTCCCGGATTATTACGATTACAGGTTTGTGGATTGGTTATTACCTGGTTGCTGGCATCGAGATAAGTTGCCGGAGCGCATCCTGGCTTGTGGCACCAAATACCGTTGGTACATAAACGATACCAGTGATAATCCGCGCCGGGAGCTAGCACCAGCGCGACAAGAAAATGAGGACCCGGTGGACAAGTTGTCCATAAACCATCACGAACCGACCTGTTAACAACATCAGTCCAATCATTCAAATTTATTCTTGCCGGAAATCGTGATTTGTGACCGGGCTGCGCTCTGGCACAGTTTCTATAAAGGTTTCTGTTGAAAGTCGCAAAGCTGTAACAATTATTATGCTTTAGATAATATGATGTGTTCCACGAGAAAACGTCGTTATAATGAACCCCATAAAGAACTCCGCAATTAGGGCTGTTTTCGGCAGCGGAATTCTCTTGAAATACCTCCGGCAAATCTGATTCGGCAGCAATTTTATTCTCTTTTTTAGGAGACGGCGCAGGCTCGCTATCCGTATGAGTCGCCCAATATTCATACCATTGTTTGTTCAAAGTTTGAATTGCCTTGTTAGCCGAAGGAATCGCGTCTTCGGCGATTTGCAGAATATCGTCCTTCGTTTCTTTGCCCGCTTCCTTTGAATGAAGCAAGGAACTTTGCGCTTCCGTGCTTTTTTTCGCGTTCAGGTAAAAGTATGAGGGCAAACCCGCGCTCATCAAGCGCGTTCGCGCGTTTTCGCTGGCATAAACAATGAAACCTTTGTATCCGAGACTTCCTGCGGTCGTCGGAGGAGCCGTCAAAGATGGGTCAGCTAGAATGCGATCAAGAAAATCATTTTCTTCTTTTGCGGTTAACGACCAAGTCGGATTGTACATTCCCGAAAAAATGTCTAATTCAATACAAATCATTACTTATCTTCCTTTCTCGATTTAATCTTGGAATTTTGGCGGCTATTATTTGCCGAATTTATGGCTTTCAGAGTTGATTGGCGGCTTAAACGCCGATAACTACCGAATTATATGGCTGATATGATTTCCCAAATGAAACCAATTTCTGATGATTTCAGCGTTCAATTTATTTAATTCGTTAGTACTGCGTTTAATTGGCAAGTTGAATAAGCCTGCAAAATTAGACTAAAAATCTGCCGACAATTTGACGAAACTTTGATTATTATTCTCGGTGAATAAAAGTTTCAGAGTGTCTTTTCAAAAGCAGCCAAACAGTAAATACTTATTTCCGAAAAGTCTTGAAAATGTTTGTGAATTTTTCTGAAAATTTCTGAATGAGGGATTCTTTCGGACGGTATTAATATATTTTGTTCAGCAGATTGAGTTTACCGTCAAATCAAGACGCCTTTATTCCTTCGGAGGAACACATAAAAATCCTGCAAAAAATATTTTACTTGTGATAGTTTTTTAACCTTTATGGTGCGTTAATAAATGAGAGTTAAAAACGCAAATAATAGAAAAAATATAATTGACTCAATTGAAATTTAATGTTGTAAAGAACGCCCGCGCGCCGGAATTCAACTCATAACCGATTGATAAAGAGAGAGATAAATCGGCATTAGACATCAACTGAGACAATTATATCAATGTCTTTCAGATGCCCGACGAAGTTTACGAATTTGATTCCTACCGTCTTGAAGTAGCTTCGCGCCGTTTGTTGAGAAACGGAGAGCCGATTGCGCTTTCTTCCCGCGCGTTTGATTTGCTTGTCGAACTGGTCAAAAGAAACAATCAAATCGTTAGTCAGGAAGATTTGATTAACGCCGTCTGGCAGGAGCAGGCGGTTGCGCCTAATAATCTTTCGCAAGCGGTCAAGCAAATTCGGTGCGCTCTGGAAGATACCGGAAAGCAGCATCGTTATTTAATCACCGTTCCGCGTCAGGGCTTTAAATTTGTTCTCCGCGAAGAAAACAAATTTGTTCCGCCCGAAGAGGAAAGAGAAGAAAATAACCTCTCGCCGCCCGGTGAACCGAGTTTTGAGCCAAACAAAATTGTTTCCGAACAATCCCCGCTTGCAGATGACATCCACGCTTCGCTTCCGTCTGAGAATAAGAAATCTGAGTTCGACAAATCGGAGGGAAAAGAAAAATCATTTTGGCTGCCAGCCGCGGCAATTTGTTTGATAGCGATTGGCGGAATCGCCGCCCTTTATTTTTGGCAGATGAATCGTGCTAAATCCGCTTTGGGAGTGAAAACAATCGCCGTGCTTCCGTTTCAACCGATGACAGTTCAGGCGGAAAACGATGATGCGTTGCGAATGGGAATGACCGACGCGCTGATTATGCGTCTCAGCAGGATTAAAGAGATCACCGTTTTGCCGACGGCGATAGTCAGCCGTTTTAATAAGTCCGATCTCGATCCGCTAGCCGCCGGGCGGGAATTAAACGCTGACGCGGTTTTGGATGGACGCGTTCAAAGAAGCGGCGAGCAAGTTCGCGCTACAGTCCAACTAATCCGCACGACTGATGGCAAAACGCTCTGGTCGGATGTTTTTATCAATGAATTTAACGGAATTTTTGGTATTCAAGATTCAATTTCACTGAAGATTGCCGACACTCTGGAACTCGAACTTTCGGACGATGAACGTCGGAAGATAATGAAAAGTTACACATCGAGCGCGCAAGCATATCGTTTATATCTCGACGCATTTCATTTATTTACAAATCAATCAAGTCTTGAAGCACGCACGGAAGCTGAAAAGAAATTCAGACAAGCAATCGAGCTTGACCCAAAATTTGCTTTAGCATATCTCGGCTTAGCAAATCTGCAAATCGAAAAGCCGAGTCCTGAAGGCTACCGTAAAATGCGCCTTTTAGCGCAACAGGCGATTGAGCTTGACGATGCGCTGGGAAACGCTTATGCCACGCGAGCTTTTGCCACGTGGCGGGGCGATTGGAATTGGGTTGACGCCGAAAAAGATTTCAAACGTGCGATTGAGCTAAGAAATGTAAATCGTCTTACCCACCTTTGGTATTCTTTGCTTTTAAGTGGAATGGAACGTCATGACGAAGCTTTGACGATATTAAATTTGTCGCCGTTCAAGGAATATAATAGACCGTGGGGAACTTTTTCTATTTATTTTTTCAACCGTAATTACGACCGGACAATCGAAGAAGCTAAATTTTGGTTGGAAAAAAGACCGAATAATTTGCAAGCCTTACCGATGTTGGCGCGCGCTTATACCGAAAAAGGAATGTTTAAGGAAGCGATTGAGATATGGGAAAAGACGGTCGCGCTGCACGAGATTCTTCCGCAAACAACATTGTGCGAGTTGGGTTTTACATACGCAAGAGCCGGGCGCAAGGACAAGGCGCGCGAGATTTTAGAGAAAGCTCGGAAATTATCAGCGGAAAAGCCCGACACTCTTGATTACGGCAGCTTCGCGGTTCTGTACGGCGCATTAGGCGAAAAGGATTCGGCGTTTGAGAATCTGGAAAAATCAATCGAAAAACGCGAGTCGTGGGGCTACATGCTCAAAGTCAATCCGCAATTCGACAGTTTGCGCGACGATCCTCGTTTTGAAAAAATGCTGCGAAAAGTTAATCTTGCGCCGTGAGGCAAAACCGCTTGTCCGAATTTCTGATTGCGCCCCTCGGCTCGCTTTACGGCGTGCTTGCTCAAACCAGAACAAATTTTTATCGAAAAGACTGGCTCAAATCCGCTAAATTAGGCTTGCCCGTTGTCAGTATAGGAAACATCACCGTCGGCGGAACCGGGAAAACTCCGCTCGTCCGATTCGTTTCGCTGGCTTTAACCGAACAAAATCATCGAGTTTGCATTCTGACACGCGGTTACAAACGCGCAAATCCGAATGGAAGAGTTTTCGTTTCAGACGGCGAACAAATTTTGGCTGACGCGCGAACGAGCGGCGATGAGCCGTTTGATTTGGCGCGGAAACTTTTAGGAATTGCGGCGGTCATTGCCGATAAAAATCGAGTTGAAGCGGGGTTTTGGGCAAAAGAGAATTTGGGCGCGACCGCGTTTGTTTTGGATGATGGTTTTCAGCATTTGCGGCTTAAAAGAAACTTGGATGTTGTTACGATTGATGCGACAAATCCGTTCGGTAATGGAAAACTGCTTCCGGCGGGGATTTTGCGCGAGCCTTTAAGCGCATTAAAGCGCGCCGATTTAATTGTTTTGACGCGGGCAGATTTGAGCCGGGAAATTTCAAATCTGGAATCCGAAATAAAGAAATACAATCCAAATTGTCCGGTTTTGCTAGCTAAAAATGAAATAAAAGAGTTGAAACCGTTAGCTGAATTTTTAAATCTTCCCGCCAAAACGCGAAACGCCCGAAATTTAGAAAACGATTCCGCATTCCGCATTCCGCATTCCGCGCTCAAAGCTGCGGCATTTTGCGCGCTCGGCAATCCGGCGGCGTTTTTTCGGGATTTGGAAAAAGTCGGTTTGAAAATTGTCGCTGCCAAATCTTTCCCCGATCATTACGCTTACCGACAAGCGGACGTTGAAGAAATTGAGCGGAAGGCGAGAGAAGCAGGCGCGGAAATTCTCATTACAACGGCAAAAGATGGGGTTAAGCTTGGAAAAATAAAATTCGGTTTACCGTGTTTTGTGGCAGAAGCGGAAACAGTTTTTGAAGATGCCGAGCCGCTTTTGAATCTCCTAAAATCACTATAAAAAAGGGCAGGAAAATCGAATCCTGCCCATTTTGTTTTTAATATTCGGAGATTCTATCGGATAAATTTTGCGCCGATTTTTCCGTCGTCGGCTGTGTCGGTTTCGGGACGGGCGTGTTTCGCGCGGGCGGCGCGGTTGGTTTTGGTGTTGCCGCCGGAGTTTGGGTTGCCGCAGGCGTCGGTTGTCCGGTCGGCTTCGGCGAAGCTTGCGGTGTAGGCGAAAGGGCTGGCGACGCTGCCGGAGTAGGCGAAACGCTCGCTTTAGGCGAGGTTTTTGGCGTCGGCGAAGGCGGCGCAGCCTGATTTAAATCCTGCATAAACGGGCTGTTTGAATTCGGATCAACGTAAACTTGTTGTCCGCCGGGATAAAGTCCGGGCGGGATACGACCGCCGTAGGGAATGTCAGTCACGGTTCCTGCGGGCGGAACGGTTGAAAGATTGGCGTCGGGATTTGTGTTGAATTGCAGATTTGAGAAATCCGATAAATTTTGCTCAGCCGTGCCGGTCGCCGGATTTATCGGTTGAACCGGACTCGAGTTCGGGTCGGTTGCCGGAGTGGTGCGTCGGTTTTGCGTGAAATAAAAAAGCGTGACGCTGAGCAGCGAAATTCCCGCCAAAACCATAAACGCTGTCCGCCAGCGCGCATCAGTTCTTGATTCGGCAGCGACGGCTTCCGCGCGAGGGCGAACAATGGTTTCTTGTTCGCGCTGCAAAAGCGGGAGCGGCGCGCCTTCGGCGGCAGTCGTTAATGCCGCCGAAAAATCTGCGGCGGTTTGAAAACGATGCGCCGGATTTTTTGCCAGCGCGCGTTGGACGATTTGTTCAAAAGTCGGCTGTAAATCGTGACGCACGGCGAGCAGCGAAGGCGGAATTTCCTGCGCGTGTTTCATCATTATTTCCGTCGTGCTTGAGCCGACGAACGGCAGGCGTCCGGTCAATGCTTCATACAAAATGATTCCCAGAGAGTAGATGTCCGAACGCGCGTCCGTCTCGGATGAATCGTTGCATTGTTCGGGCGAGAGATATGCAACGGATTCGGCTCCGTCGCGCGCGGTTTCGCGGTCATAAAAATCAATGTTCGATGTTTTGTTCGCGGCGTCGAAATCAACGACTTTAATAAAATCGCGCGAGCCGCTGCCCGCTAGCAAAACGCTGTCGCTGCGAAGCGCGCCGTGAATTAGCCCGTTTTCGTGCGCGGCGGAGAGAGCGTCAGACACCTGAGTTAAAATCGTCACGGCGCGTTGAAGCGGCAGAGCGCCTTCGGTTTGGATCAAATCTTTGAGCGTTCGCCCGTCGAAATTTTCCATCACGAGAAACGGCACGCCAAGCTGGTCGTCAACGCCGTAATCCGTCACGCTCAAAACGTGCGGATGCGAAAGACGCGAAAGCAGCTTGGCTTCCTGCTGAAAATCAGCCACAACGGGCGCGTTGGTCGCCAATTCTGGATTTAAAACTTTGACGGCGACAGGTTTTTCCATTAAAACGTGCGTCGCGCGAAAAGTTTTGCCGAAAGCGTCTTCGCGCAAAAGCTGTTCGATTCGGTATTTACCGGCAAGTGTTTGTCCGACGAGTTGTTCAGTCATTTTTCTGAAATAAATAAAGGCTTTTCGGGAACTGCAAACCTCAAGCTAAGTTTTAACACACGCGCGCGATAAGAAAAAGTGCCGCAAAATGAAAATGCGGACAAAAGTTTTCGGCTTTTGTCCGCAAATCCTGATTCGTTTCGACAGTTTAGAGCTTGACGAAAACGACGAGCAGTGCAAACAGAACGAGCGATTCGATCAGGGCGAGACCGAGAATCATAATCGTTTGAATACGACCCGCCGCGCTCGGATTACGAGCCGCGCCTTCGACCGCGCTTGCGCCGATTTTACCTTGACCGAGCGCGCCGCCCAAAACGGCGATTCCGAAACCGATGCCGGCGGCAATGGCTTTGTAGCTGACTTCGGTCGAAGCGTTATCCGCGCCCGCGCCGCCTCCCGCGCCGCCCGGAACTTGCGCGAAAGCCGCGACGTTCATCAAAATCATTGTTAAAGCTGCCAGAAATAAATATTTAAAGTTTTTCATTTTGTCTTTCCTTTGTAGTAGTCAAAAGCGGCAAAAAGATTATGCAAAACTTAAAATCAGCGTCGCGCGTGTTATTAGTTCGTCGTGCTTCCGGTATGCCGTTGCTGTCTTGGGAGACGCAAAGCTCCTGTTTCGTGCAGACTTTGAAGGCGATTTCTCACCCAATTAAAAATAACGCCGAATCTTGTTTTGAGAAAAACTTTTGCCTGATTATTTAGCCTTGGGCGGCAACGCGCTCGAAACCTCTTCTCCGAGCCGCTCGCCGCACGTTTAAAATTCCAAACTTTTTTACGCCGGAGCAATTACGGTGTCATGCTCAATATGCGGTTCGTTGTGTCCGGTAGCTTCGGCTTGATGATGTTCATCGTGGGGCGCGTGCGAAACTTCGCCGAGATAAACCATCGAAAGCAGCGTGAACACGAACGCCTGCACCAGCGCCACAAATAATCCCAAAACCATCAATGGAATCGGTACTAAAAATTGCGTCAAATACGGCGGCAAACCGAGCATTCCGGCGAGACCGGCAATTGTCGCGGCGACCTGCTCGTCGGCAAACATATTTCCAAATAGACGAACGCCGAGCGAAAACGGGCGAATGAAATTGCCGATTAACTCAATCGGAAAAATCAGCCACGCCATCCACCAAATCGGTCCAGCCAAGTGTCCGAGATGACTGAGCAAGCCGTTTTCCCGGATGCCGATGTAGTTGTAATAAAGAAACGAAGTGATGCCGAGCGCAAACGTGACGCTCGTCGCCGCCGTCGGCGCCATAAACAGCGGGAACAAACCCATCACGTTCGACACCAAAATCAGCAGCGCAAACGTGCCGACAACAGGAAAATATTTGATGCCCTGCGGTCCGACGACATCAATCAAAAGCTGGCGAATTCCTAAAACCGTGGCTTCGAGCGTTTGCTGCCCGTTTGACGGATCGTCTTCGGAAAGCTTTCCTTTTAAAACCCAGATCAGCCCGAAAGTCAGCAAACAAGCGATGACGAACATTATTGTGTACCACGGAATAGCATTTTCCGGCGTCAGCGCTCCGAAAGCAGCGTCCGGCGTCGTGCCGAAATTTGCCAGAAATCTCGTCCAGAGCGGACGGGTGTACTGCATTTGAAAATGATATGCGGGTTCTCCCAGATAATAATTAACGAATTGAACAAGAACCGGAGTGTGATGACCGCCTCCTTCGGCGCCTTCAGCAAACATCATAAAATTTTGTTAACTTTCCTCTCGATTAACGATAGCTAAATATAATTGGATAACTGCTTCTAATAAAATCGCAAATGCAAATGATAACAAGCCGACCAGCATCGCTGCAACCGACGCCAAATGCAGT
>DASVRD010000153.1:0-60037 GCA_036388775.1 Pyrinomonadaceae bacterium | reverse complement strand
TCGGCAAATTCTGAAAGGTTTCCGTTTTCCTGTGTCCGCTGTAAATCCGCGAGCACTTTCTCTGATTCGGCGGCGGTGAAACCTGAATACGAAACAGCCGAAAGCTTGCTGTGAGATTGGCTGTCGGAAGGGCGCGCTATTAGAATTTTCTTGGCTTTGCTCTCCTTTTGTAAAATGGATAACAATTCGTGAAAAAGCAATTCTCTGGATGTGGCGGCTTCGGCTAATCTGGTGGTCAAAAGCCCGATGTTTTGCGCCGGATGTTTGATTTCAACGGCGGTCGTTTTCAGATTGGCGCGAGCTGTTTTTGCCTGCTCTAGCAGCCTTTTGATTTGCAGGTAAAGAAAGTTTTCGATGGCTTGATCGAAATATTCAGCAGCTCTTTTCGGATTCGTTTCACCGAGAACCGTGCCGAGTTCGTAACGACAAAGCGCCGAATGATAGTAATCATGAATTACTTCGTACATCGAGAGACCGCGACTCAGATGATATTCGGCGAGCGTCGAATCATTTTTGGCTTGTGCGGCGAGACCCTTTAATCTTTCGTAATAAGCCGCAATATACAAATCCGTTTCGTGGTCTTGGTCCGGTTTGGCGAGATTGATTTCGGTTTCAAAATCGTCCCATTCTTCCTGCTGGCGATAAATGTCCGCAAGCTGTAAATGAGCGTGCTGGATAAAGGAGTGGTGTTTTAGTGCCTCTGCGGTTTCAATATATTGTTTGACGATGCTGCCCGCGCGTTTATATTTTTTGATTGCCTGATGATAGCGTCCCCAATTGTGAAGCGCCTGAGCGAGATACCATTGACGGTTTTGAATTTGACTGATCTCGACGGCTCTTCTTAAGCATTTTTCGGCTTCATCAAAATCTTCTCGCAATAAATATAGCTCGCCTAACGAATCATAAACCACAGGCAGAGCTTTGTGATTTATTTCAACTGCAATTTTGAGTGCGCGGTGCAGCGCTTTTTCGGCTCTCTCCCAATTCCCGACTCTGACCAGATTAAGACCGAGATTGTTATAAGCGTTCAGTACGTTAGCGGTGTGTTCGGTTTGTTCAAAATAGCGAGCCGATTTTTCCAGACAGGCGATGCCCTCGACCGGGCGATGCGTGATTGTATAAGCCGCCGCCATATCCGTGTAAGCTCTGCCAAGAACGTAGTGTTCCGGGCGGCTGCCGACAATATTGATAATCTGGTGGCAGAGTTCGATGCTTTCTTCAAACTTGTCTTCCTGGACGGCAATGGTCGAAAGAGCCGTATAAGCGTGAGTCATACCGCGGCGGTCGCCGATTTCGCGATAAACTTCAAGCGATTCAACCGCAAAATCGCGAGCAATTTTAGATTGCCCGACCGCACGATATGATCTCGACAAGGAAGCCTTAATCAGCCCTATCAGTTGTTTGTCCGTATTATCCGCCGTCGCTTGCTCCAAAATATTTTTGAGAAGGGAAATCGCTTTCGGGGCGTTAGCGAGATAATTATAGAGCAGTGCGATTTGAGCTTGAGTTTCGAGGTCTAAACGACGGTTAAGAGGCAATCGAACTTCTTCGCTTGCATACATTTTCAGGGCATCAAGGGCTTCTTCATAGCGAGCTTGCAATTCAAGCGCTCTTGACAGAAATAAACGCAGCTTCGCCAGCAAATTCACATCGCGAGGTTTGAGTTTTAAAAGGGAATTGGTTTTCTCTTCTGCGACGCGCGCAACTCCGAGTTCAATTAATTCTTGTATTTGGTGTATTTCGGCTTCAAAATCTGTGTTTGAGAAATACTTTGACGATGCGGCTCCGATTTGATGAGCGTAAAACTTTTTATCAAATCCGGAGAGATTTTTGTTTTGAGGTGTTTTAAGCGCCATTATTTTGAAGTGCTTTGTGACAGAAACCGAAAGATTAGGATGTTAAATTAACACCAAACTTTCTTTTGAGCAAAAGACAATTCAAAAAACAACGCAAAAAAGTTAAAAAAGAGTTCGATTTTTAGAACCGAACTCTTTTTTAACTTTTGAGACAATTAATTTTGTTTTTTCTAAGCCTGCTTAATGAGTGATTAGTCACCCAACAAAATTCCTTTTCCGGTGTAATCGGACAACAAAATTCCTTTGCCCGTGAAATCTGAAGCCAAGATTCCTTTTCCAGCATAATCACCCAACAAAATTCCTTTTCCCGTAAAGTCCGACAACAAAATTCCTTTTCCAGCGTAATCCGAAATCAAGATACCTTTGTTTGAATTGTTTGTGTTTTTCATTTTTTTTCTCCTTCTTCTTTTTTTGTTTTTAGTTTTTAACTTCTGCCATATCTAATACAACCGGCGTGCCAGACAATATTACGATTCTCTTTGTTGAGGCAAATCATTGGGATGGCGGGACTTATGGTTTTATCTTAATCCTTTTTACCAAGTCAGGCGTTTCAATATTGACTGACTAAAATTTAGCCGGATTTTTATTCTTTTTCAGTTTTATGTTTATTTTTTCGCATAAAAGCCTTTTATTTGTTGTTTGTGAGTGGTTTTGCTTTAAATAGGAGCAGTGTGCAAAAAATAGCCAATCGTTGACTGTTTTTGATTGAGGATTAAAAAAGATTAGTTTTTCTTTCAGTGAATCTCAAATAATTTTGCATAACGAGTTGCATTTATGTTTCAAATAGCGCCACGAAAGAAAGGGCATTTCATGAGGAATTTAATTTTTGCCGCGTTAATAGTTTTACTATCAATTTACTGTATTCAGGGACAAACGACCCAGTCTAATACTGATCCAGACAAAGCCAAATTTGTGACTTCAGACATAGATAATTTCTGGCGTGCCTTTGATTTAGCCGCAAAAGAAACTGACAGGGAAAAGAGAATCGAAATTTTTCAGAATGAATATCTCGACAAAGGCTCAATCGGCTTAAAAGATTTTCTGCGTCTGCGAATCAAAAGCGCGAAAACCCTGACCGAAACTGTCGAAAAGCTGCCGCGTTTCTTCGCTTCGATACGCTCTTCAACTCTGCGTATCAAGGAAATGGAAAAACAGATGCGGCAGAGCTTTCGCAAATTTAAGAAAATTTATCCCGAAGCCGTTTTCCCAAACGTTTTCTTTGTAATCGGCGTAACGAACACAGGCGGAACGGCTTCGGAAAACGGTTTGCTTATCGGAGCCGAGCTTTACGGCGCGACCGCAAGCACCCCGCGCGACGAGTTCCCGGATTTGTACAAAGCCTTTCTGCCGGAAGAAAAAGACCCGAATCAATTGCGTTTAAAAGTGAACAAACTGCTCGATGTCTCTTTAAAACCCGTCGGAAATATTACGCCGGTAGTTGCGCACGAATCCTGTCACTTCAATCAAAAATATCCAAAGCTCGACACGCTGCTCGCCAAATCAGTTCAGGAAGGCGTTTGCGATTTAATCGCTAAACTAACCGCCGGACAGCCGATAAATCCGGCACAGCACGTTTACGGAAACAGACACGAAGCCGAACTCTGGCGTGAGTTTCAAACCGAAATGAACAACACCAGCACCAAAAACTGGATGTACAACGGTTTGACCGCTGGAACGCGCCCGCCGGATTTGGGGTATTTTATGGGCTATAAAATCAGCGAATCTTACTACAAAAACACGCGTGACAAGCGACAGGCAATCAAAGATATTTTGGGAATCAAAGATTTTCCGAAGTTTTTTGAGCAAAGTAAATACATAAAAAAAATTGGTCATTAATATACTTCATTCACTAGCATAATTTTACCGCCAAATTCTTGCTGTTTTTTATTTTGTTAAGATACACATAAAAATCCTAAAAAATTTTAAGTGATGATAGTTTTCTGAGTTTTTTGGTGCGTTATTTAATGAGAGTTAAAAGGCAAAATACGTTTGACTCGCTTGAGAACAAATGAGCTTAAGAGTGATTAATGCGTAATTCAAATTTTTCTATTGATAAAAATGGAGAAGCTGGCTCAGATGAAGCAATTATATCAATGCCAAAATTTGCTAAAAATTGGTGTTTCAATTTGTGTTGATTAATTAAGGCGCTTGCATTATAAATGTTTCGTTCATAAAGCAGTTGTTAGTGCTTTGATGTTTCTTTATTAAAACGAAACATCAATTAGTGATTTCAGATGGATGAATTGAAACTTCCATCCTTGCCTTTTATTTAGGAGAGAGCCATGACGTTTAAACCCAAAACCTCTTTAATAATTACTTGTGGGATAGCTCTTATTGGCGCAACGATTATCATTTTGAGCCAATTTATGTTAGATGTAAGATTGTCGTCACCCGCAAATAATGATTTTCCTGTTGCGAATAGTTCAAGAGAACCTTCGCATACTCCTAAGAGAATAAATATATCATCGAGAATTGATAACATTATAAAGAACATGCAGTGGGGAAATATTGCTTTTAATGCACCGGAAAGGATGAAGCTAGAATCTTCCTCAACAATTCAACTTGTACTCAGTCCTACAAAATCAATTGATGAACTCAAAAAGGATGTTGTCGCTCAAGGAGAAAAGGAAGGGGCGCGTATCCGAATTTCTGATTTAATGGAAGCTCGTCTATCTGGTAGTGGGTTTAATATAAGCCCTATTACACCTGAAACACAGGCTATAAGCTGGAATGAAATAACAGAATGGAAATGGGATGTAGTGCCTAATCGTGCAGGTCGACATAATCTTTATTTAACACTAACAGCTATAATTGATGTTGAAGGAAGTACAATGCCCCGTCGAATTCGGACTTTCGACAAAACTATTGACGTAGAAGTGTCATCTTGGCAAACGGCGTTCAAATTCTTTCAAGATAATTGGGAGTGGGCATGGACATTAATTGTTTTTCCTGTTGGGTATTGGATTTGGAGAAAGCATAATAGACAAACTAATGAAAACGCAGGAAACTCAGTGACACAGCAATCAGAAAATAGCGCAATAGTTACTGAAAAGGAGAATCAATCAGAATCAGATTCAGAAACACAAAATGTTAATTTGGATGAAAATACGGTTGCAGATAAGCTATCGAATTCAAGTACGAAAAAGCAACCATCTTAAATTCTTATATTTTACTATCGCGGACAATTGAACAAACGCAACAGGCATACATTGCAATGTAAAATTAAGTGACAACAAATTTCCTAACTTGCGGCATTCACAACTCGCCCGGTAAAATAAAAGTTTCTGCGATGAGACAAATTTTCAACAAACTGCCCTCGCGGAATCTTTTTATTTTATGGCAATCGAAAAAATCACGGTTCGCGGGGCACGCGTTCATAATCTCAAAAATATCTCGGTCGAAATTCCGCGCGAAAAATTAACTGTTGTTACAGGGCTTTCAGGTTCGGGAAAATCCTCGCTCGCGTTTGACACGATTTACGCCGAAGGTCAGCGCCGCTATGTCGAATCGCTTTCGGCTTACGCGCGGCAGTTTCTCGATCAATTGGAAAAGCCTGATGTTGATTCGGTCGAAGGGCTTTCGCCCGCGATTTCAATCGAACAGAAAACCGTTTCGCGCTCGCCGCGTTCGACTGTCGGGACTGTGACCGAAATTTACGATTATTTGCGATTGCTGTTTTCCTCAATCGGTCAGCCGCATTGCCCGAATTGCGGAGCGGAAATTACGCGCCAATCCGTCGAACAAATTAATTCAAATGTTTTGAGCTTGCCGGAAGGCTCGCGGGCAGTGATTTTTGCTCCGGTTGTTAGAGGCAGAAAAGGCGAATTTAAAAAAGAGCTTGAAAAATTCTTAAAAGACGGTTTTACGCGCGCTCGCATTGACGGCGAGATGCGGATGCTCGACGAAGAGATCAATCTTCAGAAAAGCAAAAACCACACGATTGAAGTCGTCGTTGACCGCTTGATGGTTAAAGAGGGGATTAAAGAGCGTTTAAACGAATCAGTCCGCACCGCTCTGAAAATGACCGACGGAGCGGTTCTGATTTCGGTTGTTGACGGCGAGGAAAAGCTTTATTCGGAAAAAATGGCTTGTGTGAATTGCGGCATCAATTTGCCGCCGCTCGAGCCGCGCTCGTTTTCGTTTAACTCGGCTTACGGCGCGTGCAAACGCTGCAACGGAATCGGCACGGTTTTGGAAGTTGACCCGACAAAAGTTATCGCCGAAGGCAATCTCGCCTGGAAAGAGCAAAACTTCTTTGGCGCTGCCGATAAACAAGGTTCGAGCTATTTGAAAACAGCTTTGCGAGCCGTGATTGAAAAATTCATTGAACGCGCTCAGAAAAAAGGCGAAATTGTTGATTTTGATTTAACGACTCCGTTTATTAATTTGCCGCAGGAAGTCCGCGACACGTTTTTTTACGGCGGAAAAGGGCGTTTTGAGTTTACGGAAGGAAAATACAAATACGAATCGGAATGGAAAGGCGCAGTTCGATTTTTGCACGACCGTCTGCAAAACGCGCCTTCAACTAAAGTGCGCGAGGCGCTCGAAGATTTGGTTTCGCCGATTGTTTGCCCCGAATGCGGCGGCAAGCGTCTCAAACCGGAATTTCTGGCTGTAAAAGTCGCGGGAAAAGGCATCGCCGATTTCACGGAAACGATGATCGAAGAATCGCTCACAGAGTTTGAAAAACTGACTTTGAGCGAACGCGAAGAGAAAATTGCGGGCGGCGTTTTGCGGGAGATTCGGGAACGAATGAATTTTCTGCAAAAGGTCGGACTCGGATATTTAACTCTCGACCGCGCTTCGGCGACTTTGAGCGGCGGCGAAGGGCAGAGAATTCGTCTGGCGACTCAAATCGGCTCGCAATTGCGCGGCGTTTTGTATGTTTTGGACGAGCCTTCAATCGGCTTGCATCCGCGCGACAATCAAAAACTTCTGGAAACTCTCGGACAACTGCGCGATTTGGGAAACACGGTTTTGGTCGTCGAACACGACGAAGAAACAATCGAGCGCGCCGATTATGTCATAGATTTAGGACCCGGTGCGGGCGTTCACGGCGGCGAAGTCGTCGCTTTTGGAAAACCCGAAGAAATCGCCGCAAATGAAAATTCGATTACCGGAAAATACATTTCAGGCGCGCTCAAAATCGAAATTCCGAAACAACGGCGCGAGCCGAACGGCAAACAAATCACAGTCAAAGGCGCGCGCGCGCATAATCTCAAAAACATTGACGTTTCATTTCCGCTCGGAGTTTTGACGGTCGTCACAGGCGTTTCCGGTTCGGGCAAATCCACGCTGGTTCACGATATTTTGTATCGCGCGCTCGCGCAGCACGTTTACGGTTCTCTGGCTGATCCGGCGGAACACGACACGGTTGAAAATTTGGATTTGGTTGATAAAGTCATCGAGATTGATCAATCGCCTATTGGCAGAACGCCGCGCTCGAATCCGGCGACTTACGCAGGGCTTTTCACGCCGATTCGCGAGCTTTACGCGATGCTGCCCGAATCGAGACAGCGCGGTTACAAAGCCGGGCGTTTTTCATTTAACGTCAAAGGCGGGCGCTGCGAGGCTTGCGAAGGCGCGGGCGTGAAAACGATTGAAATGAATTTTCTGCCCGATGTTTATGTGATGTGCGACGTGTGCGGCGGAGCGCGTTACAACCGCGAAACTCTCGCCGTCAAATATAAGGGCTATTCGATTGCCGATCTGCTTGGAACTTCGATTGAAGAAGCGCTGGAAATTCTCGAAAACGTGCCGCAAATCAAACAAAAGCTGCAAACTCTGTTTGATGTCGGTCTCGGTTATATCAAATTAGGTCAATCGGCGACGACTTTATCGGGCGGCGAGGCGCAGCGCGTCAAGCTCTCGAAGGAATTATCCAAACGCGCGACGGGCAAAACTATTTACATTTTGGACGAACCGACGACCGGGCTTCATTTCGCCGACGTGCATAAATTACTGGATGTTTTGCAGCGGCTCGTCGAAGTAGGAAACACCGTTATTGTTATTGAACACAATCTGGATGTTATTAAATCGGCGGATTATGTTATTGATTTGGGACCGGAAGGGGGCATTTACGGCGGAAAACTGGTTGCCGCCGGAACGCCCGAACAAATCGTCAAAAACAAAAAATCGCACACCGGCGCGGCTTTAAAAACGCTGCTCAACGGCAATTCAAAAACGAAACAAGCCAAGTAAAAGATTGTTCTCTAATTTAGCTTGCCGGATTTATTTAGAATTCGGACCAATCATGGTTGGCGGGAGTTGAGTATCAATTTCCGCTTTAATTTCTTTGTGTGAAGATTCGGTTTTCACGCCCAGCCTGATGGCGAGTTTTTCCGACAAATCCGAATCTTTGGAATCGAGTTTATCAAACTCTCTTAACGCGAGATTTCTAAAACCCACTTCGTCGTAACAAAGCGCCAATTCAAAACGCGCGGCGTTTAATTCCGGCTGTTTTTTGAGCGCGGCGTTTAAATAATCAATCGCTTCATTCGGTTTTTTATCTTCTCTTAGAGTTTTGCCCAGCTCGTAAAGGCTGAAAACTGCTTCGGCGTTGACTTCGACCGCACTTTTAAAGGCTTTGATGGCATCGTCGCGGCGCAGAAGTTTGTTGTAGCAAGTGCCGAGCAGATGATACGCGCTCGAATTGAACGGATTTATTTTGAGAGCGTCGTTAAAAGCGATAATGGCTAAACGGTATCTGCCCATGAGAAAAAACGACTCGCCCAGCCGCACACGCAGTTCGGACACATCCGGTTTGAGATTAACCGCATTTTGAAAAGATTTAGCCGCTTTCTCGTATTCGCTAACCGAGGTTTGCGTGATGCCGTCGCGATAAAAATCAAAGGCTTTGCCCCAGGTTTCGGGCGTTATTTTCGTGCCGTCTTCGAGATAATAATTATCCGTAAAAGTTTGTAATTCAGGATTGACCGCCGAAAAACTCCGACCCGGTGCCTTACTTGTAAAACCTTTTGGCTGCGCGGAGGTTGAAACTGCGGTGCCTTGAGAAACTGATCTGCCGTCATAAAACACATTGCTGACCGGAATGCTGACGAGCAGGGAAACGAAAGCCGTGCCTATTGTCCAGCCGATTGCTTTTGTCCGCAATTCTGAAACGTTTCGCAAATCAATGTCCGCACTGACAAACTCTTCTTCAATTTGTTCGGATTTGGACGAGAGAGTTTGATAATTATTCGCAATCTCGACGGAAAGACGCTGAAGGCGCGGCAGACCGTTTCTGATTTCAGATTCCAGCCAACGACGTTTTTCTTCAAATTCCGCCTCGATTTTTTCTTCGATCTGAAGTTTGTTTTGAGGCGAAAGCTGAAAAACGAAATTTCTCTCCAATTTCATTCTCCATGCGAACAGACGATTTTTATGCTGCTGGCTGAAATACGGAACGCGGCGGAAATTCGCGACCGAAATATCGTCGGCGCTGACTATCTGGAATTTGTTTAATTCCGTAATCTGCACGTCTGTCAGATGTCTGATTTCGGCGCGGCGCAACGGAATGCCTTTGAGATAAAAAACAAGCTGACGCTGCCGATATTCGTTTTCAAGCTCTTTAAATTTCGCACCTTTTGCTTGTGGTAGATTCTTAAATTCGACGACCGCGTTTTTTAGTTCGGTGCGGGCATTGGTGAAAACTTCTTTGCTTGCAAGTTTTTTCCATTCTTTTCGGAATTTTTCGAGATTCCTGCTCGCTGAATCGAAAACCTCCTGCGCCTCGTTTTTAGCCGTTTCGGTCAGCGATTTAATTACCGTCGTACAAATGTAGAAAAACAGAATAAAAGTTGAAAAAATTGCCGCGCCGAAGAAACTGACGACGAAAATAATTGCCAGACTCAGCACGCCCAGATAAATTGCCAGATTTTTATTGAATTTCGCCACCGCCTCGGCGATTTGCGGAGAAGCGGGCAAATCAGGGGCGTTGCCGGTAACTTTGACAGGCAATTGCGACGGAATATCAGGCGGTTTGATGGCATCAATCAATCTGCCGATTGTTACCAAATCGGCGTTCGGGTCGGCGACAAAATTTTCGTTGAAACGCGCCGGGAAAAACAACACTCCGGTTTGAGCTTCCACCCCGCACCAGGCGCATTTTTCCAAACCGTTCCAATAAAAATGAGATTGGTTAAAATTACATTCGCGCAAATCGGTTTCGAGCGCGTCCAGCGCGTCAGCCCATTCGCGCGCGATCGGGCGATTTTTGATTTCGAGAAACGCGCGTCGAAAAAGTGCGGCGACAGCGGGCGAAACCGCGTCAAGCGGCAACGTTCCCGGCGGCTGATTCATTTGTCGCTCCGGCGCGTCTTCGCCGTAAGCGAAACGGCGTTCGCGAATCGAATTTTCAAGCGTGTTTTCGCCGTCGCCCAAAAATTTACCCGAAAACGGATGACGCCCCATAAAAAGAAGCTGGAAAATCAAAACAGCGAGTCCGAAATTGTCGTGGTTCTCGGTTCTGGCGACTTCGCGCAGCGATTTCCCCTGTAATTCGGGCGGCGTATGCGTCGAAACGCCGACTTCGCACAAAAAACTGCGTTCGGGCGCGTTGAGATGATAGCTGTCGCAATCAATCAGGCGAACGGTCGCGTCGCGGGCAATCACAATATTTCCGTGATTAACGTCGCCGATTGAATGTCCGTGCTGATGAACAACCGCAAAGGCGCGCGCCGCGTTTGCCGCCGCGCGAATCAAAAAACGCCAATCGGCTTCGGGAAAACGCCGTCGTCGGCTCGCCGGATTATAAAGCTCGTGAATCTGAGTGCCGAAAGAAAGACGCGGCATCAAAAATCCGATTGTTTCGCCTGCTTCATTCTGCAAAACGTCAGTCACCCAAGCCGACAGCCGCAAGAGCTTGTCGGTTTGAAGCGCGACCATTTGCCGCAGCTTTTCGGCTTTTTCCGCAGAAACGGAAGCGTGATAAATTTTGGCGACTGATTCCGGGCTTTCAAGAATCGTAAAAACCGAGCCTTCGCCGCCGCGCCCAAGCTCTTTGCCGGGCGTTAAAACGTCGCCTTGTGAGTTGTAAAACCGAGCCATTTTATTAGTTTTAAAAGCGCGAAGCTAAAATCAAAGTTTTATCGTCGTCGGTTCGCTCGTTAATTTTAGGCGAATTCAAAAAAGCCGACAACTTTTCTTCCAAATTTGTCGCCGGGTGTTTCGCGCGCAAAGGAGCGAGCATCGAGCGAAAAAAAGGTTGATGCGGTTGTTTCGATTGAAAATCTATCGCCAACCGTTGCAAGCCGTCTGTAAAAATTGCCAATTCTTCGATCCGATTCTCAAAATATCGGAATTGTAATTTTTCAGCCGCAAATTCATCAGTCACAAAATTCGTCGTATTTGCATATTCGCCCTGCTGTGGAACTGCGAAAAGGCGAAACTCGTCCTGTTCGCTTGAATAAACAATCGCGCCGTCGCCGATTTGGGCGAAAACAGTTTCATTTGCGCTCGCCGCAACAGCCAAAAAAGTGCAGGCAAAATCGTTTAAATCCGCATTTTCGCGGTGTGTTAAAAGCTGGTGCGGCAGCGTTTTCAAAAAACCGAAAAAGAATTCTTCGTTTAAATCCAAAACTTTTCCGCCGTTTTCGAGCAAAGCAGCAATGCCGGAAACGAAAAAATCGCAAGCGACGCGCGCGCCTTCTTTGGCAAATTTCGCGCTGCCCGCGCCGTCCGCGACCGCGATTGTTAAAATCTCACCCGCGTTTGTGTCAAACACGCGAAAAGCAAAGGCGTCCTGACAAGCGGCATCGCGCCGGACGTGAGCGGTTCCGGGAACGGAGGCGGCGATTGTTTTCCAATTTTCCGGCATTAATCAACATCAGCCCAACCGTATGGTTTGTAATCGGGAAGTCCGACGCGGTCGCCCGGATTCGAATAAGAAACCGCTTTAAGCGAATCCGAAAGCCAGCGAAACAGCGGGCGAAACTGAATTCCTTTGAGCCGTAAAGGCTCACGCACCGAAATTTGTTTGAGAATGTCGAGCCTCGCGTTGTTTACTGCGAGGGCGAAAAATAAAAACGATTTGTGTTCTTCGCCTTGCAGAATCAATTGATGCGCGCCGCGCCAATCATCGGTCGGCTCGCCATCTGTAACCAGGAAAATCCAGGGGCGATAAAGATCAATGCCGTTGTCGCGCAGGATTTGTTTGCGTTCTTTTAAAAGCTCGACGCCGACCGCGACGGCTTTTCCGAGCGGCGTGTCGCCTTTTGCCTGCAAATCAGGCGGCTGAAAACGATTGGCGGCAACAAAATCCGAGATTAATTCGACCGGACCGAACGTAACGACCGCGACTTCGACTCGTTTGGCGGTCATCGAATCTGCGATTAGCTCGTTTTTAAAAACTCGCAGAGCTTCGTTCAATTCGTTAATCGGAGAGCCGCTCATCGAAGCGGAAGTGTCTAAAAGCAGCAGGCAAGGGCAGCGCGGCTCCGGGTTTTCGGCAAGCTCGGCGTCAATAAAAGGTTTTTGTTCGTCTTCAAATCCGATGAGGTTTTCCATATCAAAATAATAAACGCAAATCTTATTTTAATGGAAAATTATTGCTTGATTATTTTTCTGAATCAAGGACAAAACCTTTGCGCTCTTTGCGGTTATCTTTTTAAAAAGATAACCGCAAAGAGCGCAAAGGTTTTGCAAAGAGCGCGAAGATCAATTCAGTTTCTACAAAGAATCGTATTTTAAACCTTTTAAAATTTAATTCGGCTCCGGTACTCGGCTTTTTCTGTAACCCAGCAAAAGATAAGTTATCAGCGCGGCAATGACGATAATCGCGACACTGAGAGGCAGCGAAGCGGCGCGCTCTAAAAGCTTGCTTTGACTTTCGGCAAAGCCGAAAATTGTTTTGATTCCGAACCAGACCGGCACAATTGCGATTTGCGCGGTCGCCGCTAAACCGATTAGCTCACGGCGTCCGACATCGTCCGTGTTTGCCAGAGCGCCCGCAATTCCGACAGCGAGAGAAATCAGCGCGCCGACGTAAAGCGGATTAAATTCATCGTATTTGAGAGGCGGGCTGTTAAATGAAGCGACTGCGACGCCGCTTAAAAACAAAATAGCTATCGCAGCTAAAAACGCCAGAAAGCCTTGACCGGCGAGCCTGAATTTGCCGGTTAAAACACCGAGACTGATTGCCATCAGAGTCGGTAAAAGCGGCAAAAAAAGCAGCCCGGCGATAATCAACAGCGTTTGGATTTGAATCAAACCATAAGCGAGAAACGACGCGCCGATAAAAAACCTGCCAACAAACCCTACTGTAATATGCGAAAACTGCCAAAGCTCCTGATAAATATCAAGCACCGGCTCCGCGAGCGGGCGCGTTAGCTCGCGGATGTTTTCATTTGAAATCAACGCTCGGGGTTGTCGAATGTTAATTGAATAATCCTCTGAGTTGTAAAAATCGGCATTCAGCAGATTGTCAATAAAACGCTTGCCTTTCGGCGTTGAAGTTTGAACGTCAATGGTGTCTTTGGTTTCGCGTTTACCATCGGCAGATAAATCTTGCTGTTGCTGAATTGAAACGCTTTTGATTCCAGTGGAAAATGCGATTTCGGCAACTTGCTGCGCACTGCCTTCGGGCGCAGACACTTTTATTAATCTCATAATTCTTTACTTTTCTTGCTTGAATAAGAATTTAAGAGATAATTAACTAATTGTTAGTTCGGCAACGTACAAAAATGTCAATTTACGAAAATTTCGAGCCGCTTAATTTCGAGAATATTAAGACTTATCCGCTCAGGGAGCGTCCGAGCAAAATCAACATCGAGAATCTCTCGCAAGCCGTCAACGAAAACGACAGCCTGCAAGAGTTTTTGGATAAATTGCCAGATGTTTTGGCGGTGAAATCTCTGCGCGAGATTGCGCGGCAGATTTGCCGCGCCAAAAATCTGGGAAAACCCGTTGTTTGGGGAATCGGCGGTCACGTAGTTAAAACCGGACTCGCGCCAATTTTGATTGATTTAATGCGGCGCGGTTTTGTTTCGGCGATTGCGTCGAACGGCTCGGTTTTAGTTCACGACGCGGAAATCGCTCTTGTCGGTTTTACATCCGAAGACGTTGATGCCAGCCTCGGCGCGGGTGATTTCGGCGCGGCGCACGAAACCGGCGAGCTTTTAAATCTGGCGGCGAAGAACGCGATGCCGGAAAACCTCGGTTTGGGCGAAGCGATGGGCAGGGAATTGACAGAATCGAAACCTGAAAACGAAAACTTTTCCCTTCTTTTTCAGGCTTACAAAAATAAAATTCCGTTTACCGCGCATTTAACAATCGGCGCGGACATCGGGCATTTTCATCCGTCGGCTGAGGGCGCGGCTCTCGGCGCGGCTTCGCACGTGGATTTTCGGCTTTTTTGTTCGATTGTGCGCGCACTTGACGGGGGCGGGGTTTATTTAAATTTAGGCTCGGCGGTCGTCTTGCCGGAAATTTTTTTAAAAGCAGTTACAATCGTCAGAAATCTGGGCTTTCCGTTGGCGGATTTTACGACCGCGAATTTCGATTTTATTCAAAGCTATCGTCCCGCGACAAACGTCGTCCGGCGTCCGGTTCAAAACGGCGCGGGACGCGGATTTTCCGTTACAGGACATCACGAAATTATGATTCCGCTGCTCGCCGCGCAAATCATTTGCACCGAGAAAACGAGCGAAGATTGATTAAAACGGTCTATTTTCACAAAAACGAAAATAACTTATCATATCCGAGACGAATGAAACCGAAACTCATCATCAAGTCGCTTCAGCATGTGAATAAAAGCAGGATTCCGTTTTACGTTTTGCTGGCGGCTTTGATTTTAACCAGCATCAGCGCGGTTTACGTCGAATACACTACTCGCGAAATGGACCAGATTCGATTTGAATCGGCGGTCAAACGCACTAAAACTAAAATTATAGAGCGAGTTGACACATATATAACGATGCTGCGCGGAACGGCAGGTTTGTTTTTAGTCAAAGACGACGTAACGCGCGATGAATTTAATCTTTTTGTAAAACGTTTTCGGTTACAGGAGAATTACAAAGGAATTCAGGGCATCGGTTATGCCGCGCGGACGCGACCTGAAGAAGTTCCGCAACTGATTGCATGGCAGCAAAAACAAGGCTTTAATTATTTTAATATTACACCGCAAACCCCGCGCGAAGAATATTATCCAATCGTTTATCTCGAACCGCTGGAGGACAAACGTAACAGAGGCGTTATCGGTTTCGATATGTTCACCGAAGAAACGCGGCGCGAAGCGATGGAGCAGGCGCGCGACACGGGAGTCCGCGCCGCAACCGGCAAAGTCACGCTCAAACAGGAAATTGATGATCAAAAACAAGCCGGATTTTTGATTTATCTGCCGGTTTATCGCGGTCATTTTGTGCCGGAAACGATTGAGGAGCGGCGCGAAAAATTATCCGGTTTTGTTTATGCGCCGTTTCGCGCCGACGATCTTTTGCGCGAAATCATCACTCAGGAAGAAAGCGGTGAAATTGATTTCAAGGTTTATGACGGAGCGGAAGTTAAACCGGAAGCCGAAATGCATGATTCGAAACGGGTTCGGGGAGCAACTGACAATCGTTTAGCCACTAATCGCTTCGAGCCGGAACAAATAAAGATCGCCGAACGAACCTGGACGATAGAGTTTTTTGACAATTCACGTTCGAGCCGTCTTTCCAGTAGCTGGCTGGGATTTTACGTTCTGGTCGGCGGATTGTTGATTAGTTTTGTTTTGTTCGGCGTAACGGCATCGCAGGTTCACGCGCGAGCGGACGCGGAAAGATATGCCACTGAATTGCTGGCTTCCGAGCGGGAAGTGCGTCAACTGAACGAAACATTGGAACAAAGAGTTATTGAACGCACTGTACAGCTCGAAACCGCGAACAAAGAACTCGAATCATTTTCCTACTCGGTTTCGCACGATTTACGCGCGCCGCTGCGTCACATTTCAGGTTTCGCCGAGTTGCTCGAAAAACGCGCCGCCGCGTCACTCGACGATACGAATCGGCGTTATGTGAAAACCATCAGCGAAGCCGGAAAACAAGCCGGACGCCTCGTGGACGATCTTCTCGCGTTTTCCCGGATGGGACGCACCGAGATGATGAAAACGACCGTAGATATGAATCAAATCGTCAGCGACGCGCAAAACGATTTGAAAATTGAAACGGAAAGTCGGAATATTGAATGGCACATCGAAACTCTGCCGGCGGTCGAAGGCGACCCGGCGATGTTTCGGCTGGTCTGGCAAAATCTGTTGTCAAACGCCGTGAAATATTCGCGCAACCGCGAAAATGCGATTATTGAAATCGGCTGTCGAGCAGAGCCGGACGAAACGATCTTTTTTGTCCGGGATAACGGCGTCGGCTTCGATATGCGTTATGTTAATAAATTGTTCGGCGTTTTTCAGCGTCTTCACGCGCACGAAGCGTTTGAAGGAACCGGAATCGGTCTGGCAAACGTTCGCCGGATAATCGCCCGTCACGGCGGGCGAACCTGGGCGGAAGGTGAGATTGACAAGGGCGCGACAATTTATTTTTCGTTACCCAAACACAAGAATGAAAATGGTCTCGGACGTGAGAAAAATCTTATTGGTTGAAGACAATGCAAACGACGTGGAGCTAACGCTCGCCGCGCTTAACGAATATCATCTCGTCAACGATGTTGACGTGGTGCGCGACGGCGAAGAAGCGCTCGATTATCTTTACAAACGCGGCAAATACGAAGCGCGCGAAACGCAGGAACCGGCTGTGGTTCTGCTCGATTTAAAACTGCCGAAAGTTGACGGATTGGAAGTTTTGGAAAAAATCAAAGCCGACGACAATTTAAAAACGGTTCCGGTCGTAATGCTGACCAGCTCGCGCGAAGAACAGGATTTGGTGCGCAGCTATCAGCTCGGCGTTAACGCCTACGTCGTCAAACCGGTCGAATTCGGCGAATTTATGAACGCTCTTAAAGAACTGGGTTTGTTCTGGGCAGTCATCAATCAACTGCCTCCGCGGACGTAAAGTAAAAAGTAAAAAGGCAAAAGTCAAAAATAAAATTCCGCGCTTTTGCCTTTTTACTTTTTACTTCAACTTCAATTGTGTCGTTAAGGATTTTACATCTCGAAGACAGTGAGCTTGACGCCGAGCTGGTGCAGGCTTATTTGCTCGACGGCGGTTTTGACGCCGAAATTGTTCGCGTTGACACGCGCGAAGAATTTTCGGCTGAAATCGAGCGCGGCGGCATTGATTTGATTTTGGCGGATTACAATTTGCCGTCGTTTGACGGCTTAGCCGCGCTCGAAATCGCGCGCGCCAAATATACGAACATTCCTTTTATTATTATTTCCGGCGCGCTCGGCGAAGAAACCGCCATCGAAACTTTGAAAAGCGGCGCGACCGATTACATTCTCAAACATCGTCTCGAAAGATTGGTTCCGGCTGTCAGCCGCGCTTTACGCGAAGCGGAAGATCGAGGACGGGCGCGCCGCGCCGAAAATGCCTTGCGCGAAAGCGAAGAGCGTTATCGGATTGTCGCCGAGACCGCCTCCGATGCGATCATCAGCATTGACATCCAAAGTAATATTCTTTTTATCAACAGCGCGGCGGAAAAGATTTTTGGCTACAAAGTCGAGGAAATGACCGGACAATCTTTGTTGATGCTGATGCCCGAAAATTTGCGTAAAAGTCACCGGGAAGGTATTCACAGGTATCTTGAAACCGGCGAACGCCGGCTTTCGTGGGATCGAGTCGAAGTTTACGGTGTTCGCAAAAACGGCGAAGAATTTCCTCTCGAACTCTCTTTCGGCGAATTTAATCAAAACGGAGAGCATATTTTTATCGGCATCGCCCGCGATGTTACCGAGCGAAAGCTCGCTGAAACGGAACGCGAATCGCTGCTCGAACGCGAGCAGGAAGCGCGCCGCAAAGCCGAAGAAGCGAGCCGCCTCAAAGACGAATTTTTAGCCACCGTCTCGCACGAATTGCGAACGCCTTTGAACGCCATTTTGGGTTGGGCGACAATGCTTCGCAACGGACAGCTTAACCAGGAAAACACTGCGCAAGCCGTGGAAATCATCGAGCGCAACGCACGCGCGCAAGTTCAACTCGTCGAAGACCTTCTCGACGTTTCCCGAATTATCAGCGGAAAACTGCGGCTCGAAGCAGATTTCATTGATTTCAAGACGATTGTCGAAAACGCAATCGAAGCCGTTCAACCGGCGGCGGAAGCGAAGTTGATTAAAATCGAAACGGATTTTCAATCAATCAACAACAAAATTTTCGGCGACACCAACCGTTTACAGCAAGTTATCTGGAATTTGCTGACGAATGCCGTCAAATTTACGTCTTCGGGCGGCAATATAAAGATTGCGCTCAGCAACGAAAACGAATGTCTCGAATTTAAAGTAACCGATACGGGAGAAGGTATTTCCCCGGAATTTCTGCCGTTCGTTTTCGACCGTTTTCGCCAAGCCGACGGCGCGACGACTCGCATTCACAACGGTCTCGGTCTAGGACTTTCAATCGTCAAACACCTTATCGAAATGCACGGCGGCGAGGTTTCCGCGAAAAGCGAAGGCATCGGTCAAGGTTCGACGTTCTCGTTTTGTCTGCCGCAGCAAAGAGTTGCTTTTAACGAGCGAGCGAGCGGCGAAAACGGCAAAGCGAAGCCGCCGCCCCAAAACAATCATCATTCCGAACAAGTTGAAAATCCGCTCGCCGGACTGAGCGTTTTAGCTGTTGACGATGACGAGGATTCGCGCGAAATGCTCCAGCTTATTCTCGAACAAAACGGCGCTTCGGTCGTCACGGCGGGTTCCGCCGCCGAAGCTCTGGAAAAGCTGAAGCAAACGAAAACCGACGTTTTGGTCAGCGACATCGGAATGCCTTTGGAAGACGGTTACAGCCTTGTCGAGCGTTTGCGAAAGCTCCCGGCGGAACGGGGCGGCGAGATTCCTGCCGTCGCTCTGACCGGATTTGCGCGCGAAGAAGACAACCGCCGCGCGCTCCTCGCCGGTTTTAACAAACACGTCGCCAAACCGATTGACCCGGAAAATCTCGTCCGCGAAATCGCCGAGTTGATGAAAGAATTAAATTAAAGTTTTTGAGAATATGCTGAAACGGTTGATCGCTTTATTTATTATTTCTGTGGCGATGACACAAATTTTTTACGGGCAAACGCAGCTTGTCGAAGCGAATTACCGCGTTTTTGACGCGGAAGGAAAACCCGCAACCGTCAATCAAATCGTTGACGCTTTGCAAGCGTCGGATGCGATTTTTCTTGGCGAGCAGCACGACGACCCGACCGCGCATGCTCTGCAATTTGAAATTTTTCGGCTGGCGTTCGAGCGTTACGGAAAATCGCGTCCGGTCGCGCTTTCGCTGGAAATGTTTGAGCGCGACGCGCAGTTAGTCGTTGACGAATATTTGCAGGATTTAATCAGCGAAGCGAATTTTATTGCGGCGAGCCGCGCGTGGAACAATTACAAAACCGATTACCGCCCGCTCGTCGAATTTGCCAAACAAAACAAACTGCCGGTCATCGCCGCCAACGCGCCGCGCCGCTACGTCAATCTCGTTTCGAGAAAAGGCAGAGAGGCTTTAAATCAATTGTCGGCTGAGGCGAAAAACAGTCTCGCGCCGCTTCCTTTCGCTCCGGCTTCCAAAGAATATTCAGAAAAATTTTCGGCTTTAATGGGCGCGGGCGGTATGACGACGCACGGCGCGACTTTGCTCGAATCTCAATCGTTGTGGGACGCGACTATGGCTGATTCGGTGGCGAAAATTTTACAATCTAAGAAAAACGCGCTCGCGATTCATTTAAACGGCGGCTTTCACACCGAAAATCGTTTGGGGACAGTCGAGCATTTGCTAAAATACAATCCAAAGGCGCGCGTTCTTGTTGTGACAATCAAATCGGTTGAAAATTTCCCGAATTTTGACTCTGCGAAAGACGCCAAAGCCGGAGATTTTGTAATTCTCACCGACCCGAAATTACCGCGCAGTTTTAAACGATAACAATCTAACTCCGAATCTGCGTGCCAATCCGGTCGTCAATGGTGCGCTAAAACAAGTCTAAATCTGCTTTTGAATATTCTCAACGTTTTGCAGTTTGGGCGAATTGCATTAACATTTCAGCGCGTCGTCGGTTAAGAAAAACAAATTATAAATTATGCGGCGATTATTCGCTCAAGCCACACTCGATTTCCGGTTCAAGATTTTATTTTGGGCGATGGCGATTTTGTTTTTAGTGTTGCCAGTACGCGCCGAATTGCTGCCGATTAAAACTTATCTTTCCACCGACGGTTTGGCTTACGACAAAATTTACAACGTTTATCAGGATTCGCGCGGGTTCATCTGGTTTATGACAGCGAATGGCGTAAGCCGCTTTGACGGTTATAAATTTGCCAATTACATGTTGCTCGAAGACGGTCTGGAAAACAGTCTTGTTACCGATATGGTCGAAGACGCAAACGGCGTTTACTGGTTTAGCTCTTCCGCAAATAAGGTTTATCGTTTCGATCCGCGCGCCAAAGCCGAAAACAAATCGCAACTGATGCGAGAAAATTTTCAAACTGTTGAGGTTGCCGACGCGCCCGGCACGAATGCAGTCTATGCGATGTTCCGAACCGGCAAAAACGAGATTCTCGCCGGAACGACCGCCGGATTGTTTCGGCTCTTGCCGGGAGAAAACCGTTTCGAGCCGGTCGAACTGAACCTGCCCGCCTCCAAATCTCTATACGCACTCGCCATCGCCGAAGACGCAGACGGCAGTCTTTGGATCGGGCATCAATACGGTTTATCGCGCCGTCTGCCTTCGGGCGCGATTGTCAATTATGAAATTATGCCGCAGCCGGACGGAACAGATCGCATCCGGTCGGTTACGGTTGACCGGCAAAACCGCGTTTGGATGATAACCGAAGTCGGGCGAAAATTATTGGTTTTAAATCCCGAACCAGCCGGAACGATCAACGCGTCGGATTCGTCAAAACGCAAGCTGCGTTTTCGGCAGGAAGAAAAATTGGGTGCGAATCTGCCGCAGGGATTCGCGTATCTTTTTCCGCCCGAAGAAAGCCTCGCCGAAGGTAAATTTCACGCGGTCAACGCCGTGCGCGACGGCGGAGTTTGGGTTTCGGCTTACGGCAAAGGATTGGTCGAATTTAACGGGCGCGAATTTCGGCTCTATACCAAAGAAAACGGTTTGAGCGACGTGACTGTACGCGGCGTAGATGAAGACAATTTCGGCAATTTGTGGATTTCGTCGGATTGGGGCGCGATGCGGCTCAATCACGGCAATTTTATTACTTATCATACGGAAGACGGACTCGGCGGCGAGCGCATTTGCAGCCTTTTTCAAGACCGAAACGGCGCGTTTTACGCGGTCACGCCGGAATGGACGGTGAATCGCTTTGACGGCAAACGCTTTGCCTCGGTCAAACTTGATTTGCCGCCGGTGCAAAACTACATTTCCGACCGGGTGTTGAGCGACCACGCGGGCGAATGGTGGTTTGCGACCGGAGCGGGACTTTATCGCTACGCGGCGGTCGAACAAGTTGAACAAATCAAGGCGGCGAAACCCTCGAAAATTTACACTACCGCAGACAATTTGCCGAGCGACAAAATTCGGATGGTTTATGAAGATTCGATGCGCGATATCTGGTTCAGCTATGAAGACAAACCCGGATTTTTGACGCGGTGGAACAGGCAAATAGACCGGCTTCAAACGTTTACGCCCGAAAACGGAATTCCGCAGAACTGCGTCGCGCAAAGTCTGCGAGAAGACGGCGCGGGAAATTTGTATTTTCCTTGTTTCACCGAAAACATTTTGATTTTCCAAAACAATTCGTTTCGCGCTTTCACACACGAAACTTTTGTCAAAGATTTTTGGATCAGCGACATTCTGGTTGACCGCAAAGGCAGAGTTTGGGCGGCAACGCCGACAAAAGGTTTGCTGAAAATCGAAAATCTGGTTTCCGGCAATCCGACGACCAAAGTTTATACGCACGAAGACGGTTTGAGCAGCTTGAGCGGACAATTTTTGACCGAAGACCGGGACGGACGAATTTATTATTTGTCAGCGAGCGCGTTGGACGTGGTCGAGCCGGAAACCGGGAAAATCAAAAAATATACAATTGCCGATGGTTTGAACGGCACGGGCAACGGTGTCGCATTTAGAGACCGCAGCGGTGATTTATGGTTCGGAACTCATCGAGGCGTTTCGCGCCTGACGCCTCAGGCTGCAAAACCGCAGCCTCCGCCTCCGGTTTTTATCAGCAGCTTGCGGGCGGGCGGGAAAAACGTTCCGTTGAACGCGATTGGCGAAATCGAAATTGCCGGTTTGACGCTCAATTCGGACGAGCGGCAGATGCAGATTGATTTTTTCGGTTTGGCTCTGGCGACCGGCGAAAGTCTGCGTTATCAATACAAATTGGAGGGCGCGGACAAAGATTGGAGCCAGCCTTCGACCGAGCGCACGGCGAATTATCCGAATATTCCAGCCGGAAATTATCGTTTTCTCGTCCGCGCGGTTAATTCAGACGGCGCAGTGAGCGAAACTCCCGCGACAATCTCTTTCACGGTATTGCGCCCCGTTTGGCAGCGTTGGTGGTTTTTAGTGATAACTTCTGTTTTGATCGGACTCCTGATTTACGCGCTTTATCGCTATCGAATCGAGCAGGTTATTAAGCTCGAAAGAGTTCGCACCAGAATCGCCACTGATTTGCACGACGACATCGGCTCGTCATTATCCAAGATTGCAATTTTATCCGAAGTCGTTAGACAAAAAACCAAAGGAAACGGTGCAAGTGAGCCTTTGGAAATTATTGCCAATACATCTCGCGAGATGGTTGATTCGATGTCTGATATTGTTTGGGCAATCAATCCAGAGAGAGATTCATTAAGCGATTTGATTCACAGAATGCGAAGATTTGCCGAAGACATTTTCGATGCTCAGGATATTGATTATCAATTTATTGTTCCCGAGAATTTGAAAGAGATTTCTTTAGGAGCAGACATTCGCAGAGATGTTTATTTGATTTTCAAAGAATGTGTTAATAATCTGGCGAAATACTCCGGTGCAGAAGAGGCTTTGATTGAAGTCAACATTGAAAACTACGCGCTTGTTGTCAAGATTTCTGATAAAGGACGAGGTTTCGAGGTATCGCAGGCGATGAATGGCAAATCGAACGGGTTCGGCGGCAACGGTTTATCGAATATGAAACGCCGAACCGCAAATCTGGGCGGCAGTTTTACGATTGAATCGCAAATCGGAATGGGAACAACGGTGATATTGAGCGTTCCGACTTCGGGTAAGAAATCTTCAGTTGAAAAACCACAGCGCGTCTAATCTATGGGAGATTTATTCAGACAAACAAACATCGGCAAAGTCTTTTACATTAGCCTTCAGACTTGGTGTGTTTTGCTGTTTGTCATTTTTGCGGCTCGCGCCGAGCGTCTTCCCGTTAGGATTTACACGAGCGCCGACGGTTTCAGTACGAGCGCGTCGTTCGGACTTGTGCGCGATTCGCGCGGTTTTATCTGGCTTTGTTCGCGTGACGGGCTGGTTCGGTTTGACGGCTATCGTTTTATCACTTATAGCATCGGAGATTCGACGGCGGATAAGGCAATTTTGGATTTGATTCCGACACGCAGCGGCGTTTATTGGATAAATCTCAATCGCGGAACGGATTATCGTTTTGTTCCGCAAAGCGAAGCCGATCTGGTGGAATCGGTTCAGCAACAATCGGCGAAGAACGATTATCGAATTCCGCTCAAAGTCGAACCCATCAAAGAGGGGATTTTTCCGACTATCGAAGACAGCGAAGGTAATCTTTACGCTTCCGATGAAAAAGCCGTTTTTCTGGCGCGGGAAAAAGACGGGCAAATCAATTATGATCCGGTCGAGATAAATCTACCCGGAAATCCGACCAATAAATTAACCAGGTCATATTTTGAAGAAGCCCGCAGCGGCGGCGTTTGGATAGGCACAAACTGGGGATTAATACATCGTTATCCGAACGGGAAAATGATTCATTTTTCGATAGATCCGCAAAATGACAGAGACCTTGTTCGCTTTTTCGCCGAGGACGCGGAGAAAAGAGTTTGGATTGCGCATCCCGACGGGCTGATTGTTCTTAAAGTCGGCGCACTTTTGGAATCAGAGAATCTGACCGCGATTAAAGCCGTTGTCAAAAAGGGAATTTTCGGCGAAGACGGTCAGGTGCAGATGCCCGAAAAAGACGGCGAAGCATTTCTCTTTTCCTTTAAAGACGTTTTGCTCCAGGATACGACTGACGAATTGAATGCGGAAAATTCTTTGAAACCGGCTATTACGCAAATGATTTGCGCGTCTGACGGCAAAATGTGGTTGACCAGCAGGCGCGGATTGGTAGTTTTCGACGGAAAGAGGTTTCATCACTACACAACCAAAAACGGGCTGACTTCAAACCTGATTGCGTCAGTTGTCGAAGATAATGAAGGTTACATCTGGTTTGTATCTTACGGCGGTTTGCACCGTATAAATCCGAATGGATTAATCACATTTGATGAAACGAACAATGCCGAAAGGTCATCGGTTACTTCAATCTTTGAAAACCGCGAGGGCGAGCTGCAAGTCGTTTCGGGCGATTTCAACATCAGCGGTTTGCGCGGCGGCAATTTCAAAATGGTTCGCCCGCGCCTTCCTAAAGACGATCTCCCTTTATGGCAATCAAATGTCGCTTTGCTCGATAGTCAAGGCGATTGGTGGGTGACAAGCAACAAAAATGTCTACAGGTTTACGGGCGTCAAAAGCATCGAAGATTTGGACGGCAAAGAGCCTTCGGCGGTTTATAACAGCACGAACGGTCTGATTGACGACACGAATGTTCGCATTTTTGAAGATTCGCGCGGCGACGTGTGGGTTTCAACTAACCCGGCAGAAGAGCGTTCCGGGTTGACGAGATGGGAACGCTCGACGGGGAAATTTCAGCAATTTTTCCCCTCTGACGGTTTGCCCGAAACAGCAGTCGCCGTCAGTTCAGCCGAAGATAAAGCGGGCAATTTATGGTTTGGTTTTATCAACGGCGAAGTCGTGCGCTACCGCGACGGGCGCTTTACGATTTTAAATGAGCTTATCGTTCCGAACGCCTCGATTACAAACATCTTCACCGACAATTCCGGGCGAATCTGGATTTCGAATAATCGCGAGGGCGTAACCAGAGTTGACGACCCGGAGGCGGAAAATCCGACTTTCCGGCGCTATACAATCGGTGATGGCTTGACGAGCAACAACGTCCGCTCCGTAACCGAAGATTTGTACGGAAATATTTATATCGGAACAGTGCGCGGCGTCAATCGCCTGACGCCTGACACGGGGCGCATCAAATATTTCGGCACGTCTGACGGTCTGGCATCGGATTTCGTCAACACCTCTTACCGCGACCGAAACGGCGCAATTTGGTTTGGCACACATAACGGTTTGTCAAGGCTCATCCCCGAACCCGACAAGCCTTTGCCGCAGCCTTCGGTTTTAATCAGCGGCTTACGCATAGCCGGGGAAGAATATTCGATTTCGCCGCTCGGTCAGAAAGAAGTTTTTGTCCCGGATCAAAGCGCAAACCGCAACAATCTGCAAATTGATTTTTTAAGTATTAGCACCGGCGCGGACGCTTCGACTCGTTATCAATACAAGCTCGAAGGCGTTGATGCTGATTGGAGCCTGCCGACGGCGGAACGCTCCGTTACTTTGGCTAATCTTTCGTCAGGTTCGTATCGTTTTCTCGTTCAGGCGATTAATTTAGACGAGGCGGTGAGCGAACAGCCCGCAGTTGTTTATTTCACGGTATTGCGCCCCGTCTGGCAGCGTTGGTGGTTTTTGACAATCGCGTCTGTTTTAATCGGATTGACGATTTATGCGCTTTATCGCTATCGAATTGAACAAATCATAAAATTAGAAAGAGTGCGAACCAGAATCGCCACTGATTTGCACGACGACATCGGTTCTTCACTTTCAAAGATTGCGATTCTGTCGGAAGTCGTCAGACAGAAAACCAAAGGAAACGGCGCGAGCGAGCCTTTGGAGATAATAGCTAACACGTCGCGTGAAATGGTTGATTCGATGTCGGACATTGTTTGGGCAATCAATCCTGAGAGAGATTCATTAAGCGATTTGATTCACAGAATGCGTCGGTTTGCGGAAGACATTCTTGATGCGCAGGATATTGAATATGAATTCATTCTTCCCGAACATTTGAAAGAAATCGCTCTTGGCGCGGACGTGCGCAGAGATGTTTATTTGATTTTCAAAGAATGCCTTAACAATTTGGCGAAACACTCCAAAGCGACCGAAGCCGAAATCAAGATCAATTTGGAAAGCGAAAAATTGATCGTCGAAATCAAAGACAATGGACATGGATTTACAGTCCCGTCAATACACGTAACAACCGATTCTGTGCCTGCAAGCAACGGTTTCGGCGGAAACGGTTTGAGAAATATGCGGCGTCGAACTAAAAATTTCGGCGGCGATTTTCAAATTGATTCGGAAATAGGAAAAGGCACCCGAATCGTTCTGCAAATTCCGGTTAATAAAAAAATATTTGCAGCTTAAATGCGATTGCTGTGTACATACACAGTGTCAAAGCGGGCGCGAACGTTTATGCTGAAAATGCAGCAAAATATTTTTAAGCCGCAGCAAACAATTCAACTAACAAAAACAATGGAAGAAACAGCGTCGAGAACGGGACCGATAAAAGTGGCAATCATCGAAGACGAGCGCGACATCCGCGAGGGTTTGGGAATGCTCGTTGGTTTGACCGAGGGATTTGATTGCGTCGGAAAATACGGCTCGATGGAAGAAGCTCTGCCGGGAATTCGTCATCGAACGCCCGACATTATTCTGTCAGACATCGGTTTGCCCGGAATGAACGGCATCGAAGGCATTCAGCGAATCAAGGAAATGTACCCGCAAATGACGATTTTAATGCTTTCGGTTTATCAGGACGACGACCGTATTTTTCATGCCCTGTGCGCGGGCGCGGTCGGTTATCTGCTCAAGAAAACGCCGCCGACGAAAATTCTGGAGAGCCTGCGCGAAGCCGTTTCGGGCGGCTCGCCGATGTCGCCGGAAGTAGCGCGAAAAGTGATTACGATTTTCAAAGAGTATCGCCCGCCTGAAAAGGTTGATTACGATTTAACGCCGCACGAAATTCGCATCTTAAAATTGCTGGTCGAAGGTCACAGCTACAAAACGGCGGCGAAACAATTAAACGTCACCCCCAGCACCATTTCGTTTCACCTCAACAACATCTACGAAAAATTGCAAGTCCATTCTAAAACCGAAGCCGTCGCCAAAGCCTTGCAGCATCGTTTGATTAAATAAAGAGAACGCAAAAACAAAGATCGAATGAAAAAAACGGCAAGCCTTAAAGCTCGCCGTTTTTTCTTTGCACTAGAAACACCTGCTTTGTTGAAGACAAAGCAGGTGTTTCTACTTCTGGAATAAATTTCTTTTATTGAAAGTGATGAAATTCAACTGTCAAAATACGCAGTTTGGTTTAAACCATAAAGTCGAGATTACAGGAATAAAATCCGCCTTGTCTTAAATCTCCATATTCTACTTGCATTAAAACCATTTTCATCAAAAAAAACTTACTGTGTGATTACACGGTGATTTCAATTTTCGATTCTCCTAAATTCATTTCAACGATTTTTAGAAATCGTCGTAGCCGGGCGGATTGCCCAAAATAAAAGTTTAATGCAAAGGCGTCAACCGGCTATGAAAATAATAATGAAAGTAAATCATAAGGAAGAAAAGGAAAATGAAAAACCAAAAGAAATTATTCTTAACTTATTTCGTAATGATCTGCGCGTTGATTTTAACAACGATCTCAACGGCGCAGGCGGCGACTTTTACAGTCAACGTGGACACTGACCAAAAAGATATGAATCCGGGAGACGGAGTTTGCGCCGCCGCTTACCGGGCTTGTACGCTGAGGGCGGCGATTCAGGAAGCAAATCTGAGACCCGGCGACGACATGATCGTCTTCAGCGCCAGCTTTAAAGCACCGAACCCGCCGAAAACAATCGTTCTCTCACTCGGTGAATTGTTTGTAACGACCTTTAACGGCGGAAATACGCAAATCTACGGACCGGGCGCGCGGCAGTTGATAATTGACGGGGATCACAAGAGCCGCGTATTTGTTACCAATTCGCTGCCCGGGCATAACGATATTATTTCGATTAGCCACTTGACGATTCAGAACGGGATGCTCAAAGACGCCAACAACAGTAAAGGCGCCGGCATTTATAACAATACCAACTTGATTTTATCGAATGTGACCATTCGGAACAACGATACGAATCCCGGCGATTATGTGCAGGCTTTTGAGAAAATCGGCGGCGGTATCTACACCGAAGGGGGCTTCGTCAATATAACAAACTCCACTATCAGCAATAACTCCGCCGTTCAGGGCGGCGGCGTCTATAGCATGCACGGAACAGTATATATCTCCAATTCGACCATTAGCGGCAATTCATCGAAATCCGACGGCGGCGGAGTTTATTTGCGCGGCGGCTTCGAAACCTCGTCAATTAAAAATTCAACCTTTGCAGGCAACTCCGCGCAGCAGTCGGGCGGCGGCATTTTCATCTACCAATACGGAAACAGCGCGGTGGTTGTCGGAAACGCCATCGTCGCCGATAACTCCGCGCAGATTGATAAAGACATCAGCGGATTGTTTATTTCAAAGGGCAATAATTTGATTGAGTCGCGCGGAAACAGCACCGGTTACATTGCTTCGGATTTGCCGGACGGAACCGACCCGCAGCTCGGCTTTCTGAAAAACAACGGCGGACCGACCGACACCCGCGCCTTACTTCCGAACAGTCCGGCGATTAACGCGGGAAACGACTGTATAGCCTCTTACAACTGCGTGGACGAATTTTACTATGACCAGCGCGGTTACGGTTTTCCGCGCAAAGTCGGGTCATCCGTAGACATCGGCGCGTTTGAATTTCAAGGCGAAAATTCGGCGGTTGTTCAAATTAGCGGCAAAGTCTTAAAGCCAAACGGACGCGGTTTGAATAATGCGGTGGTTACTCTGACAAGCACTGATGGCGAGCCGCTCTCGGTTGAAACCGATTCACACGGCAATTTCAGCTTTGATAGCGTGACGCCCGGCAGATCATACATTATTTCTGCCGAAAGTCGTCAATACAACTACACGCCGCAAAACATATTCGTCACCGAAGCACGCGAAGACTTGAGCTTCGTACCGAGCGAAACGCGTTAGATGACGGATATTGTTTGATAACACGGCGCAAATACGGTTGACAACTCAGTTTGTGTTCCGGCTTTCGGGGCGATTTTAAAAGGCTGAAGGAAGTCGGAACACATTCAAAAATGTCTAAGCGCTGAACCAAAATTTTAATTGAAAAAGGAGAACTCTTTTATGATTGGCGAATTAACACTCAGTTTTTATTCATTAATACCCGGATTGTTTACGCCGCGCAGCGGCAACAGTCGAAGACGACAATTAAATGTGCTGGTTTCAGAAGCGAACCGCAATGCCGCTTCAGCGAATCGAGAAAACTCGTACGGCGAAACGGCAATAAGCGCGATTGAAAAAACTTTTACAGAGGATAAACCCGAGATTTATCGTCGGAATTTATCTGAAATCGCCGCCTGGCATTTTCGTTTGAGCGCCGAAAAATATCGCGAAGCCGCCGCCGTATTTGCAGTCGCCGCCGAATTTGCGGTTTTGAAGATAAACCGGAAAAAGCTGCAAGCCAAAGCCGTCGAGTTGCGCAAGCGCGCCGAGCAAGCCGAAAGCGCTGCAAATTCAATTCATGATTTTTAATCAAAATAAACTGTCAGCGCGTAAGACAGAACGATTGGACAACAAAACTTAATTTAAAGCGGCGATGTATTCATATTGAGAAATAACTATTAGCGGGCGCCGTTTTAGTCTCTGCGAAAATACACAGCACGAACTTTTTACAAACAATTCAGAATATCGAAAACCGAAGGTTAAATTTCATAAACCTTCGATTTTTGCTTGTTAATAACTGGTTTTCAAGTGTCGGAAGTTACTGTGTAAATACACGGTGAAACTGATTTCTTAATCCTTTATTTTCTTTCTACTCATTTTTGAGGGAGAAAATATAAATGAAAAATAAAACGAAAAACACAATTGCAATTCTTAACAGTTATTTACCGAGCAAATTCAAATCACGAAAAACGATTGTTTCGGGTGAATGTGAAATTGCCCAAAACCTTTTCAAACGCAAAACAAACCGTGCCGCTTTTCTCGTCAGCGCCGTTTTGTTCTTGTTCCTGTCTTTGTTTTCGGCGAGCGGCGATGCGCGAGCCGCTTCCTACACGGTGAATTTGGACACCGATGTCGGTGATGCCAAAGAGGCTGATGGCATTTGCGACTCCGATTTGGTGATGCCCGGCGAGCAATGCACGCTGCGGGCGGCTCTCACGGAATCGAATTATATAGCCGGCTTTGACTCTATCTCGTTTTCTCTGCCGCTACCGAGCGTTATCTCCCTTACCGGTCTCTATGGTGAATTGCAAATCTACGACAGCGTGAGTATTAACGGACCCGGCGCGCGCGCATTGACCATCGAGCGCAATGGCAACCAGGGATTTAACAACTTCCGCATTTTCCAGATTTCCGGTTCAAATACAAGCACCAGCATCAGCGGCGTTACCATTACAAACGGAAATTCTACTAACCATTATTCATCAGATTCGTGTTTCGGTGAGGGCGGAGGTATTTGCGCTCGAAGCGGCAGTTTGAGTTTGACCGACGTAACCGTTAGAAACAACACTAGTAGATCCGGCGGCGGCATTTACAATGGCGGCAACCTGAGCGTTACGCGCTCTACCATCAACAATAACCAAGCCTCTACCGCTGGCGGCGGCGTTTATATCTCATCGGGTAGCACGGCAAACATTATTAACTCGACCATCAGTAATAACACAGTGTCCAACAGTTCGGACGGCGGCGGCGGCATTTACAATTATGGCGCGACGCTGCTGACGAACGTAACCGTCAGTAGCAACACGACGACCGGTCCGGGCGGCGGAGTTAGAAGCGCTTCGGGAACTTTAAGCGTCCGCAACACGATTATCGCGGGAAATACGGCTGACACCAACCCGGACGTTGCCGGCACGCTCAATTCGCTGGGCAATAATTTAATCGGCATCTCGGCGGGAAACAACGGCGTTACAAACAACGTCAACGGCGATAAAGTCGGAACGAGCGCCGCAGCGATTAACCCGCTGCTCGACGCTTTGCAGAGTAAGGGTGGTCAAACCGACACGCGCCCTCTGCTGCCGGGCAGTCCGGCGATTGACGCGGGCAACAACTGCGTCGCGGAATCCGCCCCGACCGGCTGCTTAAATGTGCCTCTGACGAGCGACCAGCGCGGCGTAGGTTTTACGCGCCCGCTCGACGGCGACAATAACGGTACGGCGACGGTTGACATCGGCGCGTTTGAAGCCGCAGCGATAACCCCGACGGCGGCTAGCGTCACGGTCGGCGGGCGAGTAAAAACTGCGGACGGCAGAGGAATTAGAAACGTAATCGTGACGATTACGTTTCCCTCCGGCGAGCAGCGCAGCGTAGTTTCCGGCGCGCTCGGTTATTATCGTTTTTCAGATGTTCCGGCGGGCGAAACTTACGTTTTCACCGTCGTCGCCAAACGATACTCGTTCACCCAGCCGTCGCTGCTCCGAAACATCGCGGGCGACGATAACGGCATTGATTTTATCGCCGAAGCGCCTATTTTCGCTGCTAACAAAATTACGGAGCAGTAATTTCTTTTCTGCGAGAATACACAGCCGGCAATTCGCAGAACGATTTAACGAGAGCAAAAACCGAAGGTTTATAAATTAAACCTTCGGTTTTTGCTTGTTAAAAACAAATTAAAGTTACTGTGTAAATACACGGTGTTTCGGTAATTCTTTTTCTTTATTCTTTATCCCGTCAACGCCAAAGAAGGCGAAAATATTAGTTTACAGGAGAAAGAAAAATGAAAAACTACACAGCAATTTTTACAGCAATAATTTTAGGTTTGATGTTTTTTGCAGTCGCCGACCGTGTTAAAGCCGGAGGGGGACCATCAAATGACAACATCTTGAATGCTTCAAAGCTTTTTTTACAAAGCGGAACCGTCAACGGAACCAATCTCGATGCGACGCGCGAGGCAAGCGAGCCTGAGCATTACAATTCGAGTCTTCCGGGCGTCAAAACCGTCTGGTATAAATGGACGCCGCTTAGCAGCTTTAGCGCGCAATTTGAGTTGACCGACAATTTCAGTTCAACGATTGCCGTTTATTCCGCCCCTTCCGAAAATGCCGGTTTCGCCCAATTAACAAAAATAAACACAGCGACCAACGCCGACTTTAACGGGTATTCGGAGCTGCGGCAGCGAGTCAAGTTTTTTGCCGAAATGGGTAAAACTTATTACATAGCAATCGGCGGTTACGCTTTATTCAGCTCGATTACAGAAGGGAATTTTCAACTTAAATACGGAAGAAATCGTTTTCGCTATTCAACGGATTTCGAAACGCGCGACGATAAATCATCGCTTTCGGTATTTCGCCCATCCGACGGAGCCTGGTACAACCTGCAAAACAGCACATCGAATTTGCTCAATGCGGTTCAGTGGGGAACAAACGGAGACATGCCCGTTTCGGCTGATTATGACGGCGACGGAGAAACGGACGTTGCGGTCGTGAGAACCAACGGCGCAGTTAAAAATTGGTACATTTACGGCGCATCGTCCGTGTCCGGCTTTCAATGGGGAATCGGTTCCGACAAAGCCGTCGTCGGAGAGTTCGACGGAGACGGACGCGCCGACGCAGTAGCAATTCGCAATCACCCGGAAGGCTCTTACTGGCATATTCGCCAAAGCAGCAACGGCGCGCTGCGTTCAATGTTTTTCGGCAGAAACGGCGACAAACCAATTTTGGGCGATTTTGACGGCGATGGTTTAACCGATCCTACAGTGACGCGCAACTACGCACAGGGAATGTTTTGGTACACATTAAAAAGCACGACAAATTACACCCAATTTACCACGCAGCAATTCGGCTCGGACGGAGACGTTCCGGCGGCGGAAGATTTTGACGGCGACGGCAAAACCGACATTGCGGTTTTCCGCCCGTCAAACGGTCATTGGTACATTTTGCGCTCGCTCGATAATCAATTTCAAGCTCAACATTTCGGCGCAACCGGCGACAAACCGCAGCCGGCGGATTATGACGGCGACGGGCGAGCCGACTTTGCCGTTTTTCGCCCGTCGGCGGGAGCCTGGTACATTTTGCGCAGCGGCGACAACCAATTCTTCCCCAAACAATGGGGAGCGGCGACGGACATTCCGGTTTCATCAATGGCGACGCTTTCGCAATAAGCTCAAGATTGAATTTTCTGTGAAATCCAGAGTAGGTTTTTAGCGCTCGGCGGTGATAAAGAGTTCATTACCGTCGCCGAGCGCTAAGAACTCACAAAACTGAAACAAAACTCTATTGCAAAGAATTGACGAAATATTTTAAACCTATGCAATTTTTGATTTTTAAATTAAGGAACCAAATTTATGAAAAGCAAATTATTCGATTATCTTTTTTTCGCCGCAGTTTTGGTGCTGCTTTTATTGTTCGCGCTGACGGTGCGGTCATAAATTAAAATGAACAGGTACATCGGAACAATCATCTTCTGCACAGTCGGTTTAGTCTTAACAACCGGCGCGGTAATGAAAATAATAGGCAACATTTTCTTTCTGCGTCTTTCGCAGAAGGCAATTGGCACGGTTGTTTATCTGAAGACGACGCGCGTCAGAAGTCGGCGCAGTCATAACGTATATTTACCAGTTATCGAATTTGAACCGGTCGCCGATCATAAAATTAGAATCACCGCGACCGTCGGATCAAACCCGCCTGATTATCAAATCGGCGATACGTTGACGGTGCGATTTCTGCCCAAAAGACCCGGCGGCGGCAAGATTCATTCGTTTTGGGAAATGTGGTTTTTGCCGCTTCTTTTTTTCATGATCGGGGCGATTGTTTTCGGAACGGCGCTTTTGATTTTTTTCAACTAAAACAGCCATTGTTTTTTCACTTTACTGTTTAAATACGCAGTCCCTTTTTTCACCGTAGATAAATACGGCTTGGAATCGCAGGTTTGAAGAACTCAAACCTGCGATTTTTTGTTATTACAAAGCAATTTAGGGCTTGAAAGTAACTGTGTAAATACACGGTGAAACCACGTATTCATTAGTTTACTTTCATCCTCGGATTTATTTCCGAGGAGATGAATGAAATGAAAAATGCAATTAAAATACAATCGAAAAATTATTTCTTAGGTTTAGTTCAGTTAATTCTTACAATCGCTTTTTTAACGGGCGCAGCTCAGGCGGCGACCTACACCGTTACAACCCTAGCCGACAACGGCGCGGGCAGTCTCCGGCAGGCAATTCTGGACGCCAACGCCAGCTTCGGAGCCGACACAATTAATTTCAACATACCGGGCAGCGGCGTGCGGTCAATTTTTCCGCAAATGGGCGAATTGCCCGAAATCACCGATTCGTTGACAATCAACGGCGCAACGCAGCCCAATTATACGGGCAATCCTTTGATAGAAATTAACGGAAGCGCTTTAGCCGGGCAGCTTTCCGGAATAACCGTCAGAAACGGCGCTGTAGTGATTAAAGCCCTCGTTATTCGTGATTTCGGAAGGGACGGGATTTACGTCAAGTGCCTGAATAATTGCGGCGCGAAACCGCCGAGCCTGCATCTGACCGGGAGCCGGATCGGAACAAATTCGGACGGTACGATTGACGCCGGAAACGGTAGCGACGGAATTGAGCTTTCTGCGGAAACCGCCGCCTCGTCGCAAATCGGCGGAACCGGCGCGAACGAGAGAAACGTAATTTCGGGTAACGGTTTTCACGGAATCAATATTTATAACAGCCTCGAACAATTGTCGGGTAATAGTTTTTTAATCGTTAACAATATGATCGGCACCAACCTCGCAGGAACGGCTGCGATGCCGAACGGCGGTAATGGAATCTCGGTCTATGGAAATGGAGTCACGATTGGCGGTGACGCTCCAGCCGAGCGCAACGTTATCTCCGGTAATACTTACAACGGAATTTCACTTGGAGGCTTCAATAATGCCGACGGTTACAATGTCGTCGAAGGCAATTACATCGGAACCAATGCAGCGGGTACGGCGGCATTGGGCAATCATCAGGACGGAATTAGTGTGGGCGGAAGCGACCATAATCGAATCGGCGGTTTGCAGCCGGGAACCGGCAATGTCATTTCCGGCAATATAGGAAACGGAATCTATTTTTTCTCCGAGGCTTATTATTTGCCGCAAAGCCAGACAATAGGAGCGTTCGGTCCCAACAACACTCTTATTTACGGTAATAAAATAGGCACAAACGCCGCCGGGACGGCAGCGGTCGGCAATGGTCACAACGGAATATCAATCGTCGGCGATAACAACAGCATCGGACTTGGCGGAGTCGCAGCATCGGCAAATATCATTGCCGGAAATGTGCAAAACGGAATCGCGATCCACGATGTGAGGCAGTGGTATGGTAATTTGGGACCGCAGCACGCTAAATCAAAAGGCAATAAAATCGAGAATAATTTCATTGGAACAAATTCCGCCGGAACTGACCTCGGAAACACCTTGCGCGGTGTTCTTCTTCTGGGCGAAGTGAGTGATACGCTCATCGGCGGCGGTGAGGTTTCCCAAAACACGATTGCCTTTAACGACAGCGAAGGAATTGCGCTGGTCAAAGCAGAACATCCCAATATGACCACAATTCCGGTGGACGCGCAGATTACAGCAAACAAAATTTATTCAAACGGCTTGCGCGGCATCGGTTTTTACGAAAACGACGGGCAGGGAAATGATTCGCAGGACGCTGACGAAGGGATAAATCATTTGCAAAACGCTCCTGCCTTGAACAGCGCTTATGCCGATTCAATTGTCGGCACGCTGAACAGCGCGCCCAACAAAACATTCAATCTTGATTTCTACTCCAGCCCTTCATGTGACAATTCGGGCAGAGGCGAAGGACAAACCTATCTCAACTCAATCAGCGTCACGACCGACGCCAACGGCAATGCGAGCTTTGTCACCGGCTTTGGCGCTTCGAGCGGCGCAGTAATCACGGCGACTGCGACAGCAGCGCCAGCTTCCGGCAATGCATACGGGAGTACATCGGAATTTTCCCAATGCGTAGCGTCAACAGGGCAGTTTTTGTCTAAATTCAGCTTTAGCGCCGCGACTTATTCAGTCAACGAAAACAGCTCAACCGCGACGATCACGGTTACGCGCACCGGCGCCTTGAGCACAGCCAGCATCAATTACGCGACCGTGATCGGCGGCACGACAACCCACACGCAGGATTTTTCCGTCACGAGCGGAACCCTGACTTTCACTCCGGGTCAGATAAGCAAAACTTTTACCATTCCAATTGTGAATGATACAACGGACGAGCCGGACGAAACCATCAACCTGGCGCTTTCCAGTCCGTCCGCCAATGCGATTTTAGTTAATCCGTCAACCGCAGTTTTAACCATTACGGACAACGACAATCCGCCGTCAGTTTCAATCAATAATTTTTCAGCACAAGAAGGAAACAGCAGCACGACTGCTTTTACCTTCAATGTCACCTTGTCCGAGGCATCGGGTTTGCCAGTTTCGGTCAAATGGAAAACTTTGAGCGGCGGGACTGCGACTCCCGGAAGCGATTATATGGCAGCAGACGGCACTTTGAATTTCGCTCCCGGCGAAACTTCCAAGCAAATTACGGTATTGGTTAACGGTGATGCGGTTTCCGAACCCAACGAATATTTTCAGGTCAGTATTTACCAGCCGGTCAATGTCACGCTTGGCGATAGCCTAGCCAACGGAACGATTTTTGATGAAGATAATCCGGGCGAAGTTCAATTTTCACCAGTCGTTTACAACGTAAACGAAGGAGTCGGAACTGCAACCGTGACTGTCACGCGGACGACCGGAACAGTCGGAACCGTAACGGTAGATTATGCGACGACAAACACAGGCACGACATCGTTCCCGGACTTCACGCCCGCGTCCGGGACTTTGACTTTCCTTGACGGCGAAGCGACGAAAACTTTTTCGGTTTCAATTACCGATGATCAAATTGTCGAGCAAACCGAATGGATTGATCTGGTGTTGTCTAATGTTACGGGCGGGGCAGCTATAACCGGGGGAAATGCGTTGATTAACATTGACGATAATGATACAGCTTCCGCAACGTCAATCAGCGGAATTGTTAATTACGCTATTACACCGATCAATCAATCGCAGAAAAAAGTTCCGGGCGTGCTCGTTTATGCTACGGGACCGGGCAACGGTGCTGCTACATCAGATTCTGATGGAGCTTACCAGATTAATAATCTAACGGCTGGTGGAAATTACACGGTCGTTGCTTCCAAAACAGGAGACAGAAACGGAATTTCACCTTTTGATGCAACTCTTGTCTTAAAACACGTCGCTGCAAACGGACAAGGACCGAATGTTTTATCTCTGAATCAACAAAAGGCAGCCGATACCAGCGGCGATGGAAACATTTCTCCTTTTGATGCAACGCTGATTTTAAGATATGTTGCGGCAAACGGACCGACTGCCAATACGGGACAAACAGGAAATTGGAAGTTTCTGCCGGGAACACAGAATTATCAATCACTGGATAATTCGTTATCGGGTGAAAACTACGAAGCGGTTCTGATTGGTGAAATCAACGGCAATTGGACGCCGCCTGCTCCCGGTTCGCTTGCTCCGACCGATAATTTTGACGAAATCGCTGTAACCGTTGAAGAAGCGGAAGCAGAAATCTCGCTGCCCGACAACGCATCGGCTGCGAGCGGAAGCATAATCGTCGTTCCGGTCGCATTCGCCAACAAAAGCGGGAAATCAATTTCGGGTTACAACTTCGCCGTTGAATTTGATTCGAATGTTTTGCAGCCCGATTCGGCGATGCCGATTGACACGAGCGCAACTCTGAGTCAGGAAATGACGGTTGCTCACAGCACTGCGCAAACCGGGCGAATCGGCGTCGCAGCAAGCGGCGGCAATTTAATTGAGCGGATTTCAAAAGGCGATGTGCTGTTAAAGCTGCGCTTTCGAGCGGTCGGAAAGGCAAATGATTTGAAAAACCCGGCAACGGCTTTAACATTTCATCATCAGCCGATCATTGAAAATGAGTCCGGCGCAGCGTTAACTGTTAAAAGTGCGAACGGTTCACTCAGAGTTTCGGCGGGCGATGCGGGTAAATCGGTAACGACGGTTTCAGGTCAAGTAACAACTGCGGAAGGACGAGGCATTCGCAATGTTTCGGTGACGCTCGTCGGCGCAAACGGTGAAACGCGCACGGTGTTGACCGGAGAAGGGGGCGAATATAGCTTTGCGGACGTTTCGTCCGGCGAAACTTATACCATCAGCGTCAGCTCAAAACGTTTCCGGTTCAACTCAGCATCGCAAATGAGAACGATTTTTGCCGAAGCCGAAGAAATCAACTTTACGGCTCTCGAATAAATCGCGGTACATTCATCCTTTTTCCATAAACAAAAGCCGGAGATGCGCATCTCCGGCTTTTTTCGCGGCAATATTGCGTTAAAAATCAGCGCGAGAAATGCGATTTCGGCAATTGCATTTTATTCGTGTTTAAGATTTTTAAGTTTTCTGCGCTCCTCCAGCTTGGCAACATTTTGTTCGGCGACATCGCCGAGCGAGCAGTTAAATTCGCTGGCAATGCGCGAAACATACCATAAAACATCGCCGATTTCGTCCAAAACCTTTGCCCGCCGCTCGTTGGTTATTTGCCCGTCGTTGCGAATCGCTTTTTTCACCTGCTCGGCGACTTCGCCCGCTACTCCGTTTAAACCCAGAGCCAGATAACCGATTGCCGTTAATTCCGGTTCGCGCGGGTAAACCGCGAATTTCTCGATTGCCTGCTGATATTCGTCAAAGTTCATTGTTTTTGTTCATCAATTGATTTAATTTGCCATTTTTCGCGCGTTTGTTTCAAAGCCTGTTGAACTTGCAGACGTGAAGTTCCGCCAATCTGATTTTTTGAATCGAGCGTCGCTTCGAGCGACAAAGCATCGAAAACATCATGTTCAATTTCGCTCGCAAATTTTTTCAATTCGGTTAAATCGAGTTCGTGCAACTCGCGTCTTTGCGAAACGGCAAAAAGCACGATTTGCCCGGTTAATTCGTGAGCCGTGCGAAACGGAATGCCGCGCCGGACTAGATAATCAGCTAATTCGGTCGCGTTCATAAATCCGGTTTGCGCCGCGCTCCGCATATTTTCGGTTTTTAACGAAATGTTTCTGAAAACGATTTCCGTCGCTTCGAGCGCGGCGAACGCTGTTTCAAACGAATCGAAAACAGCTTCTTTGTCTTCCTGCAAATCTTTGTTATAAGCGAGCGGCAAGCCTTTCAACAAAGTCAGCAGCGCCGCGTGATGCCCGAAAACGCGGGCTGATTTTCCCCGAACCAGTTCCATCGCATCGGGATTTTTCTTTTGCGGCATCAGGCTCGAACCAGACGCAATCCGGTCGCTTAATTCAAAAAAGCCGAATTCGGTTGATGAATAAAGAATTACGTCCTCGGCAAGTCTGGAAAGATGCATTAAAACGAGCGAACAAGCGTGTGTAAAATCGAGCAAAAAATCGCGGTCGCTGACCGCATCGAGACTGTTGCGGCTTATTTCGGCAAAGCCCAATTCTTTCGCCGCCGATTCGCGGTCAACCGGGTAACTCGTCCCGGCAAGCGCAGCGCTGCCGAGCGGCGATATGTTTGCGCTTTCCCGCGCGTGAGAAAAACGAATTGAATCGCGCTCGAACATCTCAAAATAAGCCAAACACCAATGAGCAAACGTCACGGGCTGCGCGCGCTGCAAATGCGTGTAACCGGGCAAAACCGCATCCGCATTTTTCTCCGCCAAATCGAGCAGCGCGTTTTGCGTTTGAAGCAAAACCGCTTGCAGCCTGTCAATCGCCGCCCGCGTCCATAAACGCATTGCAGTCGCAACCTGATCGTTGCGGCTGCGCCCTGTGTGCAGTTTTCGCCCGGCGTCGCCGATCAATTCGATTAATTTGGCTTCGATAAATGAATGCACATCTTCAGCTTCGGCAAGTTCGTCGAAATATTTCCCACCGTTTTCCTCAAAACGCTCTTGCATAATTTGCAAGCCGCGCGTGATTTCCGCAAATTCGTTTTCGCTCAGAACGCCCGCGTTTTTTAAACCTCCGGCGTGTGCCAGACTTGCCTGCACATCAAACAAAAATAATTTCCTGTCGAAGTGAAAAGACTGATTAAACCGAGTGAAAACCTCGTTTGCGGCTTCGGTGAATCTGCCGCCCCATAATTTTTTTGATTCATTCATTTGACAATAACAACTCTAATTTCTATTTTATGCATCTATGCAAAAGTTATGCGAAATATTTGCATAAGCGATTTCGGAAAGCAAGATTCGAATGTACAAAGAAAAGCGGCAGGAAACAATTTTAAATTTGATTCGGGCGAAAAATATCGGAAAACAGGAAGAGTTGACCGAATATTTGTCGAAAGCCGGTTTCGCCGTCACTCAATCGAGCGTTTCGCGTGATTTGGTCGAGCTAGGGATTATTAAAGCAAACGGTTTTTACGCGCTGCCGCGAGCTGAAAATAAGAAAAATTTCGGTTTAATCAGTGTCGAAACAGCCGGAGAAAATTTAATTGTCGCAAAGTGCGATTCGGGGTTGGCTTCGGCTGTGGCGGTGCAAATTGACCGTGCGAAAATCCTCGAAATCATCGGCACAATTGCTGGTGACGATACGATTTTTATTGCGGTTAAAGATTTCAGAGAACAGAAAAAAGCGATTAAAAATATTTGGGAATTATTTGAAAGCTAATGGAAAAGAAAATTAACAAAGTTGTCCTGGCATATTCGGGCGGGCTTGATACGTCGGCGATGCTGCTGTGGCTCAAGGAAAAATACAATTGCGAAGTCGTCTGCTTTTGCGCTGATGTCGGGCAGGGCGAAGAGTTATCGGGGTTGGACGAAAAAGCGAAAGCGACGGGTGCAAGCAAACTTTATGTGGAAGATTTGCGCGAAGAATTTGTCCGCGATTATGTCTGGACAGCCGTTAAAGCCAACGCGCTTTATGAGGGCGTTTATCTTTTGGGAACGAGTTTGGCGCGTCCCGTAATTGCCAAAAAGCAAATCGAGATTGCGATTAAAGAAGGCGCTGACGCAGTTGCGCACGGCGCTACAGGCAAAGGCAACGACCAGGTGCGATTTGAATTGACTTATTACGCTTTGAAGCCTGATGTAAAAGTGATTGCGCCGTGGCGACATTGGGAATTTAAAGGGCGCGCCGATTTGATTGCGTATTGCGCCGAAAAGGGAATACCGGTCACGGCGACTGCGGAAAAGCCTTATTCCACTGACAGAAATTTGATGCACATTTCCTACGAAGGCGGCATTTTGGAAGACCCTTGGGCTGCGCCGCCGGAAGACATTTTTCTATTGACCAAATCGCCGGAAAACGCCAAAGACAAAGCGGAAGAAATCATTCTAACGTTTGAAAAAGGCGAGCCTGTGGCGATTAACGGCGAGACTTACGGCGCGGTTGATTTGCTTTCGACTTTGAATTTTATAGGCGGCGAACACGGCATCGGGCGCGTTGATCTGGTCGAAAACCGTTTTGTCGGGATGAAATCGCGCGGAGTTTATGAAACGCCGGGCGTCACGATTTTGCAGACGGCGCACCGCGCGCTCGAATCAATCACGATGGACAGGGAAGTCGGGCGACTTCGTGATTCGCTTTCAACCAAATTTGCCGAATCAATTTATTACGGCTTCTGGTTTGCGCCGGAATTTGAGATTTTGCGTTCGATGATTGATAACACGCAGAAAACGGTTTCGGGCGACGTGCGTTTAAAGCTCTACAAAGGCAATGTCACCGTAACGGGCAGACGCTCGCCGTATTCGCTTTACAAAGAACGCATCGTCACATTTGAAGACGACGCAGGCGCTTACGACCAGCACGACGCTGAAGGTTTTATCAAGTTGCAAGCTCTGCGTCTGCGATTGCAGAAATTTGATTGAAGAAAAATGGAACCACAGATGGACACAGATAAACACGGATAAAGCAATGGAAAAAGATAAATCAGATTTGCTGAAATCGTTGTTTGAGACAAGTAATTCAGCAGATGAAATAAACAAGATAACTGAAATAATCATTGGCTGTGCTTACAAAGTCGGTAATGCTCTGGGCTGCGGATTTTTGGAAAAGGTTTATGAAAATTCGCTCGCTTATGAGATTCGCAAATCCGGTTTTATGGTTAAGCAACAGGAAGCTATTAAAGTTTTCTACGATGGTTTTGAAGTTGGTTTTTATGAGGCTGATTTATGGGTTGAAAACAAAGTTTTAGTTGAGCTGAAAGCGGTTAAAAATCTAGATGACGTTCACAAAGCTCAATGTCTGAATTACTTAAAAGCAATAGGTCAGAAAATTTGTCTTTTAATAAATTTTGGTAATCCGCGCGTCGAAGTAAAAAGAATCGCTTTATAAAATCAAAAAATATCTGTGTTCATCTGTGTAAATCTGTGGTTTCAAATGGAATTTAAAAAATGCAAATAATTGAAGTTGACAAAATCGGTTCGGCTGTTTCGCCTTTAAAATTAGCGAAGAAGGTTGTCGTTATTTCGGAAAACAATCTGCCGCAAGCGGGAGATGTGGTTGTTGTGCGCGCTTTGAGCGAAAGCGTGACTTACGGCAATCTTGAACTGCCCTCGGGACGGCTTGCGAAAATCAACCGCAGCGACGTTTTGCTCGGCGTGCTGGGCAAACGCCGCGCGCTCAAAGGTTTTGTCGGGGATGTTCCCGAATCCGTCAAAGCGGGCGACAAATTGCATCTCTTGAATATGGGCGGCGTCATCGGGATTTGCAAAGGTCATCATTCTTCGCTCTCGGACGCAATTGAGGTCGAAGTTTTGGGCGTTGCGTGTAATGAAATCGGAACGGTTTTGAACATCGCCGACAACGCTTTACAGCCGACCGATTTTCTGGAAAAAAGCGCGCCCGTCGTGATTGTCGCCGGAACTTGTATGAATTCGGGCAAAACCGTCGCGGCGACCGAGATTATCAAACAAGCCGCGCACGCCGGATTAAAAGTGGCGGGCGCGAAAATGTCGGGCGTGGCTTGTTTGCGCGACACGCTGAATATGCAGGATCACGGCGCGATTGCAACGGCGAGTTTTTTAGATTGCGGTTTGCCTTCGACGGTTGACGCGGGCGATTTGTCGCCCGTCGCCAAAGCGATTTTGAATCATTTGAACTCATTCGAGCCGGATTTAATCGTCGTTGAACTCGGCGACGGAATTGTCGGCGGCTATGCGGTTGATTCGGTGTTACAGGATGCGGAAATCAAAGCCGCAACTTCAGCCTTTGTATTTTGTGCGTCGGATTACGTCGGCGTTATCGGCGGCATTCAGGTTTTGAAAAACTTGGGAATCGAAATTGACGTGATCGCCGGTTCAGTGACCGATTCGCAAATGGGTGAAGATTTTGTGCAAAACCAATTCGGTATCAACGCCGGAAATGCGCGAAGAAACGGTTTGCGCTTGTTTGAATTGATAAATTTTGCGAAGCGCGAAGAAATGGTTTTTGCTTGAAATGATTGTCATTCGGGAATTACAGGAAAAAGATATTTTACCGGTTGCCGAAGCATTTGATTCAATCGGATGGAATAAACCTGTTTCGCAATATCAAAGATATTTAGCCGAACAAACAGAAGGCGCGCGGAAAATCCTTCTGGCTTTTGAAAACAATAATTTCGTTGGCTATCTGACAATTCTGTGGGAATCGGATTACCCGCCTTTTAAAGCGGAAAACATTCCTGAGATAAATGATTTTAATGTTTTACCGAAAGCCAGAAGAAAAGGCGTCGGGACAAAATTAATGGACGAAGCCGAACAAATTGTTTCCGAGAGTTCGGAAATCGTAGGCATCGGCGTCGGTTTAGAAGCGGATTACGGCGCGGCTCAAAGGCTGTACGTCTTGCGCGGCTACGTTCCCGACGGCAGAGGAATCGTCTGGCAAAACCGCTTTCCGAAATACGGCGAACGGGTTACGGTTGACGATGATTTGAATTTATACTTTAAGAAAAAATTAAGATGACCGGGAAAATAAAAATTGCAATCTTCGGCGGTTCAGGTTACGGCGGCGCTGAGCTTTTGCGCATTCTGCTGTTTCATCCGAACGCCGAAATCGTTTTGTTGACGGCGAATGAACACGCCGGAAAAGCTGTCGGCGAAGTGCATAAAAATCTGTTCGGTTTGACCGATTTACGGTTTGAAAAATCGCCGGAAGATTTGTCCAATCTCAAAAATATTGATGTCGCGTTTTTCGCGTTGCCGCACGGACAGGCTTTGAATCTGATTCCGCAGCTTCCAGAAAACGTCAAAGCGATTGATCTTTCGGGGGATTTTCGTTTGAGCGACGGTGATGCTTTTCGGCAATTTTACAAGCTCGAAAAATCGGCTCGTCAAAGCGATTTCGTTTACGGATTGACGGAAACAAACCGCGAAGCAATCAAAACGGCGGAATACATTGCCAATCCGGGTTGTTTTGCGACCGCGACTTTGCTCGGTTTAGCGCCGCTTGTTTCCAATCTGTTGATTTCAGGGCGCGTTATTGTTGACGCGAAAACCGGTTCGTCCGGTTCGGGCGCAAAAGCGGCGGCTAACACACACCATCCACAGCGCGCAAATTCGTTTTACGCCTACAAGCCTTTCGCGCATCAGCACGTTCCAGAAATCGAGCAATGCCTGAAATCAATCGGCGATTTTACGAGCGAGCTGGTTTTTATGACGCACAGCCTTCCGGTTGCGCGCGGCATTTTCGCTTCGATTTATGTTGAATTAAAAAAGGAAATGACGGCGGAAAATCTGCGTGAGGTTTATGCTGAGTTTTACCGGGATTCTTTTTTCGTCCGATTGTTGGACGGCTCGCCCGATATAAATTGGGTGAAAACGACGAATTTTTGCGATTTGGGATTTGCGGCGAAAGGAAAATCGGCGGTGATTTTCTCGGCGATTGACAACCTGGTCAAAGGCGCGGCGGGACAAGCGGTGCAAAATATGAATTTGATGTTCGGTTTGGATGAGAAAACGGCTCTGGTTTTTCCCGGCAGCAATCCGTAAAAAAGCTATGAAAAGACTGTTTTTCAGCTTGATTTTGCTCGTTGTTTTGTCGTTCGCGACGGCTGCGCAGGAATCTTACAATCGCGCCGATTTGTGGGAAAAAGAAATTGCCGCGTTTGCCGCAGCCGACAAAAAAGAATTTCCGAAAACCGGAGGAGTTTTGTTTGTCGGCAGTTCGAGCATTCGCGGCTGGAAAACGGTTCAAGCCGATTTCGCCGAATTTCAGGTTTTGAATCGCGGTTTCGGCGGCTCGCATCTCGAAGACGTAAATCATTATTTCGCGGAAATTGTTTTGCCCTACAAGCCGAAACTGATTGTTTTATACGCGGGCGAAAACGACATTACGGCTGGCAAAACAATCGAGCGAGTCGTTGCCGATTACAAGAAATTTGTCGCGTTGGTTCGGGAGAAATTACCGAAGTCCCGGTTGATCTTCATCTCGCTCAAACCGAGTCTCGCGCGTTGGGAACAAAGAGAAAAATTTCAACTTGCGAACAATTTGATAAAAGCCGAAACCGAAAAAGACAAGCGACAAAGGTTTGTTGACGTTTGGCAGCCGATGCTGAACGAGCGAGCCGAGCCGAAACCGGAGATTTTTCAGGGCGACAAATTACATTTAAACGCCGAAGGCTACAAAATCTGGCGCGCGAGTTTGACGCCGCATATTAAAAAGGGAATTAAAGGGAATTTTAGATGATTGCTGTTTCAGAAAAAACTAATTTTGCCGACATCGCAGCGAGCGAAGAACAATTTCAGCTTGCGACTTACGCCAAAATGAACATCGCCGTTGAGCGCGGAGAAGGGGCTTGGATTTATACCGGTGAGGGCGAAAAATATCTCGATCTTTATGGCGGTCACGCGGTTTGCGCGACCGGGCATTGCCACCCGAATGTCGTCAGAGCCTTGCAGGAGCAAAGCGAAAAATTATTGTTTTATTCAAATCTGGTTTATTCCGGGATTCGCGCGCGAGCCGCCGAAAAGCTCGTTTCCATTGCGCCGGAATCTTTGACGAAAGCGTTTTTCTGCAATTCCGGGACTGAAGCGAACGAGAACGCGATGCGAATGGCGCGCTTTGCGACCGGGCGCGAAAAAATCATCACTTTTTCAGGCGGTTTTCACGGACGCACGGCTGACTCGATTTCAGCGACTTTTTTGGGCAAATACCGCGAAATTGGCAAGCCGAATGTTCCCGGTCACATTTCAGCCGAATTCGGCGATTTAGAATCGGTGCGCGCCGTTGCGGACGAAACGGTTGCGGCGATAATGCTCGAACCGATTCAATCAATGGCTGGAGTTACGGAAGCCGCGCCTGAATTTTTCACGGGCTTACGCGAAATTTGCGATGAGCGCGGGATTTGTTTGATTTTCGACGAAGTTCAAACCGGTGTCGGGCGCACGGGAAACTGGTTTTTCGGCGGTTCGGAATGGGCTGGCGGTGTTGTGCCGGATGTTATCACGCTGGCGAAATCTCTCGGCAGCGGCGTTCCGGTCGGCGCTTGTTTGGTGAATGAAAAAATATCGGCAAAAATCAAAACCAACGATTTAGGCACGACTTTCGGCGGCGGAATGCTTGCGATGGCTGCCGTTTTGGCGACTTTGGAAGCAATCGAGAAAGATGCAATGCTCGAAAACGCCCGAAATGTGGAGAATTATTTGCGAGATCGTTTAAAAGAAATTCCGAACGCGGTCGGTTTGCGCGGTAAAGGCTGTTTGCTCGGAATCGAATTTGCCGAAGATGTTAAAAACGTTCACGCTCGATTGCTCGAAAAGAAAATCATAACCGGGACTTCGAGCAACGCGCGAGTTTTGCGCCTTCTGCCGCCTTTGTGCGTCGGAATTGCCGAAATGGAATTGCTGGTTAGTGCGCTGTCGGAAATTAACAAATAAAAACTGTGAACTATAAACTGTAAACTATTAACTATTCTGCAATACAGTGAATAGTTGATAGTTTACAGTTTATAGTTTTGACTCTTCTACAATTTTGTTGATTGGCTTAAATGTTTCGCACTCTTTAAATTAATGCTGCTCGATTTACAAAATATCCGGCGTGTTGTGATTAAAGTCGGCTCGTCGCTGATGATCGGCGACGACAATCAGGTGCGGGAAACGTGGCTGCGGACGCTGGCGAAAGACGTTTCCGAACTGCGTCGTCAGGAAATTCAAGTTGCAGTTGTCACATCCGGCGCGGTCGCGCTTGGGCGGCGGACGCTTCGTTACGGTAATCGCGCGCTCAAACTCGAAGAAAAACAAGCGGCGGCAGCCTGCGGGCAAATCAATTTGTTTTCGCATTGGGAAAGAGCTTTTCAAGCAGAAAATACCAATCTGCACGGCGCGCAGATTTTGCTCACGCTCGACGACAGCGAAAATCGAAAGCTTTACCTTAACGCCCGGAACACTTTTGAAACGCTGCTCGCCGAGCCGCAGATTGTTCCGATAATCAACGAAAACGACACGGTTGCGACCGCCGAATTGATTGTCGGCGACAACGACCGTTTGGCGGCGCGCGTCGCGCAGATGATTAGCGCGGATGTGCTTTTTTTGTTTTCGGATGTTGATGGGCTTTACACGGCGAATCCTGCCGTTGATTCCACTGCCGTTCACATTCCCGAATTGCGGCAGATTACGCCGGAAATCGAGGCGATGGCAGGCGGTGCTGGTTCGCCGTTTGGTTCGGGCGGAATGAGGACGAAAATCGAAGCCGCTCGCATTGCGCTCGCCGCCGGTTGCGATATGATTATCGGTAAAGGGTTCGATCCGCATCCGATTCAAAGAATCATCAACGGCGAGCGCTGCACAAGGTTTCGCGCCGAAGCGAATCCGAAAAGCGCGCGCAAACATTGGATTTCAGGTTCTTTGCATCCGACCGGAACAGTAGTTGTTGACGACGGGGCGCGAGCGGCGTTGATGAAAGGCAACAGTCTGCTGCCTGCCGGAGTTCGCGCCGTGCATGGCACGTTTGAGCGAGGCGATGCGGTTATCATTAAAGATTTGCGCAGCCGCGTTTTGGGCAAAGGTTTGTCGGCTTATTCTTCTGCCGACGCTGAGCGCATCGCCGGATTTAAAAGCAGCGAAATCGAAAGAATTTTAGGCTACAAAGGACGCGGCACTTTGATTCACCGCGATGATATGGCTCTTGAAATCGGCGGCGAAGATTGAAATTTGATGAAAGCGGAATTTACCAAAGACTACGAAGATGTAAAGACGCTGATGCGAACGCTCGGCGAACGAGCGCGAGCAGCTTATCGCGTGTTGGCGAAAGCCGAAACCGAACAAAAAAACGAGGCTCTGCGGGCAGCGGCGCAAAATCTGCGCGAAAACGAATCGGCTTTGCTGGCGGCAAACGCCGAAGACGTTGCGGCGGCGCGGCAAAATGAAATTTCCAACGCTCTACTCGACCGATTGCTGTTAAATCCGGCTCGCGTCGAAGCGATGGCAAAAGGTTTGGAGCAAATCGCTGAATTAGACGATCCGGTCGGCAAAATTCTGGCTGAATGGAAACGTCCGAACGGTTTGCAAATCCGGCGCGTCAGCGTCCCGCTCGGAGTCATCGGAATCATTTACGAATCGCGCCCGAATGTCACCGCAGACGCGGGCGGTTTGTGTCTGAAATCCGGCAATGCTGCGATTTTGCGCGGCGGTTCGGAAAGCCTCAATTCTTCAACGGCGATTGCCGCTTGTCTTCACGCCGGTTTGCAAAGCGCTGGATTGCCGATTGATGCCGTTCAGCTCGTTCCGACTCGTGACCGCGTGGCGGTCGGGCAAATGTTGACTCTCACGGATTTGATTGACGTAATCATTCCGCGCGGCGGAAAATCACTAACCGAGCGAATTTTAAATGAAAGCCGTATTCCGACGATTTTGCATCTCGACGGCAACTGTCACACTTATTTTCACGCTTCCGCAAAACCGGAAATGGCAAAGCAGGTTTTATTAAACGCCAAGATGCGCCGCACCGGAATTTGCGGCGCGACGGAATCTCTGATTGTTGATCGCACAGCAGTTTCCAAGCTGCTCCCCGAAATTCTTGAAGCGTTGTTTGCCTCAGGTTGCGAAGTGCGCGGCGACGAAATTGTTCAAACTCTCGACAAACGAGTTGTTCCGGCTAAGGAAGCGGATTGGGCGACGGAGTATCTCGACGCGGTGCTTTCGGTTAAAGTCGTCGCAGATGTTTCCGAAGCAATCGCACATATCAACACTTACGGTTCACATCACACCGATGCGATTATCGCGGAGGACACGGCGGCGGCGGCTATGTTTTTGAGCGAAGTTGACAGCGCCATTGTTCTGCACAACGCTTCGACTCAGTTTGCCGACGGTGGCGAATTCGGAATGGGAGCCGAAATCGGCATCTCTACAGGTCGCCTGCACGCGCGCGGTCCGGTTGGAGTTGAACAGTTGACGACTTATAGATACGTTGTCTTGGGCGAAGGTCAAATGCGCCCGTAAAATCTACAACAATCAGTCTTGATTTACTCTAAACTCTCGAAGCGCGAATAATATCCGCAAAAACGCCCGCCGCCGTCACATCTGCGCCCGCGCCCGCACCTTTGACGACTAAAGGTAAATCGGCATAACGATTTGTGTAATACAAAACGGCGTTATCTTTGCCGGAAAGATTGGCAAAATTGTGAGTGGTCGGGATTTTTTGCAAACCGACGCTCGCTTTTCCGTTTTCAAACGAAGCGATGTATTTGAGCGAAAGGTTTTCACGTGTTGCGCTGTCGAGCAGCTCACGGAAATGCGGTTCGCTGCGCTCCATTTCCGCATAAAAATCTTCGACCGAACCTTCAAAACACGAAGCAGGCAGAAACGGCGTGTTTTCAATGTCCGACATTTCGAGTCTGTAACCAGCTTCGCGGGCTAAAATTAAGATTTTTCGAGCGACATCCGTGCCGCTTAAATCCAGTCGCGGATCGGGTTCGGTATAACCTTCGGCTTGAGCTTGTCGAACCACCGAAGCAAACGAGCGCGAGCCGTCGTAATTGTTAAAAACAAAATTAAGCGTGCCGGATAAAACGGCTTCGATGCGATTCACGCGGTCGCCGCTGCGAAGCAGATCGTTGAGCGTGTTGATAATCGGTAATCCTGCGCCGACGTTGGTTTCAAACAAAAACGCCGTGTTAAATTCGCGCGCCAGATTTTTTAAATGCAAATAATTTTCGTATTCGGAAGAGCAGGCAATTTTATTTGTGGCGACAACCGAAACACTTTTTTCCAATAACTGCGGATAAACTGCGGCGACTTCGCCGTTTGCCGTCGCGTCAACAAAAATCGAGTTTCGCAAGTTTTTCTCGAAAACGGTTTCAACAAATTCGCTTAAATTCATTTTCGCCGCGTTTTCAAACTGTTCGGGCAGGTTCGTCAAATCAACGCCTTCGTCATTGAAAAGCATTCGACGACTGTTGGCAACGCCGACGACGCGCAGATTGAGCCGCAGATTTTCGCGTAAATAATCAATTTGCAGGCGAATTTGTTCAATCAATTTGCCGCCGACCGTGCCGACACCGACCAGAAAAACGTTGACTTGTTTCGCGCCGGAGAAAAATTCTTCGTGCAGCGTGTTGATGGCTTTGCGAACGTCGGAGGAAGAAATAATGGCAGAAATGTTGCGTTCCGAAGAGCCTTGCGCGATAGCGCGAATGTTGATTCCGTTGTGTCCGAGCGTGGAAAACATTTTCCCGGAAATGCCGGGATGATTTCTCATCTGATCGCCGACGAGCGCGAGAATCGAAAGCTCGTTTTCTACTTTGAGCGGCTCGATTTTGCCCGCTTCGATTTCGTAAGAAAATTCCGCATCAACAATTGCTTTCGCCAGTTCGCTGAATTTTTCTTCGACTGCAACGCAAATCGAATGTTCCGAAGAGCTTTGAGTAATTAAAATGACATTAATTTGCGCGCGCGAAAGAGCGTCGAAAAGACGTTTGGAAAAACCGGGGACGCCGACCATTCCGCTGCCTTCGAGACTTAAAACGGAAATCGAGTTGATGCTCGAAATTCCGCGCACGATTTCCGTTTCCAATTCGGTCGCGGCTTCGACGAGCGTGCCGAAATCTGTGGGCGCAAAAGTGTTTTTAATCCAAATCGGAATTTTTTTCTGCAAAACCGGCTGAATTGTCGGCGGATAAATGACTTTCGCTCCAAAATGCGACAATTCCATCGCTTCCTGATAAGTGATTCGTTGAATGTTTTTGCTGTTTTTGACAAGCCGCGGATCGGCAGTCATCATCCCGGAAACATCCGTCCAGATTTCCAGAACTTTCGTATCAAGAGCCGCCGCCAAAATCGCCGCCGTGTAATCCGAACCGCCGCGCCCTAAAGTTGTTGTCACGCCATTTGCGTCAGACGCTATAAAACCGGGCAAAATGAAAAGTTTTGAGTTTGCGGCAGCAGAAAAAAAATCTTTGATTTGCCGGTTTGTAGTTTGAAAATCAACTGCTGCAAAAGTGAAATTTGAATCGGTGCGAATTAGCGCGCGGCTGTCTTGCCAAACATTTGCAATGCCTAGTGAATCGAGCTTGGCGGCAAAAATTTTGGTCGAAAAAAACTCGCCGAAACTGACAATCCGATCAAGCGAGCGCGCCGTCAACTCGCCGAGCAAAAAAACGCCCTCGCAAATGCTTTTTAGCTCGTCGAGGTTTTTGTTGAGAAAATTTAAAGTTTCCGTTTGTTCTTCATTCGGGATGAGAGCGCGGACAATTTGAAAATGGTTGTTTTCGATTTCTTCGATTTTGGCGCGGAAAGAGTCGTCCCTGCGTTCGGCTGTTTTCGCCGCGTCTATAAGAGCATCAGTCGTGCCTTGCACAGCAGATAAAACAACGACGCTAACATCGTTTTCGACATCATTTCTGACAATTTCAATAACTTTTTCGATGTTTTCCGCATTTCCGACCGAAGAACCGCCGAATTTTAAAACTTTCATATTAAATTTTGCTCAATAAAATTTCTTTTAAGAATTCGTAATCAACCGGCATTTCAAGGCTTTGTTTCGGGCGCGAAAATAAACCTTTGACGGCTTCGGGCGTTTTGCCGAAAGTGCCGACGATTTCTTTGACCGAATCGAATTTCGCAGGATGCGCCGTGGCGAGAAAAAATCCCCTTTCATTTGGATTTTTCTCCAGATAATTTTCCAGAGCGTAAAATCCGACCGCCGCGTGCGGGTCTAAAACGTAGTCGTATTGCCCGAAAACCCGCCGCATCGTGTTTGCGGTAATTTCATCGGAAATGCTGACGGCGGACATTTTGGCTTTTAATTTTTCCGTCTCGCCGCCGAATAATTCCAGAATTCTGACAAAATTGCTCGGATTAGCCACGTCCATCGCGTTCGAAAGTGTCGTGACTGAGAGTTGTTCAACTAATTCGCCCGTTTGCAGAAATTTCGGCACAACGTCGTTTGCATTGCAGGCGGCGATAAAATGTCGGGCAGGCAAGCCGGAAACATTCGCCAAAAGCCCGGCGCAAATGTTGCCGAAATTTCCGCTCGGAACGGAAACTACGGGCAAGGTTTCTTCACGCCACTGCTGCAAAGCGTAAAAATAATAAAACTGCTGCGGAAGCCAGCGCGCGACATTGATTGAATTTGCAGAAGTCAGGAAAACTCGTTTTTTTAATTCTTCATCGGCGAGCGCTTGTTTCGCCAATCGCTGGCAATCGTCAAAACTCCCCGCGACTTCGAGCGCGGTGATGTTTTGTCCGAGCGTCGTGAGCTGTAATTCCTGAAGTTTTGAAACTTTGCCAGACGGATACAAAATCACCACATCCACATTTTCGACACCCAAAAAACCAGCAGCGACCGCGCCGCCCGTATCGCCCGAAGTCGCAACGACTACAATCGTTTTCTCTCCCGTTTCGCCGGAAAAATACTGCAAACATCGGCTCATAAATCGAGCGCCGACATCTTTGAAAGCGAACGTCGCGCCGTGAAACAGTTCGAGCGCTAAAATGTTTTCCGAGATTTTTGCGAGCGGAAAATCGAAATTAACGGTTTCCGAACAAATTCGAAAAAGCGTTTCGTCGTCAATTTCGCCTCCGACATAAGGTTTTATCACCTCAAAAGCAATTTCCGCTTTCGATTTTTCGCGCAGCTTTTCAAAATTGACCGACGGAATCTGTTCGGGAAAATACAAGCCTTTGTCCGGCGGCTGACCTTTGATGACGGTTTCGCGGAACGTGACGACGGGCGATTTTCGGTTTGTGCTAAAGTATTTCATTCGATAAAACGGGTGAGAATGAAGATTCAAATGATAATACGATTTAACCGTTTTGCGAAATCCGCCTAAGTTTTCTTTATGAACGAAATTACCGTTTTAGCTCCGGCGACGGTTGCCAACGTCGTTTGCGGATTCGATGTTTTGGGATTTTGTCTCGAAGAGCCTTGCGATTTGATGACTCTCAGGACGATTGATGAGAAAAAAGTCCGAATCATCAACCGCGATGAATTCAATTTGCCGACCGAACCGGAAAAAAACGTCGCCGGAGCGGTTTTGCTGGCGATCTTAAAAGAAATAAAAGCCAATTTCGGGTTTGAAATCGAAATTGAAAAACGCATTAAACCCGGCAGCGGAATCGGTTCGAGCGCGGCGAGCGCGGCGGGCGCGGCGGTTGCCGCAAACAAATTGTTAAACGAGCGTTTTTCCAAGCAGGAATTGGTTTATTTTGCAATGTTCGGCGAAGAAATCGCCAGCGCCGCCCGGCACGCGGACAATCTCGCTCCCGCAGTTTTCGGCGGTTTTACGCTGGTGCGTTCGGTTGATCCGCTCGATATTGTTGAAATTGATTTTCCGCCGCTTTTTGCGACCATTCTGCATCCGCAAATCGAAATTAAAACCGCCGAAGCGCGCCGCATTTTGCCGAGAGAAGTTCCCTTAAAAAGCGCTATCAACCAATGGGCAAACGTCGGCGCGCTCGTTGCCGGTTTGTTCAAAAAAGATTACGGTTTGATTTCCCGCGCGCTCGAAGACAAAATCGTCGAGCCGGTTCGCAGCCGTTTGATCCCGAAATTTGATGAAATCAAAGCCGAAAGCAAAACGGCGGGTGCTCTAGGCGGCGGCATTTCTGGTTCGGGTCCTTCAGTTTTTATGCTTTCGGAAACAGAAGAATCTGCGCGAAATGTTGAAATGAAAATGCAACGGATTTATCAGAATGCCGGTATTAATTTTTATACTTATGTGACAAAAATAAATGCCGAAGGCGTAAAGATTCTTGAGAAATCAAAGCAAATTAAAAGATGAATAAAAACTATCTCAAAACATCGGATTTTTCGCGCGAAGAGCTTGAGCAAATGCTCGAAGCGGCGTTTCGTTTTAAGCGCGGCGAAGATTCAGCAAAATCGCTTGCCGGAAAATCCGTCGCGCTCGTGTTTTTTAATCCTTCTTTAAGGACACGGGCTTCGATGCAAATCGGCGTCTATGAATTGGGCGGAAATCCGGTGATTTTAGAACCGGGGAACACTTCGTGGACGCTCGAACACCGCGAAAATGTGGTGATGGACGGAGATAAAACCGAACATCTCGCCGAGTTTGTCAGAGTTTTGGAAAGATATGTCGCGGCAATCGGCGTGCGGACGTTTGCAAATTTGAAAGATTGGGAAGCAGAGCGTCTTGAGCCGGTTTTGTCCGCGTTTGAGCGTTATTCTTCAAAACCGCTCGTCAATCTTGAATCGGCAATGCATCATCCGTGTCAGGCTCTGGCGGATATGATGACGATTCGGGAGCGGTTCGGAAATCAGAAAAAGAAAGTTTTGCTGACGTGGGCTTGGCATCCGAAGCCTTTGCCGATGGCTGTGCCGAACAGTTTTGCGCTTGCGGCAGCGCAGTTCGGACACGATTTGACAATCGCGCACCCGGCGGGATTTGAGCTAGACGACGAGCTTATCGGCGAAATCGAAGCGCAGGCGAAGGAAAACGGCGGAAGTCTCGAAATTACGAACGATGTGAATTCGTCGTTTGAAGATGTCGAAGTCGTTTACGCCAAAAGCTGGGGCAGTAAAAACTTTTACGGCGCGGCGGAAAAAGACATCGAATATCGCGCGCAGTTTCGACCGGATTGGATTGTTGACGAAGCGAAAATGCGGCGGACGAACGACGCGATTTTTATGCATTGTTTGCCGGTGCGCCGCAATGTAATTGTGACTGACGCGGTGATTGACGGAGCGAATTCGGTTGTCGTTGACGAAGCTGAAAATCGGTTGCACGCGCAAAAAGCCGTTTTAGCAAAGCTCGTTCGATAATCGCCGATGAGAATTCGCGTCCGTGATCATGTCAATCCGTTTGCGCCGCGTTTTTCGGTGCCGCCCGCGCCTTTGGATTTTGCGGAAGTTTTCCAAAATCCTGATTTGCCGCTGCATCTCGATTTGGGCTGCGCTCTCGGCGGATTTGTTTTCAAAATGGCGCGGCTCGCGCCCGGCATTAATTTTCTCGGCGTTGACATCAGAGAGCCGATGATTGAAAGAGCAAAGCGGCTCGCGGCAGATGCAAATTTAACGAATCTTCATTACGAATTTTGCAACGCGACGATTTCGATTGAAAATCTTTTGCGGAAAATGCCGCCGGGCGCGCTGCAATTTGTGACGATTCAGTTTCCGGACCCGCATTTAAAAAAACGGCTCGCCAAGCGAAGAATGATTCAGCCGCAAATTGTTGCGGATTTAGCCGAATTTTGCGCCGAAAAAGCGAAAATCTTTGTTCAATCGGATGTCGAAGAAACTGCCGCCGACATTAGCGAAAAATTTGAGCAAAATCCGACATTCCGTCGCGCACACGCTGAAATATGGCTCGCGGAAAATCCTTTTCCGGTCAAAACCGAACGCGAAGCGGTTGTCGAAGCTCAGGATTTGCCCGTTTTTCGAGCGATGTTTGAGAAAAAAGCTGTAAAATAATTTAAAACATTATAACTGCAATGGAAATGAACAAGTTAGACCTTTTGCGCGAAGCGCTGCCTTATATTCAAAAATTCAAGGGCAAGACTTTTGTCGTCAAATTTTCCGGCAAAGTTACCGAGGACAAAGCGAATCTGGCGTCTTTGTGCGAAGAACTCGCTTTGCTGCATCAAGTTGGGATTCGTCTGGTTGTCATTCACGGCGGCGGAAAGCAGTTGAACGAGTTGGCGGAAAGAATGGGCGTAGCGCAAACCGTAATTAACGGGCGGCGCGTAACCGACGATGAGACTCTGGATTTGGCGATGATGATTTTCGCCGGAAAAATCAACACCGAAATTCTGGCTGCATTGCGGCAAAGGGGAATCGAAGCGGTCGGTTTGTCGGGAGTTGACGGAAACATTGTCCACGCCGAAAAACGTCCGCCGAAAGAGGTTTTGAACCGCGCGACGGGCGAGCGCGAAGAAGTTGATTTCGGTCACGTAGGTGATGTTTTGGAGATTAATACCGATTTGCTCTGCGTGCTTCTCGACAAAGATTATTTGCCGGTTGTCTCGTCGCTTGGTGCTGACGACGACGGCAATGTTTTCAACATCAACGCCGACACAATCGCCGCCGAAATCGCCGTTCGGCTCGAAGCCGAAAAACTGGTTTTGCTCACGGATGTCAACGGCATTTATCTTGACGCGGCTAAACCCGAAACGAAAATTTCACGGCTTTCGATTCAAGAAGCCGAAAACTTAATAGAATCGGGCGCGGCGACCGGCGGGATGATTCCAAAGCTGCAAAATTTGATTTCTCTGTTAAAACGGGGAGTTAAATCGGCTCACGTCATTTCGGGAACCGAAAGCAACGCGCTTTTGAGCGAGGTTTTTACGGACGAAGGCACGGGAACGATGTTGATTGCGGAGTGAAAAAGAAGAGGAGCGCAAACATTTGCGCTCCTTTGCATTTTGTTTATTGTTTCGTTTTCCAGCTTGCGACTTCTTTTTCAAAGTTCGCCATCAAATCGGCGTTGACCGCAGGCTGCGCGGCTTTGCCGACCGTGACTGCCTTTTCGCCGTACGTCACGGCATCTTTGTAGTTGCCCATTTCGGCGGCAATTCGAGCCTTGCCGCGCAAAGTGTTGAACGCTTCGCGCACTTTCAAAGCCTCATCAACCCAGATTGCGGCGTCCGCATAAGCGGATTTGATTTTGTTATCAACGATAAAATTAGCGGCGGTCATCCGCGAGCCGACGTATGGCTGCGCTTTAGTCGCGTCGGTCGCTCCGGCGATTTGCTGCCGCAGTTTTCCTAAAACTCGATCTTGAACGCCGACAACCTGGATGGTAAAAGGTACTTTCAGTTTTTCCCATCTAATCACGGCGGTCGCCGTGGTTGGCGTAACCTCTTCAAATTCAAACATCATCGTTTCGAGCGAATTCGGTCTGGTTTCAGGTTTTGCTTTAACGCGCAAAGCATCGTTTTCCGGTTTGTAGGTAAAACTGCCCCATTCGTCATTTTTCTTGCTGAAGATAATCGTCCATTCGTCTTTGTTCGGAATCGTGTGCAAACCGTATTTTCCAGCGGGCAAATCCTGACCGTTGATTTTAACGTTTTCCGAAACTTCAAAAATCGTGTTTTCGTTCGCGCCCGTGCGCCAGACTGCGCCGAAGGGAACTAATTTTCCCCAAACTTCGCGCCCTTTTGTACTAGGGCGGTGATAAACGATGGCGATGCGCGTGTCGCCGACCGTTTGCGCGACTTCGGCGCGCGGCGATTCGCGCGGAATCTGCACCTGCTGTGCAAATGTGGAACCGGCTAAAGTTAAAGCAAACAATGTAGCAAAAAATATTTTATTCCAGATTTTCATTTTATTTATCTCCTCAAGTTTTATTCTTCGAGTTTTTTACGAGCCTTTTCGAGAAAGGTTTTAATCATCGCCGAAACTCGCTTTTGCATTTCGTTGCTAATCAGCGTTTCGCCCGCCAAACTCGCGAGAAAATGCAGCTCGCTCGCTTTATTGCGGCGGATTTCGACGGTTTGCGAAATATTGACGCGAGTTTTTCCGCTCGCCTGTTCTTCAAAATCGGCGGCATAGCGCAAAAAGTTTTTAGTCTCCTGCGGGGCGGGCGAATATTCGATTAAATTCGCGCTGTTTTCCGCCAATCGAACGGCAAATTTTTCGGTCATCGAACCCAAAATCGGAATCTGCGCCTTGATTGTCCACAAAGCAGTGCCGTCCGGTTGCGTTTTAATGCTTTCGATGTTCGGCATTTTCTCGACAAAATTCCGCACATCAGCGAAAAACTCACGTACCTTTTCTGCCGTCGCCCGAACCTCGAATTGCTCGCTGTAATTTGCTTTAATCTTAAACATAAATTGTTCGTTGTTCGCCGTTCGTCGTTCGTTGCCGTTCAAAGTATCAACGAACAACGAACGGCGAACAACGAACAATTTAACTAATTCGACGGTGCGAGAATCATCGAATTAAAAAACAATCTGCTCGAACTGCGGAAGATTCCGCGGAAAAACGGTTCTTCGGCGAATAAAATGACGTGACCGCTGCCGGTCGGTTCGTCAATGATGTAAGCCGTTCCTTTCAGCAGTCTTTCGGTGTTGCCTTCCCAGACGAAACCAGAAATTGTCAGCGGCTGTTTCGGATTTTGGTCGAAAACGACGGCGTTTGTGCCTTCTTTTGAAAGCCGGAAAAAGTAGCCCGAAGAGAGCAGCGCGGGCAAAGTTTCCTGATTTTGCAAACCGTAAGTTAGATAAGTCGTGCGATCAATTGTGGCGCGCATAATTGCGCCGGGAACGCCTTCCGGTGTTTTTCCGGCGTTTGCCGATGGCGAGGCAATCGGCGGCAAAATCGGGGCGCTGTAATCGGCTTTGTCTCTTTCGAGCTGCTGCGGAACGGCGTTTGGCGATGCTTCCGGCTGATTCGGTCTGTTGTTTCCGGTTTTCGGCGACGGCGAGGGTGAAGGCGCGGGCTGTTCGGCTTCGGCGCGTTTCGATTCCTCTGCGGGCGGCGATTTTTGCTCGTCGTCATCGCTGCCGACGAGCTTCGAGCTGGTCAAACCGACATCTTTGACCGCCGCCGCGACAGCCGCGCCTTTGACGCAAATCACCGTTCCGCCGCCGTTTATCCAATCTTTCAAGCCTTTTAAAACGTTGGTGTAACGACCGGAAGCGCCGTCGGGAATAATGACGACGTTGTAATCTTTTAAATTGCCCGCGCGCAGATTGTTAAAATTCATCGGCGTAAACTCAACGCCGTAACGATTAAGCGTCCACCAAATCGAGCCGTAAGAAGTATTGTCAACGCCTTCGTCAGCCGCGATTGCAATGCGCGGCAATTTCAAAGGCGCGACGTTTTCGCCGCCGATTCCAGTGTCGCCTTCTTCTTGAAAGCCCGTGTTTACGGGTGTCACGGCAACGCCGAGTTCTTTGGCGAGTCGGGCAATCGCATCATGAACCGTTTCGTTGTTGCGGGATAGACGGACGACGAATGTTCCTGCGCGCCAGTTTCTCCCCGCCGCATTTAATTGTTTTGTCGAGACGTAAACGCGGAAGCCTTCTTTTTGCAGCCGGTAAGCCAAAATCGGCGCGGTGTCGGTTTCATACGGAAAAACGTAAGCGTAAGCCGCGCGCCCGCCGTTGATGCGCCCGGTTTTGATGTTGTTTAAATATTCGTCTGTGACGAGATTTGCGCCGGAAACAGGCGCTGCATCTTCCGTCCAAAAAGCGTCAATTCCAAACGCGAGCGGCAGCGACCAGGCAGTGATGTCGTAAAAACGATATTCTTCGCGCTGCGAGCTTTTACCCCGCATTTCATTGCGGCGAAATTTGCCCATTTCGTCTTCGACAAACGCCCGATCCTGCGGCGTATCCTGTTCGAGAATCGCTTTCGCCCAGCGTTTGTTCGGCTGCGCCATTTCGACGATGTAAACGTTTCCGGCAAAATCTCGTGTTGCCGCCGGAGCGTTTTTCGATTCGTAAGAATGTGCGGTCGTCGAGCGGAAATTTCCGCCCGCAACTTTGACTTCGACTTTTCCGCGACGCAGAATTTCGACAAGTTCGGCGGCTTTTACCGGGTCTTTGTCCGGGACGATGACGATTCGTTTCATCCGGTCGGCGCGGGCT
>DASVRD010000152.1:0-36381 GCA_036388775.1 Pyrinomonadaceae bacterium | reverse complement strand
TTAAAGCATAAATCCGTTCGTTGTTCGTTGTTCGTTGTTCGTTGTTTTTGCGACGAACAACGAACAACGAACAACGAACAAATCGAATGAGCGAAGCCTTAGACAGAGTGCGCGGCATAACGCGGTTGCCGCTGTTTCCGTTGCCGGTTGTATTGTTTCCCGGCACGCCGCTGCCGCTGCACATCTTTGAGCCGCGTTACCGCGAAATGCTCGCAGACATTCAAATCACGAACAATTTATTCGCTTTGCCGTATTGGGACGCGAGCGAAACCGAGGCGACCAGACCTGAAATCGGAACGCTCGGCTGCGTCGCCGAAGTGCGCCAAGTTCAACCGCTCGAAGACGGGCGCTCGAACATTTTAACGGTCGGCATCGTGCGTTTTCGACTCGAAGATTACGCGGACACCGCAGATTCTTATTTTGTCGGCGAAGTTTCGTATTTTGAAGACGAAGAGGAAGACGAAGAGTTTTTAGAACAGCGCGCCGAAGCCGTTAAAGATTTGTTTCTACGCGTTGCACAGGGCACGCGAGACATCGCCGGGACGCGCGGCGAATTGCCCGATTTGCCGGAAATTACGCCTGAACATCTTTCGTTTTTCGTCGCCGCAGCGATTGATTTCGACATCAAGATGAAATACGAAATGCTCGCAATGCGTTCGACCGGCGAGCGGCTTAAACGCCTGCACGATTTTCTCGCTCAAGCCGTCCAAACCGTCGAAGAGCGCGCGAAAATGAGCAAGCTCGCGCAAACCAACGGTCACGGCAAAAAGCGAATTGATTTTGAATGAAAGTTACGGTTTTATTTTTCGGCGCGGCAAAAGAAATCGTAGGCGCGGAGCAAATCGAATTCGATTTGCCGCCGCAAATTTCCGCCGCCGCCGCTTTTCGGGAAATTCTGCAAACATATTCGGCTTTATCGGAAAAGTTCGGCAAATCTTTGCTTTTCGCAGTTAATCAAACTTATGCGAACGGCGACGAAATAATTCAAAACGGTGACGAATTGGCGATTTTCCCGCCCGTTTCCGGCGGCAGCGGCGAAAGTCCAAAGTCTGACGAAATCCGTACTGAGACGGGATTTTTTAAATTAACCTTTGAGCCGTTAAATGTCGGTGAAATTTCCCGGCAAGTTGTGCCGCCGACGTGCGGCGCGATTGTGACGCTCGACGGTTTTGTCCGCGAATGGACGAAAGGGAAACAAACCGAATATCTCGTTTACGAAGCCTACGAACCGATGGCTTTGGCGGAAATGCAAAAGCTCGGCGCGCTTGCCCGCGAAAATTTTGAAATCGCGCACGTTGCGATTGTGCATCGTTTGGGACGACTTGAAATCGGCGAAACGAGCATTGTTATTGCGGTCGCCGCGCCGCATCGCCGCTCCGCTTTTGAAGCGTGCGAATGGATTATCAAAGAATTAAAACGAACCGTTCCAATCTGGAAAAAAGAATTTTATGCTGACGGCTCGGCTTGGATTGAAGGCGAGAAAATTTAACTTCGTTTTAACTTAAATATCTTCATTCTGCATTTGCTTGCCGGACGAAATTGGCATAAGATTCCAGCCTCGGCAAAACGTTTGAATCCAATCCTTAAGTTTTGCCTTTATAACCAAAACTTTTAAAAAAAGGAAATATATGAACAGCTTTTCTTTCAAGGCAATCTTGTTTGTCGCCTTATCCGTGTTTGCATTGAGCGATATTGCGACGGCGCAGTCGCAATCAACGACAGGAAACATCGAAGGGCGCGTAGTTGATCCGAACGGCGCGGCTGTCGCTAATGTGACCGTGACCGCGACAAATCAGGACACGGGTTTTGAAAAGTCGGTAAATACAAATGAAGAGGGCAATTTTGTTTTGCCGCTGTTGCAGCCCGGAACTTACAAAGTAGTTACTGCCGCCAGTCAGGGATTTTCCAGCGCAAGCTACGAAAACGTCCGGGTAACGGTCGGAGCCAAAAATACGCTTGAAATTGCTTTGAGCGTAGGTTCCGGCGTTAACGTCGTGGATGTGCAGGACACTGGCGGAGGCGTGGAAGCCACTCGCACCTCGATTTCTTCCACTGTCGAAGAGCGCCGAATTATCAATCTGCCGACAAACGGGCGTAATTTCCTGGATTTTGTAACGCTTACTCCGGGCATTGTCCGCGACCCGAATCGCTCAGGCGATCTAGCCGTCGGCGGTCAGAAAGGAACGCTCAACAGTTTGCAGATTGACGGCACGAGCAGCGACAACACCTTTTTCGGACAATCATCGGGACGCACCGGTTCGGGGCGCGCGCCGTCGCAATTTTCGGTTGATACGGTCAAGGAATTTCAAGTCAACCAGAACGGATTTTCGGCGGAATTCGGTCGCGCCGCCGGAGCAGTTATCAACGTCGTAACAAAAAGCGGAACAAACAGATTTACCGGCAGCGCATTTGAATATTTCCGCGATGAATCGCTCAACGCCCGTTCGCCGGTTTTAGTCGCGGCTGGAAGAGCGCGACCCGCCGGACAAATCAATCAATTCGGAGGAACGTTTGGCGGACCGATTAAAAAAGACAGAATCTTTTTCTTCGGCGCTTACGAAGGTCAACGTTCGGATTTACCGAATCCGGTTGTCGTTCGTTCGCTGCCGTTTGCCCCGGCGAGCATCCAAACTCTGCTCGGACCGAAAATCGTTTCCTACAACGTCAACCGCCAGCAGGATACGTTTCTGCTCAAAACCGATTTCAATATCAACGAGCGGAATCAAGTCTGGGTCAGATTTAATCAGCAGAATTTCACCGGCACAAATCTGGAAAGTTCCGGCACTCTGAGCGCGCTGGAACACACCGGAAACAGCAACGTCAAAACCAGCACGATTTCTTCGAGCTGGACTTCGACATTATCGCCGACTTGGTTTAACGAGCTTCGCTTTCAGTTCTCCCGCGACAAAGAACCGGGACTGGCAAATTCGGACACGCCCGAAGTCGCCGTAACGGCAAACGCGGGCGGCATTAACGACGGAACTTTTCTCTTCGGGCGCAACAATTTCAGCCCGCGCGAAACGACCGTAACGCGCTCCCAGTTTGTTGACAGTCAAACTTATATCAGCGGTAATCACACGGTTAAATACGGCGCTGATTTATTGTTCGACCGGATTTTCAACTTCTTTCCGGGGCTTTTCAGCGGCGCTTACACTTTTACGAGCTACGCGGCTTTAGCCGCCAATACGCCTTCGCGTTATCGCCAAAGTTTTCCCGGCACGGGAACAACGGGCGGCACAACGCACCCGAACAACTCGGAATACGGATTTTTTGTGCAGGACGATTGGCGAGCCACGCCGAATCTTACTCTCAATCTCGGTTTGCGCTACGATTACCAATCAATTGCCAAACCGCCGATCCAAAATCCGAATCCTGCCTTGCTTGCGGCGGGTTTTGACACCGGCTTTCAACCGAAAGACAAAAACAACATCGCGCCGCGCTTAGGTTTCAGTTATGCATTCGACCCGAAAACAGTTTTGCGCGGCGGTTACGGAATGTTTTATGCCCGCACGACCGCGATTCTGACGGGAACGGCGCATTCGCAAAACGGCATTCAGGTTGTGGCGATTGATATTAACTGCACGACTTCGCCCGCTTTATGTCCGACTTACCCGAATATTTTCTCAAGCGTCCCGACCGGCGTCGCGCTTGCGCCAATCAATCTTTACCTGTTCGACAAAAACTATAAACAGCCGTTCACGCATCAAGCCCGCGTGCAGTTTGAGCGTGAAATTTTTGCAAACACGACTTTTTCGATGCAATACACTCTTTTCCGAGGCGACGATTTGACGCGCACTCGAAATGCGAATTTGTCTGCTCCGGTTCCGACAACTGTTCCGGTTTTTAGCGGCACGACACAAACATCAGAATCTTTGACCATTCAAAGATTTCCGGCGGCGCGCCCGATACCGGCGTTTCAGCGCATCAGCGTTTACGAAAGCACCGCCAATTCTTTCTATCAGGGCTTGTCATTTGAATTAAATCGGCGTTTCGCCAACCATTTTCAATTCAACACCAGCTACACCCTGTCGAAAGCAAAAGACGACAAGCCCGACCAAACTTCGGTTGTCGTCGGCAGCGACGATGCGAAAATCGCCGAAAATCAATTTGATTTGTCTGGCGAATACGGACGGTCTGATTTAGATGTGCGGCATCGCTTTATCTTCAGCCCGGTTTATGAAACGGGGACATTTAAATACAGCGATAATAAAATCGTTCGCGCATTGTTGAGCGATTATCTCGTCACCGGAATTTTCACGGCGCAATCGGGCATCGCTTATTCGGCGGCGGTTTCCGGCGACCCGAACAACGACGGCAACACTGCGAACGACCGCGCGCCCGGAACGAAGAGAAATCAATTTTCAACGCCGCCCACTTATCAGCTTGATCTTCGTCTCGGACGTATCATTCGTTTCGGCGAGCGCTATCGTTTATCGCTTTTCGCTGAAGGTTTTAACGTCTTCAACCGTTCAAACGTGCAATCGGTCAACAACGCGCTTTACAGCTTCGCCACGACCGGCGGAGGTCGTTTAACGCAAACGACGAACTTTGCCACTCCGCGCATTTTCGTCTCCGGTTCGCCTTCGTTTACTTTCAATTCGAGCTACAACCGCGAGCTTCAACTCGGCATTCGCTTTGATTTCTAAAGCTTGATTCATAAAAAAGAAAAAAGGCGGGATGTGTATCCCGCCTTTTTTCTTGCAAAAATAAAAAAGTTAAACTTCGTCGCGCTCGCGTTTTCTCTCGCGGAAAGTACGATAAGCAACTAAACAGATAAAAAGGAATAATCCGATAAAGCCAAGAAACAAAACCAGCTTAACCGCCATCATCATAAAACCGACCAAATCAATCAATTGACGCAGGAAAGCGATCATCAAAGCGATTAGCGTTAAAAGGCTGCCCAAAATTCCCGCCGTTTTTAAAAATCCCATATTCATAATTTATAACTCCCAAACTTTCAAAATCAGAATAAACTTTTTCAAGCCCGGTTTTCAAATTTATCTCTGAAACCGGGACGCTTGATTAGAAACTACTGTCGGAAACTCTTCTGTTGCCGAATTAAAATTTGTTGCGGTCGGAAAATTTCCGCGCACGACTCTGGCGCTGAAATCATATTCTTCTTTCGGTTCTTTTTTGGCTTTAAAATATCCGATCAGCCAGTAAACGCCGAGACCGACGAGCAGAAGCGGCAGCAGTTCACGAACCGGAAGCCGAAAACCGAGCGTTGTATGCAGAAAAAACATTGTGCCGAGTGTGATAAATGCAATCGCCCAGACGAGCGGTTTGGCAATGAGTTTCTGCATCCACAAATCTTCCGCCGCGCCCGATTTTAACCCGCCGCGAATCAAGCGCGCCATTCGCCAGGCGTCAACCGCCGCGAACAGCCACATTCCCAAAAATCCGAAAACGAAAATAGCCATTCCGTTGGTCAAAATCGCCATTTGAAACAAACTGACGAAAAACGCGAAATGAACGATTGCTTTGGCGGTTTGACCGTTATACGCCGCGCCCAAACCCGGACAGAAAAGCGATAAAACGGCTGAAATTATCGGCGAGATTTTTCGCTCGCCGACGCCAGCGCCCGGATTTTGCTGATGCAATCGAAGAAGTTCGACGCCCGAAACGATGCAATCGGCGCAAAACGGAAAGCCTTTGACGCGGTGGTCGCAAGCCGGGCAAAGTCCGCGCCCGCAGCTATTACACTGCACGGCGGCGAAATTATGCGGATGAAAAGCGCAGGAGTTTGTCATTAGTTTTGCTCGCCGCCTCCCGCGGGTTGAACAATGATTTGTCCGTTTCCGTTTTGTTCGTTGATTGGTTCGGCGATATTCGCGCCGACGACCGACGCGCCCTGAGCGTAAGTTTGTTCAGCCATTTTGTATCCGGTGTTTAAAACGCTCGAAAAGCTGCCGTCAGAAGAGGAGCTGGTGAATAAAAAGAAAGCGAGCAGCATCATCGTCGCGGCGGAGGCGAATTGCGGAGTCAAAACGGGCTGTAAAATCGGCGCTAAAAAGTCGCGCAGAGCTTGTTTGATTTGTTCGACGAGCGGCATCCGCACTTCGGCGGCTTTTTCCGTTCCCAAAGTGGCTTGTAAAATTCGCGCGTGCAAACTGGCTGAAACCGGTAATTCATCAGCTTTTGCGGTGTAGCAGACGGCGATGCTGCGGACGACTTCGCCGGGCAAATCCGTGCAGCTTTGACACAAATAGGCGTGGCGTTCCCAGCGATGGAAAACGGCGGCGGGCAAAAATCCGTCGAGATATTCAGTCAAAAGCTCTTCGAATTGCCCGCACGACATCGCCGATTCGGGATGTGTCATTTGCAGAATTCTGGCTTCCATTTGCAGGGAAGGCGCGGGAGCTTCCGCCTCGCGGCAAGATTGGATAGTGAGCTTTACTTCGTTTAAAAGCGAGTGACACATCGGACAACGCAAGGCGTGAGCAGCCACTGCGCGACTCGTCCCCTTTTCCAACGCGCCGTCGAGGTAGTCGGTCAATAAATCTTCAAATTGATTGCAAAGTAAATTATCCGTCATTACATTGTTTGTCCCCGTGAAAAATTTAAGGCGGAAGGATGAAGGATGAAGGATGAATTTATTGTCCGAAAATTCAATCTGCACATTTTATTAAAAACAATTATTAGTTCAATATTTTTCATCCTTCATCCTTCCGCCTTCATCCTTTTTTATGTCATTGCCACGACCCGCATCCGGCGCAGTATTTTCGCCAACTCGATGCGCCCGCGATTAATTCGCGATTTTACAGTGCCTTCGGGAATCTTTAATAGATCAACGATTTCCTGATACGAAAGCTCTTCAATATCACGCAAAATAACGCACGTTCTTAAGTCCGCAGGCAATTTATCAATACCTTCCTGCACCTGCACGGAAAGCTCGCGCCGCTCCATCTCGCGCTGCGGCGAAGCCGTCACAGACGGCAAGTGAAAAGCGTGATCTTCAACGTCTTCGGCATGCGCGTCCTGCGGATTGCGCTGGCGGCGGCGGTAATCGTCAATAATCAAATTACGCGCCAGACGCATCAGCCAGTTTTGCAAATCGCCCTGCCGCTGATCGAATTGATCGAGCGTGCGATAAATCCGCACGAAAACTTCCTGCGTCAAATCTTCCGCCGCGTCGCGGTTCGACGTAAAACGATACGCGAGATTAAAAATCCGGCGCGAATAGGTCGAAACGATTTCCTCCCAAGCCGCGCCGTCGCCTGCACGACACTTGCGAACTAATTCTGCGCCTGAATCAATCATCAATGCTTGTGCTGCTGCCACCTTTATCCTCTTTTCGGCAACTGACTAAATCTTAAAACGACAAAACATTTTGTCAAAATGAAATTACGCCGTTTCTACAAAAAAAGTTCCGCCCCCGGCTTACTTTGTTAATGATAAACATTTCCGGCGCGCAAGATGCAGAATTCGTGTTAGAATCTCGCCGCTCAACCGGATAGATAGAGCATACACTGTCTAATACTTTTAAACGGAGAAAATTAATGGAATACGAATCAAGATCGGTGCACCCGACCGAAGCGGTGTCGGAAGGCTGGGCTTTAATAAAAAGCGATTACTGGCTGTTTTTCGGAATGACGCTGGTGATGACTTTGATAATTATTGTCGTTTCGGCGACCGTCGGCGGAGTAGTCGGAGCGATTGCGCAAATCGTCTCGCGCGGAATCGGCGCTGTTTCGGCGGGAACGCCCGCAAACGCCGCATCAGTTCTCGTTCCGCAGCTTATCGCGCAAGCATTTAGCATCATTTCAAATTTGGTGACAATTCTGCTTTCCGCTCTTCTGACTTGCGGCATTTATGTCGCGCTGTCGCGCAAAGCGAGCGGCGGAGCGCCCGAATTCGGCGATTTATTTGCGGGCTTTAAATTTTTTCAGCCTTGTTTGATCGTGGCGCTCGTCTTTACGCTGTTTCAATTTGTCATCGGCGTTACGACTGTGCTGATCGGATTTGTCTTTGGAATTTCCCGGTTCGGAGCCGACGTGCTCGCGCCGGGCGGAAAGTTTGACCCGAAAATTTTTCAAACACTGATTCCCGCCTTTTTGGCGATTGCGCTGTTTTATCTGATTTTTTCGTTTGTTTTCGGTGCGTTGATGTTTTTTATTTATCAGCTTATCGCCGTGAGAAATGCTTCTGCGGTCGAGGCGATAACCCAAAGCGTCCGAGCCGGTTTGCGCAACTTTTTCCCGCTCATCGGTTTATTTATTATTGAAGGATTAATAGCTCTTGCCGGTGCGCTGCTCTGCGGCATCGGGATTTTCTTTGTGGTTCCGATTCTGATGGCGGCAAATTTCGCAGCTTACCTGAGCGTCTTCGGCAGACCGAATAATTTCGCACAACATCTGCCGCCTCCTCCGCCGGTTTTCGGAGCGCAGCCGAATTCGGGCTTTTCCCAATTTTAATTGCAGAAATTTTTGCAGAACATTTCGCAGCGGAGCGGAATACGCTTTTACCGGAAACGCTGCGACAATCTTTGGATTGATAAATAACGCAAAAAAATGTCTATGTCGGCAGAAGAACTAAAAATGCAATCGCCCGCGAGCGTTCCTGTTAGTCGGGAACTAAGCAAAGGGCAAATCTGGCAGGTAATCGGCGCTTCGAGCGCCGGAACCGTAATCGAATGGTACGATTTTTATATTTTCGGCAGTCTCGCCACGATTATTTCACCGCTTTTTTATCCGCCCGAAGCCGGTGAAACGTTTGCGCTAATTATGTATCTGCTGACGTTTGCGGTCGGGTTTATCGTGCGCCCGTTCGGAGCGTTATTTTTCGGGCGCATCGGCGATCTTGTCGGTCGCAAATACGCTTTTCTGGTGACGCTGTTGATTATGGGCGGCGCAACAGCGGCAGTCGGTTTTCTGCCCACTTATAGCCAAATTGGACTCGCAGCGCCGATTGCTTTGATTCTCATTCGGATTTTGCAGGGCTTGGCTCTTGGCGGCGAATACGGCGGCGCGACAGTTTACGTCGCCGAACACGTCCTGGACGCGCAACGCGGTTTTTACACGAGCTTTATTCAAATCACGGCGTCACTCGGTTTGCTGATTTCGCTGGCTGTTATCATCGGGCTGCAAAATTCGATGTCGAAAGAAGCGTTCGGCGCTGACAGCTTTTTCGCGGGCTGGCGGCTTCCTTTCATCATCTCGATTGTGCTGGTTTTGGCGTCGCTTTACATCCGCCTGAGAATGAAAGAATCGCCGGTTTTCCAGCACATCAAAGCGACCGGAATGGCGTCGTCAAAACCGCTCGTTGACGCTTTTATGAATCCCGAAAACCGCCGCCGCGTCCTTGTTTCGCTTTTTGGCGCGACCGCCGGGCAAGGCGTTGTCTGGTACACCGGACAGTTTTATGCGCTCTTTTATATGCAGACGATTTTAAAAATCGAGCGTCAAACAGCCAGTTACATTATCGCGGGGGCGATTTTGCTGGCGATTCCGTTTTTTATTTTCTTCGGCTGGCTGTCGGATAAAATCGGGCGCAAGAAAATTATGATGGCGGGCTGTCTGCTCGCGGTGATTTGCTATCTGCCGATTTATAACGGAATGGTTCGTTACGCCGGAAACAACGTCGTCGCGATTCACTCCGTTCCCGACCCCGTAACGGGCGAGCCGAAAATAACTCCGGTGACGGCGGATAATCAGCCCGCAGCAGCGGCGACCGCGCCGAACGTAACGATGCTGACGCTTTTGATTTTTATTCAAATGTTGTTTGTGACGATGGTTTACGCGCCGATTGCTGCTTACCTTGTCGAAGCGTTTCCGGCAAAAATTCGATATACCTCGATGTCTTTGCCGTATCACATCGGCAACGGAGTTTTCGGCGGTTTGCTCCCGACCATCGGACTGTTTGCCTGCGCTTATACGGGCAATATTTACGCCGGTCTCGTTTACCCGATGATCGTCGCCGGAATCACGTTTCTGATCGGCACAGTAATGCTGCCTGAAACGCATAACATGCGGATGTGGGAGGAATTCAACGAAACCCCGCCGAATGAGCGTCCGTTGTAGTTTTCAAATCGGAAATCTAAAAAAAGGCGAGGTTTAACAACCTCGCCTTTTAAAAAATGCGGTTCTGATTTCCGGCTAATTGTAAGCCGTGAAATTTACATCGTTTTGTTCTTCTTGAAGTGTCAAGGTTTGCACCGGTGGAGCGAATGTAAATCGTTTTGTCGCGACGCTGATAACGTAGCTTTCACCGACCGGAACGTCCGTGAAACGATAATTGCCGAATGCTCCGGTTAGCAAAGTGCGCGTTTCTCCGGCTGAATTTGTCAGAGTCACGCGAGCGTTACGGATGCCGCGTCCCTCTGCCGTCAGAACTCGCCCGCCGATCGAAACTGACGCCGCGGTCGGCGCAGTCATTTGTGCGACGACAAATGGCGAGAGACTCGAAACGGTTTGAGAAACAGTACAGATTTTCGTTGTAACATTATAAATGGGCGCGGCGTTATTATCGTCAGTCCAATTGTTTTCAAAGTGCAATGAACGCAGGCGGTGGCAAATTTGAGAATGCGGGACGTTCGGCACTTGAAAAGTGACCGTAATGTTGCCGGAATAAGCGGCGGAAGTGCGAACGTCGTAAGCCGCTACAGGCGAAGTCAAGCTGTAGCGCGCAGGCAAAGCAGGAAGCTGCGTCGCGCTCAAAGGCTCGGCGGCGGTGTAGCCCGCTTGTGTGATGTTGTTGAAAGTTATGTTGAAGTTGCTCGCGGGCGCAATCATCACGCCGTTTCCGACGGTCTGCCGCGTCGGGCGGGAATCAATCGCCGTGACATTGGTCAAACGAGTCGGATTTGTGCCGTCGGCGTTCATTACGTAAATTTCATAGTTGCCGTCGCGGTTTGTCTCAAAAGCGATTTTCGAGCCGTCCGACGACCACGTCGGATAATAATCACCACCCGAATTGTTTGTGAGATTAACAGGATTGCTGCCGTCGGCGTTCATCACAAAGATTTCATGATTGCCGTCGTGGTCTGTGACAAAAGCGATTTTCGACCCGTCGGGCGAAAATGCCGGAAAACCGTCAACCACTGAATTGTTCGTTAATCTCGTTTGATTCGAGCCGTCGGCATTCATCACATAAATTTCATAGTTGCCGTCGCGATTGCTATAAAACACAATGCGCGAGCCGTCGGGCGAAAACTTTGGGGCGTAGTCACTTGCGATGTGCGTGGTCAATCTGATTTGATTTGTGCCGTCCGAGTTCATCAGATAAATGTCACCGTAACCGGTGCGCCCGCTGTAAAAAACAATTTTCGCGCCATCGGGCGACCAACTTGGTATGCCATCATTAGTACCATCGGTGGTTAATCTAATTTGATTCGAGCCGTCGGCATTCATCACATAAATATCATCGTTACTGTATCGGTTGCTCGAAAAAGCAATTTTGCTGCCGTCGGGCGAGAACGCCGAATCAGCATCATTCGCTGCGCTGTTGTTCGTGAGGTTTGTCTGATTCGAGCCGTCAGGGTTCATCACAAAAATCTCAAAGTTTCCGGCGCGGGTGCTGGAAAAAGCGATTTTGCCGTTTGGATTTAGATTGGTAAAAACCGCGTTGGAACAAACGCCCGCGCTTCCGGCGGTGTGAATTGCCGCCACTTCGGACGCGGAAAGGGCGCGGTGGTAGATTTGCGTTTCGTCAACAATTCCTTTAAATCTGTCGTCCACGCCGTTTGTTTCAAGAAAATGCGCCGCGCCGATGCGAAGCGGCACGTTGTTAAAAGTCGGCGCGACAATTGCCGAACCCGTGCCGACCGGCGCGCCGTTTAGATAAAGTCTGGCATTCGCGCCGTCAAACGTCGCGCCGATGTAATACCAACCGGCTGCGGGAAACGCATTCGTCAAAATAACCTCGCTTGCCTCGCCCCCGTTAGCCGCCCGCAAAACCTGAAATTTCAGCGCGTTCGTTGTTTCGTTCGGAAAATCGCTCAAACGACGGTCATCGTGCGCCAGCAGGAAACCGCCGGCGTTGTTTGTGCCGGGATTTTTCGCCACAACCGCGTTGAGGCTGTTTTGGTTCAATGCGTCATTCGGGTCAATATAAATCCAGACGCTAATCGAAAATTGAGCGGGATTGAAATTTGAAGGGTTGATTTCGGCGTAATCGTTTTGTCCGTCAAAACTAAAACCCTGCCCGACTTTTGCAGGCACATAAGTTGCGCCGTTTAAAAGCGTCGCGTTGTTTGAGCCTGCCGAATCGCTGACGTTGTATTCGCCTTTATACCAGGCGATTAAACCGGAAGGCGATGGAATGCAGAGCGCCGCGCCGTTTTGAAAATCGGCGAGCTTATCCGCTTGCAGATTTGCAAAGGTTTGCGAAGCCGGATTGAAAACAATGCCGTTTTTTGAAACCGTGACTGTGTAATCCGCGTTCGCCGGAACGGTGAACGAATAATTGCCGTCCGCGCCGGTCGAAACGGAAACCGTTTGTCCGCCCGTCAAACTGACAATCGCACCCGACAGATTCGCGTCGTCCGATTTAATGTTGCCGCTGATGGTAAAAGTGGTTATAGAGTCGAAAGCTTTAAGAGCGCCGGTTAGCGGCGCTGACTGCTCAAGCGGCGCTGTAATTGATTTCTCGCCAACGCCTTGCATCGAGGCTAAAACAGGAGAATAAATAAAAGCGAGCGAGGCTAACACACCTGCCAAGAGAATGCGGAACAGCATTTTTTTCATCTTCTTTCGATTTTTTTTTCAATCTGAGCTAAATTCGCCGCAAAGCTTGTTTTGTGAACCGGGGTTGCCAAAATTGTATTTATTATTTTGTTATCGGAATAAATCGGAAAATATTCGGTTTATTTCTTTAGGCTTGAAAAGCGGAGAGAATTTATAAAGATTTCGGGATTTTTTAAATTTTACATTCGAAAAAAGCCTTTGAAAATGAGAAATTCAGAGTTTGACTTTTTGTTTGAATAAAGGCAGTCGCCGCCTTTAGCGAAAGATATGCTGTGTTTCAAGGTATTAATCTGAAAACACAGCATATCTTAAGTAAGTCCGAGCGGCTTCGTCAAGGTGGAAAAATACATTTTAAAATTTTTGCAAGCCGCAAATGTTTTACCCAAAAAGAAAATTTACGATAACATTTTCAACGTTTTAATTTTTCGTTGTTTAAAATTTGGAGAAAAATATGTCCGAACAAAATATCGCCATTGAATCAATTCTGCACGAAGATCGAGTTTTTCAGCCGCCGCACGAATTTGCCCAAAAAGCGCACGTCAAGAGCTTTGAAGAATACGAGCGGCTTTACGCCGAAGCCGAAGCCGATCTGGAAGGCTTTTGGGCCTCGCAGGCGCACAATCTTCATTGGTTTCGCCATTGGGACACAATTCTCGAATGGCGCGAGCCGCACGCCAAATGGTTTGTCGGCGGCAAAATCAACGCTTCATACAATTGCCTCGACCGGCATCTTTCAACCTGGCGGCGCAATAAAGCCGCGATTATCTGGGAAGGCGAACCGGGCGATCAGCGAACTTTGACTTATCAACAGCTTCACGCCGAAGTCGCAAAATTTGCCAATGTTTTAAAAAAAATGGGAATTAAAACCGGCGACCGCGTGGCGCTTTATATGCCGCTCGTGCCGGAATTGGCAATTGCGATGCTTGGCTGCGCGCGCATTGGCGCGACGCACACCGTGATTTTCGGCGGTTTCTCTGCTGACGCCGTTCGCGACCGGATTAACGATTGCGGCTGCAAATTGGTCGTGACAGCCGACGGCGGTTTTCGGCGAGGAACGGAAATCGTTCTGAAAACGGCGGTTGATCAAGCCGTGCGGGAATGTCCGACGGTCGAAAACGTAATTGTTTATCAACGCACCAAATCCGAAATCAAAATGCAGATCGGGCGCGACCATTGGTGGCACGAAATGATGGGAATCGTTGACGCCAATTGTCCGGCGGAAGAACTTGATTCGGAACATCCGCTTTATATTCTCTACACTTCCGGCACGACCGGAAAACCGAAAGGCATTTTGCACACGACGGGCGGTTATTTGACTCAGGTCGCGCTGACGACGAAACTGGTTTTCGATTTAAAAGACGAAGACGTTTACTGGTGCACGGCTGACATCGGATGGGTGACGGGACATTCTTACGTCGTTTACGGACCGCTTGCAAACGGCGCGACGGTGATGATGTATGAAGGCGCGCCGAATCATCCCGCGCCGGATCGTTTTTGGGACATTATCGAGCGTCACCGCGTTAATATTTTCTACACCGCGCCGACCGCAATTCGGGCTTTTATCAAATGGGGCGAGCAATGGGCTTTGAAACACGATTTGTCGAGCTTGAGATTGCTCGGAACAGTCGGCGAGCCGATCAATCCTGAAGCCTGGATGTGGTATCACAAAGTTATCGGCAAAGAAAAATGTCCGATTGTTGACACCTGGTGGCAGACCGAAACCGGCGGAATTATGATTTCGCCGCTGCCGGGTGCGACTCCGACAGTTCCCGGCACGGCGACGCGCCCGTTCCCCGGCGTGGTTATTGACATTATGACCAAGGACGGAAAATCGGTCGGCACGGACGAAGGCGGTTATTTGGTCGTCAAAAAACCGTTTCCTTCAATGCTGCGGACGATTTGGGGCGACGACGAGCGTTATCGAAAACAGTATTGGTCGGAAATTCCCGGCGTTTATTTTGCGGGCGACGGCGCGCGCCGCGACTCTCGCGGTTATTTCTGGATTATGGGGCGCGTTGACGACGTAATAAACGTCTCCGGTCATCGTTTGGGAACGGCTGAAATCGAAAGCGCGCTGGTTTCGCACGAAGCCGTAGCCGAAGCCGCCATCGTCGGTAGACCGGACGAATTAAAGGGTCAGGCAATCTCGGCTTTCGTCACGCTCGAAGGCGGCAGAAAAGGCAGCGAAGAACTCAAAAACGAATTGCGCGCGCACGTCGCCAAAGAAATCGGCGCTCTGGCAAAACCCGACGATATTCGTTTCACAGACACTTTGCCGAAAACCCGTTCGGGCAAGATTATGCGCCGCCTGTTACGAGAGCTTGCCGCAAGCGGGAACGTTGCGGGCGACGTGACGACTCTCGAAGATTTTTCCGTGCTGGAAAAACTGCGTCAGGATGAGGAATAAAACATCAACCGAAATAAAAAAGAAAGCCTCAGCTTTATTAAAGCTGAGGCTTTCTTTTTTTGAAAACCATTTTTTTATTTGTTCGGATTGTTTTGCGAAACGTTCTTTTGTCTGCGAAATTCCTCTTCAATCGCGCTGCATGCGGTTTCTACCGCTTTTCGCGGGCGGCTGAAAGAACCGCTGGCAATCAAATCTCCGTCTTTGTTAAAAACGGCTAATTTATTGTCTTTGTCGAATAAATCTTTGCCGCCTTCGTGTTCGAGCAAAACGATAAAATCGGCTTTGTCTTTGTACATCGTGACGATGCAGCCTTTGCATTGTTCGTTAAACCGTTTCATTGTTTCGGCTGTGCGAGGTTTCGCTCCGCCTTTTGTGCCGCCGCCGCTGATAGTAACGCGACCTTTTTTGTCGATGCTGCTGAAAATCGAATCGCTTTCGACTTCCCACGACTCGCTTTCTTCGATGTAAACACGCGGGCGCGGATTTTCCTGCGCCGGGACGATGCCTGTAAATGTAAATGCCAAAGTCATCAAAACTACTACCAATTGTTCCATATAACCTCCTAAACTTTCGGGAAAAAATTTAATTGCGTCTCTGCCGCAGTTAATCAAAAATTTGTTTCAGGCTGTTTAATAACAGCATTTCCGAAACGACGGCGAGGCACAGCGCAAGACGTGTGCCATCAAAAAAAGTTGTGCTTTTTCAAGATTGAATCAATAAAAATTATCGGCTCTCAAAAGAATAAAAATGTTATTGAATTTAATTAAATGCTTGTAAAATGAGGCGCTTTGCGATTAAAAAGATCGTGATTAAGTCCTGTTTTGCGAGTTATACGAAAGAGTGCAGGGAATTTACTTTTTGGTGCAACGGAATATAACCGGGGTTACGTTTTGGAGCAAATTTCAAGGAATTGCAAACGGCAGGAGCCGCGATTGTCCATTTTGAATTTTCAGCTTTAAGTTATCTGCCAATTTAAAACTGACAAAGCAGAATGGACAAGTTTGTTGCCCGGCGAGCAGATTTCATTTCTCTGAAAACCGCTTAATTCGCTGCCGCCAACTCGGTTTCGGAAAGCTGTGTTCGGTTTTTCGACAAAATGTGCCAGCCGATCAAACCAAAAGCCGCTAAAAGCAAAATGCCTGAGCCGAAAACGGCAGGCAAAAGTCCGGCGATGCGACCGACGGGAAACAGAATCGCGCCTCCGGCGAGCAGAAACGGAATCGCCGAATTAAAAATTCTGCTCCGGTAAATGCTGATCGCGAGCAGAATCAAGCCGATTGGAAAGAAAATACCAATCATCTGTGTCGTAGCGACGAGCTTAAACGTGCCGCGCAAAAGCTCCGCCGTCTGATCTGCTCCACGCTCTGCGAGAACGGCATAGACTCTGAACAAAACCTGCATACTCGCGCCAGCCATCGCTCCGAAAAAAGCCATCATTCCGCCAGCCAGCGCTAACCGACTTCCGTTTTCATACAATAAAAACGTGAGACCGAAAATAGCCGGAACGAATAAAACGAACGCGAGCCAAAGAGCGATTGTCCACTCAAACCTCAAATCGGCTATTACAGGCAATAAATCTCCGATGAGTAAAACTGTCGGCGCGAGAATCGAGCAGACGCCCGCGATTTTAATAAATGGATGTTTCAAGTGGTTCATAAAAATTTTCTCCTATTTAATTCTTTTTATTTGATCATGCTTTCGTTTGCCGATTCGACCGACCAAACGCGCAAAGCCAGAATTGACAGGACAAAGCCGATGAATTCGACAAACAAGCGAATCCGATTGCCAAATTTCCATGCTTCGGCGCGGGCGATTATTTCGGCGGCTGGCGCGCTTCCCGCATCACCGGAAATGCTGCCGATGAGCGGCGCGAGATACATAATCAGCACCAGACAAACGCCGAAACCGATTACGGTCGTTAAAACAAGCCATTTTCTTGATCGTCGCGCCCATTTCCAACCAAGAAACGCAGCAGCCAGAGAAATTAGAAAAATCAGCGGATTAAGCGGAAAAAAGAAAGGCAAACCGCCTTTCGACGGAATCGTATTATAGGCGACAACCGATTCCGGCGGATTCGAGAGCATTTTCGGAATCACCCGGGCTTCATTAAAATATTGCCCACCGCACCAGATTCCCCAAACGACAACGGAAGCGATTAACAAAAACGAGGCAATTTGTTTTCTCATAATTATCCCTTTTAATCTTTTTGCGTTTACGAAAAGGCAAGGGAATTAAAGCCACTGCAACCAATTTGTTAAACGTTCCCAAAAACGGTCTCCATAACGAACGGCTAAAATTCCGAAGATAATTGCAGCCAAGATACCGACGACGAAACTTGCCGGGAGAGTTGAAAAGCCGAAATAAATGAAATCAAAACCCAGCAGAAAGCCGAGAATTGCTCCGCAGGCGAATCTAATAATTTTCCCCGTTGCGTCCGGTTTCTCGTTCATTTCGGCAAAATCTAATTCTTTATTCTTCAACGTCCGGTTCCGCCGCCGCTCCACATTTCAAAACTGCCCCAGATGGCGTCAATCGTTTCTTTTTTTGCGTTGAACTTGTTTTCGTCGCACCCGACAATCATCACGTAATTGTCGGTGATGTCCGTCCCGACAAGAACCTTCATCCGCGATTTAACTCCGTTCGCGTCAACCGAAGCGGCTTCGGCGACGGCATAATCGCCGCCCGCGCCGACAAATTCGGCGGTCGTTACGTTTTCGCCCATTCCGCTCAAGATTTTGCCCGCGTCGCGCAGCAACGTTTCTTTCGTCGCATTGCGGTCTTTCCATGCGAAAACGTAAATCCCGACTTCGTTCGGCGTCGCTCCGGCAAAAGTGTCAACTTTCTGGACGTGCCCCCAATCGCCGGTCGAGCCGGGCGGAACGTAAAAACCGTAACCTTTGCGGCTGTTGTAAACGTAAAGCCAATCGCCGCGACTCGGCTCGCTGCTTTTTCGACCGAGCGCCTGCGAAACCGCCTTCGATTCGCCAGCCGGACGAGCCGACGATTGCAGCTCGTTTTCCGTCGCATCCGGCGCTTCTTCCGAAGTGGAATCTTCGGCTGGCGCGTCCTCTTCGGTTTCCGCCTTCAATTCCTCAGATTTCCGCTGCTTTTCGCTGTTCTTTGCAATTTCGACCTTAGCTTCGGCTTTCTCGTCGGCTGAATTTGACGAGTTTGAGCGGGCGGTCGCGTCGGTTCCGATTTTGAATTGGCAAGCCGAAAAGCCCGCGCCCATCAGGAAAATTATCGCCGCGATGATTAATTGTTTTGGCATTATTTTAGTCTCCCTTTTTGTTTGAAATTTCAGGTCGAGCGCCTGTTTCGTTAATCGGGTTTACTGATCTTCCTCACGAATTAAATTTCCGTCGGAATCGTAAACGCGGACTCGTCTATTTCCACCGGTGGGACGATTTTTCATAATGTCCATGCGCAATTGGTGTTCTTCCGCCGATTGTTTGCTGAGCAATGCATACGTTTCCTCGATTTCCTCCACAGTGGTCAGCGGACCGGCAATCACTTCGCCGTCCCAAATAATAAAAACCGCTTCCCTCGGTTTGGTCAGATAAAGCGAGCCGGCAGTGCCGCCGTTTTCAAGCTGCTTAAAGTAGGAATAATCACCGTGTCGCGGCGGACCTTCAGGCTTTTCCAAACTCGGAAAGCTGCGGATAATTTCCAACTTATAATCGTCCTTTTGGGAATAATTCGGCTCTTCGTTTTCTTTCAAAGCGGCTTCTTCGGATTTGTTTTTCCGCTCTTTCTTTTCCGCCTTTTCGGTTTTCGCCTCGTCCTTTTTCCGCGAATCGGATTTTGACTGCGAGGTTTCGCCGGTTTTAAAGCTGCAAGCCAAACCGAAAAACAAAAATATTATTGCGACAAAAGCTAAATTAAATTTATGATCACGCATTTTTAAATTCTCCTTTTTAACGAATCTCCACAGACATTTTGAAATTCACATTTTTCGACTCAATTGCGCCGAGAACGATTTTGTAATCGCCGCTTTGCGGCAATTTACCGTTCCAAAAGGCGTCGTATTCAGGCGATTCGCCAGACTTACCCATCGGGTAAGAACCGTTCGGCGCAATGATGTATAAAACTACGTCGTTGTTTGCGCCGCCTTCGGTGATTTCAACATGCATTGTCTGCCCGGCTCTAGCTCCGACGAGATAAGTCTTTTCATCGCCGCTGCTGATTTTGCCGCTCACAACCGTTGAGGATTTGCCCGGCGCGAAACGAATTCGGTCGCCGCCGGAAGCGGTTTTGCTTTTGGTCTGTATTTCCGTCGCATCGTCAATCATTTCGTTCTGATTCAATTCGTTGCTGGTTTTTGTGTAAGTTCCACTTGCAGTGACGTTTCCGCCGAAGCCACAATCTGACCCAGCTCCTTCGTGGCTGACGATGATTTTGTTGCCCGAAAATTTCAAGGTGATTTCACAATTCGGGTAGCCTTCAGGAACGAAAACCGCCGTGTCGCGTGTTTTGGTGACGGTTCCGCTCGCAGTGCCGGTATTAGCCATCCATTCACCCGAACTGTCCTTGTATTCGTAATTGGCGACGATGCTTATCTCCAAGCGGTTTCCGCCAAGCTCTTCGACGCCGATTGCGTTGTTATTACGACCGCTTTTGTAGCGGTAAGTTCCGGTTAAATTTGTTTGCGCGCCTTCCGCATCGCCGTCGGTTTTTCTCGCAATCGCCGATAGCGGTTCTGCTTCTTCGGAATTTTTCGCAGCCTGATTTGATTCGGTCGAACTGTCTTTTTTGAACGCGATGCTGCAAGCCGACATCCCGATTAGAATTGTCAAAATAAAGATTGTTTTCATTGTTGTTTTCCTTTTGTTCGGAGAATTATTTCTTAACGTATGGCTCAACCAGACGTTCCCAGGCGCTCGACATTTTTTTGTATTCGGTCGGGCAGCGCATTGCGCGAGATTCGGGAAGAACGCCGTCTTCGACCAAAAAAGCGTATTGCTCCTGATCGCGCCCGTACATCCAGCAGACGATGTTGAAAAAACGCTGGCTGCCGAGGCTGTGTTCGTCGGCGTAAGCGCGCGGCGACGCTTCTTCGTTCATTGACCATGCGCGGAAAACAGCGGCTCCGGCAATCGCGGCATTATGCATGTCTTCGTCGTTCTCGTTCAACAAAATGTAAGTCGAGAGCTGGTCAACGGAATCTTCTTCGCGCCCGGTTGCGGGCAGATTATAAACGTCAATCAAACAATGTCCAAGCTCGTGGAGCAAAAAGAACATCGTTGCGCCGATCATCATATCGCTCGCTTCGTCTTCGGATTTGCCCATTTCGATAAAAGCGTTGTAGAACGATTCCATAAACTCGTAGCACATCGTGATTGATTTTTCGCTCGGACTGTAAAAGGCGTTTTCCTGCCCGCAATCCTTGAACTTGATCGCCACGTCGTGCGGCAGCGAAAGGTCGTTGTTGAATGATTCGGCGATTTGCTCAACGATTTTTTGCTGTCGAAAACGCTCGTTTACATCGGCATATTTTTCGTTTGTGACTTCGACGTAAACCGCTTCGAAATCGCCGTTGTCGGCGGCTTCGCTTTGTTTATTCGCTTCGCCCTTTGTCGCTTTGTCCTCTTTCAACGCATTCGGGCGGCTGTCCTCAAATTTGGCTTTCGTCGTCGGGGCGGTTTTCTTTTCGCTGTTTGCCGCCGATTTGCCTTCGCCGCCGACGTTGAATGAACAAGCCAGCGCGAAAAAGAAAAGCAGGATTGCCGCCGCGAGCGCGCCCGCTGATTGAACCGGCGGCTGACCGTTTTGTTTTAAATTTTGCGTTTTCATTTATTTTCGTCTCCTGATTTCGTTCGGGTTTAGCGCGTGTTAATTCGCCTTTTTGTTCGTGTTATAAGTTCTGATTCCCGGTTGAACGGCTCTGGTCGCAGCGTCGGTATTTGAATTTGAATTTGCGTTTCCGTTGGCGGCAAAACTTTTCGCAGCCGATTCTTCGTCGTCTTCGGATTCAAATTTTTTCGCGGAGCCGCCTGCGACGGTAAAAGTGCCTTCTTTGCGGTCAATTTCTTTTTTGCCCTCCGCGTCAAATAAAACGGCTTCCGCCTTGTAAGTGCCGGACGGAAAACCGCCGGGAAGCGCGACGCTGAAATGAACATCGCTGCTGCCCGGAGCTTCAATCGTCGTTTCCGCGCCGGGAACCATCGCGCCCGCTTTTTGACCTTTTACGTCGTCAAATAAAAGGCGGAATTTAACCGAATGTTTGTCGCTCGTGTTGTTGACTTCGGAAACGACGAAGATTTTGTCGGCGGGCTTAAAGCTCTGGCTCGCCGGATTGGCTTTTTCGTTCTTGCCGAATTTCAATTCGCTCAAATTCGCCGTCGTAAAGCTCGCGCTGCAAGCCATCGAGACGAGCATCAGCATTCCAATTGCGATTAAAAAATTAATGTTGTTTTTCATTGTCAATCCTCTTTCTCTTGTATTTAATCGGCAAAAGCCGTTTGTTTATTTGTTTTTTCAGACGTTTTAATTTCCTGTTGGCGGCGGCATTACCGGCGTGTTGTGAAACGCGGCGATGCTCCATTTGCCGTTGTCTTTGGTCATTATCATCGTATTTAGAGCGCGACTTTTTTTTGCTTCGCCGTTTGCGTTGAATTCCAGATTCCACTCGACGTGAACGACGGCAACATCCGGGCGCAGAAAACGAACGCTTTTGATTGTCGCGGCGTTGCGGCTGTCTTTATAAATGGTGGTGAAAATTCCGACGTGACCTTTTTCGATAATGTCTCTGCCTTTAATGTACATTCCGTTAACGACGACATAATCGGCGTCCGGTGCAAAAGGCGCGGCAAACGCTTTGCCGTCATGTGCGTTCCAGCCCGTCTCTACGTCTTTGACGATTTGCCGAAGGGCGGTTTCGTCTTGATTTCCGGTTTTGGGAGTTTTCTCTTGCGCGAATCCGAGCGCCGACGCGCAGATCACGATTAAAATTGTGCCGATAATTTTTCCTGACATTTTCATTTCTTCATTTCTCCTTTTGTTTTTGGTTTAGCGTATTTCCTGTATTGCAATCATCATCGGAAAACTCTGGAAAATCATTGAAAACAGATACCAGAGCGTTCCGACCGAAACGGTGATGAGAAACAAATTGAGCAGCAGCCCGACGGCGGCAACCCAGATTTCGGTTTCGAGCGAATAATTATTGTTGTTGGCTTTCATCTTTATTTTCTTCCTCCTGACGCAAATTCTTGTTTTCCGGTATCGCTTGCCCGCAATGCTGGCAAATTGCCGTTTCATTTACAGGTCGAAGCTCATTTTCGGCTGCGAGTTTTCCTGTTTGCCGGACGGCGACGGTTTCTTCGACTTCGATAAAAATTTCGGTTATTGTTCGTTTCATTTGCTTACAATCTGCTCCGGCGTTAAAATCCGTCCGCCGGTTTTCTTATGCCCGGCGACGAGAATCATCGCGCAGGATTGCGGGCAAAGTCCTTGCAAATTTCTTGGAAAAATCTTGGAATTTTCTTAAATGGCAGAAATGATTGAAAAACAAGCGGTTATTTACCGTTTCGGGCGATTTGAGATGAATGTAAAAGAAGGGATTTTGCGCTCGAAAGGCGAAATTGTGCCGCTCACGCCCAAGATTTTCGAGATGCTTCTGCTGCTCGTCCGCAACAACGGGCGAATGCTCTCGAAAGACGAAATTATGCAAACCGTCTGGGCTGATTCGTTTGTCGAGGAAACGAATCTGACTTCAAACGTTTCCAGACTGCGGAAAATTCTTCAGGAAAACGGCGAACAGTTTATCGAAACTTTCCCGAAACGCGGCTATTTGTTTCGCGCCGAAGTCGAAGAACTCGAACCGGAAACCGAAATCGTCATGACGCGGCGTGTTCGCAAGTTTGTCCGGCAAATCGTCGAAGAAACCGAAGATGCAGATTCCCAACCGGCTTATGCAGCCGCGCTTCGCTCTCAGCCGAATAACCTCACAATTCCGGCAACGTCGCTCATCGGGCGCGCGCGTGAAATCGAGGAAATCGAAAATCTTTTGCGGCAGCCGAAAAACCGAATCGTCACTTTAACAGGCGTCGGCGGAACGGGCAAAACCCGGCTCGCGCAGGAAATCGCCTGCCGACAGCTTTCGGAATTTTCGGACGGCGCGTTTTTCGTCGCGCTCGACGCACTAAGAAGCCCGGAACTGGTCGCTCCGGCAATCGCGGAAACGCTCGGCGTAAAAGAAATGAGCGGCAAACCAATCATTGAAATGCTCAAGGATTTTTTGCGCGAGAAACAAATGCTGCTAATCGCCGACAATTTCGAGCAGATTGTTTCATCCGCGCCTTTTTTAACTGAAATTCTCGACCACGCGCCGGAGTTAAAAATTTTAGTAACAAGCCGGGTTTTGCTCGGAATTCCGGCGGAACGGGAGTTTCGCGTGCCGCCGCTCGATTTGCCGGAAAACGCGGCGCAAACTTCGCTTGAAAATTTAACCGAATTTGAATCGGTCAAGCTTTTTCTCGAACGGGCGAAGAGCGTGAAATTAACTTTTTTCCTGACCGTAGAAAATGCTGCGAGCGTTGCGGAAATTTGCCGCAGACTCGAAGGCTTGCCTCTCGCCATCGAGCTTGCGGCGGCGAGAATTAAAATTCTCTCGCCCGAACAGATTTTAACTCGTTTGGAAAATCGCCTGAAACTGCTTACCGGCGGGGCTAAAAGCTTGCCCGCGCGCCAGCAAACAATGCGCGGCGCAATCGAATGGAGCTATGATTTGCTGCCGGAAGCCGAAAAGATGTTGTTTCGGTGTTTGGCGGTTTTCGCGGGCGGTTTTACGATTGAAGCGGTTGAATCAATTTGCCCGTCTGACGAAATTGACGCGCTCAATTGTTTAACTTCTCTGATTGAAAACAGTCTGGTCGTGCAAACGGAAACGTCGGACGGCGAATCGCGTTTTCGGCTTTTGGAAGTCGTCCGCGAATACGGCTTGGAAACGCTTGCAGATGGCGGCGAAATTGAAGAAATGCGCCGCCGTCACGCCGAATTTTTCCTCAATTTGGCAACGACGGCGCAGCCTAATTTGAGCGGCGCGGAACAACCGAAATGGTTCTCGATTCTCGAATCCGAACACGATAATTTGCGTGCGGCTCTGATTTTGAGTCTGGAAACCGATGCGGAAAAGGCTTTGCGGATTGGTCGCGCGCTCTGGCAATTCTGGCTTGTGCGCGGGCATTTGAGCGAAGGCAGCGCGAATATGCGCGAAGTTTTGAGCCGCACAACCGATTTGCTGATTCCGCTACGCGGCGAAGCTCTGGTCGGCGCGGGATTTCTGGAACGAATGCGCGGCAATCTTGAAAAGGCGAGTGAATTTTGCACCGAAGCGCGGGCATTGGGCGAAAAAATCGGCGACTCGGACATCGTTGCCACCGCGCTGAACGGTTTGGGAATCGTCGCCGGCGCGCAAAATGATGAAGCGGCGGCTCGCGTTTTTCTCGAAGAAGGTTTGCGAGTCAGTCAGGCTTCGAAAAACCAACGCTTCATTGGACTTTTTCTCAATAATCTCGGCGAACACGCCCGGCGGCGCGGCGATTACGCGGAAGCGCGGCGGCTTTACGAAGGCGGTTTGGCGATTCAACGCGAACGCGGAAACACGCGCATCGTCGCCATTGCGCTCGGAAATTTGGGGCGTGTTTCGTTTTTGCAAAACGATTTTAAAGCTGCGCGGGAATTTTACGCGGAAAGTCTGGAAATCAATCGCTCGCTCGGCGATTTGCACAGCATTGCTCTGCTACTCGACGGTTTTGCGGGTTTGGCGGCGGACGCGCAGCCCGCACGCGCCGCCGAGCTGCTCGGCGCGGCAAACGCTCTGCGCCAAACAGTCGGTTCTCATTTCGACAAAGCCGATGCCGAGTTTTATGAGAGAATTTATCAAAAGATTGAAGCCAATTTGGAAAAAGAAGATTTGGCGAAACACTTGCGCGACGGCGGCGCGCTGAAGCTGCCGCAAGCAATTTCTCTGGCTCTCGACGTTTAACAATTTAGGCGAACCGATTGGCTAAAAGTTAAAAACTTAATTGCAAACCGCCGCGCGCCGTTGTCCGAGCCGTGCGAAAACCGTTTTCGTAATAATCCTGATTGAAAACATTTTCAATCGTTCCGAACAGACGAACGCGCCGTTTGTCGTTTCCGGTCGGAATTTCATAGCTCGCCGTTAAATCTCCGCGCCGCTGACCTTTAAAACGATAAATTCGGGTTTGAAAAGTTTGATTGCTGAAAATCGGCGCAAGATAAGAGTTTGTCGCCGCAAAATCGAAATTCAAATTTAAACGCTCGGTAATTCTTTGATTGACGACAAACGAAAATTGATGAGTCGGAACGCCGAGCGTTTGCAAAATTCCGCTCCCGGGAACTTGCGGCTGGCGCTGGTCGCTGTTGGTAAAAGTGTACGAAGCGAAAATGTTTGTCGTTTGAAAAGGGCGGAATTCCGAGGAAAATTCGCCGCCGCGCGCGATGCCGCCTTTGGTATTTAAATAACCGCCGCTTGTTCGTGTAGTCGAACCAATTGCCGGAACGACGTTTTCAAAACCGATTGTGTCAATCAATTGGGTGTAAAAATAAGTCGCCGACAAACGAACGCGATTGTTTTGCAGCGTTTGGTTAACGCCTGCGTCAAAAGCAATCGAGCGTTCGGGTTTTAAATTCGGATCGCCGAGCAAAACGAATTGATTCGGAGTTAAAAACGCCGCGTAAAACGTGCCGAATCTTTCATAAAGCGACGGCACGCGATAACCGTTTCCGGCGTGCGCACGCAGTTTTGTGTTCGTCGAACGAAAGAAATAAGCCGCCGAGCCGTCGAAAGTGTAAGCGGCGGGCGGATTGCCGAGCGCCGCATTTTGCAGCGGCGAATTTGCGCTGAAGCGCGGCATTTCCAGATTGAAAAACTGAGCGCGGAAAGCGCCCGAAAGCTGAAGGCGCGAGCCAAAGGCTTCGAGTTGGTCTTGAATGACAAACGTATTGCTTGACTGCGCGGCGTTCGTTTGATTGGTTTGCGAGCTGTTGACGGGAAAATTGTCGTTGCCGTATTTTTCGCGCTCGAAACCGTAGCCGATTGTCAGCAAATTCGATTGCAAAGCGAGATTTGTTTTCGCCTGAAAGGTCTGAATGTTTCCGTCGAAATCCGAGCGCGTGCTCCCGCCAAACGGCTGAAACGCGACGCCTGAAGAACCGTTAAAATTTTTCCGCCGCGTTGTCAGATTTTGATATGAAAAACGATATGTCGCGGATTGATTGATAATTCCGTCGAGCGCGGTGTGAAAATTGAAAAAACGTGATTTTTGCGATGCGTCCGGGTCGTTTTGGTCGGGAATAAAAGTCGCATTTCCGGCATTTAATTGATTACGCGAAATTCCGTTTTCGTATCTTTTAAGCTCCGAACGCGAAAGCGGGCGGGCTTCAATGATTCCGTTTGTCGCCAAAACGCCGATTGTGTCCGGGTTTGAATTAAGTTGAACGAAGCTGTCCGAACCGTAAAAACGCGCCGAAACGTTTGTTTTTTCATTCAGCGCGAAGGAAAATTTGGCGACGCCGTTCGTATTCCGCGCCGCATCGTCTCCGTCAACGCCTTTGCTCAAATTCGTGTGCTGCGCGCCCATACTGTATTTAAATTTGTCTGAAAACGCGCCGCCCGCAACATTGGCGCGCCCGCGCAGTAAACCCAAACCGCCGCCTTCGCCGAGAAAGGAAAAACGCGGTCGTCCGCCGCCTTCGTCGGTGCGAATGTTGAAGACGCCGCCGATGGCGTTTGTGCCGTAAAGCGATGAGCCGGAGCCGCGCAAAACTTCGATTCTCTGAATATTTGTCACCGTTAAATCCGACAAAAACGGCGAGGCGTCACCGGTAATTGCGGTCGGATCGCGGAAACGCTGCCCGTCAATCAAAACCGCCGTGTCCTGATTTCGCAAGCCGCGCGTTTTGATATTCGCCGTGCGCCCGAAACCGCCGAGCTGCTGGATGCGCAAGCCCGGAACGGTTCGCAAAGCGTCAACAATCGAGATTTCGTTGCGCTGCTCGATTTCCTGATTCGATAAAATCGAGACGGATTTTGAAGTTTCGTCAACGGTTTGAGCTGTTCCGGCTGCAATCGTAACTGTTTCTTTAACTCCGGCGGACATTTCGAGATTTAAATTGACAGCCGCGTTTTCGCCCGCCGCAAGTGTGACGGCTGTTTGCTGATAAACGCCGATTGATCTATTGCCCGAAGCCGAAGCCGTGAGCGTGTATTTTCCCGGCGGCACATTTTCAAAACGATAATTGCCCACGCTGTCGGTCGCGGTTGTGAATTTTATATTTTTATCCCGTTGCGAAACGAGCGAAACGGTTGCGTCGGTGACAATCACATCGCTGTTTTGCGTAATTTTACCCGATAAATTTGCGGTTGTTTGTGCGAAAGCGGCGAGCGAAAATAAAAACGTTATAAAAAATGTTGTGATTAGTTTCATTTTTCCTCTTAATAAATGGTTGTAATTCGTAAATTGGTTGAAAACGGATGGCGGTCGAGTAAAACTCGGACGCCGAAGGTTTCGCGTAAATTTTCCTCAGTCAAAACTTCGCCAGGTTTTCCGGCGGCAACGACTTTGCCGAGTTTGAGCAGCAAAATCCGGTCGGCAAACTCCGCCGCCGCGTTTAAATCGTGTGTGATGACGACTGCCGCCGTTTCCTGGGTTTTGCACTTTTTTTGCATCAGCCGCAAAAGCGAAACTTGATGCGCCAAATCGAGATTTGCCGTCGGTTCGTCGAGCAAAAAAATTGAGGCTTCGGCTGCTAAAGCGCGGGCGAAAACCGCTCGCTGCCGCTCGCCGCCCGAAAGCTGGTTCATCAAACGTTTTTCAAAACCGGCTAAATCCGTTTCGATTAAATATTTCCGGGCGATTTCAATGTCGCTCTCGGTTTCCCAGCCAAACGCGCCCGCGCTCTGAGCAAAACGCCCGGCGAGAACGAATTCCAAAACCGTGACCGGAAATTTCAATTCGGTTTCCTGCGCGACGACCGCGATTTTGCGCGCAATCTCGCGGCGCGAAAGTTGAACAAGCGGTTTTTCGTCCAATAAAATCTCGCCTTTCAAAATCGGAATCGCGCCGTTCAAAGCGCGCAGCAAAGTCGTTTTGCCCGCGCCATTCGCTCCCAAGAGCGCGACGATCTCGCCCGCTTTCGCTTCGAGCGAAATGCCCGAAATTACCTCGCAAACGCCGTAAGCGACCGAAATGTTTTTGGCTTTTAGCATTGGTTTTAACCGCCGAGACGCGGAGACGCCGAGAAAACAAAATAAAAGCAAGGAGAAATAACTCTCAAAATTCTTTTCTTAACTCTGCGTCTCCGCGTCTCGGCGGTTAATTCCTCCTCAACAAAAAAATGAACAACGGCGCGCCGATGAGAGCCGTAATTGCGCCGACCGGAAGCTCGCGCGGCGCGATTGCCGTGCGTGCGATTGTGTCGGCGAAGGTGACGAAAATCGCGCCCGCCAGAGCCGAAGCCGGAATGACGAGGCGATTGTCAGAGCCGCTCGACAAACGAACGATATGCGGCACGACCAGACCGACATAGCCGACCGAACCGCTCGCCGCAACCGAACTGCCGACGAGCGCCGAAGCCGTCAAAAAAACAATCAACCGCACGCGCCCGACTTCGACTCCGAAATCAAAAGCGTCGCGCTCGCCGAGCATCAGTAAATTCAACGCCCGCGCCTGCGACAGCAGCAAAATCAAACCGACGGCAACCGCCGCCAAAACGAACCAGAGTGAATCTTTTGTCGCGTTCGACAAATCGCCGAGGAGCCAGAATGTGTAAGAACGCAGCCGCGCGGCGTCCAAAAGACTGGTCATCAAAACAATCAGCGACGAAAGAAATGTCGTCACGATAACGCCCGCCAAAACCAGTCTTTCCGTATTCATTCCGGCGCGGCTTCGCGCCAGCGAGTAAACGACGAGCGTTGAAAAAGTCGCACCGACGAAAGCCAAAAACGGGCGCGCGAAAAAGACGTTGTTTAAATAAACAAGCGCGAGCATCGTTCCCAAAGCTGCGCCGTTTGAAACGCCCAGCAGATACGGTTCGGCGAGCGGATTTCTGAGCAGCGATTGATAGCTCGCGCCGGCGGTCGCCAAAGCCGCGCCGACGCACGCGCCCAGCAAAACGCGCGGCAATCGGATTTCAAATAAAATCGCGGTTTGCTCGGCGGTCAATTCGCAGTTTCCGCCGAGCAGATTGCAAATTGTTTCGTAAAACGGCAAACGCTCGCTGCCGAGCAGCACAGCCGCGAAAATGGCTGCGACGAGCGCGGCTGCGAGCAGCAAAATTGTCAAAGAAGCACGGCGCATTTTATTTTTCAAAAACTTGCGGATGCAGCGCCCGCGCGATTTCTTCGAGTCCGTCAACGAGTCGCGCGCCCGGTCGCGCGAGGAAATCGCCGTTGATTTTGTAAACCCGTTTGTTTTTGACCGCCGGAGATTCTTTGAAAATCTCGGACGGTTCGTTGTTGCCTTCGCCCATTGCGCCGCCCGCAGACAAAATTATCGCGTCGGGCTGCGATGCGAGCGCGGTTTCTTTGCTGATTCGCGGATAGCTTTCGGCGACATTTTTGGTGACGGAATCGCCGCCCGCACGGGCGATTAAATCCGTGACAAACGAATCGCGCCCGATTGTGAACGGTTCGGGCGAAATCTGGACAAAAACGCGCGCTGATTTTTCATTTTTAACCCGATTTTCGATGTCTGAAATTCTGTTTTGTAAATTGCGGACAAGCTGTTCGGATTTTTCGGTTGTTCCCAGCAATTCGCCGATTTGACGCAAATTTCGCAAAACGTCTTCCAGACTCTTCGGATTCGTGACGAAAACCGCGATGCCGCGATCTTCCATTCTTCCGAAAAAGGATTCGATTTGCGATGCGGTTGTCACGAGAACGAGCTGCGGTTTTTGCGCGATGATTGTTTCGAGATTCGGATTGATTGTGTCGCCGATTTTCGCAATTTTTTGTGCTTCCGCCGGATAATCGCAATAGCTCGTTACGCCGACCAGCTTTTCGCCCGCGCCGACGGCGAAAACGTTTTCAGTCAGGCTCGGTGCGAGCGAGACGACGCGCTCGATTTTTGCCGGAACTTTGATTTTTCTGCCCAAATCGTCAATCGCTTCGCGCGTCTTTTGGGTTGAAACGCTGTTCGCCGATTCAATGCGGCACGCTGCTGACAGCGAAGCCGCAGCGACTAAAACGAGAATGATTAAAAAGATTTTTGTTCGCAAAATTGAAAAAGCCTCGATTTTGTTTGCTTTCACTCGCCAAGCGTGAAAGCAAACAAAATCGAGGCTTTTTCGGCAGCCTTGAAGGAGAAAAACAAGGACTAAAAAAACGCCGCTAACTTGATTGCCCGAACGTCCTGACGCGAGACGCCGATTCGGCAAAAACATTCGGACAGGTTTCCAGACTTTATCAGTTATCAGTTATCAGTTATCAGTTATCAAAATAAATTGATAACTGATAACTGATAACTGATAACTGAATCCACTGTGGCGCGACCGTGCGGGATTTTCACCCGGCTTCCCCTGCTTCCAGCGCGCATCTGTTCGATACGCGCATCCAAATGTCTTCTTTTGCCAAAGAGCTTTCGAGCGGAAATTTCGTCACATTTAAAATTTTCCGCCGTTTGACGAGCAAAGTAACATTGTCGTTATGGAAAAGTCAAAACTGTGCAAGCTGTTCGGAAAAAACGCTTGAAAGATAATTCTTTTGTCGTTATTCTGCGAATGTTCAAACAAAAATATAAAATTATGCCCAGCTTGGATAACGAAAACGTAGTGGCTGTCATTTTAGGCGGCGGCGCAGGTTCAAGACTTTTTCCTTTGACGCATCCGCGTTCAAAACCCGCCGTTCCGCTCGGCGGAAAATATCGTCTGGTTGACGTGCCGATTTCAAACTGCATCAACTCGAACATCGCGCAGATTTTTGTTTTGACGCAGTACAATTCGGCGTCTTTGAATCGGCATATCTCGCGCACTTATCGTTTTTCAAATTTTTCGTCCGGCTTTGTCGAAGTTCTCGCCGCCGAACAGCGTCCCGATTCGCCTTCATGGTTTCAGGGAACGGCTGACGCGGTGCGGCAAATGCTTCCGCATATTCAGGATTGGCGCGTGGACACGATTGTCATTTTGTCGGGCGACCATCTTTACCGGATGGATTATCAAAAATTCCTCAAACGGCATTACGACACCGGAGCCGACGTGACGATTTCCGTGATTCCCTGCACGCCTGACCAAGCCGAAGGTTTCGGCTTACTGAAAACCGACGAGCAGGGACGAATTATCGAGTTTGCCGAAAAACCGAAAGGCGAACAGCTTGAAGCGATGCGTGTTGACACCGGAAAATTTTTTGGTCTCGATGAAAAACAAGCAGCCGCGCGACCGTTTCTGGCTTCGATGGGAATTTACGTTTTCAACTATGAAAAGCTCGTCAATCTGCTTGACCGCGACCCGAATTGGATGGATTTCGGGGGCGAAATAATTCCCGAAGCGATTAAATGCTGCAATGTGCAGGGATATTTGTTTCAAGGCTATTGGGAAGACATCGGGACAATCAAGGCTTTTTACAACGCAAGTCTCGATATGACCTCGCCGCTCCCGAAATTTAATTTCTTTGACGCCGGCGCGCCGATTTACACGCGCTCGCGTCATCTGCCGCCGTCGAAAATGCACTCTTGCGATGTCAGCGAATCAATGATTACCGAAGGCTGCATTATTCAGGGCGCGACGATTCGGCATTCGATTATCGGGCTTCGCAGCCGGATTGACCGCGGCACTCGAATCGAGGATTCGATCATTATGGGTTCGGATTTTTACGAGTCAATCGAAGAGCTAGGCGCCAATTTGCGCGACAAAATTCCGCATATGGGAGTCGGCGCAAACACAACTATTCGCCGCGCGATTGTTGATAAAAACGCTCGAATAGGCGACAACGTGCGGTTGGTCAATCAAAACAGAGTGGAAACCGCAGACGGGGATAATTATTTCATCCGCGACGGAATTATTATCATTCCGAAAGGCGCGACGATTCGAGACAACACGGTGATCTAAATTGAGGTAGATCACGAATTAACTAAAAGTTTAAAAATAATCTCTTGACAACTCTTTCAGAATGCTTATACATTGCTTTCCGTTAGCACAAGACAAGTTATTCCGACTTGTTCGCAAGGAATTTGAACTGAAGCGATTTCTCTCGTTTCTGGTTTTAAAAGTTTCATTTCCTTTTATTGGAACAATCCATAATTATTCTTTCGAGAATCGTTATTGAGTGGGAGCTTTTGAAAACAGCCGAGTCAAAGTTAAAATCGTGAACTCTGAATTTTAGAGCGGCACCACAGATTTTCGTTTCACCAAAGAAATCTTAAAATAAAGAATTTACAAAAGATAAAACCCCAATTTCGATAGCTGGTAACTACTTTAATCGGACTTCTATAAAAAATCGCTTGCGGCTATTCATCTGATAAATACTCAGTTGCACGAGCCTTGTAAACTCCTGTATACCAACGCGTTTATCCGCACAATGGCGAGACTCCAATAGTGTTTTTCAGCTAAAAACATGACCGTGTTTCTCTGCCTTAGAATCAGCTGATACTCAAAACAACTCGGCAAGGCAAAGTTAACTTGCATTAAAAAATAAAAAGTTATGTCTAGAAGAAAGAAAGAAACCATCGCTTTCGCCATCGGTGCTGTTAAGAGAATTATGAATTACTTTCGCCCCCTATTTAAGTGTCTATCGCTATTGATTATTTTTTTGTCTTTGTCGGTTTTAGTGGCAGAAAACGTCTTTTCACAGATGCCGGTTCCGACTCCGGTTCAGATTCCTAATGTGCCAAATATGACTTATGACCCAGCAATGGTTGCAAAAGACGATTTCTATATATATACCGAGACAAACAACACTGCGCAGGTGTTTTATCCGAGCTTGGATAACGATGAAGAAGGGGTGGAGATGTGGCTAACGTCTCAAACCTATAATACCGGCGAGATTTCGCCAGCTAGTTGCGGTTGGCTATTTTGCCCAAATAATTCAGCTATCAATTACCGGAATATTTTGCCAGGAGGGACTCCCGGGGCAAATTACGGCTCAGATATAGGTTATTATTACACTCAGCGATTTATTACCAGTTGGCGTCACTCCAATCTCGCCCGGATTACCATAATTGCAAGACCACAGGATGGTGCCGAAAATGCCGGAAAGTCGTGTCCGGTTGTCGGGCAGCCCGTTAATGTCACGAACGGAAATATGTGGCTCGAACAAACCGATTTCGTATTGCCCGGATTCGGTGAACACATCGAAGTCAATCGCTTTTACAACAGCATCATTCAAACAAGCGGGATATTCGGACGCGGTTGGTCAACCAAGTATGATGAATCCCTGCAAATTTACGGCGGTAACCTTGCGAGACTGAATATGCCGGATGGGCGAGCGGTCTATTTCGTCCGTGAGACTTCGACCAGCCCTTTTATGCCGCATACCGCGGGAGCATACGCATTCATTGAACAAAACGCGAACGGGAGTTTTACGCTGACTTTTAAGGACGGAACAAAGCATCAATTCAGTTCGAGCGGGCGTCTTCTGTCAACGACAGACCGGAACGGGAATCAAACGACGCTGAATTACGATGCGAACAACAATTTGACGGGGATTACAGATGCTTCCGGCAGGACTTTGACAATCAATATGAGCGGCGGTCTGATTCAAAGCATCAGCGACAGTTTGGGCGTCGTCGCCGCTTACGCCTATTACCCGAGCACCTCGAATCTCCAGACCGTAACTTATCAGGACGGCTCGCAGTATAAATTTGAGTATGACACGACGACAGTTACCGGAAAAGCTTTTCTTAAAACGGTCAAAGACCCCAACAATAAAATTTTAGAGACGCACGAATACGATTCTCAAGGGCGCGCGACGACATCGGAAAAAGAAGGCGGAGTCGAAAAATATATTTTCGATTACTCTAACTGGAGCTTAAGTTACCCAAACTATCCCTACACTTTGGTTAAACACAAAAAGAATGTTTCGGACCCGAACTACATTGAAACAAAATACTTTTTCGACAAATCGAAAAGCACAAATTTTATCTGGAAAACAGAGGGCAACTGCAACTGCGGAAGCGGGGCGGAAGTTACGACTTATGAGTATGACGACCGGCTTAATCTGAAAAAGAAAAGGGAGCAGGTTTCGACAAACGCTTGGCGGGAGATGACCTACACATACAATTATCAGGGTGATGTTTTAACAATGACCGACTCGTGGGGAACGGTGACGAACACCTACAACCTTTTCGGTCAGATTTTAACGACGACTGATCGAATGGGCGGCGTGTGGACGAAAACTTACGACGCCAGCGGAAATCTTTTAACCGCAAAAGACCCGCTCGATAAAATCACGACTTTTAATTACCCGGCGACTAACAACAAGGGGCTTCCCGATTCCGTCACAGACGCCCGCCAGAATACGACTAAATACAAATGGTTTGCTTCCGGGCTTTTGCAGGAAACGGAAGACCCGTATCTCAAGAAAACCAGTTATACATACGATGCGCGCAGCAGAATTAAAACCGTGACGAATGCCTTAAGTCACGTTACCGAATACAATTATTTCGACGATGCGCAGCGAAAAGTCGAGATGATTTACCCGAATCTCGATAAAATCACGTATAAATATGACATCAGGCGCCTTTTGGAAAGCATCACGGACGAGCGCGGCAAAGTGACGAATTATGAATATGATACGACGCATCGGTTAACGAAAATCACCGATCCGCTCGGTCACTACAAACAGCTTGATTACGATTTGATGTCGAACATTAAGCTCTCAAAAGATGCGCTCGGAAATCAGACTGATTATAAATACGATGATTTCGACCGCTTGAAGGAAATTGAGTACCCTCTCGCTGCAACGGACGCTACCAGACTCACGGAAAAGTTTGAATACGACGCAATTGGCAGAATCAAAAAGCATTACGATACGGCAAACGGTCTGACCGAATACACCTATGACGATGCCAACCGGACAAACACCGTCGTTAATCCCAATCTGGAAACGACGACGCTGAAATACAACCAGCGTTTCCAGACCGTTGAGGTTAAAGACGCGCTCAATCAAATTTATACGTTTACTTACGATCCTTACGGCAGACAGCTAACGCAGACGCGCGCCGGTGCGACGATGACTTATGTTTACGACGCGGCGGGCAATCTTGAAAAACGGTTTGATTACATGGGGCGCGAAACAAACTATGTTCACGACAATCTGAATCGGTTGAAAACAATAAAATATTTATCCGCATCAACTCCGCCCGCAACGGTTTCCGAGGCGAATTATAATTACGATGACATTTCGCGGTTGATAAACGCGACGAACGAAGCCGGAACAGTCATCTTTACTTACGACAACCGCAATCGGGTCGAAAGCACAACCGACGTTTTCGGGCATCTTCTCGAATACGGTTATGACCGTACGGCGACGCTCAATCGAAAGCGATTAAAACTGGACGGCGCGCTTTATGCCACTTATAAATTTGATGATGCCAACCGCTTGAGCGACATCGTTGACGCTTCCGACAACACGACGATTTCCTTCGGTTATGACAATGCTGACAGATTGACTTTGCGCACGTATCCAAACGGAGTTCAAACGATTTATGACTATGACAAAATGAGCCGGTTGGAGCGCCTGACCGACAAAGCCGGAACGACGACGCTATATGACCGTCAGTATGAGTACAACGGTGCCAATCAAATAAGGAAAATCATTGAGCCGCATCGAGCTAGAACCTTCTATTATGACGACGTTAACCGCCTGATCTCAGTTTACGAGGGATTGACGCAGACTGAAGGCTATTCTTATGATGCGGTTGGCAATCGTACCGCTTCATATTTTTCGGGAACTTATTCTTACCAGCCGTTTAATAAATTAACCGGGACGGATACGGATGTTTATTCATATGATGCAAGCGGAAAATTGAGCGAAAAAGATGCTGTTCCCGGTGGGTTGATTTCAATGGATGGTCCAACGACGTATTCGTGGGATTACGAAAATCGGTTGGTCGGCGTTTCAAAAAGCAATGGTGGTCCGGTCACTTATGCCAGTTACGCTTACGACGCTCTCGGTCGAAGGGTTCAACAAGCGGCTAGCTCTTCGACTCCGTTGAAATTCACATATGATGGTGAGGATGTTTTGTTAGAGCAACAATCCTTCTACTCAACCTCGGCAAAATACATAAACGGAGCGGGCATTGATAACAAACTGCGGCAAACAGCAAACGGCGCAAC
>DASVRD010000151.1:0-15560 GCA_036388775.1 Pyrinomonadaceae bacterium | reverse complement strand
TATTATCACAACCGATTACAGACAATAAGCCATATTTGAGTGCTTACCGGAATCATTCCGGTCAATCATAAGCTCTGCGCTTTCCTGAAACCTTCCGCCTTGCAAGTCGTACAGAGCAACGAGGAACCTCAATTGCATGATAATCTTTCATACCATCAATGGTGTCATCGCCCTTGTTTCAGGCTTGGCAATAGTTTTTCTGAACAAAGGAACCGGAATTCACCGGATTCTTGGTTATGTCTATGTCGCTTCGATGTATGTTTTATGTTTCGCTTCCTTCACCATTCAGGACACAACTCCTTTCTTCAGAGGTTTCGGGATGTTCCATGTGATGGCATTGGCGAGCATCGGGACGGTCACGGCAGGATTGATTCCGGCTCTTTACAGAAAACGGTTTAGCAATTGGTATCAATGGCATTATTCTTTTATGTTGTGGTCGTATGTCGGACTCGTAATGGCATTCAATTCACATTTTTTTAGAGAGGTTTTCCTGTTCTTTGGAAATCAGGTCGGGCTTGGGAAGGTTATCGGTCTTATTTTAAGCATTCTCGTTTTGTGGGGTTTGCCGCCGACAGTTGGCAAAATTTTGATTAACCGGAGAATGCCCGTTTATAGACAAAGGTTCGGAACGGACGTAATCAAGGCATCAGATTAAAGCCGCGCAGAACAAATCAATGGACGCGGCGCGAAACCGCCGGCGACAACTTTAGGTTTTTTATGCAACGTATTTAAGAGGCAAGCTGTTTCGCGCCGCGTCATCTCAAGCGTTCAAATAACTTCAACTATGATTTTCGCTTATTTTTTACAAACAAATCGCGCAATCGAACGCGCCGCATTTCGCTTTTAAACTTCACTTGCTGTATAGTTGCGTTTTGCCCGTTTCGCCCCACGTCATCTCAACCGTTCGGCAGCTATTGTATTATGCGGATAACATCTGGGAATTAGATGTAGTTGCATGTTATGTCTTACAGTTTCAAGCAGCTTATCCTTATCGCTATTTTGACAGGGGCATACACCTTTTGCCATGCCCAAGAGATAGATTTTGACGAAGCGGAACTCACGACATTTATTGCGTCTCAAATGAGGCTTTCCCGGATTCCCAACCTTGCTGTCGGCATTGTCCGGCGTGACAAAATTGTGTATCTAAGAGGTTTCGGAACAACGGCAGGTCAGCAAATCAGCCCGCGAACCCCATTCCTCATCGGCTCTTTGAGCAAATCGTTCACCGCGCTCGCCGTGATGCAACTCGCCGAAGCTGAAAAATTGAACTTAGATACCCCGGTCTATCAATATCTATCATGGTTTCGACTGAGAGATGTTGAGGCGTCACGGACTATAACTGTTCGTCATTTGCTAAATCAAACGAGCGGTCTTCCAACATCTGCCGGGTTCTTCGCGCCTGATGCTGATTCGTTGAGCCAAACAGAGTTGGCGCATCCGGTCGGGCAGGTCTATGAGTATTGCAATCTCAATTATAAAATTTTAGGGATGCTCATCGAAGCCGTCACCGGGCAGACCTATGCCGTCTATATGCAAGAACACGTACTCGTCCCTTTGGAGATGCGTTCTACTCACCTAACCTACGATGATGCTGTGAGGAACGGCTTAATAGAAGGTCACCAGTATTTTTTCGGTCTGCCGGTTTCGGTGTCCACGTTGCCCTATCAGAGCGCGGCTGCCGGTCATATCGCTTCGAGCGCCGAAGATATGTGCCATTATCTCATCGCTCACTTGCAGGATGGTGTTTACAACAATCGTTCTATCATCACGCCAACTAATATCGCGTTGATGCACACAGCACGTTCTGACATCGGCTCTCGGTATGGGATGGGATGGGTGGCGGGGCGTTTGAACGGGTTGGAAGCAATCGGTCACACGGGGCTTAACGAAGGCTTTAGCTCTAACATGACTATCTTACCGGAAAAAGGATACTGCATCATTATCCTTACCAACGTAAATAGTTTCACGCAGCATCACGATTTAATGGATGGGATCATCAGGCGGCTTCATAGTCAGCCGACGAAATTTTATATTCCCTACGAGCTTCTCCAGCGATTTCTCTTGTTATTCACTCTTTTATTCGGACTGGCTCAACTCATCCGCCAGCTATGGAAGTGGCGCAATCTCGGATACCCGTTATTAATGCTGATGACGGCAAAAGTGATTGTCCCGCTAATCTGTGGCATTGCTTTCACCCTCTTTTTGCTAATAGCCGTTCCGCTTTGGGCGGACGCTCCGCTTGGTGTCCTTTTATCGTATCAACCGGATATTGGATACGGACTGATATGCGGAGCGACCAGTTTCACGCTCGCCAGTTTTGTTGGGGCATTTGTTAAATCAAAACTCTCGCTTGCTGCTGCAAGATAGTTTATTGCGCGGCGCTGCCGAACAAGTCATTGCACTGAAGCGCGAAACAGCGACTTTCTTAAAAACGCTGCTTCTTAATCCTTAGCTTGTGTGTTGTCGGTTTCGCGCTCGGTGAACTCCGCCGTTCAAATAACTTCAACTGTGATTTTCGCTTATTTTTACAAATAAATCGCGCAATCGAACGCGCCGCATTTCTCCGCCATCTTTTTTAAACTGCATTTCCGAAAGTTGCGCTTCCGCTTCGCCGATTGTCCAGCAATCGTCTTCGTTTAATTCTTCGACCGCTTCGCCCGCATCGTTGAGCGGGCAAATATCGCGCAATTCGTAAATTTCTTCTTCTATTTCTTCGAGCCAGCGTAGCGGCAAGCCTTGCGTGCGGCAAACATACGGGCGCGCATTGTAGATTCGGCACGCTCCTTCTTCATTTAAAAAAGCGCATTTTCCGGCTTCGCGCGGCAAATTGTTTTCGAGCAAATCGGGATATTTTCGGCGAATGTTTTCCGCCTCGACTTCAAAAACCGTGATGTCGTCAACGCAGCACGCCGAACAGCCGCGCCGACAGTTCAAACGCGCGGCGTGAATGATTTCAAAGCGCGCGGTTTGCCGCTCAACGTCTCGATAAAATTTTTCCAGCGTTGTTTCCTCCATTAAAATTTAAGTTGAAACGGCAGACGCGGCGGATAAACGTGCGACGAGTGATTTGACTTGTTGTTCGATTTCCGACAGAGCAATCGAAGGCGGAACAAAATCAATGTCAGGGACTTTCCAGAATTCAATGCGATCAACCCAATCTGGAATTCTTTCCAAAACCATCGGACGATGCTCGGCGTCGTACATCGCAATCGTCAAATCCGCCGCTTCCAAATCATCAACGCTTACTCTTAGCGGAAAACGTGGCTCGGAAACGTCAATGCCGAGCGCGTTTAATTTTTCGACCGCAAAATGCGAAATCGCTCCGGCGTTGGCTTTGTTAAACTCGATTGCCAGACCGCGTGAATCGGCATGCCAATCAAGTCCGCGTTCGGCGGCTAATTGATTAAACAAAATTTCGGCGAAACGGCTGCGATAATAATTTCCGGTGCAAAGAAAAAGTACCTTTTTATTCATAACAAATTCGTTTGCCGCAAATCGAAGTTAGAGAATCGTCATCACCGCCCAAAGCGAGCAGAGCGAAATCACAATCCATAAAATAACTCCTTGCAGCAACGGTTTGATGCCGACTTCGGCGAGAATTTTGCGCGAAAGCGCCGCGCCGATCAGGAAAAGCGTCAGCGTCAAGCCTTGTCGGGCAACGCCGACAAAGGAATTGAAAAGATTTTCCGGCAGCGGCGCGTAAGTTTTGACGATTGATGCTGCCAAAAAAAGAAAGATGAAAATCGGAACCGTAATGCGCCTATTCTTGCTTTTAAAGACAATTGCGGTGACGAGCGCAAGGGGCGCAATCCATAGAGCGCGAGTCAATTTTACGGTCGTCGCAATTTGCAAAGCCTCGTCGCCGAAACGCGCCGCCGCGCCGACGACGCTGCTCGTATCTTGTATTGCTATCGCAGCCCAAATTCCGAATTGCTGTTGGCTTAAATTTAACCAATGCCCGACGGCGGGAAAAACAAACAGCGCGACGGAATTTAAAACGAAAATCGTGCCGAGCGAAACGGAAATCTCCTTATCGTCGGCTTCGATGACGGGCGCGACCGCAGCAATCGCGCTGCCGCCGCAAATCGCCGTGCCGCACGAAATCAGATGCGAGATTTTTCGGTCAATCCTGAGCAGCCGACCGATAAAATAACCGAGCGCGAGCGTCCCGAAAATCGTCGCGGCGGCAAACAAAATGCCGTCTTTTCCCGCTTCAAAAACCGTTTCGATATTCATTCCGAATCCGAGTCCTACAACCGAAATTTGCAGCAGGAGCTTGGTAATTTTCGCGATTTTGGCTGGAAAAGGATTGCCGATTGTAAAAGCCGCCGCGATTCCGAGCGCCAAAGCAACGGGCGGCGCGACGAATGGCAGCAAACATACGACTGCGAGCAAAACAAAAACCGTTTCCCGCCAATTTACGTTCGGTTCAAAATTCATTTTCCGAGACTGACGGCGATTTTCGGCAGAATTCTTTTCGGCACTTCAATCGCGCCTTTGATGTGGCGTTCGAGCGTGAAATGTCCGGCGACGTAAATCCCCGAAATGTTGGTTTCAAAGGTTTCCTCATCGTAAACCGGAACAATTCCGTATTTCGTTTCTCGAAACTCGACGCCCAGATTCCCCAAAAGAGCCAAATCCGCGTCCGCGCCGATTAACACAAAAACCGCATCGTTCGGCAAAATCTTCACATCGCCGTTCTCGTCTTCCAAAACAACTTCTCTCTCGCGGATTTCTACGACGCGACCGAGAAAAAAGACTTGCAGACAATTGCGTTCGAGCTGTTCTTCAAGCGGCTGTTTGACCCAGTATTTAATGCAGCCTTGTTTCGGGTCTGAGTTTTCCCAATCGGCGCGAAAAATAGCGAGCGTCGAAATCGCACCTTCTTCAGCGAGAAACAACGCGGCTTCGCCCGCCGAATTTCCGCCGCCGACGACGAGCGTGTGTTTTCGCACCCAAGGATAAGTTTCCCGAAAAAGATGAGATACTTTCGGCAAATCTTCGCCCGGAACATTAAGGCGGCGCGGATGCGCCATCGCGCCCGTCGTGAATAAAACCTTTCGAGCCTGATACTCGCTTTTTGAAGTTTTGATGTTGAAGAAGCCGGTCGCTAACGTTCCCGGTTCTGACAAAACCGACAATACTTCTTCTTCGGTTTGCACATTAAGATTGTTGCCCAAAACAAAACGAACATAATACGACAGCAATTCCTCGCGCGTCGGTTTCTCGCGCGCCGGTTTGAGCGTGTCCGGCTCTAATTCAAGCTCGTTGACGGTGGAAAAAACTGCCAGCCCGATTGGATAATGATAAATCGTTTCGCCGATCAAGCCTTTTTCCAAAACAAGATAATCCAAACCCAATTTTTGCGCCTCGTAAGCCGCCGAAATTCCCGCCGGTCCCGCGCCGATGATAATCAAATCGTACATAAGTGAGCAGTGAGCGTGAGCAGTTAAAACAGATTTCCCTGCTTACCGCTCACCGCTCACTAAAGATAGATTTCGCCTTTGGCGACGATAACCGATGACCCGCCGACGCGAACCCGTTCGACGTTTCCTTTTTCGCCCGTTATTTCAACGTGAATGCGGCTCGGTCGTTCGATAAAATCGCCTTGTTCAATCGTAAAACTCAAAACGTTATCGTTCTTTTTCAATTCTTCCGCAAACAAGCCGTGATGCACGATGTAGCCGCCAAGCGCTCCTGCGGCTGCACCGGTCGCCGGGTCTTCGATGATGCCGAATTCGGGCGCGTACATTCTGGTGTGAATCAAAGACGTTTCTTCCAGAGTTTCCCACGCGAACAAGGAAAATTCGCCCGGCAAAATCTTCGGTAATTCTTCTAATTTCGAGGCATTGGGGCGCGAGCTTTTTAATGCAGCGAGCGAGCGCACCGGAACGACCGTAAAATTAACGCCCGTTCCGCATACTTGAATCGGCGCGTGCGGCTGAAAATCTTCGGGCGCAAGATTAAACGCTTCGGCGATTGTTTTTCTAACGTTTTCATCTACGACAATTTCGCCGGGCGAAAATTTATCCTGCGTCATCGTGACTTTTCGCGGCTCGCCGTTTTCAAACTCGATTTCTACCGGCAGGACACCGACGCCAAGCTCGTGTTTGATTTCAACCGCACCGTCCGACGGAACGTTTTCTATAAAACCGAGACGGGCGAGCAAATTCCAGGTTCCGACGACCGGGTGTCCGGCGAGCGGCAATTCTTTGGTCGGCGTGAAAATTCGCAGTCGCCGCAAAGCCTCCGGTTCGTTGGAAGGCAGCACGAAAACGGTCTCGGACAAATTCATTTCGCGCGTAATTTGCTGCATTTCCACATCGGAAATGCCTGCGGCGTCGGGAAAAACGGCGAGCGGATTGCCCGCAAATCTTTGGTCGGTAAAAACGTCTAGTTGATAGAAGCTGAAAGTTCGCATAATGAAAAATTTGAGTATGACCAGAAAATCGCCGGGCGGTCAAGGAAACGCGGCATTGCCTTGACATTGTTAGACTTGGCGTGTACTTTTGAAGTTCTATCTGGTCACAACCGACCTTGCCTGGCGTGAATAAAGCACGCAAACGGAGTTTGTTTGAAACCTAATACCTGACTCAGTCCGAGTTTGATTGGCGCACGAACCGTCTCAACCGGCAACGAAAACGCGCGGCGACGAGCTTTCCATTTATTTTGCCAATTTTTAATCCGCGCAGCTTTTTATGTTGAACGCGGCGAGCCGGGTATTGGTTAATCGAGGCGAGACTTGATAGAATCGTGAAAACGGAATTTTATAAAGAGGCGAGAACGTTAAGAAACAACTTGACGCGAATTTGAATGCAGAGCGAAGAAACAAAACAAACGGCGGAAGCGACGGCGACCGAACAAGCGGAAGCTCCTGCCGCGGAACAAACGAACGATAACAACACGGCAGCCGAAATTCCGGCTGCTTCAACCCAAAACACAACCGGCACGGCGACAACCGAAGCGCCTGCGGCTGAAACAACGGCTCAGGACGCGTCGACAAACGAAGCTCCTGCTGCGCCCGCATCGCAGGAAACGGCAACAACCGATACAGCACCGGAAGCAGCCGATTCGTCACCCGCGACGGCTGAACAGCCGACAGTTGCCGCCAACGAACAGCCGGCTCAAGCAACAGCAGCGACCGAAACAACGACAGCCGAAACCAGCGCAGCGAAGACGGGCGCGGACGATCACTCCGGCGGCGAAATGGATTTCGGCGCGATGCTCGAACAGTTTGAGCAGGAGCAGGCGCGCTATCGCGAAGGCGATTTAGTCGAAGGCAAAGTCATCAGCGTCTCAGATCGCGGCGTGGTGATTGATTTCGGCTATAAATCCGAAGGCGTCGTCAAATCGGAAGAGCTGACGGAAAACGGCGAAGTAACCGTTAAACGGGGCGACACTCTTGAAGTCGTTATCAGGCGAATGGATTCGGGCGACGGGACAGCGGAATTATCGCGCTTTGAAGCCGTCAAACGCCGCACCTGGGACGATCTCGAAAAGGCTTACAACGACGGCACGCCGGTTAAAGGCTTTGTCACCGACCGCGTCAAAGGCGGTTTGAACGTTGACATCAAAGGAATCGAAGCCTTCCTGCCCGGCTCGCTGGTTGACTCGCGCCCGCCGCGCAACCTCGACGTTTATAAAAATCAGGAAGTCGAAGCGCGCGTGATTAAATTTAACCGCAAGCGCGCCAATGTCGTGCTGTCGCGCAAGGCTTTGATTGACGAAGTGAACGAAGCGCAAAAAGCGCAAACCTTCGAGCAATTGGGCGAAGGCTACATCATCGAAGGCACGGTTAAAAGCCTGACCGAATACGGCGCTTTTGTTGATCTGGGCGGGATTGACGGGCTTCTCCACGTCACCGATATGACTTGGGGAAAACTCGACCGCCCTTCGGATATGTTCAAACCGGGCGACGAAGTGCAGGTCAAAGTCTTGAAATTCGACCGCGAAAAAGAGCGCGTTTCTCTCGGATTAAAACAGCTTCAGCCCGATCCCTGGACGAGCATCGAAGAACGCTATCCGATTAATGCGAAGCTGCGCGGCAGAGTTTCGAGCGTGACGGATTACGGAGCTTTTATCGAGCTTGAACCGGGAGTCGAAGGTCTCGTTCACGTTTCTGAAATGAGCTGGTCGAAACGCGCGAAACATCCGAAAAACATTGTCAAGATCGGCGACGAAGTAGAAGTGCAGGTTCTGCGCCTCGATCCCAAAGATCGGCGTGTTTCATTGGGAATGAAACAGGTGATGGCGAATCCGTGGGAGACGATTTACGAGCGTTTCCGCGTCGGACAGCAAATTAAAGGTCGCGTTCGCAATCTGACCGAATTCGGCGCGTTTGTCGAATTGGAAGAAGGCGTTGACGGGCTGGTTCACGTCACGGACATTTCGCACAAGAAAATCAAGCATCCGAGCGAGGCTTTGAAGAAAAATCAGGAAGTCGAAGCCGTTATCACGCACATTGACGTGGCGGGACGCCGAATGTCGCTTTCGATGAAAGATTTGCAACCTTCGACGTGGGATAAATTCGTTTCCGAACATAAACCCGGCGATGTTGTTAAGGGTAAAATCTCGCGCTTTGCCAATTTCGGCGTTTTCGTCGAATTGGCGGAAGAACTTGAAGGTCTGTGTCACATCTCGGAGCTTTCCGACGAGCGAATCGAAAAACCGGAAAAGGTTTTTGAAATCGGTCAGGAAATGGAATTCAAAATCCTTCGCATCGAGCCGGACGCACAGAAAATCGGACTTTCGGCGCGCGCCGTCGGCAAAGAAGACGAGCCGATAATTGACACGAAATCTTACTCGACGGAAGCTAAAAGCGGAATGGCGAGCTTAGGCGAGCTTGCCAATTTGCGGAATATGTTCGGTGGCGGTTCTTCTCCCGCTGCTGCCGAGCCAAAGGTTGCCGAGCCGGTCGCTGCCGAGACAAACGCTGCTGAAATAAACGCTGCCGAACCAGCCGCTGCGGAATCAAGCGAGGATGAACCGGATGCGACTGAGACAAACGCCGATGAATCGGTTGTCGAATCAAACGCCGGTGAACCGAGTGTCGCCGAATCAACCGCAGACGAAACTGGAAACGAAGCTGCTGATGACGCCGGAAGCGAAGTCCAAAGCGAAGCTGGAAATGAAGTTGTAGTAAACGACGGCGACAGCGAAGCTCGCAATGAAACCGCAAGCGAAGCTGGAAACGAAGTCGAAAACGAAACACCGAATGCGGCAACGTCCGGCGGCGAGCAGTAAGATTTTCTCTTAGAAAATGCGGGAGCGAACGTTTTATATTTATCCGAATTCTCTCTTTTCGCTCCCGACACTATTTTTAATAAAGTTTTAATAGCGAGGTTTATTTGATGACAAAAGCAGATTTGGTCGAAGAAGTGGTCAGCGCCACGGATTTAACGAAAAAGGACGCGGAACGCTTGGTTGAAGTCGTTTTCCGCAGTTTGATTGAGGCTTTAAACGAAGGCGAAAAAATAGAATTGCGCGGTTTCGGCAGCTTTCGCCTGCGCGAGCGCAATTCGCGCCGCGGTCGCAACCCTAAAACCGGCGAGCCGGTTGACATCCCGGCAAAGCGCGTCGCGTATTTCAAACCCGGCAAAGAGCTGCGCCAGCTTTTAAATATTGACGAAGCAGCTCAAGCAGCCGAAAAATAATTACGAATTACGAATTAACAATTACGAATTTCGGAATATTTTTTAAACTCAATAATTCGTAATTCGTAATTTGAAATTCGTAATTGATTTTATGGACGTTTTATTTAGTCCGTGGAGATATGAATATTTAGCATCGGGCGAGAAATCGCCCGAATCTTTTTGTGTGTTCTGCGATTTGGTGGCAGAGGACGAGCGCACCGATGCGGATAAATTGATCGTTCATCGCGCCCGGCACAATTATATCGTCCTCAATAAATTCCCGTACATCTCCGGTCATCTGTTGATAGTTCCCTACTCGCACGTTTCCGATTTAGACCGCGCCGATAAAGAAACGACGGACGAGCTGATGGATTTAACCAAACGCTGTCAAACCGCTTTGCGCGCCACTTACAATCCGCAAGGCTTTAATCTCGGAATGAATCTCGGCAAAGCCGCCGGAGCGGGCGTCGCCGGACACATTCATCTGCACATTATGCCGCGCTGGTTCGGCGATACGAATTTTACAACCACAGTCGGCGAAACCCGCGTGATTCCCGAAGATTTAACGACGACTTACCGGAAACTGCGAGACAAATTCTGATTTAATTCACGCACGAAATCACTTTCCAAAGCCGCTTCCGTTTCTTTATTTCCTTCCATAAGTAAAAAATTAATTGACAAAACCGTACGAATCGGTAAATCTTTTTTTCATTGTTTCCAAAATAACGAAATAAAATGCTCGCCGATGCTATTTTGAGACGAGCCAAACGAAAAGACGAAATTTCAGGAGAAAAAAATGATGAAAAAATTAAGTATTTTGATGGTTATCAGTTTGTTTGCAGCTTTTTTGATCGCGTGCGGCGGTAAATCCGACGCCGATGTTCAAAAAGAGGTTCAAGGAAGAGTGAAAACACCGGGCGTTACGGTTTCAACCGTTAAAGACGGCGTTGTAACTCTGAGCGGGACAGTGACGACTCAAGCCGAACGTGATGCAGCACTGGCAGCGGCAAAAGGTGAAGGCGTCAAGGAAGTTAAAGACAGCATTCAAATTCGCCCGCCGGCAACTCCGGCGATGCCCGTCGCTACACCGATGATGTCTCCGATGACATCGCCGGCGCGTCCCGGAACAAGCCCCGCGAGAAGATAAAACTTTTTCACGGAACAATAAAAAAGCCTGCGCTGATTCCAGCGCAGGCTTTTTTAAATTAGCCATTAGACATTAAGGCTTTTCATCAGGCGGAGCCGGTGGCGGTGATGGTGGCTTGGGTGGAGGCGGAGGCGGTACATTTTTAACATTTCCGTGTTCCCAGGCATCCGTTATAGATTTGCTGACTTCCGGTTCCTCGCGCAGTTTTTTGCCTTGCGCTAATTGCCAGCGTTCAAACCACGAAATTCCGGATTTCACGCCCGCGAAACTTTCCGCTGACAGATATGCGCCATCCGATTGCGCGTCATCCATTGAAACAAAAGCGTAGCCTTGATTTTCGAGCATCCCGAACAACTCGTCAGCCGTGTCGGCGACGAGTCGGCTCGGAGTCAAAACCATTGTTTGCGGAATCTGGCGATTGAACATTTCCTGCGAATACGCTTCGTAGTGCCGGAGCATTTTCGCCATATAATCGAGAAATTCGCCGCGAATTTCTTTCATCGTGTTCAAATCATTGTCTTTGCGCGCCGCGTCATAGACAAAAGAATACATCCATTCCTGATTGTCGAAAGTGTATTTCACTGACCGCAAACCGCGCGCCGCGAGCCAGTTTTCAAAACGCTCTCTGTCCTCGTTCGTTTTGCCGGTGTTCAAATAAGGATAACTGAAATAACGAAGCTGCTGGTTTTTCTCACCCAAAATCTTTTTCGCAATCGTTTCGTTTTTCTCCACATTTGAGGCGTAATCGTCAAACGGCGTGTTGTAAAACCAGATGTGTTTGTAGCCGCCGATGCCGACTTCGAAACCGGCGTCGCGCCAATTGCGGACGATTTCCGCACGCACGGGATTGAATCGCACCAAATCAATTCGCGGACTCGTAGCCGCCTTTTCAAAATTGGCGATTGCTGCGCCTTGCAAAAATCCGATTGCCGGAACGCGGTGTTTTTTGAGCTTTTCAATCAAAAGCTGTGCCGTCGCAAACGAGTCGTGCGGCGGATTATCCGAACGATCTACAGGCGGAATCGAGACAAAGCCGATTGCCATTCGTTTCTCGCCTTTTTTGCTGTTCGCGTTGACAGCTAGTTCGCTTTTGCCCCAAAATGCAGTTAGCAGAAACGCCGAGATAAGCACAAAAGCCAGTCCAGCCGACCAAAGCGAATTGGCACCAGCGCTCGTCTCGGTTTCTTTTTGTAAAATTCTTTGAATTCTTTTCATTAAATTCCCTCCGTTTGCCGCCAGCGAAAGCTGCGGCGCGTTTTGTTTCGCCGTTTGCCGAAACTGTTCCAGGTTTGCGAGCGCGCGAGCATACGCAAGCGGCTCGCCGTAGAATTGAACGACCAGATCGTCGCACACAAACTCGCGCTCGCGTCGAATCTCACGCGAAATCCACCACACGCACGGATGATAAAAAAGCAGAATCTCGACGAGCGTTTGCAGAAAATTAACCAGAAAATCAGCGCGTCGAACATGCATTAACTCGTGAACAATAATCGCTTCCAATTGTGCGGGCGTAACTCCGAAAAAAGCGCCGCTCGGAATCAAAACCACGGGTTTAAGCCAGCCGACGACGACCGGAGCGGCGACTTGCGCCGATTCGCGCAGCTTAGCTTTCACCGAAACTCCGATTTCACCGCACAAACGCGCAAATTGTCGCTGCCATTCCGAGCTTGGTTCGGCGATTTTTTTTGTTTTCAAATTGTGCAGGCGCCATAAACCGCCGCCGGTTCGCCCGGCAAAAAACAAAACTCCAGCCAGCCAGAACCAGACCAAAACAGGCAAATTCGGGACAAAATAATTTTCAAAATGCGTTTGGAGATTTTCAAAAGAATAAATCGGCGAAGAATTAGTAACCACTTCCGATTCGTTTTTTTCAATCGCGGACAAATGCTCGTCCTGAACCGGCTTTTTAACCGTAATCTTCTTACCGTTTGTTTTCGCGGCAAAAGCGCTTGCAGTCGTTTTCGCAGGCGCGCTTGCGAACCAAACGAAAGTTGCGGCAGGCAAACAGAGCGTTAAAAACAAAGCCGCGCAGGCGAGCGAATAACGGAAATTTGCGGTTGCGTTTTGCGCCGCTTTTAATCCGAGAAAACAGAGCGCCGCGATTACCGAAATTTGCCAGAGCGAATGCGCCAGCGTCCAGCCGAGATTTTCGATAAGCGACGAATTGATTAAAAATTCAAAATTCATTTTTCCCGTCCTTCCGCGTCGTCAAGCATCTGCCTGATTTGCGCCAGTTCTTTATCGCTTGCGGGTTTGGTTTCCAAAACTCGCATCACAAGCTGCGCCGCCGAACCGCCGAAAACCCGGTCGAGCAAATCTTCGGCAAAGGTGCGCTCGGTCGCCGCCTGCTCGATTTTCGCCCGGTAAACGTGCGCTTTTTGCTCGGTTTCGCGCTCGACCAGACTTTTCTCGGTCATAATTTGCAGCGTTTTTAAAACCGTCGTGTATGCGGTCGGTCGTCGCTCGTTGATAATTTCGTGGACTTCCCTGACGGTCGCAGTTTCGCGCTGCCAGAGAATTGTCAGAATCTCCAATTCGGCTTCAGTCGGTTTTTGAATGTGTTGTCTTGGCATAATTCGGACTACCTACGAAGACCTTAATACGAACCTCTTCGTATGTCAATACCCAAATCAAATTAAAGATAAACTTGAAACAGGGATAAAGGAGATAAAAGGGATAAAAGTTTGATTAAATTTATCCCTTTTATCTCCTTTATCCCTGTTAATTTTTCGCTTTCAACCCTTAAAACCCCAGAAAATCGGGACGAGCCACATTACGATAAAGAAAACGGCAATTGTCAGAATCGTGCCTACTTTGACGAAATCGAAAAACCTGTATCGTCCGGGCGTGTAGATAAGAACGCAGGCGGGTTCAAGTGGCGTGATGAACGAACACGAAGCGGCGTAAGTAACCGCAACTGCGAAAGTGCGCGGATTTAATCCGAGCGCGACCGCCGACTGCACCGCTACGGGCAAAACGACAAGTGCGGCTGCCTGATTCGACATCGGCTGCGTCAGCGCAACGGTCAGGGCAAAGAACCCGGCGAGCAAGGCAAATGCTCCGTATTGACCGAAATAGACGTTAATCATTCCGGCGAGATATTTGTCCGCGCCGGTTTTTTCCATCGCCGTTCCAAACGAAATCATACAGGCGATAAGAACAATCAAACGCCAATCAATCAGCGAATAAAGCTCTTCGTAACGAATGGTTTGCGTCGCCAGCAAGATCAGCGAGCCGATGAGAACGGCGATGGCGAGCGGAACTTCGACGTTCAAAAAATATTTTGAAAGCGAGAGAAGCAAAAACGTGCCGAAAGCGAGCAAAGCCCATTTTCGTTTTTCCGTGCGCCGCTCGCGATTTGAGACTTCTTCGAGCAAAATTACCTGCCCGTCAACTACAAGCGGCTCAATAACCTCGCGTTTTCCCTGCACGAGCAAAACGTCGCCGAAACGCAGCGGAATCTGGCTGAGTTTTTCGAGGAATGTCGAACGATGTCGGCTGACGGCTAAAACCGTCAAGCCAAATCGCTGCCGCAAATTCAAATTTTTGAGCGTGCGCCCGACAAACTGCGAGCCGCGCATCACCATTACCTCGAAAAGCTCTATGTCGCCGCCCTCTAAATAATTGTCGTTGAGCTTAAAATCCGGTTTGATTTCAAGCCCGGCTTGCGCCTTGATTTGCAGAATATCGCTGATTTTGCCTTCGACAATAAGCAAATCGCCTGCTTCGATGCGTTCCTGCGCGCCCGGAGCAAGCCGTTGATGCCCGCCGCGAATAATTCCAATGACGTTTAAAACGTATTCGGTATAAAAATTGGCTTCGGTCAGCGTTTTGCCGACGACTTTGGATTCAGGCAAAACCAGAAGCTCGGAAATATAATCGCGGATTTGATATTGCTCTGTGATTGATTCTGCATTCGTTGTCCGAGGAACGAGAAATCGCCCGACAAACAACATATAAAACAACCCGATTCCGACAATTGCCAGACCGACCGGGGTTAGCTCAAACATTGAAAGCGGCTGCATTCCGTAACGCGACATTGCGCCGGAGACCGCCAGATTCGTCGAAGTTCCGATGAGCGTGCAGGTTCCGCCAAGAATTGCGCCGAAAGCGAGCGGCATTAACAGCTTTGAAGGCGCGACTTTTGCGCGTTCGGCAAGTCCCATAACAACCGGAACGAACATCGCGGTCGTCGTCGTGTTTTTCAAAACCGAGGCGCAAAGCGCGGCGACAACCATTATCAGAATCGTCAGCAAAAACTCGTTGCTTCCCGCGATTCGATGAAGTCTGCGCCCGACTTCGTCAACGATTCCGGTTTTAACCAGCCCGCCGGTCAGAATAAAAAGCCCGGCAATCGTGATGATAATGTCGTTGCCAAAACCGGCAACGCCTTCCTGAATCGTCAAAACGCCGGTCATAACCAAACCGATGACGAGCAAAATAGCAACAATATCAACCGGAATCTTCTCTAGCGCAAAGAGAATTACGGCGACCAGCAACAAAATCAATGTGACGGCAATAGGATTCATTTTTATCTAGGTTTGAAACAAGTAAACAGCGAAAAAGCGGCGAGGTCAACTGTTTTTTGAATCTTCCTTCATTTTGAAAAAGAAAAACGCTGCAATTTCGATATTTGCCGTTTATCGTGAAAAAATAATAATAGAATTCGGAATTTATTGGCGTAACTGTCGCAGAAATTGTAAAGCTTTGTGGCTATGATAAGAAAAAAGCGAGTTACAGAGTTTCGTTCCAAACACGCAATTTCGAGGCTGCTGATACCG
>DASVRD010000150.1:0-3141 GCA_036388775.1 Pyrinomonadaceae bacterium | reverse complement strand
AGAAATAGTCTCGCTCGAATTTGTGCCGAACAATTTCAAGTTAAAGCAATAAAACAAAACGTCTCCAAGACAGTGTCAATCGTTCCGAGTCCGTATTGAGGCGGCTTTTCCTAAGACTTTAGCCGACTCAAAGTCAGGACTTAGAGCTAATTTCAATTAGCCGAAATACAAGAAACAGAAAATTAACAGGGATGAAAAGGATGAAAGGGATTGATAAAAACAAGAAATATCCCCTTTATCCCTTTCATCCCTGTTAATTCTTTGTCTTTCACTTTTATGAAATATGCTCTAGACCATCCAAATCTGATTTTGAGACGGCTTCTAGTTAATTTCAGCGTTTTCGCTTAAAAATCGCGCTTTTATTTCCGGCGTCGGCATCATACAAACGTCCTTTTTCCCGAACAAACGATAGCGATTGCGGGCGAAAAGGCGATAAAAGAAATCTCTCGCCGGACGCGGCATAAATTGAAAAACCGAAAAAATTTGCCAAGCGCCGCCGAGATGTTGAGCGATTTTCAGGGCGGCGGTCGAATGCGTAAAAGCTTTCCCGTTTTCGATTAAAACGACCGAATCAACACCCGGCACGTTTAAATCGTATTGGCGCAAAAACTTCTGCCCGATTTCCGATTGCAGCGGAGCAAAACGAAAATTATCTTTTCGGTCGCGGCGAATTATAAAATTGACCGTGCCATTGCAGAAATTGCAAACTCCGTCGAAAAGAACAATTGCTTTTCCAGCGCTGTCAGTATCGTTCATCAATTCAATCTTAGCGCTCAGCGGCTTCCCGTCAAATTAAAAGAGCAACGAAGTACCGAAAAAAAGGATTGGATAAAAGTTTCGGCTTGCCAAAAATCGGTATTTTCTGTATAACCGCACTAAATTCAATTGCTTTGTGTTTGAAAACAAATCCATCCGGCTGGCTCTCCCCGAACAGGAAATACGATGAAAAGAACCTCGATATTTTTTTTTGTCTTCGGTTTAATATATCTCTCCAATGCAACCGGCTCAAATTATATTTTCGGTCAAAAGCCGTCTGCCGTTCCCGTTGATCTTGAAATTCCGTTTGCTCCGGCTCCCGTTAAGGTCGAAGGCAAAATACAGCTTTTATACGAATTACATCTCACCAATTTTCGCCCTAAAAGTCTGGAGCTGACGCGCGTCGAAATTTTCAAAGACGAAGCCGATGCGCCGCCGATAGCCGTTTACAAAGATGCGGAGCTTGCGAGCCGTCTCAAACGACCGGGCGCGGCTGCGGATTTGCCCAACAAACGAATTATCGGCGGCGGAATGCGAGCCATTATTTTTCTCCAAGTTATTTTTAATACGACTTCGGAAATTCCGCCGGCTTTGTGTCATCGCCTTTTCTTTAAAGCGGAAACTCCCAAAGACGGAGAAACTTCGGTCGAAGGTGCCCGCATTGCGGTTCGACAAAATCCGCCGCTCATTGTCGGTTCTCCTTTAAAAGGCGAAGGCTGGCTCGCGCTCAACGGATTTTCAAACAATTCGGATCATCGCCGCGCGATTATCGCGGTTAACGGCAAAGCGCGAATTGCTCAGAGATTTGCGACCGATTGGACGAGAATCGGCGCGGACGGTCAAGCGTTTCGCGGAAATCCGGCAAACAATGCGAATTGGGTGGCTTACGGCGCGGAAGTTCTCGCCGTCGGCGACGGCGTAATCGTTGACGTTAAAGACGGCATCCCGGAAAACGATCCGACTACGGACAAAAAAGCTGTGCCGATTACGCTCGAAACCGTCGGGGGCAACTACATTATTCTCGATTTAGGCAACGGCTTTTTTGCTTTTTACGCGCATTTGCAGCCGAAAAGCCAGCGCGTCAAAATCGGAGATAAAGTAACTCACGGTCAGGCGTTGGCTTTGCTCGGCAACAGCGGCAATTCCGATGCGCCGCATCTGCATTTTCACGTTGCCGACGCAAATTCTCCGCTCGGCGCGGAAGGCGTTCCCTTTGTTTTCGAGTCGTTCGAGATGCAAGGCATTTTGCCGTCCGAAGAACTGCTGACAAACGGCAAAGGCTGGAAACCGCCTCTCGATGCTCCAAAGGATAAACGTCTCGCCGAATTGCCGGTGGCAAACGCGATTGTTCGTTTTCCCTAGCCGCCAGCCGGAATTTGTTTTAGCCGAACGCTCGAACCTTCGAGGCTTACGAGTTTGATACTGATTTTGTCGCCTCGATAATCGCTTTTGCCTTCTTCAAAAGCCGTTCCGTTTCGCTGAAATTTAACGTTTGCGCTCCGTCCGAAGCCGCTTTTTCAGGCGTTTCGTGGATTTCGATGATCGCACCATCCGCGCCTGCAACGAGACCTGCGAGCGCAATCGCTTCGACGTGGCGGCGCACGCCGATGCCGTGCGACGGGTCAACGATGACGGGCAGATGCGTTTTTTCTTTTAAAACCGGAATCGCGTTTATGTCCAGAGTGTTGCGATACGCTTTTTCATACGTGCGGATGCCGCGCTCGCAGAGCAGAATTCGCTCGTTGCCGTTCATAAAAATATATTCGGCGGCTTGCAGCAGCTCCTCGATTGTGCCGGACATCGCGCGTTTGAGCAGGACGGGTTTGTCAATTTTCCCAAGCTCGTCGAGCAGCGTAAAATTCTGCGCGTTTCGAGTTCCGACCTGATAAACGTCAACATAAGGATACATCGCTTCGATTTGCGCTGCGTCCATAACTTCGGTCGTTAGTTTGATGCCGTGCGGTCTGGCGATTTCGGCAAACATTTTCAAGCCTTCGATGCCCAGCCCGCGAAAAGCGTAAGGCGACGAACGCGGTTTAAAAGCGCCGCCGCGCATAATGCGCACGCCGTTTTTGTTTAAAAATTCGACGACGCTTTCGATTTGCGCGGCGCTTTCGAGCGAGCAAGGTCCGAACATAAAAGCGAAAGTCCCATCGCCTATTTTTACTCCATCGCCCAAATCAATTACGGTTGACGAAACTTTCCATTTGCGCGAAACCAGCTTGTAAGCGTCAGAAACGCGATGAACGTCTTTGACGCCTTTCAAACCGCCAATCCGGCGAATATCAACTTCGTAGCTGCCCAAAGCAATCAAATATCGCCCGACCTGCGTCGCAACTTCGGTCACTTTCAAACCGAAACCTTTTATTTGCTCGCGCAAAGCCG
>DASVRD010000149.1:0-5408 GCA_036388775.1 Pyrinomonadaceae bacterium | reverse complement strand
ACAAGCGCGTCGTTGACGCGCCGATTACCGAGCTTGGTTTTGCAGGTCTCGGCGTCGGCGCGGCGATGGCTGGTTTGAGACCTGTCGTCGAGTTTATGACGTTTAACTTTTCGATTTTAGCCGCCGACCAAATCATCAACCACGCCGCGAAAATGCTTTATATGTCCGGCGGCGAGTTTAAGATACCGATTGTCTTTCGCGGTCCGAACGGTTCGGCTTATCAGGTTTCCAGCCAACACTCGCAGGCGCTCGAAGCATTTTACGCCAATTTTCCGGGCTTAAAAGTTGTGATGCCTTCGACTCCGGCTGACGCCAAAGGTCTTCTAAAATCAGCAATCCGCGACGACAATCCGGTTATTTTTATGGAACAGGAGCGGATGTACGGAATCAAAGGCGAAGTGCCCGACGAAGATGACTTTACAATTCCGCTCGGCGTCGCTGATGTCAAACGCGAAGGAACGGATTGCACAATTGTCGCTCGCTCAATGACCGTTCCGCTGGCAATTCAAGCTGCCGAACAACTAGAAAAAGACGGCGTTTGCAGTGTTGAAGTAATTGATCCGCGAACGATTAAACCGCTCGACATTGACACGATTGTCAATTCGGTGAAAAAGACGAACCGGCTCGTGATTGTCGAAGAATCACATGCTTTTGCCTCGGTTGGCGCGGAGATTTCGCATCAGGTGATGGAACGCGCTTTTGATTATCTCGATGCTCCGATCAAACGCATCTCGACCGCAGAAGCGCCGATGCCTTATGCGAAAAATCTGGAAGCGTCAGCGTTACCGGACGTTCCGAAAATCATCGCGGCGGTAAAGGAAGTTTCTTATTTATAATTCTTAATGATTAATGGTAAATGGTTAATTAAAAAGACAATTATTAACCGTTTACCGTTAACCGTTTACCATTAATAAAAAATGGCTGATAAATTTTTAATGCCCAAGCTTTCCCCGACGATGGAAGAAGGGCAAATTGCGCGCTGGCTAAAAAAAGAAGGCGAATCGTTCAAAAACGGCGAAACGCTCGCCGAAGTCGACACAGACAAAGCGACAATGGAAATGACCGCTTTGAACGACGGCGTTGTTTTGAAAATCCTTAAAGGTGACGGTGAAACCGTCCCGCTCGGCGATCCGATTGCGATTATCGGCAAAGAAGGCGAAGACATTTCCGCTCTTTTAGCTGAAATCGGCGGCGGAAACGGCGCGAGCGCTGCAAAACCCGCAGAGACAAAAGCCGAACCGCAAACTGTGCCGCCAATGAGCGCGCCAATTTCCGAAAAGCCGGAAGTAGCGGAAGCCGCCGGACGCAGTTACGACGCGCAGCGTCCGGGCGCTGAACAACAGGGTCAAGCCTCCGCGCAACAAACAGAATCAAAACCCTCAGAAGGCGGAAACGGACGTTTAATCGTTTCGCCGATTGCCGCGCGAATGGCGGCTGAAGCCGGTTTGAATTTGAATAATTTGCAAGGCTCAGGTCCCGGCGGGCGAATCATCAAACGCGATATTGAAGCTGCAATCGCCGGACAAAAAGCCGCTCCGCAAGTTCAGCCCGAAGCGCAGCCGCAAGCTCAGGGACAAATGCAAACTGCTCCTAGCTTTCAACAAGCTGAAATCGCCGGAGCGTCCGCTTATCGCGAAGAGCCGACAACGCAAATGCGTCGCGCTATCGCTTCGCGTTTGACCGAATCTATCGGACCGATTCCGACTTTCTATCTGACAATCGAAGTTGAAATGGACAAAGCGATTGATTTTCGCAAACAAATCAATGCGGCTTTGCCTGAAGAAAAGAAAGTTTCGATTAACGATGTAATTATCAAAACGGTCGCGTCCGCGATGATGCAGCATCCGCAGGTCAACGCTTCGTACCAAGATCGTTCGATTCGTTATTACGAACGCGCCGACATCGGCGTTGCCGTAGCAATTCCCGATGGTTTAATAACTCCGATTATTCGCAATGCAAATGGAAAAGGCATCGCGCAAATCGCATCGGAAGTCAAAGAGCTTGCAGGACGAGCGCGCGATAAAAAACTAAAACCGGAAGAATTTACCGGCGGGACTTTTTCGATTTCAAATCTCGGAATGTTCGGAATCGAAGAATTTACGGCAATCATCAATCCGCCCGAAGCCGGAATTCTGGCAATCGGCAAATCCGAACCGAAACCTGTCGTGCGCGACGGCGAGATCGTCGTGCGAAATATGATGCGCGTTACGATGTCGTGCGATCATCGCGTGATTGACGGCGCAACGGGCGCGCAGTTTTTGAAAACTTTAAAGCAGATGCTAGAAAATCCGATGCTGATGTTGATGTAAAAACGTGATTCTCGCGCCAGCCGAAACAGCTCTGTTTTTCAAGCTGATGCTGCCGTTGCAGTTTTTTGTCAACGAGAAATTAGGCGTGCTGCCGGAAGTTGTGACTTTTGAAGATTACTGCCGCACTCCGATGCCCGAAAAATTCAAAGTTCGCAACGCGCTTTTTGAAAACATCGGCTTGATTGATGAGTTTATTGACGAAAACCCACCGGATATTCCGATGCGCGAGCTGGCTGCCGTTTCACGTTGGAAAAAGTTTGTCAGTGGCGATTTTTATATCGAACGCTATCTGAAAAACCACGCCGTTTTTATCTCCGATGACGCGGAAGTTTACGCCGTTCACGGATTGACCGAATCTTTGGCGGATTACTTTCCCAAATTCACTTTGCCCGTCCGCGTGAACGCCGTGCTGCTGCCTTTTCAAGACAAAATAGCGACTGACGGTTTCTTTCTGCCTTACCGCGTCGTTTTCGGCGGCGGGATAAAAAGCGAGCTGAAAGAAATTTATAATTCCGCCAAACGCAAAGGTAAAATCATCGCCAGCCTGTAACAGCCGGATTTCGGAATTTTCAGTTTAAACCTCGTCAACTCGTTTTCTTAAGCTTTCCCCGCCCGCGTGCCGGTAAACCGCTTCTTTGTCCGCGTCGTCCAGTTCTTTGATTTGCCGTAAAATATCGTCAATTTCAGTCTTAACCAATTCTTTAAAACGAGGCGGCAAAGACGGCTGCGCGAAAACCCAATCAAACGTCAAAGCCCGCAGCGCGTTCTCCGCTATTTTTTGCCAATCTTCGAGTTGGATCAACAAAATATTTTTATTTCGTAGCCCAACCGCCAAATTCGGCAAATTATGCAGGGCATTTTCTTCAGCCCACAGATTTATGGCTTTGTCATTTTCCGTAATCGCTTCATCCAAACGTTGTAAATTAGCAAGCGCAACTCCTTTGTTCATATAAGCCTTTGCCAAATCGTTTCTCAATTCCAGCTTATTTTCATTTTTAACTAATTGCTCACGAATCTCGATTGATTTTTCATACTCAAGAACTGCTTCATCCAAACGTTGTAAATTCCAAAGCGCAACGCCTTTGTTCAGATAAGCCTTTGCCAAATCGTTTCGCAATTCCAGCTTGTTTTCATTTTTAACTAATTGCTCAACAATACCAATTGATTTGTCATATTCTGTAAGCGCTTCATCCAAACGTTGTAAATTCCGAAGCGCAACGCCTTTGTTCAGATAAGCCTTTGCCAAATCGTTTCGCAGGTCTTCGCGTTTCAAATTGAAAACCAACCATTCAAAGATTTTCTCGGCACATTCATAAAAGGCGGTTGCTTTGCGAAAATAAGTTTTTTCGACGCTAACATAGCCCAGTTTAAACAAAGCATTAGCAAAAGGCTCAAGCGCGTTGCCGTTTTCCGTTTCAAACGCGGGCTGATTTTCGCGGACAATTTCGCGCAAATACGGGTGCAGCGTGAAATAAATTATTTGTTCTTCCGCGCCCGTTTCCGCGTCGCGTTCTCTGACCAAATCCGCTTCGGTTTTTGCCAGCCGGTTATCAATTAAAATTTTGACCGCGCGGCTGCGGTCGGCGGCGTTTTCAATTCCTTTTATTGCCGACAAGCTCAAAACCAAAACGTCTTTCGGCACGGAAACGCCGAAAAACGCCAGCAGGGACAGCAAAAATTTTGTCGTCTCGTTTTGCGCCGCAATCTGCCGTTTGATTAAGGCTTTGGTCGGGCGCAGCTTGTCTTTCAAACGGTTTTCGATGTTTTGGTCGTCGCGTTCTTCGCGGTCGAAATCTTCCCAGAAATCGCGTTCAAAAACGGCGAAGCTCTCGCCCACCGTTTCCAGATAACCGATCATTGATTGAATCGCTTGCGGGATGTAATAAACCTGCTCGAAAAATCGCTGCAACGCTTCGGGCGCGGCTCCGCCAAGCCCGACTCGCGCGCCTTCTTTTTGCGCCAGTTCCAAAGCCGCGTCCGGCTCCAAACCTTCTTCAAGTTCGCGGCTGATTTCGTCGAGCCGCTCGACCTGCCGAAAATCGCGCTCTTTATCGGGAATTTTCTGCGAGATAAAAATGCCGCGAATATTATGATTTGAGCCGAACAACGCGCCGAGAAAAGTTTTGACGCTCTCGTCGTGTTTCCCGTCGCCATCGCGCCCGACCGCGTAATTGCCGTTTTCGTCAATCCAGCTTTCAAAGTTGTCGAAAATCAGCAAAATCTTTTGCGCCTGAATTTTTGTAAACAAATCCGCCAGAAAATGCAGGTCATCCAACTTCGTGCCGAGCATATTGGCGAACAACTGCAAAATCTCGGTCATCGAGCGCCGCTCGCGGCAATCGAGGTAAATAACCTTTTCGACCGACCGCCGATATTCGCTTTTGATTCCGCCGACTTCCGTGATTGTCCAGAGAAATTTCTTAATCAAATAAGTTTTCCCGAAACAAGTCGGCGCGACAAACACGCCGTAACGTTTCCCGCGTTCGAGAAACGTTTTCAACAATTCGATTTCCTTTTTGCGCCCGTAAACTTTATCGTCCAGACTCGGCAGCGCAACCAGATTTTGCGGATTCGGCTGTTCGGGAACAATCTGCCGCACCAAATTCTCGATTTTCGTCTGCCCCGATTCAAGCCGTCCGACGCCCGCTTCAATGCGTTCGACGCCCTCGCTGATTTTCCTGAGTTCGTCGGCAAAATTTGAGATTTTATTGATTAAATCCGGGATTTTCGTGTTGAGCGTTCCGAAAGTTTGCAGTTCTCCGACAATATTCAAAAGAAGCTGTTTTTGCGCGGCGGCTTCGATTCTCGGATTGTTCTTGTATTCTTCATTAAAAATCGAACAGACCAGATAAAACCAATCGTATTTTTTGCCGCTCGGCGCGCTTTCGAGGTTTAAAATATCGAGCGTCACAAAATGCTCGCTCAAGACTCTTTCAGGCGGCAGTTCTTCCCACCCCGTTTGAATTGTCGCCGCCAAAAGCGAAAAAGCGTCTCGGTCAAATTTGTAATTTGGAAATGTGGAAAGTATTTCGAGTTCTCGAATAATATCTTCTTTGAGGGATTCCGAAACAGACGCTTGGGAGCCGGATTCAACTGCTT
>DASVRD010000148.1:0-22247 GCA_036388775.1 Pyrinomonadaceae bacterium | reverse complement strand
CCTTACCGTTAAAAAACGTCAGTAAAACAAGCAGAAGTTCGATTGGCAGATTCGTGAAACGACTCGTTTTCAAGCATCTTCGCCTTAAAAACGATTTATATATAATTTTTTTCGATTAACCTAGACTAACCCGTTTCAATTCTGCGTGTCAACATTCGCGGCTTTCCGCTAAAATTCATTAATTTCAAACGAAACCGGACAAATATCGCCGTCGAATTATTTAGAAATAAATCGGAACGGTATTTAGATTGTGAAGACAGACAAAGAGTTTACTAAGCAAAGAAAAACAGCAAGTTTTTACACTTGCTGTTTTTTGTTTTACAGATCGAGTAAATGGTGTATAAATATCTGAATTCGATAAAACTTAAAAGGAGCAGAACTCTGGCTATTCCTCCGACGAAATTTACCACTCTTCTTTACGCGGAAAAAACTCCCGCCGAAATGTACGAAAGGCTGAAAAGAGAGGATTGTCTTTCTGACGACGGTCTAAACAACAAAGCGGAAGTTATCAGTTTAATATCAAACGTATTAAAAGTTTGGAAGGAAAAAGACCCGAACGCTCCGATTATTTACGGCGGTGGACCGGTTGACGATATTGCCGACAATTTATTAAGAAGCAACTACCTGAATGAAAACGTGCATAGACTTCACCGTCCGCATTTGTACGAATCCGAAACCAGGTCAACGCCCTGGTGGAAGTTCTGGCAAAAGTTTTGAACGCGTATTTCAAAACTTTTTTAACGCTGCGCGAGTAAAAATCCAGTTTTCAAAGGCTCTTAAAAGATGATCCGATTCGCCGCCGGAAAAATTCGTTCACCTTTTGAAGGCAAATGTCTTTCAAGTAGAAAACGTATTTGAATTTCGATTATTTCATTTCATAAAACAATTTATTCAATACAAAACCGGAGCCCAAGTCCATTTTCGGCGGGACGAACGCGACTCCTATACCGAACGTCGTCGTTCCGGCGTCATTCTTGCTGGCGCGAACGGTTCGATTCAAAAAAGCGGCTTCAAACTTTTCGGTCGAGCCGTCTTCATAAACTTTCGTTCCGGTCAGAAGCGCGTTTTCGATTTTGGCATTCGTGAGTTTGAACCGGCGAGATTTTTGCGGCGCGGGTTCCGAACCGGAAACTTCGATTTCGCCGTTCGCGCCGATTTTCAAATCGAGCCAATCGTCCGTTTCCGATTTGTATCTTCCCGAATATTCGGAAAGGCTTTGCTTAACGGCTGGTTCGCTGTTGATATCAATGTAAACCTCAACGTGAATGCCGCCCTTTTCCTTAATTTTATGTTTCGTTTTATTAAAAAGTGAGGCGATTTCCTTCGATTGCTGCCGGCTTTCTGCGGTTTGAGCGGCGATTTCCGATACTGAAAAACCGAGCGCAACGGCTAAAACAAATGCGAACAAAAATATATTTTTCATTTTTCTTTCTCCGAAATAAATTTTTTGATTGCTCTTTCGTTGTAATAACACCGCTGGCGCCGGCTTTGTGACAAAAGATTGAGTCTTTCGCAACGCGAATAAATCGAAATCGCGCGAAAAAATGTTGCTCGCATAATAAAAACTGTTTGTGTTTCTTGAACACGACGATGTTTTTGAGGCAGAATTTTCTGTAGGAGAATTTATGAAAGAAAAAAGATGTGCGGTTTGCCAGAAACGCGACTTCGGCAAAAACGAAGGACTCGAAAAAGTCGAAGATTGTCGCCGCTGCGGTAAGCCGATTTGCAAAAGATGCCAGTGCCCGTGTTCTTCAGATGACAAAAAAGTCTAAAAATCTATGTAAAATATTCATTTCCCCGCCTGCGAAACGAACGAAAAAACTGAACTTTCAGCAGAACACGAAAAGTCCTTTCCTTTTTGTTCATTTCGCCTGCGTAGCCGGCAAGATAAAACATTCTTTGAAATTTTTGGGTTTTTAAACAAACTCTTAAAATTCAATGAAATTAAGCCGATTTTGCGGAAAGCCGACCGTATTAGTAATTTCCTTTTATAAAAGACACAAAAATTCCGCGCACATTCGGCGCGGAGTAAAAAGGGAGCGGTTAGTGTTTTGAAGAGAATTGGCTAATCGTTCCCCTATATTTCTTTAAAGTTTTTTTAACTTCCTTAAAGTTTCTTTGAGTAAATTTCGTTTTAAAGTCCCGCAACGCGTTTTTCCACCGTATCGATCGCAGGCAAATTGTTCGTCGGATTGTCCAGATAAAAATAAACGCAGCTCGACCAATCGTCGGAACGCTCGAATTTTCCATCTTTCGTCGTGTCCATCGGAATAAGACCGGGACCGGCGCGATAAAGCGTGCGTTTGTTATAAATAATCGGGGGTCGGCTGTGCGGCGCGAGGTAACCGATTTGCTGAATCGTGATGCGTGCGTCCCGATAAAAATAAATCGGGTCAACGACGTGATAGCGGTAGAAACACCAGCGCATCGCTTGTTCGTCGGCAACAGGAGAACCTTGATAAAGATGCGCGAATTTTCCCTGTCCCCAGGCGGTTCCGATGTAATCTTCGGTTCCGGTTCCGGCTATCGTCGGCAGATTTCGGTCGCCGTCGAGATACATTTTAATCTCGCCCTCTCCCCACCAGGTGTTGAAATACTCTTTCGTGTTCACAATCACGCCGATGTTCGCGCCCAGATAACGCCCGCGCCCCGAAATTTGCGGCAGGATTTCGTAATCTTTCTGAATTGTCGTCGGATTTTCCCGGCGGTAATAAGCGTGAAAATACAGCATATTAGCCGGATGCCTGTCGCCCAAAGTGTAATCAACGTCGTAAAAAAGCTCGTCTAAATTATTTTTGCTTTCGTTGACCATCACAACCCGCATTCCGGTTCTGAACGGCATCGGAATCGTGCAGTTAAAACTTTTGCCCTCCGGGTCGGAAAAAAATACCGACTCGAACGGAACGCGCTGACCAAGTCCGATTCCGAAAAAGTCGCCGACCGGCGCGCTGACCGCCGGTTTCGTCGCGCCGTCCCAATACATTTCGATTTTGAGGCTGCGGAGCATCTCCGGGCTACGGTCGGGAAACGTCATCCAGATGCGTCTAACCGTTCCGCTCGCGCCTTTCGCCTCGGCTAAAACGCGACTTTCACCGGCTTTAATCGGAACCGTCGGCGATCCTTTTCGCCCGCCCATCGCTTGTCCGCCTTTTCCTTTTTCCCCGGTCGGATTCTCGCCGCTCGCCATTCTCGATTCGATGTTCGACTGCGGCATTTCGTAAATCGCCTGCGCGAGAACTGTTTGCCCGACGCAGAGCAAAATTGTCAACAAAGCAGCGCGACTGAATGATGTAAAGATTAATCGCATATTATTTTTAGTTCTTAAACGAATGATCGCCGGCACGATTGCAATGAGTCTCTGATTTTAATAAGCGAAAGATTGATAAATTTCCGTTTTCGGAGCGTCTTCGAGCGATTCGACGATGCGGTTAAATCGAAGCATATGCCGCGATTGCGGCGAGAGATTTTCCCAGACCGAACGCGGAATGTTTATCGAAACTTCGGGTCGGAAAAGCCATTTGCGGCTGTAACCGATAACGCACATCGGGCGCGGCTCATCACTTTTATTCGGCGTTCCGCGATGCAGCCCGCGCACGTCTCGAATCATCACGTCGCCGAGCGCGAGACAAACCGGTTCAATCGGTCTTTCGCCCGACTCAATCAATTTCATTCCGATTTCCTTTGAAACGGAGTGCGTTCCGCGGGCGACTTCAAACGGTCCGTTTTCCGGCGTCACGTCAACGAGCGGAAAATTTACGGCGAGCTGAAACATCGGCGTTTCGTATTCGAGTTCGGGAAACAAAGGCGGCGCGTCCCGGTGAATTTCCTGATAATCCGAACCGAGAAGCGGCGTGTCGGTCGCCAATTGAACCATTGTAAAGTCTGCGCCGACCAGATTTTCGACAATCGTCAAAACGTCCGGGTCGGCAAAGATTTCTTCGTCGGCAAACGGCGCATCGAAAGGCAGAGTCACATAATATCTCTCCGCGCCGCGATTTTTTAAATTTCCTTCGCGCTCGATGTGGTCTTCGAGCAGCGGCATAAACTTTTCACGCCATCGCACGAGTTTTTCCTTTGAGAAATGCTCGCGCAAAATGCAAAATCCGTCACTAATCGCTTCATTCGTAAACCGCTCAATCTCGGCTTGATCGTAACGCTTTTTGTTCATAATTCGACAAAAACCTCAATAAAATATTTTTCTTTGTTCGTTCGATACCGGAAAAGGTAAAACCGTATTAAAAATCGAAATCTCTATCTCCGCGTCCTTATAATGTCAATTGTGCTTTGATCAAAGCTGATTTAATAGCAGAAATTAATTTTTGCCGATTAAATTAGCTCAAACGCGTCAAGCGATTTTGCACGACGACGACGAACAAAAGTATGACTCCGCGCAGAACGAGCTGCCACCACGGGCTGATTTGTCCTTCGAGATTGAACAAATTAAAAATCACGCCGAGCAGCAGAACGCCGACCAGAGTTGACAAAGCGCTTCCCTGTCCGCCGGTCAGAAGCGTTCCGCCGATAACCACCGCTGCAATTGCGTCGAGTTCCCAGCCGACTCCGGCGACGGGCTGACCGGTTCCAAGTCTTGACGCCAGAATCACGCCCGCAAGACCGGCAAGAGCGCCGCTGATCGCGTAAACCGCGATTGTCACGCGGCTGACATTTAATCCCATCAACCTCGCGGCTTCATCGTTGTCGCCGACCGCAAAAACGTTTCGACCGAACGGAGTGTGATTCAAGACGACCCAGCCGATTGCAAAAGCGATGATTAAAATTAAAATCGGGACGGGCAGAAAATCACCGATCAATCCGCGACCAAGCCAATTAAAACCCTCGTTCGTTCCCGTAATTCTGACCGATTGCTCGCCCGTTACCGCGAGAGCCAATCCGCGTGCGGCGATCATCATCGCCAGCGTCACGATAAACGGCTGAATTCGCGCCTTAGCGATTACCAAACCGTTTATTAAGCCCAAAAAAGTCGTCGTGGCAACCGCCGCTAAAAGAGCGATTATCAGTCCTCGATCCGCCAGATTCGCCGCAATGACGCCCGCGACCGCGAGCAATGCTCCGACCGATAAATCAATGCCGCCGGTCAAGATCACAAACGTCATTCCGAGCGCCACCAAACCGAGCATCGAGTTTTGCCGCAGCACATTGAGCAGATTTTCCGGCGTTAGAAACGCTTCATACCGCGCAAAACCGATTATGCAGACGAGCAGAAGCATTACAAGCGCGCCTTGTTGTTGTAAAAACGAACCGATTTTCGCCCGCATAGTACGGGTCGAATCAGTGTTGATTTCGTTCAATGTTTCCGTCTGGCTCATATGTTTTTAATGGTCAATGGCGAATGATTAGCGAAAGAGAATTTACTTTTAATTCATCATTAATGTTTATCATTTACCAATAGAATCAGTTCTGGACAATTTTCAACCAATCAAATCTCGCCGTTTGCGCTTTGCCGACGTGGGTTAGAGCAATGCGCGCGCCTTCGACGTGAGCGCCGGCAACCGTATTGGAAAACTCCGTCCAATCCGTTCCGTTCAGGCTGTAAGCGAATCGGTAAAGCTCTCCGTCTTTTGCCGTCATTCGCAAATAAATGTATTCGGTTTGTCCTACATCTGCGCTCGCGGCGATTTCCTGTTTATTGTTTTCGCGGCGCCAGACGGAGACTTTTTCCGATCCGAAACCGATGCCGACCGCATTTCCGCGCCAACTGTAAGCCGAAAGCCCGACGATTTCTTCCGACGACATCTGCGCGCTTTTTATCAAGGTAGTCACTGTATAATCACCGGAAACGGCGCGCGTCGCAACGACTGCTTCGCTCATATCATTCGCCGTAAATGCCAGAGTTCCGGCTTTTAAGTCTATGCTTCCGACGGGCGACAACGGCAATTGAAAATTCGGACTTAAAATCGAAGTTTCAAACTCGTCAATAAAAGTCGCGTTCTTTTCCTGTTTCGCCCAGGAAAAAGGTAAATTCGCCGTGTCGGAAGCGCCGCGTCCGTTGTTGATCGTCGCCCAACCGTCCGCCGTCCATTCGACTTTATCGAGCAAGGCTTCGCGCCCGATGTTAAATGCGTCCCCGCGTTTTCGATAAGCGTGATAAAGCAGATAATCGCTGCCATCGGGCGTTTTAACGATTGTTCCGTGTCCGGGACATTGCCATTTTTCGTTTGCGGCTAAGATCGGATTCGCCGGATTTTTTTCCCACTTGCCGGTAAGTTTCCGGCTTCTGGCAACGCCCAAAGCGTAATTACAGCTTCGTCCGCAGCAGGCGTTTCCCGAATAAAACATATAATAATACCCGTTCCGGCGAACGATATTCGCGCCTTCGATAACGTGATTTTCCCAGCCCGAACCTTCGTTGCGGAAAAGTTTTTTCGGCTTGCCGACGAGCTTCGTTAAACTCTCGTCGAGCTTTTGCGCGTACATCCAGGTCGGCTGCTGTCGGTCGTTGCCGTCTTCTTTCCAGACTAAATACGGTTTTCCCTTTTCGTCGCGAATAAAAAACGCATCAATCGAACCCATTTCCTGACAAACCAATGTTCCTTTGTCGCTGTATGGTCCGACGGGTTTATCCGCGACCGCGACGGCAACGCACAAAGTTCCTTTTTTATCTTTTCCCTCATCGCGCCGGGCGGTGTAAAAAACGTAAAATTTCCCTTTATCTTCCGCAATTTCCGGCGCCCAGAAATCCCCTTTCGCCCACGCCGGTTTTGTCGGAAAAACCGAACCGACGATTTTCCAGTTAACCAAATCTTTTGAATGAGCAATCGTAAAAAACGGCGACCATCCGCCGGTCGTTGCGGCGGCATAAAAGTCTTCGCCGAAGCGAATCACCGACGGATCTGGAAAATCTCCGGCGATAACCGGATTTGTGTACGTTTGCGCCGGAAATCTAAAAGGAAATAAAATCAACCACAAATGAAGGCAGATAAACACGAACAGAAACCGAATTTTCGTAATTCGCAATTCGCAATTCGTAATTGATTCTTTCCCTTTCATTCTTCTTAACTTTTTAACTTTTCTTAATTTAACGTGCGCCCGCCGCGCGCCCTTTTGCTTTGCCCGTGATTCGTTTTATCAACTCGGTTTCTTCACGCAAATACGGCGTGCCGTCATTACGAAAAACGTCGTGAAACCAAATCCACGGCTCGTAATCAACATACGGTCTTTCCCATGAATCCCACGGGTAAATCGTCTGCGATTTGCCTTCGACAAAGCCCCAATTTATCATTCCGACGTTGTAGCGCGCCCCGACCGGCAAAATAGCCACAAACGTGCTGCCGCGCGGTCGTGCCATATATTCGGTGCACATAATCGGGCGGTTGAGTTTTTGCAGAAATTTTATACGTTTGGCGAATTCATCGGGCGGGTCATAGCTGTGAAAAGTAATAAAATCCGAGTTATCAATTTGAATCTGCTCGGTCGAGTCGAATTTCTCCGCGTTCGGGTAATCGCCTTTCCAAACGCCGGAAGTCAAAGGCTGCGTCGGTTTTGCCGCGCGCGCCCATTGAAACGCGCGCGGCAGAAGTTTATTGACCAACTCGATTTTATTCGGCGGGTCTTGTCGCGCGTAATCGTTGCCGTTTCGATTGTCCGGCTCATTCCAAATATCCCAGGAATTTATTCGCTCGTCTTTGGCGAAACTGCCGACGACATCTACAACGTATTTTTCAAGGCGCGGATATTCCGCCGGATTTGCCAGAGCTTTCGCGCCCGGCGATTGAAGCCAACCGGAATTGTGAATTCCCGGGCGCGGAACTCGCTGTCGCCCGATTTGCGGATTCGGGTCCCAAACCGAATCGAAAAGCACGATCATCGGTTTGATTTTGTGTTTCGCCGAAATGTCGAGAAACTGATTTAGACGTTTTTTGAAACCTTCCGGGTCTTGAGAATAAGCCAAATCGTGCAGAAAAACGCGCATCGTGTTCATTCCCAAACTTTCCGCCCAGCCGAGTTCCAGATCAATTCTCTGCGGATCGAAAGTGTCCGCCTGCCACATTTCCAACTCGTTTATCGCCGTTGCTGGAATGTAATTAGCGCCGACGAGAAACGGCTGCCGCGCATACCAATCGTTCGCCTGCTTTTCCGTCCAGCGCGGCGCGGCTGAAACAACAAAACAGAATAATAGAATGACTGCAAAGTTTTGCGAGATTTTTTTGATTCTGAACATAAAAGCTGTTTCTCTTAATTTGCCTTTGAACGTTGTAAGTAAACGACAAATATAATAATCGCTGCTTTTATAACGAGCGAGTAAGAAAACTTGATGCCGTTCATATTGAAGCTCGTCGTGATGATTTGCATAATCAGCGCGCCGACGACCGTTCCGATAACAGTCGCCCGACCGCCGGTCAGAGCCGTTCCGCCGACGACCGTCGCGGCAATCGCGTCGAGTTCGATAGTTTCGCCGACTTTTGAAGCATCAGATGCGCCGAGACGCGCCGTGTAAATCAAACCCGCGATTCCGGCGAGCAAGCCGCTCAATGCATAAACCAAAATTTTTGTTCGGTTTACAGAAATTCCTGAAAGGCGCGACGCGTTTTCATTTCCGCCGACGGCGATAACATGCCGCCCGAAGATCGTCGCGCGAAGCAGAAAAACTGCGGCGACGATCAAAACAAGCATCGCCATAACCGGCACGGGAATGCCGATAATTGAATCTTTGCCCCAAAATTCAAAACTCGGATTTGAAAACGGAATCAATTGTCCGCCGTTGCTGATGACCTGCGCGATGCCGCGTCCGGCGATCAAGACGGCGAGCGTGACGATAATCGGTTGAATCTTGAATGTCGAAATGAGCCAACCGTTGAAAGCGCCGATCAAAGTAACAACGGCAAGCGCGGCTAAAATCGCCGGATATGCTCCGTAATCGAGCGAAATCGCCGCGACCGCCGACGCAATTGCCATCAACGAGCCGACCGACAAATCAATTCCGCCCGTCGCGATAACAAAAGTCATCCCGATAGCCACGAGCATCGTCGGCGTAACCTGCACGAGAATATTGCGAAAATTGTCAACTGCTGCGAAATTCGGCGTAAAAACAACATTTGCCAGAATCAATAAAACGAGCGCCGCCGCCGCTCCGTAAGTCGGCGCATAATCGGCAAAACTCGATGTGCCTCGTTTCGCCGCGATTGATTGTGTAATTGCTTCAGCCATAAAAAAGTTTATAGAGTTCGTTGAGTTCATTGGGTTCGTTGAGTTCGTTGAGTAAAAGAAGTTCTTTTTCTTCAAACCCAATGAACTCAACGAACTCTATAAACTCAACGAACTATTCCGTCGCCATTGCGTTTATTATCGAATCTTGAGAAATATCTTTGCCGCGCAGTTCCGCCGCGCATTCGCCGTCGCGCATTACGACAACGCGGTCGCTGCCTTCGACCAGTTCTTCAAGCTCGGACGAAATCATCAAGACGCCCAAACCTTCTTCGGCTAATTCATTGATCAAACTTTGAATTTCGCCTTTTGCGCCGATGTCAATGCCGCGCGTCGGCTCGTCCAGAATCAAAAATTTCGGATTTTTGCAAAGCCAGCGCGCGAGCAGGACTTTTTGTTGATTGCCGCCGGAAAGCTCGCGGATTTTCTGCTCGCCGCTCGATGCTTTTATGCCGAGACGTCGCATAAATTTTTCGACGATTTCGTTTTGTTTTGACCGTGAAACCACGCCTAAACTCGTCAGTGCGGGCAAAGCGGCGAGCGTCATATTTTCCCTGACTGACCATTCGGGAATTATTCCTTCGGCTTTTCGGTCTTCGGACAAAAAAGCTATTCCGGCGCGAATGGCATCGCTCGGCGAACGCAGTTTTAAAGGCTTTCCTTCGAGTTGAATTTTCCCACGATCAATTTCATCGGCTCCGAAAACGGCGCGCGCGACTTCTGTTCTCCCCGAACCGAGAAGCCCTGCCATTCCCAGAATTTCGCCCCGCCCCGCTTTTATGGAAACGTTTTTCAATCGTCGCCCGCGTGTTAAATTTTCGGTTTCAAGAAGCGGTTCCGCAACGTGTTCGTGATGTTCGCCGAAAGCAGTCGCGCCTTTTTTCTCCAAATCTTCGCGCTGTTTGCCAAGCATTAAACAAACCAGATCAATGCGTTCGAGACCGGCGAGCGGTCGCGTGCCGATATATTTTCCGTCGCGCAAAACCGTCACTTTGTCGCAAACGGCATAAAGCTCATCAAAGCGGTGTGAAATATAAACAATGCCCGTTCCCTGCGCTTTCAAACGGCGAATTACATCGTATAAAAGCCGAACTTCGTGCTCGGTCAGCGAGCTTGTCGGCTCGTCCAAAACCAGAATTTTTGCACCGAGCGAAACGCCGCGCGCAATCGCGATCATTTGCCGGGACGCGATGTTGAGACTTCCCAAAACCGCCTTCGGGTCAATCTGCAAACCAAGATTCTGCAAAACCTCACCCGCGTCGCGGTTCATTTTCGCCCAATCAATCAAACCGAAACGGCGCGGCTCGCGACCGAGAAAAATGTTTTCCGCGACGGTTCGGTACATCAAAAGATTGACTTCCTGGTAAACGGCGACAACGCCCTCGTGCTGCGCGTCTTCGGGCGTGCGGAAATTAACCGGCTTGCCTTCCAGAAATATCTCACCGCCGTCTCGGTTGTACGCGCCGGTCATCACTTTGATAAGCGTTGATTTGCCCGCGCCGTTTTCGCCGACGAGCGAGTGAACTTCGCCGCGTTCGAGCGTGAAATTCACATCATCGAGAGCGACGACGCCCGAAAAAACCTTTCTGATGTTCTGCATCCGCAAAAGCGGTTCGTTAGTCATAATTTGGTTGACTGGGAGAGTTAATAGTTGAAAGTAAAAGCGAAAAGTTATAAAACCCTCCACTCTCAACAATCAACTATCCACTGTTTTAATAAGCCTCATTTACAAACTGCGCGGCATTGCCCGCATCGTAAAACTTATCTTCGAGAATGATTTTCGGCGGAAGCTGTTCGCCGCGCAGAAACCTTTCGTATGTGTCGAAGGCAATCGGACCGAAACGCGGGTTGCTTTCGACGGTGATGTTCAAATCACCGGCTATAATCGCTTCGAGCGCGGATTTTTGCCCGTCAATCGAAACGACTTTTACGTCTTCGCCCGGGTTCATTCCGGCTGCCTTCAAAGCCTGAATTGCGCCCAGAGCCATCTCGTCATTGTGCGTGTAAACGGCGGTGATGTTTTTGCCGTGCGCCTGGATTAAGTTTTCCATTACCTTCTGTCCTTCGGCGCGTGTGAAATTGGCGGGCTGCGAAGCGAGAATTTTCATATCGGGGTATTTTTCAATCACATTTCTAAAGCCTTTGGCGCGATCATTTGCCACAGATGAACCTGCTGTTCCCTGAAGCTCAACGATTCCGGCTTTGCCGTTCGTTTCTTTGGCTAACCACTCGCCGACGCGTTCGCCTTGCTGAATGAAATTAGAGCCGATAAACGTCACGTAATCTTCGCCGACCTTCCCGGCGGCTTCGCGGTCAATTAGAAACACGGGAATTTTCGCTTGTTTAGCAGCCTGCAGAGCGGGCGCGAGACCTTCGAATTCACGCGGCGCCAAGAAAATCGCATTAACGCCGCGAGCGACTAAATCTTCGACGTCGGAAACCTGTTTCGCGGTTTGTCCCTGCGCGTCCGAAACCACGAATTGATATTTATCGCTACGCTTCGCCGCTTCGTCGTTCATTGATTTCGTTTCCGCGATTCGCCACGGTCCGTTGTTTTCCATTTGCGAAAATGCCACGGTTTTCTTCCCGCCACCGTCATTTCCTGTGTTGCCCGTCGAGCTTCCCGCCGGTTTTCTTTCGCAGCCGGTAAAAACAACCGCGAAAAGCATTGCCAAACCCAAAAGCGCCCGATATTTAAATAAAAAGTTCATATTATTCTCACTCCGTAAATGCTTGCCTGTATTTTTTTATTTTGTCGGTTCGATTCTTAAAAATCCGAATCGCGCCGATGCGTCGTCCGATCCGCCGACCGTCAGCGCGACGCGAACGCCTCTGTCCCATGGCGGCAGATAATCGCCGTTCTGCTCGCTTCCGACCGAACGGAAATTTCGCCCGTCGGTGCTGATCGCAAAGCTGTAAAAAATTCCGTCGCGCGCCGTCAGCCGCAAAAAGATGTTGTTTATGCCCGGCGCGTCGTGCGTCGAGAGCGTTCGATGATTATTTCGCTCGCGCCGCCAAACGACGATTTTGTTGTTTTGCAATCCGAAACCGAGCGCGTTTTCGCCGTCGCCGAAAGCGGAAATGCCAGCCATAACATTGTTTTTCAAATTGCTCGCATCAATTTGTGTCGTCGCCGTGTAGCTTCCGTTAGTCGTGTAGTACGCCATAATTCCGCCGATCAGATTTTTTTCCTGTTCCTCGTTCGGCGACAATTCTAAAAACCCGTTGCTGATGCGGTAATTCGGAATGCTGTTTTGCAGCCATTGCCAGCCGAAACGCAGAGTCGGCGCCGTGAACTCATCAACAAAGCGATATTCTTCTTCGCGTTCGGCGACATTGTGCGGAGAAGCGGAGACTTTGCTCGCGCCCTTTCCGTTATTAATCGTCGCCCAGCCATCCGATGTCCAATTCACTTCGTCGAGATAAGCCTGACGCCCGACGTAATTCGTATCTTTCGGGTCGTACGCGTGGTACAGCATATAAGTGCGTCCGTTTTCAGCCGTCACAGCCGTTCCGTGTCCCGGACAATTAGCCGTTTCGTTTCCTTTAAGAATCGGGTTTTGCTCATACCTTTCCCAATTTCCGAGCAAGGTTCTCGAACGCGCGACGCCCATTGCGTAGTTGCAGCCGCGTCCGCAACAGAAATTTGCCGAATAGAACATATAAAAATACCCGTTGCGGCGCATAATAAACGGTCCTTCGATCAGCGTTCCTTCCCAAGTCGTCGGATCATTGCGCATAATTTCCTGCCGCTTGCCGACGAGCTTCCAGTTTTTCGTGTCGAGTTCCTGCGCCCAGAGCGGCGTCGGTTCGCCGACACTGTTGCCGTCCTCTTTCCACACGACGAATAATTTCCCGTTCTCGTCGCGAATCGGAAAAGCATCAATCGAGCCGACTTTCTGACATTCGAGCGGACCGTGGTCGGTGTAAGGACCGGTCGGTTTGTCAGCCGTCGCGGCGGCGATGCAAAGCGGTCCGTCTTTTCGCCGCGCGGTATAAAAAATGTAGATTTTTCCGTTTTCCTGCCAGATTTCCGGCGCCCAGTAATTGCCGACCGACCAGGCGGGACGTTTCGGAAAAACTACGCCGACAATGTTCCAGTTAATTAAATCGCGCGAATGAAGAATCGGGTATTCAGGTCCGTATTCCGAGGAAGTCGCCGTCGCGTAATAATCTTTTCCGACGCGAATTACCGACGGATCGGGGTAATCGCCCGCCTGAACGGGATTTCTGTAAGTCGCGCCTTTTTGCGCAGCGACGCCGAGCGCAACAATTAATAAAATAAAAAACGCTGCTGAATGTTTCTTCAAAAACGAACCGGAATATTTGATTTGCTTCAACTTTTCTCTCCTTTTGCTAAACACAGTTTTCGCTTCTCCTATCGAACAGTTTCTTTTACATTCACATCGGTTTTGGATTTCGCTCGGCTTTTTAGCTGAACCCGAACCGGCGCGGTTGACTCGCGAACGATCAATTTTGTAGAAATGCGAATTTCTACTCCGTGCTCCTCTGATGATTCCAGGTTATTCATTAAAGCCTCGACCGCTCGCCGTCCGAGTTCGTCAAGCGGCAGTCTCACCGTCGTCAAAGCCGGTTTGGTCAAACCAGCGAAGGCTATGTCGTCGAATCCGACGATTGAAATATCGTCGGGAACGTGCAAGCCCGCCGCTTCAAATTCGCTGATCGCGCCGATTGCCGTTAAATCGTTTGCCGCAACGATTGCCGTCGGCAAATCGCCTTTCTCCATCGCCAGCATTTCTTTAGCCGCCAGTCGCCCGCCTTCAACCTTTAGATTGCCGTAAAAAATGAGTTCGGACGCATCCGGGGAAAATTGCTGCACAGCTCGCCTGAACGCTTCTAGACGGCGGCGCGAAGAACGAAGACTTGTCGTTCCGCTGATATAAGCGATTCGGCGATGACCGAGTTCGACCAGATGCAGAATCGCCTGCCGGATGCCTTCTTCGTAATCCACTCTCAAATTGCTCATATGAAGCCCGGCTTCGCCGACATCGAGAAAAACAACCGGAACTTCGCGCCGGGCAAGCTCATCAACCAGACTTTTGTCCATTTCAGAAGTCATCACCGCGACGCCCGCTACTTTGCGTTCGATAAACCTTTGAACGTAATGCGAAGTTCGCTCGGTTTCGTAATTCGTGTTCGAGAGCATCACGTCGTAGCCGTGTTCAAACGCCGCCGTTTCGATTGATTTGACCAGTTCCGGGAAAAACGGATTGGAAATATCGGAAATTACCAGCCCGATAATCCGGCTCTTGCCCGACGCAAGACTTCGCGCGTGGGCGTTCGGATAATAACGGCACTGCTCGATGGCTCGGTTAACGCGAGTGCGAACCTCGTCGGAAACGTAGCGGGTGTTGTTCAGAACGTGTGAAACCGTCGCGGTCGAAACTCCGGCTTCACGGGCAACGTCCTTGATGCTGCTCATAAATTCTCGGTTATTGATGAAATGATAAAACTTACAACTGCGTTAAATAATAAATCACACAACAACGATATTAAAAAACAATTTCGCTGGCTCCGTCGCCCGCATCGGAAACTAAAACGGTCGCCGCAATATTTGTTTGGCGCTCGTATTCGAGCGAAATATTTTCGGTAATTTCGTTCAAACTTTTTCTTTCGATTAAATTTACAGTCGAACCGCCGAAACCGCCGCCGGTCATTCTCGCGCCTAAAACGTCTTTGTAGTTTTCCGCAATCTGCACGAGCAGATCCAATTCTCTGCAGCTGACTTCGTAATCGTCTCGGAGACTCGCGTGCGAAAGCCACATCAATTTGCCGAATGTTTTCAAATCGTTTTGTTTCAATGCCGCCGCCGCTTTAACGGTGCGCTCGTTTTCGGTGACGACGTGGCGACAGCGGCGGCGAATTACTTCGGGCAATTCGTTCTTATATTTCTCGAATTCATCAATGCTCACGTCGCGAAGCTGTTTGATGTCGGGCAAAAACTCTCGCAAAATTCTGACTCCTTCTTCGCATTCGGCGCGCCTGGTGTTGTATTCGCTGTTAGCCAGTTCGTGCTTGACGTTCGTATTGCAGATGACGACGGCGACATCTTCGGTCGAAAGCGGCACGTTTTCAAACTCCAAACTGCGGCAATCGAGCAGCAGAGCGTGTCCGGCTTCGGCGTTGGCGGAAACGAACTGATCCATAATTCCGACCTTTGCGCCGACGAATTCGTGCTCGGTTTGCTGCCCCATCAAAGCCAGCGTCGTGCGGTCAACCGTATGACCGGAAATTTCCGATAAAGCTAAACCGACAGCCACTTCCAATGCGGCTGAAGAAGAAAGCCCGGCGCCGCCCGGTACGTTCGACCAAACGAGCAAATCAGCGCCGGTCAGATCAAACTCGGCGCGTTCCAAAAGCCGCGCCATTCCTTCGACGTAATTAAGCCAAAATCCCTTTTCCCGTTTTGTTTCAACGTCCAAATCAAATTCGCTGGATTCACCGAGATTAACCGAATGAACGCGTATTAAACGATCTTTTCTTTCGGCAGCGGCGACGTATGTTTCCTTTTCAATCGCCATAGGCAGCACGAAACCGCCGTTATAATCAGTGTGCTCGCCGATCAAGTTCACTCTGCCCGGAGCGCGAAACAATCGCGGTTTGCGCCCGTAAAACTGCTCAAATTTTGCAACTAAGTCCTGCCTGTCAATCATTATGAAATGATTATAACGGATAAAAGAAAAATTATTCGTTCATTTTCCACTCGACGCTTTCAATTTTCCCGCGAAGTTCGGCGGCTTTTTCTTCGGCGAGCGTGTCGTTGATAAAAAGTCCCGCGCCGGATTCGCTGCCCGCCAGGTATTTCAATTTCGTCGCTGTTCGCATCGGCGGGTAAAATTCGACGTGAAAATGGTAAAAATCGTAATTTTCGCCGTCCGAAGGCTTCTGGTGCAAAACCATCATATACGGAAACGATAAATTGAACAGTTTGTCGAACGCGACGAGAACCTGTTTCAAAATTTCGGCTAAGTTCTTCTGTTCGGAACGCGAAAACTCCGTCAAATCCTGAACGTGCCGCTTTGACGCGATGTGCAGTTCGTATGGATAGCGCGCGAAAAACGGAATGTAAGCCGCAAATCCGGCGTTTTCAACAACTATTCTGCGCCCGTCACTCTTTTCTTTCGTCAAAATATCGCAAAGCAAACAGCGCCCGGTTTCCCGCTCGTGCTTTTTCGATTGCTCCAGTTCGCGAAGAACCCTGGGCGGAACAAACGGATAAGCGTAAATTTGCCCGTGCGGGTGATTCAAAGTAACGCCGATAGCTTCGCCCTTGTTCTCGAAAATAAAAACGTATTTGACGAATTCGAGAGCGCTCAGCTCGCGAAAGCGATCAGTCCAAACACGCACCAATTTATAAATTTGCTCGACCGGCTCGGCGGCGAGCGTCGAATTATGATTCGGCGTGTAAACAACGACTTCGCATTCGCCGTAACTCGGACGAACGGCGTAAAATTCATCGCCCTCGACAGCCGGATCCGGCGGATTCGATGACAGCGAAGGAAAACGATTTTCAAAAACCACAATGTCATAAACGGGTTCGGGAATTTCAGTCGGAAATCCGCCAGGCGCGGTCGGGCAGAGCGGACAAAAATCCTTCGGCGGCAAAAACGTTCGATCTTGCCGGTGCGTAGCGGTCGCCACCCATTCGCCCATTAAAGGATTCCAGCGCAGTTCAGACATCTTTCTCGCCCTTTTTTATAGTTTTCGAAGATTCCTCAGAATCTTTTCCGAAAGTGTAATAAATTATATACCGTTTTCCGTCCGCCATTTTCTCGCGCCGTTTGTGCATTTCTCCGATAGCGCTATCATTTTTTTTCTTGTCTTCTTCGTTCTTCACTCTATATTTTAATTTCGTCGCGGACTTAAAAAAGGCGCTACCCGAACTTCTTTTGTCGGCGAGCCTTCTTCGGCTTTCACCCAGCCGTCGCTGCCGTAAATCAAACGATTCATAATCATCACGCGACCTCTCGATCTGTCGCTCGGATGATAAGCGTGGTAAACGAGCCAATCAACGTTCTTGTCGTCACGAATGACGGAATTATGTCCGGGTCCGAGCCAGTGCTCGTTTCCTTTGACGATTACGCCGTTGTTTTCCGGTAAAATCTCGAACGGTCCGGTCGCGCTCGTCGAACGAGCGACCATAATCGAATAATGCCCCGTCGTGCAGCAGTCGTCGCCGGAAAAAAACATATAATAAAAGCCGCTGCGAAAAGTAATCCACGCTCCTTCGATTAGATCGCGGTACATATTAGGATCGGGACTGTTGATGGGAAATACGAGATTTGCCGGCTGCGAACCGGCGGCGAAATCGAGACGGTTGGCGGCTAACTCCTGAACTTTTATCGGCTCGAACCCGCTGCCCCAATATAAAAGTCGCTTTCCGGTTTGCGGGTCGTCAAAAGCCATCGGGTCAATATTGACGAAACCGCCGCCGCACTTCAGCGCGCCGCCTTTGTCGGTAAAAGGACCTGCCGGATTCGTCGCCGTTGCTACTGCCAGGCAAAGTCCGCTGCGCGAATTCGGGTCAGCCGAGTAATACATATAATAAGTGCCGCCGACTTGCGTAACGTGCGGCGCCCAGAAATTCTGCGTTTGATTCGCCCAGACGGGTTTGAACGGCAAAGCGTCGCCCAAACGAGTCCAGTTTTTCAAATCGGTTGAACGGGCAACCTGTATATTTATCCAATTTCCGTTAATGAAAGTTTGAGTGGCGTAAGCGTAAAAATAACCGTCGGAAGCGCGAATCACGGTCGGATCGGGGAAATCCGAGTCGAAAACCGGATTTTGATAAAGCGGTATTTTTCTGAGAAATCCGACCGAATTCTGGGCAAAAGTAAACGTGTTCAGCAGTAAAACTGAAAACAGCAAAATAAAAACACGGATTTTGTTTTTGTAAAGTATAGAATTATCCATCCCGCCGTGCCTTTGCGAGCAAGCTCATCAACCGAGTTCAAATTATAAAAAACTATAAAACAAAAGCTATTTTGCGACGACAACACGCGCTGATTTCCAGTTATTCTCCGAAGAACCATAGCCGTAAAGCATCAGACGAAACGACTTCGGCATATTTTTGATATTCGATTTCAGCCCGATCTGCGCGTCTTCCGGCTTTCCTTCTGGGCTGTTGATAACAAACAAAAACTCGTCGCCGCGTCGCACAACGGATAAAACCGGATTTTTCATTTTCGTGCCGAGCTTCCGGTTATCGAGTCGTTCGGCTTGCCCGTCAGTCACCGCCCAAGCCTCGAAAGTCCCTTCACTCGTCAAAATCCACTCGATCCGATTGCGTCCGGAGCCGTCAAAGAGAATAGTCAGCGCCCCGTATCCGAGCGTCGCGCCGCTGCTGCCCGGTTCGGGCAATCCCGCGCCGACCTTTGCCAGATGCGCTTCGGCAATAAATCTATCACCGCTGAAAGTTTTCACGCTGCGAATGCCGGCGCGCGTTTTACTTGTGCTGCGGATTCGCACTTCGCCGTCTTTAACTTCAAGTTTGCCGCCGCTTCCGCCCTCGAAATTGAACCTATCCCATTTATTTTCGTCGAGTTTATTACCGCTGAAATCAGCATTCCATTCTTCAAATTGCTGACTTTTTTGTGCCGATGCCGATGGCTGTGATGCTTTTGCTTCCTGCGCTTTGATTTGCTCGTTAACGCTGAATATTAATAACGAAATTGTTGCGGCAAGTAAAAACTTATTCATTCCGAATTCTCCTTAAAATCTGACATTAGCGAGCCGCCTGACCAATGCTTCCCGATCAACTTCTTTTTTCTGTTTTTGTGCCTCGTTCGATTTTTTAAATTTTTCTAAAATCATTCGGGATTCTTCCGTACGTTTTAACTTGGCGTAAACGCCGCCGAGCTGATAAAGAGCTTCGGTATTTTCGGGTTGAAGCTGAATCGCCCGTTCCAATGCAGTCGCCGCTTCATCCCACCGTCTTTGACGGGTATAAAGAGTAGCAAGGGCAGAATAAGCTGGAGCTAATTTCACATCCAGATCAATTGCGCGTTTCAACAGGTTTTCTATCCGTTTCGGGTCAGATGTCGCCATATTTAGTAAAGTATCAGCCAAAAGAAAATGTACCCCTGCCTCTTTGCCGCCGGACACGGCAATGGCACGCTCATAAATTTTGGCGGCTTCATCGTATTGAGCTGCTTCGACATAGGTATTAGCCATATAAGCCATCGCTAAAAGCGACTTCGGCTCTAATGTTAATGCTTTTTGCAATGCAGCTTTCGCCTGAGTGCTCTTATTATTGTTAAAGTAAGCAATTCCTAATGCAATCCATAACTCTCCTGATTGCGGAAAGTCTCTGACAAACTCTTCGAGCCTGATTTCAGCCGCTCCCGGTGCTTTAGAATCAACCAGCAGCATACCGTAACGAAAGCGATATTTCTCGTTCTTAGGGTCTTTTTCGACGGCAAGACGCATCGCGGGAATCGCATTTTCGATAAACCCGCCAGCTTCGTAAACGTCTGCCAATTCCGCATAAATTTTAGCGCTGTCTACGCCGTGAGCCAGCGCCGATTCGAGCAATTTTCCGGCAGCTTTTATATCTTTCCGCGCCGTGTATGCTTTAGCCAACTGAATTATCAAATCTATGTCGGAAGAATCCACCGAAAAAGCGGATTCCAATTCTTGAATTGATTCTTTTAGCAAACCATTTGTGAATAAAATTGTTCCTAATTCGAGACGCGATGCTGTCTTGATGTTGGCGTCTTTAGCTAAAAGCGTGTATTCCTGGAAATCCTTAACTGCGCGATCTTTTTCATTCAAGCGAAGAGCAATAATTATTAATGCTCGGTTGATTTCAACATCGGGCTGAATAGTTTTTGCCCTCTCGAACAGTTGCCGAGCCGCCTTTAAATCATTTTCAGCAAATCTAATCTGCGCCAGATTAACCAGCGCACTTAATTGATTGGAATTAATCTTCAAAGAAAACGCGAATTCTCTTGCCGCATCAGTTTTGCGATTTAACCGCAATAAAATAACGCCATAATTGTTGCGTGTCTCAGGAGAGTCTGGAGCAAAACGGGCAGCTAACCCGAAATGTTTTTCGGCAATTTGAAGATTGTTTTCGCGATCTGCAATCGCGGCTAGCAAAGTGTGCGCCGTTACATTGTCCGGCGTGGTCTTAAGGACTTTTTGCAAAAGATACTTTGCTTTAACCATATCATTGTTTTCAAACGCTGTTACAGCTTGGTTAATCAACGGCTCTCCAGTTGCCCGACTGAGTGCAGTTGCATTTTGCGCGTCGCTCTCTGCAAACAAAATAAAGAGCAAAATTAAAACAAAAACGGTTTTCACAAATTTCCTCAACCAAAAGCCTTTAGAAATCTAGTTAGTAATTAAACAAACTATACTGAGCGGCGCGATGACTTATTAGTCTCGCGCCGCAAATTTAGTGAATCAATTTACTTAAAAAATGATTCGTCCTCTTAGCTGAATTATGCGCGGTCGCTCAATTAACTCTTTAGTTCCAAAATCAGGCGAAGCAAAGTTTGTGTTGAGCAATCCATATCGAACACGGTTGAAGACATTGAAGAATTCGGCACCGAGCTCAAGCGTAAGATTTTCGGTAAACCGAGTTTTCTTCATAACGCTGAGGTCTTCGGAAAAGAAGGGATCTGATCGGAAATCGGTAATTACCGCCGGAGCTGTCCCAAAGAATCGGTTTGGATCCGAATAGTATTGCGTGTAGGCAGAATTGAGCGCACCATTAACCACAAGCGCCGGAACACTTCCTGATGCAAAAACAGTCGGAGCGGAGAAAGCAGCTCTGTTAAGCACTCGAATGCGGTCCGGTGCGCTGGGGACACGAACTCTTACTTCATTGTCCAATGCAAGCGGTTGTCCGGTTAAGTTAGGTCTTAAATTCCCTAAAAATCCTGTAATGTCTTGGTTTAGAAATCCTCTATCCGCATCGGTAGATACAGTAATAGGCGTACCGGCTTGATACCGCAGGATTCCGCTTATTTGAAATCCGCCGAAAAGCGCGTTAACGACACCGCCTTGATTCAAAAATCGTCTGCCCTTACCAAACGGAAGTTCGATAAGAAAGTTAGTGACAAAAACGTGCGGCGGATTATTCGGCGACACAATTTTCAGTTCTTCAGGATCAACATAAGGATTTTGCAAAGTCCCGCTCAATGGTCCGCCTCCGAATAAATCTTCGGCAGCGTTAGTAATGAGTCTGGAAGCAGTGTATGAAAATCCCGCTTGAATACCGTTTGAAAAACGACGTTCCAAACGAATCCTAAGTGAGTCGTAAGTGCTTTCACCTTCGCTCTCAAATAGATTTGTGATTGTGCCATATTGCGGAAACGCACGGAGCGCCCCGGCAACAGAACCATTGAAGCCTGTAAATACAGCATTATTTGAAGTAGGCAGCGTAACACCTACGCTTGATGCAAGTGAACGTGCGGCGTTTGCGAACGCGACATCTGCGGGCGTTGTCGGTGCTGTTATACGATTAAGCGGAGCTGTAAGAATTGCATCGCCAAGGCGAAGCGCATTGAGCGGTATGGCGTTTATACGACCAAAGTTTGAACGCTGCCGATCAGCCTTACTTCCAATGTAACTGATTGACGTGACAAAGTTGTACGGCAGTTCACGCTGAAGATCAACGCTGTATTGCAGTGTCCGCCCGGTTCTGAAATTCTCGTCAAAATACAGCGGATTCGAACCCAGAAATTGCCCCGTGGGATTAACGCCGGGGAGTGGGGGATATGTAGACAAAAACCGAGTTGCTTGCAGTCCTGCCGAGAAAGTCCCTAAATCCGTATTGTAACCAATTAAACCGGGAGTGGGTTCGTTACCTCCGCCCGCTCCATAAAGAACCGGGGAGTAATATAAGCCGATGCCTGCACGAACTACAGTTCTGTTATTAAATGCGTAAGCAGCACCAAGACGCGGACCAATATTCGTCTTATCAGTTCTGACAAGTCCCCGTTCCCCCCTTGCCTGAACCCCAACCAAGGCGCCCAGTCTTCCACCCGCCTCGGGATTAGGAGTAGTCGGATCAAACGTGCGAAAGCGGTCATACCTTTCTGTGCGCATTCCCGGCA
>DASVRD010000147.1:0-38101 GCA_036388775.1 Pyrinomonadaceae bacterium | reverse complement strand
GTGTAAAGTCATTTGCGCACGCTGTCGAGCGAGTTGCGCGGCGTGTAAAGTCGTTTGCGCACCGTGTAGAATGAGTTGCGCACCGTGCAGAGTCATTTGCGCGGGTGAATTGTCATTTGCGCGGGTGAATTACGGTTTGCGCGGGCGTTTTCACCTATTGAGATTCATTATCGGAAATAGACCAGCCGATTTATCGCCGCTATTTCCGATAATGTTTGCTATAACTGCGATCTCAACTTACTGTGTTTGCTGCCATAGACGAAATAAATCACCACACCGAGCGCCATCCAGATAATCAATCTCAACCAGGTGTCGAGCGGCAAACTCGCCATCAGCAAAATGCTCGTTATCGCTGAAAGAGGCGCGACGATCCAAACTGCCGGTACTTTAAAAGGGCGCGGCAAATCAGGTTTTGTTTTTCTCAAAACCAGAATTCCGATTGAGACAATTACAAACGCAAACAGCGTCCCGATGCTGACAAGCTGTCCGAGCAAACCGATTGGAACAAACGCCGCCATTAAAGACACAATCGCGCCCGTCACCAGAGTCGTAATATATGGCGTGCGATAACGCGGATGAATCTTTGCAGCCCAGGGCGGGAGCAAACCGTCTTTTGCCATCGAATAAAAAACGCGCGGCTGTCCCATCATCATCACGACCATCGTCGAGCTTAAACCGAGAACAGCGCCGAATTTGATGATGAAAGAAAATGATTTGAGAAGCCAGGAGGTAAACGTCCCTTCGGCGGCTTGCTGCGAAGCGGCGTCAATTGCAACGGCAATCGGCGCGGCGGCTTCTTTAAGCTGCGTGTAGTAAACCAGACCGACCATAATTCCCGACACCAAGATGTAAAGCACGGTGCAAATCAAAAGCGATCCGATAATTGCTTTCGGCATATCGCGCTGAGGATTTTTTGCTTCCTGAGCGGCGGTGGAAACCGCGTCGAAACCGATATAAGCGAAGAAAATCACAGCCGCGCCGGTAAAAATTCCGCTGATTCCGAATTCCCCGAAAACCCCGGTATTGGGCGGAATAAACGGGGCGCAGCCGCTTTCGCCCGCCGCGCAGCCGATTCCTAAATTATGCGTGTTGACATAACCGACTCCGGCGATTATAAACAACACGACGACCGCGATTTTGACCAACACGACAACCGAATTAAAATTCGCCGATTCCTGAATTCCTTTGACCAGAAGCAGCGTGATGGCAATCGAGATCAAAAAAGCGGGAAGATTGAAAATTGCTGTTTCGACCGGAGCAGTTATCTGTTGCTGTGAGATTGCGGCGGCTAATTCGCCGGTTAAAATGTTGTAGCCGCTCGTCGGCTGCAAAACGGTTTCGCCGATTTTGACGTTGTTTAGCTGTTGAGCGAGAGAATCGGTGAGCGCCACAAATTTTGTTCCCGGCGCTGCGCTGAGAGTTATCGGGAATTGAATGCCCAAATCGTTTAACAGACTGACCGCATTTCCAGACCAGCCGACGGCAACCGTCGCCGCGCCGAAAGCGTATTCCAAAATCAAATCCCAACCGATAATCCACGCGACGAATTCGCCCAGAGTCGCGTAGCCGTAAGCATAAGCCGAACCGGAAATCGGCACTGCGGAAGCAAATTCCGAATAACACAAAGCCGCGAAAAGCGAGACGATTCCGGCGATAACCATCGAAATTACAACCGCCGGACCGGCGTGTCTCCCGGCAGCCTGCCCGGTCAAAACAAAAATTCCGGTTCCGATAACCGCTCCGACACCGAGCAAAGTTAAAGCGCCGCCGCCGAGCGTTTTCTTTAAAGAATGCTCGCCGGATTCTTCAGCTTCGGCGATAATCTCATCAATGGGTTTGGTCGCAAAAAGTGACATTTCATCTCCAAAAGAAGTTAATGAATTTCCTCTGCTAAGAGTAAATTCGGGTTTGAAGATGAGTCCTTAGACGAAGATGAAATTTTGTGAAATTTTATTTGAAGAGGGAACTCTCCGCTGTCGCAGGTGGTTCTGATATTAATGCTTTATTAATTTGAGCTAATTTGATAATTCCTCGCGCAAAACGGAAACAATTTCCTCTGAAATCGCTTCCTGAACATTTAATGCGTCCGAAACGTTTTTCCTAAACACTTTTGCCCAGATTTGACGGTTATTTTTTACGTCCCACAAATGAACAATGATCTGGACGCTTTCGCCTTCGCAGAGAGTCGAGCCGGTTAAAACGGCATCTACATTATTATCGCGCCCGACTGCGACGATGTTTTGCTCCTGCCCGTAATATTTTCCCGAAGAATCAATCGGGCGAACAATCATATTCGGAATATTTCCAATTTTAGCAGTGACATACGAAGGAATCCCATCGCTGAAAATACTGCTCTTTTCGTTGTTGTCCAGCGATTTAAAAGGCAAGATGCAAATAGCGGGTTTTTTGGAACTAATTAACTCTGAGAAAAAAAAGACGGGCAAAACGACAATCAGCAACAGCAAAACTAAAGATGCCAGTCCTAAAGATTGAAAAGACAGCGAAAAATTCCGCGCATTTACTGAATTACTTCCGTTTTTTCCGATTTCGGTCGTCCGATTAATATCAATCGGAGAGATTGATTCGTCAATTTCCTGCAAAGCGGTTTCCGGCTCAAAACAAAAACTCTCATTAACAGGCGCAATAAAACTGTAACCCTGACCGGGAATTGTAATAATAAATTGCGGCGCGCGAGCTTGTTCGCCAAGCGCTTTGCGCAAAGTAGAGATTTGCTGAGTGAGATTGTTTTCTTCGACCGCCGTATCAAACCAGACGGTATTCATCAACTCTTCTTTGGTAACGGTTTTGCCCCGCTGTTGAACCAAAAATAAAAGCGTGGCAAAGGCTTTCGAGGTTAAAGGCAAAACTTTCTCATCGCGCAATAACTGACGTTTTAAAGTGTCAATCCGAAACGATTCAAAATCATAAAAACAACTTTTTTGTCCGTCCATATTAACCTCACAAGAAAACTTTCAAAGCCCGGCAATCTGCGCAAAGAGCTATTTTAAAGGTTTGGACATTATAAGGTAAAAACGAATTAATATTGAATTAATATTGAAGGTTTTTGGTAAAGGAAGTATTAAAAACTTGGGATTTCACAAGATTTCACAAAATTTCACAATAATTTGGAAGCAAAATATTTCGATTACGAATAAAAAGGCTTCACTTTATACAAGTGAAGCCTTTTCGTAATTTGAAATTTGTAATTTCAAATTACATTCCCATTCCCATACCGCCCATTCCGCCTGGCATTCCGCCGCCAGCGTGGTGGTCGTCTTTTTCCTGTATTTCCGAAATCATCGCTTCGGTCGTCAGCATCAAGCCGGCGATTGAAGCGGCGTTTTGCAGCGCAGTGCGCGTTACTTTCGCCGGGTCAATGACGCCTGCGGCAACGAGGTCTTCAAACTGTTCGGTTTGAGCGTTGAAGCCGAAGCTCGGATTCGTTTCGGCACGGATTTTTTCGACAATTACAGCGCCTTCTTTTCCAGCGTTTCCGGCGATCTGGCGAAGCGGTTCTTCGAGAGCGCGACGGACAATCGAAACACCGATTTGTTCGTCAGTGTCGGCTTCGTTGGCTTGGAAAGTGTCAAGAACCTGACCGGCGCGAACCAAAGTAACGCCGCCGCCCGGGACGATGCCTTCTTCAACCGCAGCGCGCGTGGCGTGCATTGCGTCTTCAACGCGGGCTTTTTTCTCTTTCATTTCGGTTTCCGTAGCCGCGCCGACTTTGATAACGGCAACACCGCCGACTAATTTAGCGAGACGTTCTTGCAGCTTTTCGCGGTCGTAATCCGAAGTCGTGGTTTCGATTTGATTGCGAATCGTTCCGACGCGACCTTGAATCGCGCCTGCATCGCCCGCGCCTTCGACAATCGTTGAGTTGTCTTTGTCAATCACAATGCGCTTGGCTTTGCCGAGGTCTTCGAGAGTTACGCTTTCGAGCTTGATGCCCAAATCTTCGGTGATAACGCGTCCGCCGGTCAAAGTCGCAATGTCTTCGAGCATCGCTTTGCGTCGGTCGCCAAAGCCCGGAGCTTTAACGGCAGCGACGTTTAAAGTGCCGCGCAGTTTGTTGACAACCAAAGTTGCGAGAGCTTCGCCTTCAACGTCTTCGGCGATAATCAAAAGCGGGCGTCCCATTTTGGCGACTTGTTCCAAAATCGGGAGCATATCGCGCATATTCGAGATTTTCTTTTCGTTGATCAGAATGAGCGGTTCGTCTAAAACGGCTTCCATTCTGTCGGCATCCGTCACGAAATACGGCGAAAGATAACCGCGATCAAATTGCATGCCTTCGACGACTTCGAGCGTCGTGTCCATCGTTTTCGATTCTTCAACCGTAATCACGCCGTCTTTGCCGACTTTGTCCATCGCTTGTGCAATCAAAGTGCCGATGGTTTTGTCGCCGTTTGCGGAAACCGTGCCGACCTGGGCAATAGCATCGCCGGAAACCGGACTTGCGAGATTCTTGATTTCATTGACAACTTGTTCGACGGCTTTGTCAATGCCGCGTTTGAGCGCCATCGGATTAGCTCCGGCAGCAACCGTGCGGACGCCTTCTTTGAAAATCGCCTGCGCCAAAACTGTCGCGGTCGTTGTGCCGTCGCCGGCAACATCCGAAGTTTTTGAAGCGACTTCGCGCACCATTTGCGCGCCCATATTTTCCAGCGAATCTTTCAATTCGATTTCTTTCGCTACGGTCACGCCGTCTTTGGTGATCGTCGGCGAGCCGAATTTTTTGTCAATAACAACATTGCGACCTTTCGGTCCGAGCGTAACTTTAACAGCGTCGGCGAGTTGATTAACACCGCGCAAAATCGCCGCGCGGGATTCTTCTCCGTGAATAACTTGTTTAGCCATATATTTCCTCCAATTAAATTCTATTAATGATAATTCGTTAGGCAGCAGCGCCTGCGCGTTCAATTACGCCGAGAATTTCGTCTTCGCGCATAATCAGGAATTCTTCGTTGTCCAGCTTGATTTCCGAGCCGCTGTATTTGCCGAAAAGAACGCGGTCGCCTTCTTTGACATCAAGAATTTGGCGCGTGCCGTCTTCTTTATACTTGCCTTCACCGACGGCGATGACTTCGCCTTCTTGCGGTTTTTCTTTGGCAGTGTCGGGAATGTAAAGCCCTCCGCGCATATTTTCTGTTTCTTCAATTCGTTTCACGATAACTCGATCATGTAACGGTTTAATTTTAGTAGCCATTTCGATTTTTGCTCCTTTCGAGTGATAAATACTGATGAATTGATTGTTGTAATTATGTGTTAGCACTGTTCGCCAACGAGTGCTAATTTACCGGATGCGGAAAGTTTTGTCAAGAGTGTTAGAAAACTTGATAGCAGTATTGTTAGATTTTGAGATTGGATTTACTGTCGTGAAGAACGCGACAGTAATGGTTTTGGAGTTTTTGTCGGCGCTTGATAGGCGGCAACTTTTTTAGATAATGTGTTGCGGTGAATGCCGAGCGCGTCAGCGGTTTTTGAAAGGTGATTGTTGTAGCGTTCAAGCGCTTTTTGAATATAAATCTTCTCAAACTCTTCGCGGGCTTCGTCAAGCAAAATATGCCCGTCGAGCATTTCATTAATCAGCTTTTCAAGACGTTCGCGCATAAATATTTTAGACTTTAAATTTTAGATTCAACAGTTATTTCCAGCAGTTAAATCCAAAATCCAAAACAAAAATTAAATAGTTTTTCCGGTTAAAATTTCATAAGCCTGCAAATATCTTGTCGTTGTAGCTGCGGCGATTGATTCAGGCAAAGCCGGTGCAGGTGGTTGTTTGTTCCAATTCAAGGTTTCGAGATAGTCGCGTACGAATTGTTTGTCGAAAGACGGCTGCGATTTTCCCGGCTCATAAGTTTCCGCCGCCCAAAAACGTGAAGAGTCGGGCGTTAAAACTTCATCAATCAAAATTATCTCGCCGTTTTCATCAAGTCCGAATTCAAATTTTGTGTCGGCAACGATAATTCCGCGCGTGCGGGCAAAATCGGCGGCGAAATTATAAATCTTGAGCGTCAGATTTTTCAGCCGTTTTGTATTTTCCGAACCGATTATTTCAGCCATTTTCGCTTCGCTGATGTTTTCGTCGTGTCCGCTCGTCGCTTTGGTTGCGGGCGTAAAAATCGGCGCAGGCAGTTTTTCGGATTCTTTCAAATTCTGCGGCAGGTTGTGTCCGCAAATTTTGCCGGTCGCTTGATAATCTTTCCAGCCCGAACCGCTCAGATAACCGCGCGCGACAGATTCGACAGGGAAAACTTTCGTGCGCTTGACGAGCATTGAGCGCCCGCGCAACGTTTCGGCGTATTTTTTGAGCGTCTGGGGCATTTCTTCAATTTCGGTCGTAACCAAATGATGAGAAACGCCGATATGTTCCAGCTTTCCAAACCAGAAACGCGAAATCGCGGTTAAAACTTCACCTTTCCGCTCAATCGGAGTTGGCAAAATGCAGTCGAAAGCCGAAATGCGGTCGGTGGCTACGATTAAAAGATGTCGGTCATCAATCTCGTAAACGTCGCGCACTTTACCGCACGCCGCGAGCTTTAAATCTGGAAAATTTGTTTCCGAAACGAGCATCATTAGTGAATCGTAAATCGTGAATCGTAAATCGCCAAAAAGCAAATTTGATTCACGATTTACGATTCATTTATTAAAACTTCGCGAAGGCGGCGAATCTGCTCTGCGTGCCCGTGCGCGTGAGCGGCGTAAATTTCGAGCCATTTTTCGACTGAATAACGACCGTTCTCTGTGTGCCAGCCTTCGCGCCGCCAATCTTCTTCCGATAAATTTTGTAGAATTTGCAGGCTCGTAGCGCGTGCGGCGCGAAAAGCGTCCAATGCGGGAGCTAAATCGCGTTCGTTATAGCGCAGGCGTTCGGCGTAATTGTCCTGATCGTAACCGTGAATCACAGGAAAATCTTCGGTCAGCAATTTTCTCAGACGAACAGCGCTTGTCATTTCGCTGTCGGCGAGATGCTGAACGATTTCCGCGGCACTCCATTTTCCGGCGAACGGTTTCGACGTTAATTTACTGGAAGGAAAATCTGCAAGCGCGGATTCGACTTCGGAAAAACCGTCGCTGTATTTATTAATTAATGTGTTTCGCTCGATAGCGTTCATAATTTTAATAAAAAGATTGAATTTAAAAACCTGCGATAGTCTTAACCGACAAGCGCCGGTTCGTCAAATTCAAAAATGCAAATTGGAAAAAGCAAAAAAAAAGTGACAAACAAAGTTAAAAAGTTGCATAATGATTTCGCGCGCAAATTTTGCTTCGCGCAGCTTTCCTTTTTTCCCAGAATGAGAAATCTTCTGTTTCCCTTTAACTTCTTGACGAGAAAAAAATGAACACCAAATCGAGGATGCCTTTTTTTTACTTTCCGAAACAAATCCTACCGAAACCCGCAGCTCGCATTTTAAGTTTTGGAGGCGGCAAAATTGCTTACTATTTTGCCGTCGTTTCGGCTTTTTCAACCGAAATCTTTGGACAGAGTTTAGCCGAAGACGACTCATCCGGTGATTATACATTTCTTTATCTCGGATTAGTTGGCGTCGCTGCCGCCGTCGGCGTTATCTTTTGGTCGCGAGTGAAAAAGAAAAACCAGGAGCGTTATCCGAAAAGCAAAACGGAAACCACCATTCGACGCGCAGGTGCGCGCCCCGTTTCGAACAACGGCAAAGACCGGAAAGTTGACGATTGGATTCAAGCCGGTTCCCCGGAAAATAAAAAGCGACCAACCGGGATAAATAATATAAACGGCTCTGCGAAAAAATCTAATTCAAATGGAGCGAAGAAAACTTTTGAAGATTTCCAGACTTCCAAACAAAACGGCTTTGCCAAAGAAAAAGCGTCAAGCGAACCCGCCGTTGATTTAAGTTTCTGGCAGCTTACGACGCCGCAGCCGGTTCCGTCTCTGCCGAGCGGCGCGCACGACGAATCTGTAATGGACGCGCTCGAACAGCTTAAAGAAGACGACGATGATGAAATGATGCGCTCGCTCGCAATTCGCGTTTTGACCGCCGCAAAAACGCGGGAATCAATTGAAGGTTTGTCGCAGGTCGCGCTCTACGACGCCAGCGCGAGACATCGGATAGAAGCAATTATGGCTCTCGCCGCTTTTGACCATGAATTGGTTTTTGAGCCGGTTTTGCTCGCCGGCGCAGACCCTTCGAGAGAAGTTAGGGCGGCTGCGGCGCGCGCTCTGTCGCGTTTGAGCTTCGACCGTTCGGACGCTTTCGTCCGCGTTATCGGCAGTCACGATGTGGAACGTTTAAGATTGGCGGCGCTTGCCTGCGTCGAATCCGGTTTTGCCGCGCGCGCTTTCGAGCGGCTTTCTTCTTCCGACGGAAAACAGTCTTACGAAGCGTTTGCGATTTTGACTTTGCTGACTAAAGCCGACGAATTTCGTCCGATTTTGCAAACAATCGCCGAACATCCGAGCTTGCAGGTGCGATTGGCGACGGTCAAAGTTCTGCACAATTTAAATTCGAGCAAAATGACGCCGGCGCTTTACGAGCTGTCTTTAAAAGAAGATTTGCCCGAAGAAGTGAAAAACGCTTTGAAAGAGCTGTTATTTCATTTTAGTTCGACTGTCTAATCAACAAATCGAATCAAAAAAAGCTGCCGGTTATTGTGAACAATAACCGGCAGCTTTTTTTATTTTCCGGCAAGCTCGGCGACAATCGCGGCAAGCTCGGCGGTTTCGACCGGCTTGGCAACAAATGTCTGAAATCCCGCCGCCAAAATCTGTTTGCGGTCTTCGATTCCGGCGTAAGCGGTTAACGCAGCAACCGGAATCTTTCCGCCTTCACTCGGACTCAGCGCGCGAAGTTTATTAATTAAAGAAAAACCGTCTTCGTCGGGCATTCCGATGTCGGAAATGATCACGTCCGGTTTCCAATGCCGCAATATTTCGAAAGCCTCTCGCGCGGATGCAGCGGTTTTGACTGACGCTCCGTATTGCGACAAAGCCGCAAAAAGCAATTCGCGCGCATCCGTTTCGTCGTCAACGCAAAGAACTCTTAAGCCGTCAAGTTTTGATTCAAAGCCGCGAGAGAGATGAAAGTGCGGGTGTACAGTATCAAGCGCTTGTGTTTGCTTGACCGAGAGTACGGTTTCACTCTGAAGAGCGGTTATCGGCAAATTGACTGTAAACATTGCACCGCGATTTTCGCCTTCGCTCTCGGCTAAAACCGTGCCGCCGTGCAGCTCGACTAAGTGACGCACAATTGCCAAACCTAAGCCAAGACCGCCGTGAAGCCGCGTCGTCGAAGCGTCCGCTTGGCGAAAACGGTCGAAAACGTGGGGCAAAAATTCCGGCTCGATTCCTTTGCCGGAATCCCGAACTACAATCTGAACGTGAGAATTGATTCGTTGGAGCTTAACGCCCACAACGCCGCCTTTCGGCGTAAATTTGATGGCGTTTGAAAGCAGATTCCAGATGATTTGCTGCAAACGATGAGCGTCGCCGTTGACGTGCGCTTTGCTTTGGCGCAGCTCGGTTTCGAGCCGAATTGATTTTGCTTCGGCGGATGGACGAACCGATTCGATTGCGGCTTCGATCACCTCAGCCAAATCGAACGGCGCGATTTCAAGCCGCAACTTTCCGGTGATGATTCGGGAAACGTCTAAAATATCTTCGATAATCTGCTGCTGCGAACGAGCATTGCGCTCGATGGTTTCCATGGCGCGCGTTTGCATTTCGGTCGTTAAGCTCCCGTTGCGAATGAGATTCGACCAGCCGAGAATCGAATTGAGCGGCGTGCGTAATTCGTGCGAGACGGTCGCCAAAAATTCGTCTTTCAGACGATTGGCTTTTTCCGCCGCCTGTCGCGCTCGTTCGGCGGATTCAAAAAGTCTGGCGTTGTCAATGGCAATCGCGGCTTGACCGGCAAGTCCGACGACGATTTGTTCGGCGCGTTCGTTGAAAACACCCGATTTTTCGTGACCGAAAAACAAACCGCCCAAAACCTCGCCCGAACGCGAAATCACCGGAACGGCGAGATAACTGGCGACCGGCAAATGATCTGCGGGCATTCCGAAATACGGCGAGTTTTTGGCAAAGCGCTCGTCGCTGTGAACATCTGAAATTCTGACAACGCCTTCGCCGCGAAACGTCGGACCGAAAAGCGCGGTGGCGCGCGGCATCGGGAAATTTTCAAAATGACTGCGCGGCACGCCGGAAATCGTGTAAAGCGTAAAAGACGCGCCGCGCTCGTCCAAAACATTGTAGAAAAACGCTCCGAATTGCGCTCCGCTCAGCTCGGTCGCCGCGTCGGTCAGAGATTGCACCAGCCTCTGCAAATCAAGCTCGCCTGAGAGCAGCTTGCCGATTTCGTTGATTGAACGCAGAGCTTCAGTTTGGTCGCGCAAAACGTTCTGGATTTGTTTTTGGGCGGAAACGTCCTGAACGATGCCGATTATTCCGATGGCATTCCCGTTCTCGTCATAAAACGCTCGCCCGCGAGCCGAAACCCAGACTTGTTTTCCGTCTCCGTGATTGACGCGATATTCAAGGTCGTATTCGGTTTTTTCGGCGACGGCTTTTTCAACCGCCAGACGCGCAGGTTCGCGGTCGCTTTCGACTAAGTGTTCGCGCAACTGCGCCCAAGTCAAATTCGGATGCGGCTCGATGCCGAAAATTTCTGCTGCGCGCGGTGAAAGAGTGACAAAATCGGTTGCCGCATCCCAGCTCCAATCCCCGAGCTGCGCCGCGTCGAGCGCGAGATTTAATTTGTCCGAACGCTCGCGCAGCTCTTCTCTCGTTTGCTTTCTAATCGAAATGTCTCGAATGTGCGCCGTAAAACCTAAAACGCGACCGTTTTCGTTAATATCTGGAACGTAAGTGACCGCAACAGCGCGCGTTTTACCGTTTTGATAACGAAGCGTAGATTCAAATTCGATTCGCTCGCCGGATAAAACCTTTTCAAAATAAGGCAGAACTTTTTGAAACGCTTCATCGCCAACGACTTCGGCTAACCTTTTACCAATCAGAGACTCGACCGAACAGTCAAACAGCTCTTCGTAACCTCTGGTCAAAAAACGGTATCTTAAATCCGCGTCAATATAGGAAATGAGCGCGGGAACCGAATCAAGAACCTGTCTCAAAATCACATTGTCTGCGGAATTTGTATGTAAAAGCTGATTAATCTGCGTTTCGCCGTTCATAAATTTTTGAGGATTCGATGAGAAAAGACGGAAATTGGACTTTAAACTATGTTTGCTTCATCGTCAACACGGCAAAGCGCCGAATCATCCAGATAAGGTAAATAATTATAATCTAATTTTTGCGGACAAAGAAAGAATAAAATTAAAAAATAAGAAAAGTAAAATGCCCGATGAGATTTCATCGGGCATTTTACTTTTCTTATTTTGAGAACCGTTAATTCGGCAAGCTTCTCTGCGGCTGACCGATGTTTTCAGTGTCTTTTACATTCTCGACTTTCTTCGGCTGCAATTCTTTACCTTTTCGCTGAACCGGCGGCGGGGGCGGGTCTTCATCGTCAGGCTGTGATTGCTGCTTGCTTTTTTCGGCTTTATTTTCGTCCGCCGTATTCGCTGCTTCGTCTCCGGCTTCAGCCGTTTCCTGATTGTTTTCTTCGCCTTCTGCGCCGCGCCCGTTTTCTTTCATCTCCGCTTTTTGAATCGGAGCAAAACTGGTTGAAATCGAATTGATTTGTTTCAATTCTGATTTACCGTCCGCAGATTTAATGTTTTCGTTCAAACCGCCTTCCTTTTTGTCGGCTAATGAATTTTCTTCGCCTGTTTTAGCTGTTTTGTTTTCACTCGCCGTCGAATTGGCGTAAGGCGAAACGTCTTCGGATGAATACGGCGCGGCGGATTCGGCATAAATCGAGCGTTTATAAAGCTCGGCTCCGATTAATGCGCCCGCGACAATTGCCACCAGAAGCAAAGCCAAAGCCGCCGGAATCCAACCCCAGCTTCGATTGGGTTGAACCACAGTCGGCTGCGCGACGTAAACGACTTGCGGCTGCTGCGGAAAAGCTCCGAGCACTTCGCCCGGTACAGCAGCAACGGGAATTACCGGCTGAACCGGCGCGGCTTGCGCAGTCTCAAAATTCGGCGCCGGAGGCGGAAGCGATATTTCCGTGTCTTCATCGCTTACAAAAGTATCTTTTTCGTTAAGGTTTGTTTGGTTATCGTTGGTCATAGCGCACACCTCTTATAAAACACAGTGCAAAGCTCGTTCCACTGGATTTTAATTGAATAAACTTCTAAATATTACCGTATTCCCGCTTTCACCCGACAAAAGCGTTCTAAGATGTGACAATCAGCGTCTGCGAGCGATACGCGGCGGCGTCGTTTTTCAAAATGTTAAAATGAAAAAATTGGAGAGAAAAATATGAAACGCAGCCGTTTTGTCATTCACGAACATCACGCCACAAATCTTCATTTTGATTTTCGGCTGGAAATTGCCGGAGTTCTAAAATCGTGGGCTGTTCCAAAAGGCGTTTCGCTCAATCCGAACGAAAAACGGCTCGCCGTCGCAGTTCCCGACCACGCCGTTTCTTACATTGATTTTGAAGGCACGCTCGCCGAAGGTACTTACGGCGCGGGCGAAGTCAGAATCTGGGACAACGGCGAATTTGAGATTGTCGGCGGGCAATTGGAAAAGGGAAAGCTGATTTTCAGGCTTTTCGGCAAAAAGCTGCAAGGTGAATTTGCGCTTTTGCGAATGAAAGGAAACGAGCGAAACTGGCTGCTGATTAAATCAAAAGATGAATTTGCGAATTTAAATTGGAAGCTCGAAACAGTTCTTCCATCGAAAAACAAAAGGGCGAAAAGCTAAATCTCCAACTTTTCGCCTTCACATTTAAAACTTTGGTGGGTCGTACTGGGCTTGAACCAGTGACACGTTGATTAAGAGTTATTTTTAGCACATTTTCACACAGTGTCACTGAGTGTCATAGCCTTATTTTTAGTGCGATTTGGCAAACATTTCGTTACTCAGTGACACTCCAAATATGCAAGTGGTTGCTACATTTTTCGCTACACTGAAAATCATCCCTTGAGGTTAGCTAAATTATGATTAGCTTAATATCAATTGCGGTTTGTTAATGTCCTGAAGTAGTCGTGCTAATTGTTTTTCTCAAAACTCATCGAAAAGCAGTTGTTTTGTTACTTTGTAAACTCCAAGACTGAGCTTCCCTAAAATGATGCATGAAGCGAAGATTTTGAGCCGTCGTTGGTGAGGGTAATAAAAACGCTCCTTTTTGTGACATAACAGAAAAAGCTTTTTTGGGGCATGTCACAAAAGCCCATTTATTATTTTTTGACGCTGATGCTTACTCAATTTCGAGACTATTTTCGATAAGTGTCAAAAAACTACAGTTTTCTGACATCTCCAAATAAGTGAGCGAGAAAACTTACGGCTTATTTATCTTAATCTAACCAATCCACTATATTAAATTTCAAACCGATCCACTACCAGACAATCAAAAGTGATATTATTTTGTCCCAAAAACGATCACTTCCGGGAATTATTAGCTAAAGTTAGTGAAATTAGTAAAATAAAACGGCGGTGGCGAAGTTCGACCGTTATTTGTTTTCTAAGGATATCAATGGAATTTTGATGCGAAAGTTCAATTTGCAGCGAATACTAATTTTTTCGGCAGGCTGGATTTTGCTGGTATTTCTCTTTTCGGGTCTGAACATTCTTTACCAACCACTTCGTCAAGACCGCCCGTTTGAATGGAAATACTTTTTTTTATGGCAAGCGTTATTTTACAGCTGGGCAATTCTCTCACCGCTAATTGTTTTCTTCGCCAAACGATTTCGCTTCAGGAAGCGAAATTGGTGGCGCTTGTTACCTGTACACCTTATTGCGGCTATTGTTTTTCTACTGCTTCACGCACTTATTTTTGTCAATGTCCATAAAATTGTTGAACCGGCAAAAGTTGCCGAATTCGGTGGTTTTTTGGCTTATACATTAAGATTAACCGCAAACGTTACGCACTTGCTGATGTATTGTTTTCTGTTGAGCAGCATTTACATGGTCGACTTTTACCGGCATTTTCAAGCCGAACAGTTAAAATCTTCGGAATTGAAAGCCGCCCTCGCCACCTCGCAGCTTAATGCCTTGAAAATGCAGATTCATCCGCATTTTCTGTTCAACACTTTGAATTCGATTTCCGCCCTGATGCACAAAGATGTACAGGCAGCAGATAAAATGGTCGCCCGGCTCGGCGATTTTCTGCGCATGACGCTGGAGAATTCCGGCGATCGCGAAGTTTCGCTCAAACAAGAGATGGACTTTGTCGGGCGCTATCTGGAAATCGAAAGCGTGCGGTTTCAGGACCGACTCGTGGTCAAGATGAACATTGACCCGGAAACGCTCGCGGCGCGAGTTCCTAATTTGATCCTCCAGCCGATTGTTGAGAACGCGATTAAACACGGCATTTCTCAGCAAGAAAGCGTGGAAAGCCTGATTATTTCGTCTAAGCGTCACGGGGATAGATTGCAAATTCGCGTTGAGGACACCGGACCGGGTTTACCGCCTTCAAATGAGAACGGCAAAGGCAGCAAGACCGTTGGTATCGGGCTTGCCAATACCCGCGCAAGACTCGCGCATCTTTATGAGGAGAACTATCGTTTTGAAATAAAGAACTCGGTCCCGCATGGTGTAATCGTAACGCTGGAAATTCCCTTCGAGACAACAAAAGGTTTGCAGCCGAAAACGGACCAGGTTGAAATCAAATGACGAAATCGGAAATCAAAGTTCTTATCGTTGACGACGAATTTCTGGGGCGGGAAAGAATTCGCTCGCTTCTCAGTGAGCACGCTGACATAAAAATTGTCGGCGAGTGCGTGAACGGGCGTGAAACAGTCGAAGCGATTCAAAATCTGAAACCTGACTTGGTTTTTCTTGACGTGCAGATGCCGAAAATCGACGGCTTTGAGGTGGTTCAAATCATCGGTACTGAAAATATGCCGGTGGTGATATTCGTCACCGCTTACGATGAATACGCCATTCGAGCTTTCGAGATAAACGCGATGGATTATCTTCTCAAACCTTTTGATAAGGAGCGATTTGAAAAGGCTGTTGATCGCGCAAAACGCGAAATAAAAACGCAAGAGTCACCAACAGAAATTAGAGAAAATTTGCGAGAATTATTGAAAGAAGTCAAAAACGAACCAATTTATTTGAAACGCATTCCAGTCAAATCAGCGAGGGGAACAACATTCGTTCCGACTGAAGAAATTGACTGGATATCAGCAGCCGGACATTACCTCGAACTGCATATAGGAAATGAAACGCATTTAATCCGCGAAAAACTTTCCGAAATAGAAACAAAACTTGATCCGCAAATGTTCATGCGCATTCATCGCTCGACAATTGTCAATCTCGACCGCATTAAATCTCTGCATCCGATATTCAATGGTGACCAGCTCCTTATTCTTAAGAATGGACGTGAACTAAACTTGCGCCGTAATTACTACGATGAGTTAATGATCCGCCTCACGAGGTAAAAAGATAAGCAAAATTGAATGAATATCGCGTGAAGGATATGAGTACTTGGGGAAGTGCTTCGCCATTAGTGACTGAACATCAATATTTTCGGAGTTTCCGAACTTGGGCAATGCATGCAAGTATGCCGTCAATGCACTTGGAGAAAAAGTATAGCAGTCTTAAAACAGCTATTCTTTTTCGTAAAGAGTGGCTAACAAGTACTCAGACGAGAAACTAAATCAGACTGATAATCTTTTCCTTTTTTAAACACAAAAATCATCTTTTTTGGATTAGTCTTATAAAGTTGTAAAAACAATCGGAAAAAAACTTCTCACCGAAGAACAATCGCTCAGGACGCATAAACAATCATCCATTACAAAAAAACAATCATCAGGGACAAAAGCGTTGCTAATTTGATGAAAACAATTAGAATCCCCTTCTGATTATAGGACTGATATTAAACGGTATCTAAAATTTTATTTTTTTTGAAGGAGTATAGGAAATGCGAAAAAATCTTTTCCTGATGCTAACTATCGGGCTGTCTGCTTTTATATTCTCAACGACGGCTTCGGCGCAGCAGAAGTTCACTGTCAGCTTAAACGGCGTGCAAGAAAATCCGTCGGTTAATTCATCTGGCAGAGGCAGTTGTGTCCTAACGCTTGACACAGCCGAAACCCAAATCACTCTCAGTTGCACGTATTCCGGTTTGGGGTCAAACGCGTCTGCCGCGCACATTCACACCAACGGTCCGGTTGGCGTTAACGGACCGATTCTCTTCAATCTCACAGGAGCGAGCGGCACGAGCGGCACGCTTACGCTTGCGCCGACTGCCGTTACGCCCGCGCGAGTTGCCGATCTACGGGCAAAGCGCTGGTATGTCAACATTCACACAACAAACTTTCCCGACGGTGAGATTCGCGGGCAAATCAAAATAGCAACCACGCCGTCTGATTTTGACGGCGACGGGCGCACGGATATTCGCGTGTTGCGTGCAGCCCACTACGGATTCTACACTTTGAACAGCAAAAGTAATAGCGTGTCGTTTAATTCATTCGGCGGTTCAAGCACCTTGAACTCAGCAAACGACGACTACGACGGCGACGGCAGAGGCGATTTTGTAACTTTCTTTACTTCCGGGACTAGTCGCATCTGGCGTATTTTGCAAACCGGCTCTAATACGGTTCGTGAAGTTTACTGGGGCTTAACGACCGACCAGATTGTGCCAGCCGATTACGACGGTGACGGGAAAGCCGACATCGCCGTTTATCGCCGCAGCGCCGGAATTTGGTTTATCATCCGCAGTTCCGACAATCAGATGCAAGTCGAAGTTTACGGACTGGGGGAAACGAGCGATCTTGGGTACGTCGGCGATTTTGACAAAGACGGAAAAAATGATTTGACGGTTATTCGCGGACTGACTGCCAACGGAACCGCCTGGTTCACTCGCCGCAGTTCGGACGGGGCGACAAATGTTGTCTTTTGGGGCGGCGTAAACGCGCCCGCTCAGGATTCTTTTTTTCCGCCGACGGCGCAAATGGATATTGACGGCGACGGCAGACAGGATCATATGGTTGTGCGCGACCCTAACGGCACCGAGCCGGGCGCGCCGGTGACTTATTACATTCGACGCAGTTCGGATGGTCAGTCGTTCGTTTTGCAATGGGGATTGGATAATGACGAACGACTGTTCGGCGATTACGACGGCGACGGTAAAACTGACATCGTGGCGCGCCGCAATGAAGGCGGAAAACTGATTTGGTATATCTATCAAAGCTCAAACGGTCAAGCTCGCGCTGTGCATTTTGGCGCAGCGGGCGATTTATAAGTTGAAGAACCGGAAGATGAAACGACTGCCGTAGAAATTTTTTAGTTTCCGCAAGGTTCTGTTCAAATAGACAGAGCCTTCCTTAAAACCATGTTGTCAGAAGTAACGACAACTATTAACAGTATTCTCTTAAGAGACATTATAAAGCTATGTTCACTATGTTCAGAGGAAAATTTTTGCTTCTAGCTGTGGGTTGTTTGTTGTTGAGTGTCACCGTTGCCGTGCTGCTTTTTGCAGCTTCTCCAAAATTGGTGAAAGCCCAGTCATCAGCTACGCCTGAAACCGCTTCCGATGCTTTTGGTGTTGAGTATAAGATTCAAGACAGCGTTTGCTTAACTGATGAAAGACGTGCTGAGTTTCAAGAACAACTGCAATCCAGCATCAACAAACTTCGCAGCGAAGGCAAAATCGCTGCAATTGATTTGAGTGCCCCGCCGCAATTTATTTTTCCGGCGCGTAGTAATGGAGCGGGAGAACAAGATTTTGGCTTTCATGTCATGGGCAACTTCGTTGACCATAATCCAGCCTTTCCAAACCAGTTACGAGATTACAACTGCGGAACACGAACCTATGACCTCGCGAGCGGTTACAACCATAAGGGCATTGATATTATTAATTATCCGTTTGCGTGGAACAAGATGGACAACAACGAGACAGTTGCGATTGCCGCCGCCGCCGGTCAGATTATCTTCAAAGCGGACGGCAATTTCGACCGCAATTGTGACTTTAGTAATCCTAATTGGAACATCGTTGTTCTGCTCCACTCAGACGGCACGGTTTCCTGGTACGGACATTTGAAGCTCAATTCATTGACCACGAAAGCCGTCGGGGAAATGGTCACGCAAGGTGAGTTTTTAGGTGTTATCGGCAGTTCAGGACCCTCGACCGTACCTCATCTGCATTTTGAAGTTTATAACGCCGACAATCAATTACAAGACCCGTATCAGGGACCTTGTAACTTGATGAACAGCTTCAGCTATTGGCTTGTTCAGCCGGCTTACCGCGACTCGTCCATTAACAAACTGATGACGCATTCCGCCCTACCGGTCAGTCAGCCCTGCCCAAATCCCACAATTACTAACGAAAAAAATGTTTTCGCCCCCGGCAATCAAGTTATCGTCGCCGCCTCTTACCGCGACCTGGTTGCAGGACAGGTAAGCCAATTTTCCTTGATTCAACCTGACGGCACGGTTTATCAAAGCTGGACGCATGTCAGTCCGAATACTTTTACGGGGATTTCTTTGTCTTTTACCCACAATTTGCCGGTAAATGCTTTGACTGGCGTATGGAAGTTCCGCGTGGTTTATGAGACGAAAACTTATGAACACACTTTTCTCGTTCGCTCCACGCCGTTTGATTTTGACGGCGACAGTAAAGCAGACGTTTCTGTTTTCCGCAACGGCTCTTGGTACATTAACCGTTCGCAATTAGGATTTACAGGTGTAAATTGGGGATTTGCTACTGACATTCCGGCTCCGGCGGATTTTGATGGAGATGGCAAAACTGATGTCTCTGTTTTCAGAGACGGTAATTGGTATTGGATTAACAGTTCAAATAATCAGTTTAACGCCATACAGTTCGGTCAAAATGGGGACATCCCTGTTCCAGCGGATTTCGACGGAGACGGCAAAGCTGACATTTCTGTGTTTCGTCCGACAAACGGGACGTGGTATCGGTTGAACTCTTCACAAAACAATCAATTCTTTGCTGCTCAGTTTGGGATAAATGGAGATAAACCGCTAATTGGAGACTTCGATGGAGATGGTAAAGCGGATTTAGCAGTCACCAGATCAACAAATGGAACTCTGGCTTGGTATTGGGTCAACAGTTCAACGAATCAGTTTGAAGGTCTCCAATTTGGATTTTCAACCGACACTGCAACACCGGCAGATTATGACGGAGACGGAAAAACAGATGTTTCAGTCTTTCGTCCTTCAAACGGAACCTGGTATCGCTTGAACTCCGCACAAAATCGGCAGTTTACCGGCGTTCAGTTTGGTTTGAATGGCGACCTTCCCGTTCCAGCAGATTATGACGGTGACGGCAAGGCTGATATTGCCGTTTTCCGGACAGGTATCTGGTACCGCTTGAACAGCTCAAACAATTCTTTTTATGGTGAGCAATTCGGCATCACAACGGATAAGCCAATTCCTAATGCTTTCGTCCGATAAGCGCAAAACTGAAAACTAAATCACCAGGGCGTATGAAGTATTAGAAAGGCGAATCGCTCAAACCGATGGGGAAACCTATTTTTAATAGAAAGCACTGGAAAGCCCATTACAACGCTCAAGACTGCTCATAAAGGCGCAATTAATCGAAGCGGAATTGAATGGTTCAGAATTTATGACCTGAGACATACATTTGCCACTCGATTTGTAGAATCGGGAGGCGACCTGGTTACGCTCAAAGCATTATTAGGACATACAAATAATCAAATGGTTACTCGCTATGCCCATCCAACCGAAAAACATCAATTTGATGCAATTAAGAAAATGGAAGGCGTTCGATTGGCAATACAAGCATAAAAATTAAAAAGTGCAGGTAGTCGCTACATTTTTCGCTACACTGCACCTTTAGATTTACTTACTACTTACCGTAAGTTATTGAAAACTTTGGTGGGTCGTACTGGGCTCGAACCAGTGACCCGTTGATTACCTACCACACTGGCTTTCACCAGCCGCCGTTTGTTAAACCGGCGTTGTAGTCTGGACTGTCTCATCGCCCACAGCCGAAACTGTTTGGGCGTGCGGCGTACAGTCTCTGAGGGCTTTCTTGAAACTAAAACTAATTTCAAGAGTTGCCTGCTGATTGCCCAATCTTCAAGATTGTCACGCTCAAAAAACGTACTTGAAGCTCTCAGGGTGTTCCAGCATACAGCCGCATTATTCACTTTGTTGTTTCCAACAAAGGCTCCCGTTTCAAATAACAAGAGTCAACTGCTCTACCAACTGAGCTAACGACCCAAAGCACAAATTAAAATACAACAAAAACCGTTTGGCTTCAATCGTTATTAATAGGCTTTTGTTCCGGTAAAAGATAATTCGGGAATGCCCGGAATGGAAACCGCAACGCTGCCTCTCATCGAATCGCCTTCGATTGTGCCGTTGATTTCGACTTCGATTGATTGACCTTGAAAGCTAACGGCGCTGACAGCGCTGACTTTATTGCCGTTAACCGAACCGCCCGTGATGTCGGCGTTACCAAACAAGGGAGAGTTGATTGTGCCGCCCAGATTGCTGCCGTCGGTCGTTAAAGTGACCGAAATCGGCAAATCGCCTTGCGGAGTTGAAACGGAAAGATTCCAGGTTCCGTCAGCCGTCGTGGTTTCTGCGGAATTGTTCATAGTTTTATTAAGCTCCTTTGATTTCCCCGAAGCCTCGAAATATTCGATTTTCTCGGCGAAGGGTTTGATTTGCTCGCTGATTGCCGCAGCATCGCCGACGATGACGATTGCGAGCCGGTCGGGCGTAATGTATTTTTGCGCAACGCGCTGAATGTCCGATGCGGTTACGGCATTGATATTTTCGCGGTAAGTTGCCAGATAATCGGTCGGCAAATCATACAACTGCGTCGCCAGAATCTGTCCGGTCAAGCCTTCCTGCGTTTCGAGCCGAATCGGGAAAACGCCCGTCAGATAATTCTTTGCGTCTTGCATCTCCTGTGCGGGGACTTCTTCAGTGCGAATGCGGTCAAGCTCGTTGAAAAACTCTTTGAGCGACGCGCCCGTCACATCCGTGCGAACTTCCGCGCTCGCTTCAAACGCGCCCGCCGTTTTCCGCATATCGAACGACGAATAAGCGCCGTAAGTATAGCCTTTCTCTTCGCGCAGATTCATAAACAAACGCGACGAAGCGCCGCCGCCTAAAATCTGATTCATCAATAAAACCGGAAAATAATCGGGACTCGTGCGCGCCAGAGCGATGTTTGCCAGAGCGATATTCGACTGCGCCGAACCGGGACGGTCAACGACGTAAATGCTGCGCTCATCGCGCGCGGGCGGAGACGGAAAGCCGGGATTTGCGGTTTCGCCTTGCTGCCATTTGCCGAAAAGCGTTTCGACTTCCCGCATCATCACGGCTTGGTCAACATCGCCGACAATTATCAGCACAGCGTTGTTCGGAACAAACATCTGCCGGTGACAAGCGATAAGCCGCTCGCGCGTCATCGAGTTGATTGATTCGGGCGTCGGCGCGACGCGGCTGTACGGGTGTTGTCCGAAAATTACTTGCGATACTTTCTCGTTCGACAGAAAATCCGGCTGCGAGCGTTGATATTGCAGATTTTGCAAAGTGTTTTGTTTGGCGAGCGTAAGCTCGTTTTCGGGAAACGACGGATTTAAAACCACATCCGCCATCAGCCGCAGAATCTCCGGCGCGTAATTGGAAAGAGCCGAAGCGGAAACGGTCGTGAAATCAGCCGACGGCGCGGCGTTCAAGCTGGCGCCGATGCGCTCGACTTCTTCGGCGATTTGCAAGCTCGTGCGAGTCGTCGTTCCTTCGTTAAGCTGCGAAGCCGTCATTGCCGTCAAACCGTGCAATTCGGCGGGGTCGTTCGACGTGCCGGAGCGAAAAGAGAGCCGGAAACTTGTAATCGGAAGCCGTTTGTCTTCGACAACGACCACTTTCAAACCGTTCGGCAAAACGGTTTCCGACGGATTTGGTAAATTTATCGAGCGCGGCGCGAGAGGCGCGGGCGCGCTTTTGCGAAAATCTTCTGTTTGTTGATTCATCTTATTGTTTTTGTAACGGAGGAAGCGAGTTTTATTCCTCGTCGGATTTCTCCTGTGCCGGAACGACATCCAATTCGGCGCGGTTTTCGGTGTTCAGGTATTTAGCGACCGCCGATTTGATTTGTTCGGGCGTGATTTTGAGCATTCGTTCAAGCTCTGTGTTGATGAGATTCGGATCATCATCGTAAAGAGCGGCTTCCGCGAGACGCTGCGCGCGGTACATCGAGCTTTGGCGTCCGCGCACTTCGTCGTTGATCAAACAGTTGCGGAGCTTTTCCATTTCTTCCGCACTCGGTCCGGCAGTCGCCATTTGCTTGATTTCGTCGAACATTACCTGGCGGATTTGCTTTACGTCATGTCCGGGTTTCGGAATCGCGCCGATTAAAACCGAAGAAGGTCCGCGCCGCTCGTCCGTGAAACCGAAAAGCTGGACGATTGATTCGTCGCCTTTGACGAGCTTTTGATAAAGACGCGAAGATTCGCCGTCATAGAGCAATTTTCCGGCAAGCTCAAGCGCGGCAAATTCATCGGATTTGCGCGGCGGCGCTTTGTAGCCAATCAGAAACGCCGGAAACGGCGCGTGGGCGTCTTCGAGCGTTTTCTGCCGCACTGCGACTTCCTCAGGTTCGTTGACATCAATCTGTGCGGGCTTCGGCTGCGCCGGAATCGAGCCGAAATATTTTTCCACGAGAGAGCGCGCTTCGTCCGGCTCGAACGAACCGACAATCGTCAAGACTGCATTGTTCGGCGCGTAGTAAATTCGGAAAAACTCGGTCACATCGTCAACCGTCGCGTCGTCCAGATCGTCCATCGAACCGATGGTTGAATGCGCGTTGGCAAAGTTTTTGTAAATCATCTCGGAAATCGTCACAAAAACCTGACCGTAAGGCTGATTGTCATAGCGCAGACGTTTTTCTTCCTTGACGGCTTCGCGCTGATTGTCTAGATTTTCGTGAGTCACTTTGAGCGAGCGCATCCGGTCGGATTCGAGCCAGAGCGCGAGCGGCAATTGACTAGCCGGAAGCGTTTCAAAGTAATTCGTCCGCTCGGTCGAAGTCGTACCGTTCATCGTCCCGCCGTTTTTCTCGATAAACTGAAAATGCCCGGCTTTAGGCACGTTTTCCGAGCCTTGAAACATCATATGCTCGAACAGGTGCGCGAAACCCGTCCGACCTTGTTTCTCGTTGCGCGAGCCGACATCGTAATAAACGGCGACCGAGACGACCGGAATCGAATCGTCTTTGCTCATCACGACGCGCAAACCATTATCCAAAGTGAACTGTTCAATCGGAATCGGTTGTAATTTAGGAGTTGCTGCTGTTGAATTCATTTTAATTTCCTCTATTAAGAATGTAAGCGAAATTTGAGAATCTGCAAAACCGGTCATATTACGACAGCAGGAAAGAGTTTAAGGAGCGGAGAAATCTGACTTCTGAAACTTAACATTTACACCAATGATGAATTACCGACATCTTTAAATTACTTATCGTCGCCGACAATCAAACTACCGCGCGCTTCAATTTTTAAATTAGGACGATTCACGCGAACTTTAACTTGTCGCCGTTCGGTGTTTGCCGTATTCGGTAAGTTTATCCCGATTGTATATTGAGGTTTTATAACCGTTGGAATATTTACAAAATCAGCTTTTTTCAACTCAGAAATTTTCATTATTTCAAAAGCCTTTCCACCGGAAAGCCAGGAAAGATCGACCATATATTGTTTACCGATTTCGTAATCCCTTTTATCCATTCCTCGCGGGCGCTGAGCGATTCCGCCGGGCAACGGAAAAGGAAACCCGCCGGGTGAAATTTTGATTTTCCCGCTATCTTGATAAGTATCGAGAAAAAAGGTGAAAAACAAGGCATCGGATTTCTCCGCCGCAATTAGAGATGTTTCATAGCTTTGTTTATGCGAAGTGGTATCAACGCCGTCGGACAAAAGTACGACTGCTTTGCGTCCGCCATTCGAATTGACGCTTTTCTGCAAAACGATGTGGATTGCATCATAAAGTGAAGTTCCATCTCCCCAATCAAGCTTTTTGATTGCTTTCTCAATCAAATTACGGTCATTCGTTAACTCACATAGAATTTTGACGTTATAGTCGAACCTGATGATTTGAATTTTATCTTCCGGTTTCAGCACCGCCGTCAACTCGGTTGCAAAACGTTTTATATCTTCAATGCTGTTTGACGTTGAGGGGCTAACGTCAAGAATCAAAAAAACATTGAGCGGCTCGCTGGTTGCGATTTCAAAATCCGAGATTTCCTGTTCTCGGTCATTGATGAAAACTTTAAAATCCGATTTTGTTAAATTCGCGACCGGATTTCCATTTCGATTAAAAACGGAAACAGAAATTTTAAACGCCTTTTCGCCAGCGGGCGCGATGCCGCCGCTTTCGACATTCGATAGCGAACCGCTCGCGGCGGACTGTTGATTATTATCCGAGTTTTTATTCGATTTACTTTTCTTTTTGTTTTTAACTTCAGGTTGTTCAAACTTAAACGGCTGATAGGGCGTTGATTCGGAGTAATTGATTTGCGCAACAGGTGGCGGGTTTCCGACTTTCGCCGCACTGTTTTCCTGCCCAAACCCCAATCCGCAGGTGAGGATAACTGCGAATGAGGAAATTAAGAATTTTCTCATTTTTCAATGTTCCTTCCGTTTTAAAATGTGAGCTTTAAAAAAACGACATACACACAAGCAATTATACGAAAATGACAAAAAGAGTGTAAGTCAATTGCGAAACAAAAAAGGCGAGCATTTTAAGCTTGCCCGACAGTTTTCTGAATCGTATCAAAATATCTTAACGGTGTAGCGGTATAGTTTAAAGTCTTTGGATAGTTCAAAGTTCGGTTTCTTCCATAAATCATTTGTAGATTCTCTTTTTAAAAGTATAATAGCTCGCGCAAGTCTCTTAATTACTGAAAACTTAATCAAGTTCTTTACTGATCATTTCCGCGCCAGCCCGCTTCTTTTTTTGCAGATATGAGGATTATTTTGAGTTTTGAGTGAACTATGATTTCTATTCGCCCAGCCGTGGAAAATGACATTCAAGCTCTTTGCTCATTTGACCTTATCGCACAACAGGAAAATGAACGTCGGGAGTTTATTCGTCGGGAAGTCTTTTCAGGGAATTGCTTTATTGCTGTTATAGACGAAAAAGTTATCGGTTACGGCGTCTTAAATTACACTTTTTATTATGTCGGTTGTATTGATCTGCTTTACATCCATTCCGACTACCGCCGGAGCGGTGCCGGCGCTGCATTGCTGCGACATCTGGAGTCGCTTTGCCAAACGCCCAAATTGTTCACTTCGACAAACCTTTCTAATTTGCCGATGCAATCGCTACTGGCAAAACTGGATTATGTTTTGAGCGGAGTAATTCATAATTTGGACGAAGGCGACCCGGAAATTGTGTATTTCAAGCAGCTTCGTTGACCTGAACTTGTGGGCGAACAAATCACTGGACGCGACGGTGGAAACAGTCATCTTCATACCCATTTAGAAGCCTGCCACCGTGGCAATTCAACTGTTTTGCTTCTTTTTTTTATCAGCGAAGCTAGGAGCAATATGACAAAATACTTCTTAGTTTTCATTTCCAACAAATTATCGGGCGCGAGGCGCAATCTGTTACTTTGATTTAGTCATCTCAATTGACGCTCCTTGCTTTTTTCCGGTAGAATCCGTCGCGTTATGGCTTTAATAGATTACCTGGAGCGTAGATAAGATTTATGCGTCATTTAAATGCTCGCCTTTTCGCATTAGCGCTTATTCTGCTTTTTAGCTGCTTAACTTATTACAACTGGTATCAGTTAAACGCAGAGGGCAGCTACTCAACGAAACTTGCCGCATTCGCTCCTGTCGGATTGGTAGGCGGGATTTTTCTGTTGTTGTTTCCCCGTAAAATGGGAAAGCCCGAAACAACGAAAGATAAAATCATTGTCCTCCTGGTATTCGGAATCGGATTATTGGTCGGATTATATAACTGGTATTTGATGGATCCGAAATTCTTCGGGAGATAAAACCAGCGGCTGGCGGCGGCTTTGGTTTTGGTTAGAGCGGTTATGGAGTCAGTGTACGGTTTCAACAATCTCGTCGAATAAACTTTTGGTTTTGGCTTTTTTCTTCGCGAAGCGTCCGTTTCGATACGTTAGAGCGAAAACGGCTTGACGGTTTCATAGTTGATATGCAAATCAATCAACTATTCGCCCCAATCCTGCTATTTCTTAACTAACATTCAATTTTGTTTTTAACTTTTTTTCTTGCTTTCCAAATTAAACTTCTGAAGTAACCAACTCAACACCGCCTCTTGGTCTTTAATCGTCGCCCGTCGAATTTGAGCAAGCAAATGAATTTGGTCTGGCTTTGGCAAAGCGGTATTTTGTAATCCCTCGTTGCAATTTGTGCAAACTGCTCGAAGATTATTTGGAGTATCGTCGCCGCCTTTTGATTTACCCACTATATGCCCCATCGTTAGTCGCACGGTTCTATTCTTGCTCTTTTATTTATTGATGGAAACATTTTTCCCGGCTCATTAAGCCGTTGCCGGTGAATCGGTTGAAAAACTCACCAATTGTCGCAAAACGTAAGGCAGAATGCCGCCGTGTTGGTAGTATTCGACTTCAATCGGGGTGTCAATCCGCAAAATCAATGGCACCTCTTCGGTTGTTTCGTCGGCGCGGGTGATTTTCATCTTGACGCGCTGGCGCGGCGCAATGTCCCGGTCGAGTCCGACGATGGAAAACGTTTCGTCTCCGATCAGACGGAGAGTATGCGCGTTGATGCCTTCGTCAAACTGCATCGGCAGCACGCCCATTCCGACTAGATTCGAACGGTGAATGCGCTCGAACGATTGCGCGACGACGGCGCGGACGCCCAACAGCTTTGTGCCTTTCGCCGCCCAATCGCGCGACGAGCCTGTGCCGTACTCGTGTCCGGCGATGATGATGAGCGGCACGTTGTCCTTTTGATAGCGCATCGCGGCGTCGTAAATCGCCATTTGTTCGCCGTCCGGTTCATAGCGCGTGATGCCGCCTTCGATGGGCGCGACCATCCAGTTTTTAATTCGCACGTTGGCAAACGTTCCGCGCACCATTACTTCGTGATTTCCGCGGCGCGAGCCGTAGGAATTGAAATTAATCGGGGGAACGCCTTTGACCTGCAAATAAAGTCCTGCGGGCGACGAAGGCTTGATCGCGCCTGCGGGCGAAATGTGATCGGTCGTCACCGAATCGCCGAAAATGGCGAGCGGGCGAGCGCCTATGATATTTGAAAAGCGGCGTTTTTCGTTTGAGAATTTCTCGAAATACGGCGGTTCCTGAATGTAAGTTGATTCTCTGTCCCATTCATAAACTTTGCCGGCGCTCGACGGAATTTCGTTCCACATCGGGTTTTGATCGGCGAACGAGCCGTAAAGACGGCGATACGTTTCCGGGTCGAAGGCTTGTTTCAACAATTCTTCGACTTCTTCGGTCGTCGCCCAGATGTCTTTGAGATAAACGTCGTTGCCGTCGCGGTCTTTGCCGAGCGGATCTTTCGACAAATCAATGTTGACCGTCCCGGCGAGCGCAAAAGCGACGACGAGCGGCGGCGACATCAGGAAATTCGCCTTGATGTTTTGATGAACGCGAGCTTCAAAATTGCGGTTGCCCGACAAAACCGAAGCCGCTACGATGTCGTGTTCCGCAATCTGGTCTTCCAAACCGAAATCGAGCGGACCGGAATTTCCGATGCAGGTCATACAGCCGTAGCCGGTCAGATTAAAACCGATTTTATCGAGATACGGCTGCAAATTTGTTTTATTGAGATATTCGGTCACAACGCGAGAACCGGGCGAAAGAGAAGTTTTGACTTGCGGCAAAATTTTCATACCTTTTTCCACAGCCTTTTTCGCGACGATTCCGGCGGCGAGCATCACGCCCGGATTCGAGGTGTTCGTGCAGCTCGTGATGGCGGCAATCAAAACATCGCCGTGACCGAGTGAAACGTGCGTCGGCGTGTCAATTCGCTGCGTCGCGCCTTCGACTCTGTCCGGCGTCGGACGATTGTTCATCATCTCGATTTCGGTCAAAGGATTTGTATTCGCCTCGCTCGTCATAAGCATAACCTCATGCGGAATCGAGATTTGCGAGCCGCCGCCGGTCGTTTGGTGAAGACCTTCTTCGGTCACGTGAATGCCGCTGCCCGCGCCGATTGTCGCCGTCACGCGGCGGTCAAGCTCTTTTTTGTCTTTTTCATAACCGCCGTCGGCGGCTGGCGTCGTCAGCAGCTCGCAAAACCTGTCTTTCAAGCTCGACAATTCGATGCGGTCTTGCGGGCGGCGCGGTCCGGCAACCGAAGGCTCGACCGTTGATAAATCCAAATCGAGAACCGCCGTGTAATCAACTTCGCCGGCGCGCGGAATTCCGAACATTCCCTGCGCGGTAAAATAATTGCGAATCGTTTCGATGTGTTCTTCCTGTCTGCCGGTCGCGGCGTAATATTCGAGGGTGCGTTCGTCAACCGGGAAATAACCCATCGTCGCGCCGTATTCGGGCGACATATTGCTGATTGTCGCGCGGTCTGTGACGGCAAGCGAAGCCGCGCCGTCGCCGTGAAACTCGACGAACTTGCCGACGACTTTGTATTTGCGGAGCATTTCCGTAATCCGCAAAACGAGATCGGTCGCCGTGACGCCTTCGTTTAGTCTGCCGGTCAGATTAACTCCGATCACGTCGGGCGTTAAGAAATAAACCGGCTGACCGAGCATTCCGGCTTCGGCTTCGATTCCGCCGACACCCCAGCCGACAACGCCCAGACCATTGACCATCGTCGTGTGCGAATCGGTTCCGACCAGGCTGTCGGGGAAATAAACTCCTTCGCGCTCGAAAACGCCTTTGGCGAGAAATTCGAGATTGACCTGATGGCAAATGCCTATTCCCGGCGGCACGACTGTAAAACCGTTAAATGCCTGCGTTCCCCATTTTAAAAAGGTATAACGCTGAGCGTTGCGCTCGAATTCTATTTCCATATTGCGCCGGAATGCGTCGGGCGTTTCGGCGTAATCAACCTGAACCGAGTGGTCAATCACCAGATCAACCGGAACGAGCGGTTCGATCACGTCGGCATTTTTGCCCATCCGCGCCACCGCCGAGCGCATTGCAGCCAGATCAACCAGTAACGGAACGCCCGTAAAATCCTGTAAAAGCACGCGCGCAACGACAAATGGCACTTCCTTTGTGCGTTCCTCGTTTGCAGTCCAAGCAGCAATGTTGCGAACATCCTGTTCTTGAATTTTCTTGCCGTCAAAATTGCGTAAAACCGATTCGAGAACAATCCGAACTGAAATCGGAAGACGCGAAACATTGGAAATGCCTTCCGTTTCCAATTGCGGCAGCGAATAAAATTGCCCCTCGCCGCCCGTTCCCGTTTGGAACGTTTTCAGGGTGTTAAAAAGATTGTGTGACATATTTAAATAGCTCTCTCTATATTAGGAAAAACAAACAACTTATAAAATACGCCAATAAATTGCTGTCGAGTTTTTGTCAAGCTCCGGCGCGAAAAGCCTCACTCGATTCATCATTAGATTCAAGCGATTCCACTGCCCGGCGCCTATTTTCCTCATGACTATGAGTATATCGCAAAGTCATGGTCTTATCACTATGCCCGGCAATGTCGCGAACGGCGCCGAAGTCTCCGGTCCGGCGCAGCATCTCGCTCGTTGCCGTGTGGCGCGTCGCGTGCGGCGTGAAACCGTTTTTTACCGCTCCGTAATCGAGTCCGGCAAGGCGCGCGGCGCGGCGAAATGTCGGGTGATAAGTCGAGCGCGGCGCCGTTCCTTCTGGATTAGGGAAGACGTATCTGCAATTCATTTTTTCGATCCGTTTTACCCGCTCATCGAGAAGAGCGCGAACCCGTTTGTTCATCGGGACCGCGCGAGGAATTCCGGTTTTCGTTTCCGTGAGCCTGAGCAGGTTATCGCGAAAATCAATTTGTCCTTTTTCGAGCGTCCGGATTTCCTTCCAACGCATCGCCGTGTTCCATGCGATTTCAAGCATATCGGCGACTTCGTGCCTGGTCTGTACTGCAAAATACTGTTCGCGGGGTAAGCGCTCGGCGCGCAAGTGAGCGAGCAAAGTTTCGTATTCTTTTTTGCTCATCACGCGCTCGCGCCCGCGGCGCGGTATGGAAAGCCATTTCGCGCGCGGCGGGCGATAGTCTTTTAATTCGATAAAGTAATCCGGAGCGCTGCTGAGGCAATTGACAACAGCCGAAATCTTGAAATTAACGGAAGTGTTTTTGAGACCGCGGCGTCTTTGATTAGCGACGAATGAGGCGATGTGACTTTCGCTTAAATCCGTCACCGCCATATCCGGCGAGGGAAGGCTTTGCAGAAAATCGTCGAGAATCTTTTTCTGCGCTTGATGATGTTTCGACGCGGAAAAGCTTCTCTTGTGGCTGCTGATAAGCTCGGCGACCGTGATGAGATTGTCAGAAAAATCTTCCGTTGAAAGGTTGTATTTGGCGGCGCGAGCCGCAACCTTTTGAGCGGCGAAGATGTCTTCGATCTCTTTTTTTGTTGCCGCGACGGGGCGCAGTCTTCTGCCTCCGATTGTCGCATCGCCGCGCCAGACGGCTTTGCCCGATTTATCTTTATCTTTCCAGACTTTCACGATTTTGAACCAATAACAATTCTTAATTCATAATTGGTACTTTTCTATTTTTTAAACCACGTATTTCCGCATCGGTGACAAATCCAGCTTTTTGCCCATAGTTCGGCTTCTTTTTGATAAATTGTCATTTTCCCCTTGAAATCAGCCGCTGAATATTTCGTCAAAAAGATGAACATCCCGACACTAAAAGCGATCAAGACGATCTGTCCAATTACCACTGACAGAGTTGACTCCATACCGAAAACATACGCCGAAGCGATTGTCAGCACGAGCCAGACGATCAAGCTAAAAGAACCAAAAACCAGCGTCGAGCCTGATGCATCAGGCTGTGTAGGGGGCTGAAGCCGACTTGCGAGCACTGATTGGTTTTTTGTATTCCCGCCAAAACCGGCTACACCAATTGAACCGTCCATTCCAACACTGACTGCGTTTCCCCCAACGCGCCCGAAAGATGTTCCGGATTGCCAGACCATTTGGAATGATTGTGTATTTTCTGAACTGCACGATGGGCAATCGTTTGATTGCCTCCTACGCGGCGAAACAACGTTTGGGGCTTCTTTAACGGCTACCGTAGCAGCATTTTGAAATTTATAGGGAGCGAGCGGAGACTTGCACCGCTTACAAAGCTCATCTTTAGCGAAGTTTGAGAAATTGCAGTTTGGACATTTCAGGGATGACATTTCGAGGTTTTCCTTTCTAAATTTCAGATACGGTCGCTTTTACTTAAATTGCAGCGACGACAAAGCAGTTGAATATTATTAAAAGTACTGGCTCCACCTTTACTGAATGGGATGATATGGTCAAATTCGAGATAAGAATTGTCTTTACACTGAATGCACTTTCCTTGGTCCCGCTGCCAAACTGCGGTTTTTACATTCTGTGGAATGTGGCGGCTGCCGCTATCTGAGCCGTTGACAAGATGCCTTTTCGAGATTCGGGTAACTGCATCTATTGTCGCTTCAGTCAATAACGGATCTGAAACCAAATAATTCCCGTTTCCTTTTTTTACTGAAAGCTCCAGATATATGCTTCGAGAATCTCGCTCAACGCGCATTACTTTGTTCCAATTAATCTCCCATCCGCCGTTTGGAGATAAAAAATGCAGTTTTTTATTTGTGGCTAAAAGCCTTCCATAAACGTAATTAATTGACCGCGTGTTTACTTTTTGGTAAGCAGCTTCCGTTTCCAGATGGCAAACTTCATCCGTTTCCAGGTGAACGTTCGGTCGGATCGTCGGAAGTTTACCTTGGCGAACATCGGAGACGTGTTTCAGGTATTGCATTCGATCATTGATCGGGCGAGCTAAATCCGCCGGTAAATGCAGTGATTTGCGTAGGTATTCTATGTATTTTATTTCGTCGTCGGTGATTATCCCATCGGCGGCTGCCATTGTTAGGGCACGCTCCATCAGATTAAGTGCGTCGCCTCTTACAAACCCCAAGGCGTCTGACCAAATTAAATCGTTCTGTTGCGCTGATTCATATAACACATTCAAGCTGAATTGATTGAGAATGCCAGAACTGCTGATTTCTAAGAATTTCTGACGAAAATTTGAGAGTTTTTTATTTATTTCGGTGTCGCACTTTTTACAGCGTCCGGTTTGCTTATTGAAATTAAATAAGCTGGCAATTGCGTTTACTTCTTTTTGACAGTGAGTACATTTAGGCACAGTGGGGAACTTCCTTTCAGGTGTGATTTATTCTGTTTCGTATTCGCGGTAGGAGACATCAACCAGAGCAATGATCTGGATTAATTCTTTCGGAAAAAAGAGCGGTTTGTATTTGCGGTTGGCGGATTCGAGTTTAACTGTTCCGTTGCCGATCAGCGTTATTCGTTTGAGTGTTAAATCTTCGCTCGGAATTTTGACGATGACGAGACGTTTTTTCGTGACTTCCGATTTCTCGAACTTTTCTCGGCAAATCAGCCAGTCGCCGTCCATAATTCCTTCATTGACAAAAGAATCGCCGCAGGCTTGATAGATTGAATAAAATGGCTTTTTGTATTTGGAGGGAATTTTAAGTTTGAGCATTCCGCCGCCGGTGAAGGGAACGACAGTTCCGGCTCCGACCTGACCGCGAAACGGCAAAAATAATTGTACGATTTCTTCGTTTGGATATTTAGTGAGTTTCATATCGCAAAAGGCTGATTAAAACATCAACTTGCCTTTTTGGTTCGTTTCGGCTTTTCCGCCTGTTCATCATCAAGTTTTCCGCCGAAGGGGAGAGCCGTCTCTACTATTCCAAAATCTTCCGCTTCTCCCACTTTTCGGGCTGACGGTTTTTCTTCAATTCCATCTCTGTGAATTACAAACGCTTCCGGTGCTTTCGTCTTTTCTTCCCGAATTGCTTTCACTAAAACCGAATGTACATAGGATGAAACCGTTAAGCCGTGATAATCCGCAACGGCTTGTAAATCGTCTTTAAAATTTGGTTTGACTCGGATATTGAGTCGTGTTTCCTTGCCCACACAAACATTCATATATTTTCTAAAATCCATTTTCAACCCAATGTGTAAAAAATGCTTGACAATGGGATAACAAAAGTTTAATCTCGGTTCTGTTGGGATGACAACGGTAAAGAATGTCCCACAGAAAAGCAGAAATATGACTAAAGAAACCCGCATTAACACCCGCGTTTCGCCGCAAGTCGCCGACGACTTGCGGGAAGTCGCCGAAGCTCTGGAAATTCCGGCTTCGCAAATCATTCGCCAAGCGGTGAAAGAGAAAATCGCTGAAATCAAACAAACCAACCCCATTTTTCGGGTAGAAAAAACCGGCGAAAACGAACCGACTTTGGTTTAACCGATAACGAACAAATAAAAACGCCCAAATCGGGCGCGATTCCACGAAAGGGAAAACGGCAATGACTAAAGGCTGTTTGATGATGGACTAAGGATTTTTTGACTTTATGGCTACGACGACGGAAGAAAAACTTGATCTGGTTCTCGCCGAGCTTCGGGAAATTAAAGCGCAAATCGGCTATAACGCGCCGCCGGAAGAGAAACCGAAAACGATGACCGCCGAGGAAGTCGCCGAAATGTTTACTCATTCCGTCCGCCTGGTAAAACGCCGCGAAGGAATTTTCTCCGAACTCAAACCGGCGTTCAAACACCCGATCCGTTTTTATCGCGCCGATGTCGAGCGGCTTTACCGCCGCCACTCGGAGCGGCTGAACAAACCGGCGGGACACGCGAAACTTCTGAAGCGCCCGAACACGAAAAAACCGATATGAGCAGCTATCTCGAAAGACAAAATTTAAAAGAGCAGATCAAACGGAAATTAGCCGCTTTGAACGATTCAGGCGAGTTGATGACGCTCGAAGAAATCGAAACCGCGCTCCGGCTTAATTTCGGCAACTTAGGAAACTTTGTTGTTATTCGCAGAGTATCGAGCGGCGGGCGCGTTCGGACGTTTTCCGAGTACTGCGATGTTTTTCACCGGCATCGCGAAGACGTTTCGGAAGGCTTCGAGCTGATTTCGCCCGCGTCGGGCTGGAAACTAGAAAAAGCGGCTCGTTACCTCTTCGAGCAGCTTTCAAAAACCAAAGAAAAGGCGGTGGTTTAAATGATTAAGAAAAGAGTCGAGTCCCCGGCGGCGGCGAGAGAAGCAAACGCCGATCAGTTTCACAAGATGGCGAAAGATTATTTCAATACCGCCGAAACGGTTAAAGACGCTTACTGCAAGTGCGCGAATTGTATGCAATGCGCGCTCGATTTTGTTTCGATTGCGGGCGTTTTAACAGCGCTGGGGCGCGCGCTCGAAGGCGATTGCGTCGCCGAATTGGCTGAAATATGCGTCACGTTTGACGAAATGCGAAATGCGGCGGAATTCCCGGAGGTAATTCCATAAACGAAGAAGCCGGTGTTAGCTGCACCGACTTCTCCTGTCCACCCCGATTAAAAGACGAAACAACCACTATGATGAACAAAACTCTAACAAATACAACAAATCCGGTCAATCAAGTTTTCGCGCCGCATCCACAGGCGATTTTTCAAGGTTCGATTCCGATTAATTTTTTGACCGTGGGACAGATTATCCGCACGTCGGTAATCGAGCGCATTCAATCGGAAGAAAACTATGCAACCTGCCATCTCGAATCCGAGGCGACAACGGTGGCTCGGTTTACTTGCGCTGATTGTCTTTGCCGGTTGATTTACATCGGCTTGTTCAATCGCGATTCGGTCCGGTCGTTTGCCGTCTGCCCGGAATGCCAGCGCGGCATGGAGTTTTAGGAGGTGCTTCCGATGCCTGTAATAACAAAAAACGAATTAAACGAAATCAGAGCCGAATACGACACGCATTTTTTGCAGATTGACTTTGAAGTCGTCACGGAAGATTCAACCGGCTGCTCCGAGTGCGGTTCTCCGCAGGTTTATGAAGGACGCAGAAATACCAGTGAATACCGAGCCTTCGCCGTTTGTACAAATCCCGAATGTGATGTTGTAGAGGATTTCTAGGATGAAGCAGTTTTATTTAGTGATGGAAGCCGATCCTACTCATTTTCATAAATGCCCGGATTGCGGTCTGCAAAGAGAATGCGAGCGCGAGAGGTGCAATTTCGTTTTCGGTCTGCAATGCAATTTGTGCCGCTTCAGTTTGCCCCGCATCGTCGGCTGGCTGATTTGTCTGGCATCGGCACTGGTCACAGTCTTTTTAATTTTTCAGTTTTTCAAAATTTTCAAATAACAGGAAAGGAATAGAATTTTATGTCGGAAACAGCTTTGGCAGTTACAAACAACGGGCACTCCGCGGCAATTGCAGTCCCCGTTTCGGTTTATGAATCGCTGGCTTTGCGCGGCGATATTTCGGGTCTTAGTCCAAACGACAAAGCGATGTATTACCGCTCTTTGTGCGAGAGATTGGGACTTGATCCGCTTACGCAGCCGTTTACGCCTTTAAAACTGAGCGGCAAGGAAATCCTCTACGCTTCGCGCGGCGCGACCGATCAGCTCGCCAGGATTAACCACGTCAATCGCCGGATCGTCAAAGAAGAAAATTTAAACGGCTGTTATGTCGTGACTGTGGAAGCCAGTCTGCCTTCCGGGAGAACGGAGCAATCGAAAGGCGCGGTTTCGATTGAAAACCTAAAAGGCGAGGCGTTCTGCAACGCCGTGATGAAGGCGGAGACAAAAGCCAAACGCCGCGCTACGCTCGCCATTTTGGGTCTCGGAATGCTGGATGAAACCGAACTCGAAACGATTCCGCGAAATGCCATGCAGCCGCAGAACTTCGGCTTTGCGCAGCCCGTTCAAAACTCTTTGCCGGTTGTGACCGAGCAGAAACAACCCAGCCCGGAAGACGCAGCGCTCTACGATTCAATCGAAGACCGCGAATACACACCGGCGGAAGACACGGCAGCCAGAGAAAACATCGCCGCAATTTACGCCGAACTCGGCAAAGCGGGTCTTGTCAAACAAACTTCCGCGGACACCGCCGTTGCCAATGCCGGAAAACTCTCCGGGCGACAATTGCAGCTCGCTCTCGCCAAGACCGAACGATTCCGCAAAAACAAACGGCTCGATTTGATTCGCAAGGGATTGAATAACTTATCGGCAAATGCTGAGGAAGAAGCCGCTTATTTGCAGATATTCTCTCTTTCGCTTGAAACATTGCCGGATGCAACGGAAGAACAGATCGAGGCGATTCTGCACGATATGCGCGGCTGCAAAGCGATTTAAGTTCCCGGACTCGTGCGCCGAGTCGTCTGGGTTGAGCGCGAGCGGGTTTTAATGATCTTTCCCCGCTTGCGTTCAATCGAGCCGATTAAAAATTCGGACTCGCTTACGAAAGGGGGTGACATTTTCCGGGTTTAAAAATTAATTCTTACTTCTGAAAACGGCGGCTTGAAAGAGTCGCCGTTTTAAACCGGAAAAACAGATAGATATGAGCGACATTAAATTCAAAGATGAAATTACGCCGCACGAGCGCGGGAACCCGGCTTGTCCGGCTTGTTTGGATCGTACAGATCAGAATTTCCCAACGGTTTGCCTTGAGCCGGATTGCACTGACGGGCTTGTTCACGGCGAGAAACGCTATGACCAGGATGCTGGCGGCGAAACGGTTTATGTCATTCGTCGCTGCGATTCCTGCAACTTTGCGTATGAGCCGATTTTTATTTAAACGAAGGGAGATTGTGATTTATGAACGGAGCAGAAAATTTTAACAACCATCAGGCAATCGCTTTGCGACCGCGCGAGATGCCCGTGATAACGGCGGAGTTTGAAGACCTGCCGTTCGAGCCGTGGGCTTGGGAACAGGACTTTAATCCGCCGCTCGATTCGGAATTCGTTGATGAAAAAGGCGTCGGGCGCGACTTTATTCCTGCGCCTCAGCTCGAACAGATTGCCGTTTCATTGTTCGATAAATATCAATCGGACTTCCCGTTTTTCAGCCGTTTTAAGATCGCTTATCTGTGGAAGCGAAAAGGCGGAGCGAGCGGCGGGCGCGTGACGCTCGGCAAATGCGTCAAGCTGTCGGGCTTGGCTCGATATTTTTCGGACAAACCGGAAATCGTCGAAGACGAGGATTATTCGGAATTTGCAAATTACGATTTCGTCATCTGGGCGGCTGCCGATCATTGCCGGCTGTGGCTGCCGAAGTGGCAGCAAATCACGGCGCTCGTCTTTCACGAGCTGCTGCACATTGACGCCGAACAAACCAAACCGAAAGTTCGCGGACACGATTTTGAAGGCTTTGCTCGCGAAATCGAAGAGTTCGGGTTGTGGAAGCGCGACATCAACCGCATTTATTCGGCGTTCAAAACGGTCGAAAAACAGCAGGGAGATTTATTTTAAATGGCTTATTCGACTTTCAAAACTTACGAAGCGCGCGACTGTCTGCTGAAGGGCAAAATTATCGCTGCCCGGATCATAGCGACGAAAGACAAATTACTGGTCAAATCCATTGCCCCAAACGGTTTTGTCGATACGAGAACAATGCCGATTCCGATGAAACCGGGCGGTATTAATCAGGAAGAATGCGAGTTTTTCGTGTTCGACGCTCTTAACGAAGCTAATCAATTTTTAAATAACAATGACCGATGAGGATTTTAAAAAGCACGTCGGAGAAGTCGCGTTCACGCTAATTCGCCTGGGTAACTGGGAGCCGGGGCATCAAGTCATCGTGTGGCGTCGGCTTGATAACACAAACGATCCGCTCTTAGAGGTCGAATCGCGCGGGAAAAAGGGAAGCGCCCATTTTTCGGAACTTGAATTTTCGGGAGTGTTTTTTAGAGACGAAATGACGGCTAAAGCAAACCAATCGGTAATTCCGAAAGAATTTTTAGGCATTGCAGTCGGCGACGGACTAAAACCTTCGTACAGCGAAACGCCTTATTTAGTGACGGATGTTTCCGAGCCGGTATTATTCCGCGCAAACACTTACCGAATCTTTATTTTCAGCAAGCCGGTCATTAATGTCGTGTTACGCG
>DASVRD010000146.1:0-5819 GCA_036388775.1 Pyrinomonadaceae bacterium | reverse complement strand
TGACCGAGACAGAATCGCATAAAACCTCGTAAAAGACAACGCAGACAAGTCTTTTGACACCTTATTTGGAGCGTGTTACTTTGCCTTTTGAGGGTTTATAAAAATGGATGCTTTCGGCGCTGAACTGATCGGTCGGCTGTTAATTTTTCTGGTGACGCTGCTTCTGGCGATTTCAGCCCATGAAGCCGCGCACGCCTGGATGTCGAGCAGATACGGCGACGACACGGCGCGAATGCTCGGTCGCGTGACGCTCAATCCGATCTCCCACACCGATCCGATTGGCACGCTTTTGATTCCCGTCATCGGCTTTATTTTAGGCGCAATGGGCGGCGCGCTGGCTTCGATTCCGCTAATTGGCTGGGGCAAACCGACGCCCGTAAATCCGCGCAACTGGACAAACTACAAAACCGCCAACGTAATGGTGTCAATCGCCGGAATTCTGGCGAATCTGCTAATTGCGCTTATCGCTTTCATCATCGCCAAAGTTTTAATGGCGACCGGAACGCTTACAATTTACGACGTACTCGCAATAAATAACGAGCTTGGAGCAACGCCAAGTCCGATTGGAGTTTTGCTCAATATGATGTTGTTCCTCAACGTCTCGCTGGCAATTTTCAATCTCTTGCCGTTTCCGCCGCTCGACGGCAGCAAAGTTCTTTCGACGTTTTTGCCCCCAAGCTGGCAGCCCGTAATGGACATGCTCGAACAATACGGCTTTATGATTTTGCTGCTGCTGATGTATATGGGCTTTATCAGAGCGATTATGTACCCGGTGCAAATAGCCGTTCTGTATTTACTTCTGATGTAAATGAAAGTTCGAGAAATCATTAAACTGATTGAAAACGACGGCTGGTTTCTCGATAGAGTTAAAGGAAGTCATCGGCAATATAAACATTCAACCAAACGCGGGACGGTCACAATTCCTGGGCATCCGAACGACGATTTGCATCCGAAAACGGCAAACAGCATTTTGAAACAAGCCGGACTCAAGTAAATTCTTTAGATTTCGACAATGAAACAGAGTTATCTCGTGATAATTGAAAAAGGCGGCAATAATTATTCAGCGTTTTCGCCGGATGTTCCCGGCTGCGCTTCAACGGGAAAAACTGTCGAAGAAACGCTTGAAAATATGCGCGAAGCGTTGGAATTTCATCTCGAAGGAATTGCAGAAAGCGGCGAGGAAGCTCCGACGCCAAAAGGTTTGTCTTATTATTTGGAGCAAACCGAAGATATTTCCGAAGAAGATATTATCGCTCACCTGACAATAGAAACTCCCGAAATGGTTGCAGCCTGATTTGCAAACCGTTTATTTTTTAAATGGAAACCCAGCAATTAACTTTCGATTTTCAAACGACGATGCCCCATATTGTCGCCGAACGCGGCAATGATGAATTAAAGCTCCGGCTCGGCGAGTTTGCCGGTCCGCTCGATTTGCTGCTGCATCTCGTCAAACAAGAGCAGGTCAACATTTACGACATTCCGATTGCCCGCATCACGGACGAATATCTGCGTTATTTGCGATTGATGAAACACCTCGACATTACAATGGCGAGCGATTTTCTGGTGATGGCGGCGCAGCTTATCGAAATGAAAACGAAAATGCTGCTCCCGCGCGATCCCTTTGCCGATGAAGCGGAAGAAGAAGCGATTGATCCGCGCGAAGAGCTTGTCCGGCGTCTTCTCGAACACCAAAAATTCAAATCCGCCGCGCAGATGCTCTGGACGAAATCAACTGTCGAGCAATCGGTTTTCAAGCGCGGAAAAACCGAAACCGATAATCAAACGGCGGAAATCAATGCGACGGTTTTCGATTTAATCTCGACTTTTCAAAAGATTCTCGCCCGTCAAAAAGAAGAAATCAAACTGGAAATCGAGCGCGAAGAAATGTCGCTTACGGAAATGCTCGAAAATCTGAAAAAACGCCTTTCTGTCGAAAAGAGATTAAATTTAACCGAGTTTTTTTCAATCGCGCGAAGCAAACGCGAATTGATTTTAGCTTTCCTCGCCGCGCTTGAGCTTGTCCGCACGGCTTCGGTTCGATTAGTCCAAAACCGAATTTTCGGCGACATCTTTGCCGAATCTTTTTAATATTTATTCCTGTTGCACAAACCGTCGGCTTTGGAGAAACTGTTCGTATGGCGATTGGCGGCGAAGAATTTCGGGAAGCGTTAAGAAACTGGGCGAGCGGCGTGACCGTCGTGACAGCCAAAGACCGCTCAGGCAATCTGCACGGAATAACGGTCAGCGCGTTTACCTCCGTCTCGCTTCAACCGCCGCTCGTCTTGATTTGCATTGATAAATTTACCGGCAGCCATTACGCTTTTGCGGAAAGCCCGTATTTTGTCGTCAATATTTTAAGCGACGAACAGGAATTTCTTTCGCGTCAATTCGCCACGCCGCTGCGCGATAAATTCGATAATATCGAGTTTGAAGAAACCACAAACGGCGTTCCGATTTTACCGGGCACACTGTGTAATCTTGAATGTCGTCTCGTTTTATCTTACGAAGGCGGCGACCACACGATTTTTATCGGCGAAATCGAAAAAGCGGTCACCCGCGAAGGCAAACCGCTTCTTTATTTTCAGGGAAATTACGGCGACATTGTGCCGCGCTTGGATTAGAAAAGGAGAAAAGGAGAAAAGGAGAAGAGGAATTAAACAAAGTAATTGTTCCTCTTCTCCTTTTCTTCTTTTCTCCTCTTCTCTATTTCTGTTCGTGCAAAGTTTTGAGTTTTTGAATCTCAAACGTCCGGCTTCCGGCTGGCGTTTGTACGCGAACTTCGTCACCTTCTTCTTTGCCCATCAAGCTGCGCCCAATCGGTGAAGCCGAGGAAATAAAGCCTTTCGGCGGATCGCTTTCTTCCGGCGTGACAAGACGATAAGTCACGATTTCGTCTTTGTCCGCGTCGTAAAGCTCGACAATCGAGCCGTAAGCGACTCGATCTGTCGGAATTTTCGATAAATCAATTGATTCGATTTCGTGCAGACGCTCTCTCAATTGCCGGGTGCGCGAAGTTAAAACTTCCTGTCGTTCGAGCGCCGCTTTGTATTCGGCGTTTTCGCGCAAATCGCCGTATTCCACCGCTTTTTTGATTTCGCGCGGCAGCGATACCGTTAGTTCGTAATCAAGCGCTTTCAATTCGGCTTGCAATTTTTGCTTAATATCTTCAGTCATTCTTTAAAAATGGTAATAAGTAATAAGTAATAAGTAATAAGTCTAAAAATACTTACTTATTACTTATTACTTATTACTAATCTAAAATCATTGTCTCATAAATTGCGGTTCATCGGGCGCTGCAAACGAGATTCCAACGTCGCGCGCGGTTCTGATCAATTGTCCGTCGGCTGAGACTGATTTGATGTTTGTGACGGCTTCGGCGAGCGGCACGGTGATAATCGAAGCCGATTGCAGCCCGACCATTACGCCGCGCTGTCCTTCAGCCAGCGCGCGAACCGCGCACGCGCCGAAATTCGTCGCCAGCATCCGGTCAAAAGCGTTCGGCGTACCGCCGCGCTGCAAGTGTCCCAAAACGACGACGCGCGATTCTTTGCCGGTTTCGTCTTCGACGCGCTCGCGGATGTGTTCGCCGATTCCGCCCAGACGTTTGGCTCTGTCCGTTCCGCCCGAATCAACGTATTTCGCTTCGCCGCCCAATTCCTTCGCGCCTTCGGCGACGACGATGTTGGTAAAACGCGAGCCGCCGGCTTCTCTGGCTCTGACTTTTTCAATCACGCGATCCATTACAAACGGAATTTCCGGGATTAAAATCACGTCGGCGCTGCCCGCCAAACCGGAATGCAAAGCGATCCAGCCGGTGTCTCTGCCCATCACTTCCAAAATTATTACGCGGTCGTGCGATTCCGCCGTCGTGTGTAAACGGTCGAGCGCTTCGGTCGCGATGTCGCAGGCGGTTTGGAAACCGAATGTCAATTCGGTGCAAGCCAGATCGTTGTCAATCGTTTTCGGGACGCCGATAACCGGAAAGCCGCGACGGTGAAACTGTTCGGCAATCGCCAGCGTTCCTTCGCCGCCGAGTATGACGAGGGCTTCGATTTCCACCCGTCTCATATTTTCAATCGCTTCACTAATCGGCTCTTCCGGGTAATACAATTCGCCGGTGGGCGTGTGGCAGCAAAAATGTCCGCTGTTGCGCGTGCCTAAAATTGTGCCGCCGCGCGGCAATAATCCGGCGACATCGGTTGTCTTCAAATTCCGCATCTGCAATTCGCCGATCAAGCCTTCAAAACCGTCTTCGATTCCGACGACTTCCATCCCGAATTGACGAATCGCAGTTCTCACCGCCGCCCTGATAACCGCATTCAAACCGGGCGCGTCACCGCCGCCCGTCAATATTCCGATTTTTTTATACATAACTTAAAAATTCAAAATTAGGATGCAAACTTTAAATCGAAAGATTTAATTGATTTTTCGCGCATTCATATTAACGCCTTCTTAAAACAGGAAATAGGAAACAGGAACAGAGAAAATCAAAACTCCTCCGTTCCCCATTTCCTATTTTTATCCTATTCTCACATCTCTTTCAGCACATCGAATAAAACTTCGTTGTCCGGCGATTCTAAAATCTCGTAATTTTTAACGTAAGCGATTTTGCCCGCTTTATCCACGATAAAAATCGAGCGCCCGCTGAATCCCTTTTCCTCAAGCCAAACTCCGTACATTTTTGCCACCTCGCCTTTCGGATGAAAATCGGCGAGCAAATCGTAACTTAATTCGCCCAAACTTTTAGCATAAGCCGCGTGGCACGGAACACTGTCAATCGAAATGCCCAAAACTTGGGCATCATATCCCGCAAAGCGTTCTTTGTCCGCTTCAAAGGACGATAATTCGCCTTTTCAAACCGATGTCCAATCAAGTACGTAAAAAGCGATCACGACGTTTTGTTTGCCCCGAAAATCCGAAAGCCGAACCTTTTTATCCTTTTCCAAATGGCTCGGCAATTCAAAATCGGGAGCGTTGTCTCCAATTTGCAGCATTAGAAACTTTTCTCCTTTTCAAAATTTAATTTGTCAAACTTATTATTAGTTTTTCAATCTGTAAACAGCTTAACTCTCTTTTTCTGCTCGTTTCAAGATTTAATTTGAACTAAAAAAGCAAAGAAGACACAAACATATTGCCTGCGTCTTCTTTGCGCCCGCCCCTGATTCGTCAAAACGTTTTAAGCCGCTCCGGCGGTCTCAACGGTTTGGCTGGCAACCGGAATTCCCAGACCTTCAGCGACGCGGCGACCGTAATCGGCGTCGGCTTGCGTAAAGTTGTGAACCATTCGGTCTTGAATATCGCGGTCGCATTGGCTCAGAGCGCTGACGAGATTGCTGATCAATTCGTCGCGTTCCCAATCTTCAAACGAGCGATAGCGTTCGCCCGCCTGTCTGAAATTTAAAGGTCGGCTGATCGGCTGGCGCGAAACGTGACCGGAAACGAACGGTCGGTGATCAACGACGCCTTCCGGTTTCGGCGTTTCGACGAGTCCGCCTTTGGCGCTCGGCTCGTAATTGACGTGCGGATTTTCGCCCGCCTCGACTCCGTCAACGTGATATGCCATTTGCCCGTCGCGCTGATTTGTCGCCACGCGTTTTTTCGGCGCGTTGATCGGCAATTGTAAATAGTTTGTCCCGACGCGGTGACGCTGCGTGTCAGAATAAGAAAACGTGCGACCTTGCAGCATTTTGTCATCGGAAAAATCGAGTCCGTCAACCAGAACGCCGGTTCCGAAAGCGGCTTGCTCGACTTCGGCGAAATAATTCACCGGGTTGCGATCTAAAACCATTCGACCGACGGGAAGCATCGGGAATTTGTCT
>DASVRD010000145.1:0-49295 GCA_036388775.1 Pyrinomonadaceae bacterium | reverse complement strand
TAATAATTTTTAATTCGCGCACATATTTCGCCAAAACGCGAGCGTTGTTGCCGTAACCGCGCGGGTGCGGAACGCCCGAACCAAAGCGTCGAACGCCCGAATCCGAGGCGATCATCGTAAACGGCTCGCGCATAAACGCTTCGACATCCGGCTCGCTCATTTTGTGATAAACCATCTGAGCGCCGCCCGCCGCGTACATTTCAAAAATCTGCTCGATTTGCGCGTCCAATTTGGTTTTGCCTTTCGCCCGGCGCGTGATTTCCTTGAGGTTCAAACCGTTATATTCCGGTTTCGCCGTGTGGCTGGCGACGACGCCGTATTCGTAATCTTTAAATTTGCTGCGTTTTAGATTTTCCTTCATTTCTTTGACGATTTTTTCGCGCGTCGCGGCATCGGAAAGCCGTTTTTTGCCTTCTTCGCGCCCGCCCGCCAAAGCCCAATCGGGCAGCAATACATCCAGAGAAGTCGAAGATGCAGTGTAAGCGTATTGATCAACCGTGACGGGCAAGCCTTTGGCGCGCGCTTCGCGCACCAAGCCGAGAGTTGTTTGATTTTGTCCCCACAAACGCTTGCTCGAAATTTTAAAATGCGAGATTTCGACCGGCAAACCCGCTTGTTCGCCGATGGCGATGCTTTCTTTGATCGCTTCGACAACTTCGTCGCCCTCGTCGCGCATATGCGTCGCGTAAACGCCGCCGTATTTTGCGGCAACTTTTGCTAATTCAACGACTTCATCGGTTTTCGCGTAAGTTCCGGGAACGTAAATCAATCCGGTCGAAAGCCCGACAGCGCCGTCGCGCATCGCTTTTTCGACGAGCGCTTTCATCCGCTCCAATTCTTCCGGCGTCGGGGCGCGATTTTCCAATTTCAACACTTCGCCTCGCACTGTGTTATGTCCGATAAGCGTGGCGAGATTTATGGCGAGCGGTTTGTCCGCAAAATTCGCAAAATACTTTTCAATATCAACAGGCGAGCCGCCGCAGTTTCCGCTGACGAGCGAAGTGACGCCCATTCGGACGAAATTCTCGGCTTCGGGCAAATTGAAAATATTTTCGACGTGCGCGTGAACGTCAATAAAGCCGGGCGCGAGAATCTGATTTTGGGCGTCAATCGTTTCTTTTGCCTGCGCCGGTTTAATGCGTCCGATAAGCGCGATCCGACCGTCTTTGATGGCAACATCGGCGCGAAACCAGGGATTTCCCGCTCCGTCAACGACGCGGGCGTTTGTTATCAGCAGATCAAACTGCGGCGAGCTTGTTTGGGCAAAAACAAGCGAAGAGGAAAACAAAACAAAAAACAGAAGGAAAAATTTTTTATCGAACATAATATGATTTTTGGTGTCGGAGAAAGTATTTTCGAGCCGATTATATTAGGTCTGACTGTCCGTCACAAGAAAGGATAAACGAATAAGTTTATAAACATCTGAAAAGGATGTGAAAACAAATCTTTTTGCTTGTTTTATCGCGGCATTAATCGTTTGGTCTGTTCAGATTGAAAACGAAAAAGGATAACGATTTTTTAATTCGTTATCCTTTTCAGTTATCTGCTATCAGTTGAAAATTTAGCTTTCGAGATGTTCAGTGCCGCCCTTGCCTTTAGTTGCGGCTTTGGCTTGCGGCAGCGAAAGCGCAACGCCGCCTGATTTGGCACTAAGCTCTTCTTCCGCAATTTCGTGTTCGGATGAATCGGAAATCAACGCTCCGCCCGAATGTTTCGAGAATGTCAATTTTTCAAATTCCTCGTCAAAATCAACAATCACGACATCTCCGAAACCGACTTGCTCGGTCGCCACCAGATTCGACAGCGGGAAAACCAGAAAACGTTCGATTGAGCGTTTCAAATGGCGCGCGCCGTATTTGAAATCAATTCCTTCGCGGAGCAAAAACTCTTTCGCCTTGTCAGTGCAGCGGAAAACGAATTTCGTTCCGGCTGACTGCGTGATGCGCTTTTGCACGCCCCCTAATTCGATTTCCAGAATTTGCCGCAAATGGTCTTCTTTGAGGCTGCGGAAAACGACGACTTTATCAATCCGGTTCATAAATTCCGGTGAGAATTTACGACGCGCGGCTTCGGTCGCCGTGCGGTAAATTTTCAAATCAACGTCGGTGTCCTGCGAGCTTTTCGCGCTTTTCGAGGCGAATCCGATTCCGCCGGAAATCATCTCGGACATCTCGCGCGCGCCCAGATTCGAGGTCATAATCACGACCGCTTTCGAGAAATCAACGCGGCGATTGTCGCCCAAAGTCAGAGTCGCTTTGTCCAAAATTCCCAGAAGAAGCTGCCAGAGCGCGTCCGAAGCTTTTTCGATTTCGTCAAAAAGCACGAATGTAATTTTATTATCTTCGTTGTGATAGCGGTCGAGATTTTCCTGCGTCAGCAGCGGCGAAGTCTCGCGGTGTCCCAGATAGCCCGGAGGCGAGCCGATGAGTTTGGCGATTTCGTGCGAATGCTGGAATTCGGCGCAGTCAATTTTGACAACCGCGTTCGGGTCGCCGAATAAAACTTCCGCAGCGGCTTCGACGACGCGCGTTTTTCCCGATCCCGTCGGACCTAAAAACAGCAGCGTTCCGACCGGGCGTCCCGGATTGTTCATTCCGGCTAGGAAAATCTGAAATAAACCGCTCATTCGGCGAACGGCGCGTTCCTGCCCGACGATGCGCGCGGAAAGCTTGTCTTCAAATTCTTTGGCGCGGGGACTTTTGCGGTCGGGGTCAAGTAAAGTTGTTGTTTTTTTAGTTTCTGTTCTCGTCAATTCTTTCGTCATTGGCTTTTTACCGCCTTTCAAATACAAACTTGGGGAAACGCCGGAAAGTTTGAATAGTTCGGGGGATTTCTATCAAACACCGTCGAATTCAATGAACGTTTAACTCGCAAGATATTTGCGAATCGAGCAAGATAAAAAGATGCAAAGGGAATAGCGCACGTTGCAAGTGTGAAACCGGGGTGCGCCCTCAGACAAATTGCGCGGATTGTAACGACTCGACCAGGGATTAGTCAAGCCTTTTGACAAATAAAATTGTAACTTCAAAACGAAAATTAAAGCAACTAAAATTTTCGTTGACAAAATCTTTCAGCTAAAACTCTCAAAGGCGGGCGTTTGCGCCCGCCTTGCAGCTTCAGACTTATCTGATTTTGACATTGATTGAAAGCAGCTTCCATTCCACGTCTTCCTGAATATATTTCAAGTCGAAGTTTACCGGCGGACTTGTCGAGTAACCGCCGTCAACGTTTAAAATTTTAATGCCGTTCTGGTCTTCAAACGAAGGCTTGATCTTCGCTTGTTTGTTGGAGATGTCGCTGATGTCAATTTTTTTGCGGATAAAATCGCCGAATTGCTGTTCAAGTCGTGCGGTCGTAAATTGATCCTGAAAATACGACGAGGTGGACGAATGAAACGAATCGAAACTGCCTGATTGAACGCCCGAATTAAAATCGAGGAGCGTTGTTTTGACCAGCGTTTGCAATTCGGCGTCGTCCGGTAAATCCGGGTCTTTGGTTGATTTCGGCGAATCTTCCGAATTGTCATCGGTTGTTGTGGCTGTCGTGCCGTTCCTCGTCGAATTCGTTGTTTTGCCTGTCGTTGAATTTGGCGGAGCGGAGCCGCCGCTGCGGCGGAATGTTTGCCCGTCAATTTTCATTTGATTTCCCTTAGGCGGCGAATCAATTTTGTAGCTGCCGACGCCGACGCCGAGCATCGTAAATTTGATTTCTTTCGCCGCTTCGTCAACTTCGACCGCAGCGCCGTCAACTTTTGAAGCACCGGCGTTGTAATCGCCGGTTCCGTCGGCGCGAATGGACAAAACTGTGCCGTCCTGTCCCGTCCAGGTTCCGAGATACGCTTCGGGAATCGGCTTTCTTTCGGAGCTTCCGCCGCCGAAGCCGCAAGCCAAAACAAAGCCCGCGAAAAGAACCGCGCAGACGGCTAAGCCGAAAGCCGGATTTTGGGCAAATAAAATTTTGCCGAATAAATTTTTCATAGATTTTCCTTTCTCAAGAGCAAAAAAGCAGAAATGCGCCGCCGATATTAACACGCCTTGTCAATACGGCAAAATATAATCTGCGATTAAACTGCGATTTTACTTTTGCAAAAGGGATTTGATAAAAATGCTTCGCGCTTGCAGCGGCAAAAAGTTATGAAATTCGTGAGAGCATTTCTTTTCATTGCGCTGGCAATTTTGCCCGCGTCGGCTCAAGAGTTTAAAACAGTTCGAGACGGAGTTGAATATGCACAATTCGCCAGACCGATAAAATCTTCGGAAAAAGAAACCGCGCGAACCGCGACCGTCAACGCTTTGCGGCTCGATTTGAAAAAAGCGCGGCTCGATGTCGTTCACGCGCTCGACGCGGCAATCGGAGTTGAAACGACCGGCTCAATCGCTCGCAGACACGGCGCTTTCGCCGCCATAAACGCCGGTTTTTTTCGTCTCGACCGAAGCATTTTCAACGGCGAAGCTGCAGGCGTCTTAAAGATTGACCACAAACTATTAAGCGAGTCTTTCGCCAATCGAATCGCCTTTTTTATTTCCAACCGCGGAAATCAGACCGCAATCGCTTTTGCTCATTTGGAAATTAACGATTCAGTCGAAATTAAAAATAAAACATTTCGGCTTTCGGGCATCAATCGCCAACGGAAAGACGAAGATATTATCGAATTTACATCCGAGTTTCACCGCACGACGCTGACGGACAATAGCGGTTTGGAAATAACCGTTCGCAATGGAAAAATTGCTGCAATTAGCGATGGAAAAGGCAGTAGTTTGATTCCCGAAAACGGCTATGTTATTTCCGCCGGCGCAAAAATGCGCGAACAGCTTTTGCCTGTTTTGAAAATCGGCAACAAAGTAAAACTAAGTTCGGGCATTTTACATAAAGGAAATGATTTTCCGACAGATGAAAGCAATAGAGCTACAATCGCTTTTTCGACAGCCGAAGATATTGTCGGAGGCGTCCCGCAGTTAATCAAAAACGGCAAAATCGAAATCACCTGGGAGCAGGAAAAATCAAGTAAATCTTTTGTCGAAACGCGCCATCCGCGCACGGCGATTGCGCGCATTAAAGACGGGCGCGCTTTGCTCGTGACCGTTGACGGCAGAAGCGAGACAAGCGCTGGAATGAGCTTGCAGGAATTGGCTGAAATGCTGCTCGAAATGGGCGCAACCGACGCGATGAATCTCGACGGCGGCGGTTCGACGACGATGTTTTTGGACGGCAAAATCGTCAATAAACCTTCGGACAAAGAAGGCGAGCGCCCGGTTTCGGATGCGATTTTGGTTACGTTGAGAAAATGATTTAAAGTTTTGTTAATGGAAAACAACCCGGAAGTTTTAGAACAATTCGGCAAGCGCGTCCAGCGCTGCTACGGCTGTTTGATCCCTTATTACCTCAAAGATATGTATTTGGGCGAAGATGTGACTTATTTTTGCGAGACCTGCAAAGACGATTCGATGTTTCACTTTTCCGAGTTTACGAAAGTGATTGACGTTTCCAAATTGCGCGAAATGGAAGACGAACATCACTGAAATCAATTACGAATTTCAAATTACGAATTACGAATTTTAATCTTAACGAATCGCGACTACTATTTTGCGTTCTCGTGCCCCATCGAATTCGCAGAGGTAAATTCCTTGCCAGCGTCCGAGCAGTAATTCGCCGCCAGAGAAGGGAATCGTCACAGACGAGCCGAAAAAACTGGATTTTAAATGCGCGTCGGAATTATCTTCGGCGTGTTTGAAATTCATTCCGTGCTGCGGAATCAGCTTCTTGAGGGCGGAAAGAAGATCGGTCTGAACATCCGGGTCGGCATTTTCATTGACCGTTAAACCGCACGTCGTGTGCTGAACGAACAAAAGGACGATACCTTCTTTTTCGCCCGATTCGCGCAAAACTTTTTTGACTTCCGACGTGATGTCAATCATTTCTTCGCGCCGATTCGAGCGGATTTTGATTATTCTCATATTTTTCGCACCGCCTCGGACAATATTTCGGGAATGTCATCGGGGCGCCGGGAGACGGCGGGCATTGGATGCCAGCGTCCGAAACCGCCCTGTTCGTTGACGGCGCGAATCCATTCGCGCATTGCTTTTCTTTTTACTTCGTCCTTCTGGTCTTCTTCGCCTTTGGTTTCAATCACAAGAATTTCATCGTTGATGAGTTTGACCAGAAAGTCCGGTCGGTATTTGTGCTCGCCGCCGTCGAACAGATAACGAATTTCAAAGTTTAGATGATCGTTTTTTACCCAAGCCGTGACGTTTTCGCTGCGGTCAAGATGCAAAGCCGTAGTGCTTTCCCAGCGGCTGTCGCAAACGCAAAAGTTGATGTGAGATTTTCGGGTGTAAACAAATGGTTTGCTCGTGTCCCAAGCCTTCATATCGGCGGTTGAGACGATTGGTTTATTTGTATCAACGACAAGTTCGTAAGATTCGACGTTTTCCTGCTGGATGTGCGGCGCCAGATGGTTGACGATTTTCGCGGCGTTCAGGCGAACTAAAACGCGCTTGCGTTTGTCGTCAACGAACATCGGCGGCGAAATTTGCAGTCTTTCAGAGTCAATAAATTTCTCGACTGTTGGAACGAGTTGAGTGAAAAGCGAATTAAAATCGCTTTTCCAAAACGGCTCGATTTGTTTGAAGATGCTGAGCGTTGCGCGAAAAACGCTCGATTGCAGCCGAACGTCTGCGTAAAGTTTCTCCAAATCAATTTCCGAAAGCCTGGTGACATCGTGTTTGCCGTCCATAACGGGCGCGAGTTCGGCAATTTCGCGGGTATCGTAAGCATTGAGAGTGAGCGTTTCGATCTTGTCCAAATCAAGCCGGAGAACGGGCTTATATTTTCGCTCGATTCGCAGGACGTTCGGGAAACGAATTTCAAACGCTGATTTCTCAGCAAGCGGTTGGATGCGTTGTTTCGGCGCGGTCGGCTTTACTTCCGAATCCTTCGGCGATTCGTGCGGCATAAAGGCGAACGGAACGCCGAAAATATTGACGTATTCCGGCGCAAACATTCCGTTTTCTTTTAAATCGTAAGACGTGCGCCGAAGCCCTCGCCCGACGACCTGCTCGCATAGCAATTGGCTCGAAAACGCTCGCAAGCCGATAATGTGCGTCACATTTTTCGCGTCCCAACCTTCAGTCAGCATTCCGACCGAAATAACGTGTTGAATTTGTTCGCCCAATTCGCCTTCGCGTCCGATGGTGTCAACTGTTTGCCGTAATCGCAAAGCTAAATCTTTTTTGCTCAATTTACGAGTTGTCGGTGCGTCTTCCGTTTCCGCGTCTTCATCCGCTGCGCTTTCGACCGGCGCTTCGGCATATTCTTCGGCGGCTTCTAAAACTTTTGAATCAATATGGAGAGTTTTTGCCGGATTGCATAATTCTTCAACCAAAATATTTTTGTGATCGAAAGCGTATTTGATGCGGGCGGCGGTTTCGGTTTGATTGGCGACGGAAATCATCACGGGCGGAATTTTATGTCCTTCGTCGCGCCACGTCTGCGCGGTTTCGCGCCAGTCTTTGCCGAGCAGGGCGTAAGCGTTTTCGACGAGCGGCGGCAGCGCTTCGGTTTCCGCCGCGCCTTTTCTATTGAGGGAAGTTTTAACTTCCGGCTCATTATAGATGTGGTAAAACTTTGATTTGTAATCGCTCGCAAGCTGTCCGTCGTCACGGATAACGACGCGCGGCGTTTTGACCAAACCGGATTCGATGGCTTCGGTTAAACCGAAATCGGAAACAATCCAGCCGAAAAGATTTTCCGCGGTCGAATTTTTGCCCGAAGGGACGAACGGCGTGGCGGAAAAATCATAGACGGTTTGAACCCCGCGCGCCGCATTTAATCTGTCGAGTCCGCCGATCCAGACGGTCGCTTCTTCTTTTTCATCTTTGCTGATTCCTTTGGCGTCTGCCGGAAGCCGCCAGGCGTGATGCGCTTCGTCGTTGATGACGACGAAATTTTTCGACGTTGCCAGCTCGCCCAGAACTTCGCGGGCGTAGGCTTCGTCGGATTTTGCGCCGCGTTTATCAACCGAGCGTTTCCTGGCAATTCTTTCTTCCGTGTCCCAAGCGAGCGCGTGCCAGTTGCGAACGACGACTTTTGCCTGTCTTAATTGTTCACGCAAACTGAGCGGCACGATTTCAAACAAATCATAATAATTGCCTTCGCCCGCCAGAACGAGAACGCTTAAACGACTGCGGACGGTTAGATTCGGCGCGACAATCAGGAAATCTTTGGCAAATCCTTTTTTCGCCGGATAGTTGATTTTGTTGAGCGACTGCCACGCAACGAGCATCGCCATCACGATTGTTTTGCCCGTTCCGGTCGCCATTTTTGAGCAGATGCGCCGGAGTTCGCCGCCGTCGGAAGGAACGTCAATGCCGACTTTTTCAGCGTCCGGCGCTTCGGCGAGCCAAATCAAAGTTTCGATGGCTTCGATCTGGCAGAAGAAAAATCTATTGGTTCTGGCTTCCCGGTCGCGCCAATGTTCGAGCAATTGTTTTGTAATGCCGGAAACGCCCGCATAGCCGTTTTCGCGCCACGCTTTAACGCGTTTACGAATTTGATTGACCAGCGGGATTTCGACAAAAACGCCCGGATCGTTGATGAGCTTTTTAGTCGTTGAAGCGACCGTATAGCCCGCGGGTCTTCTGCCGTCAGCAAGCTCAAAAGCCATTCTATTGTGGTTGTATTCCCAATGATGCTTTGGCTCTTCGTAAGGTGAATTTATTATTAGATGGTCAATTCCTGAGGACATCTTTGTCTCTATTGATATGCAATATTATGAAGATTGTTGCGAATCTGGGACAGTAAGTTTCTATAACGGCTAAGCCAGCGTTTGTTTTGTCTGATTCGGTGTTCGGCTTTCTTTTGTAATTGGTCGTCATTAATCCAAGCGTAACCTTTTGTATTTTGAATGCCCTTATGATTCCGCTCCCGCATTTCCATTAAAATTTCTTTTCCTAATAAATAATATTTAGCGGAATGTAATAGTTCATCGAGTGAATCATAATCATTCCCTGAAAAGAAAAGTGCATTATTTGCAATTTTGCGTTCCGCTTCATCAATTTTATCTTTAAATGCAGTTATATTCTTGACTGAAACCTCATCCCAGAGGTCTTGACCTGCATTTTCGAGAGCGATCAACGTTCGCCATACTTCATTAAAGGCTACTATTTTGTTTGAAGGAAAATCCTCGCCACTTGGAAGTTGTTTTGGTGTAGCTGGAATTAAGCTGTTAATTGACGCCTGACTTGGCTCATTATCAATTGGGTCTTGACTTTGATGATGTAAAGCCAGTTTAGCAGGATTAAAAAAATAAACTACAACAAAAACCGCTAAGGCACCTCCAGCCCTAATAATAATTTCAGTAGTTTTACTAAATTCTACATTGATAAACCCCGGTATCATTGCAGCAACTCCAGCGGCGGCTAGAGAAAGAATGATGCGGAAAACATTGTATTGAAATGGCGTTGGATGAGGAAATTTGATTGCAATAGCGATCAGAACAATTACAAAAATAATTCCGAAAACGAATGCAGCAATTACCTGTGTCGAAATATTCTCCATAATTCACTCCTTAACTTTTACTCAATATCAATTAACTTCAAACTTTCGATTCCTCTATCATCAACAATCTTGACGGCAATGCGTTTATAGTTTTCGCACGTAAAAGGCAGAGAAACGCTGCCGTGATAACTCTCGATAAGTTCATGATCAATCTCGGCTTTGAGATTGTTGGCAAGGCGCGTCCAGCCTTCTTTGGCGCCGGAGAGCGGGAAAAAGACCTGGTGCGGGAAAAGGCTTCTGCCGTCGAAATTGGTGTCGAGCATCCAGACGGCGATTTTATCAACTCCGCCTTGTTCGATAATTCCTTGTTTGACGTTGTAATAATCCCAGCCTAAAACTTCCACCGTGTATTTTCCGTCGCCGAGCCGGTTTAGTTTTACATCGGGTTGACCGATGAGCCAGAAACTTTCGTTGCTGGAACGGTTTTTCTTTAAATCGGCGGTTTGCAAATCGGCGTTCATTTGCGCTTTCAGCAGAGTTACGCCTTGCCAATTTGTTTGCTCGATGTTGTTGACGGCAACCGGGTCGAATTGAAACGCGGCGAAGATGACGAACTTAGGTTTCGGGAAAAGTTTGTTTGCTTCGAGCAGCGCAGATTCGACCTGCGCGGGCGGCAGCGGCTGATGTTCGGGCGCGAAGGAAATGACGGCGCGGGCGGTTTCGGTTCCGTCTTCGTTCATCACTTCGGCGTCGGCGTGCAGATGGCGCGTTCCGGCGAGCGGTTCGACGCGCGAGAACAGCATCTTTTCGCCGCGACGACCGCGAATGCCGGTTCTGAGCAGCTCGCCGCGCCACTCATCCTGCCGCAGACTTTCGCCCGAACGAGCAATTGAATTGTCGGCGGGCATCGGTTCGAGTTCCGCCGCGTCGGTCAACGACTGGACGACGGGCGCAGGAACGGCTTCGACGGTGAACGGCGAGGTGACGCGCGCCGTGTTTCGCTCGATCAAAGGCTGGTCGTAAAGCGTTTCGGTCGCGGGCGGCTCGTTGTTGGCGATTGATTTTAAGGTGACGTGTGGGACGGTTTTGTATTTGAAACCGGATGCGATGCCTTCTTCCGGTTTGGCGAGCTGGTAATAATCGAATGTTGCCGTCATCAAACGCTGTTTGGCTAAGGTCAGCGCGACGCGCGAAGTGTCGCAGGTAATCCAGCGTCTGCCCCATTGCTCGGCGACAAACGCCGTCGTTCCCGAACCGCAAGTGATGTCTAAAACCAAATCGCCTGGGTCGGTGGTCATCAAAAGACAGCGTTCTATTGCACGAATAGCTGTTTGAACTACATAAACTTTACTTACAGCAAACCCGCTTTCGATTGTATCTGTCCAATTATTAGTCAAAGTTGAGAAGGGATAGTCATCTAAATAAACCACAAATCGTAAAGTATCCCCAATTGCTAATAATCGTTTTTGTTTCTTTAATCTTTCAATGCCATCTGGATTTGTTGACCATCCCCTTTTAGGATTAAATTCTTTTCCTCCAAACTCTATTTGAAATCTTGAAGCATCGCTACCTGTTGCGGATTCTAATGCACGATGGGTAAATAACTTTGCGCCATGAGGAATTGGATTTTGAGAATTATAACGTTTACGACTGCCATCTGTTAATTCTATCCAAATGTCTTGAGATCGTGCAGCCCATCCGCCATCAGCTTTTAATAACTCACGTATTTTAAATTTATTAGCGTCTTTCACATACCAAATTATGTAATCCGAAACTGATGGAAGTGCTTTGCTTGTTTGTGCGCCTCCGCGTTGATAACTAATTTGACTCACAAAATTTTTCGCCCCAAAAACTTCATCCATCAAATTTCTCACCAAATGCACATTCTCATCGGAAATCTGCACGAAGATTGAACCCGTTTCGTGAAGCATTTCGCGGGCGAGCAACAGGCGGTCGCGCAGGTAGGTGAGATACGAATGAATACCGAGTTCCCAGGTGTCGCGGAACGCTTTTAAGGTTTCCGGCTCGCTCGTCAAATCGTCGTCTTTGCCGTCTTTTACGTCGCGCTTGTTGACGAACGGCTGAAAGTTCGAGCCGTATTTGATGCCGTACGGCGGATCGAAATAAACCATTTGAACCGCGCCCGCCATTCCTTCCTTGACGAGCAGCGAGTTCATCACCAGCGTCGAATCGCCCGCAATCAAACGGTTCGCCCAATTATGCCGGTGTTTGTAAAATTCGATTTCCTGAAACAGCGGCAGATTCGATTCCACGCCGAAAAACAGCGATGGCTGATAATTCGCCTCTGTTTCGTGCTTGCGCCGGACGGCTTCGACAATCGTGCGCGGGTCAATCCGCTCGTGAACGTGAAGGCTGACCGTCGGCACTTCAAAGCTCGTATGCTCGGCTTTGCCCGCCCATTGCAACTGCGGGTCGAGATGCGGGTCGTATGAATACGTTTGCTTACCGCCGTGTTTGTCGGTTTCCGGCGTAACCAATCCGACCTGTGGATTGTTGTGGCGTTTTTTGTCGGCGTGCGTGTATTGTTCGATCAGTTTCGCGTCAGGTGAAGTGCTGCGTTTTGCCATAATTTTGCTGTCTGAGAAATGGAAATTTCCGGCGAGAATTTCAACACAATTCTTCAAAGAATTCAAAGAGAAAAACACGCGACAAAAAAACACGGACGAAAGCAGATTTAAAATCCAATTTCATCCGTGTTCGCAGTCTTTGGAAAAATAACTCTTTTACAGTCTCTTTTCAGCAGCAACCGTAACTGTTTGTTCCACGTTAACTTTTGGAGTTATTTCCGCGTGGGGAGCAGCTTTATTTACATTGGCATTGATATGCGGAGCAATAATCAAGGCTACAATACTCATCAGCTTAATTAAGATATTCATTGAAGGTCCCGATGTATCTTTGAACGGATCGCCGACAGTATCGCCCGTCACACTCGCTTTATGAGCTTCACTTCCTTTGTACTGCATCTTTCCACTAATCATTACGCCGGTTTCAAATGATTTTTTAGCATTATCCCAGGCTCCGCCGGCGTTGTTTTGGAACATTCCCATCAGCACGCCTGAAACGGTAACGCCTGCTAATAAACCTCCGAGAACTTCCGGTCCGAAAGCGAATCCAACGATAACCGGAGTAGTTAAAGCAATTGCCCCAGGAAGCATCATCTCTCTGAGAGACGCTTTGGTTGAAATAGCCACGCATTTCTCGTATTCCGGTCTCGCTTTATACTCCATAATTCCCGGAATTTCTTTAAACTGACGCCTGACTTCTTTTACCATCGCCATTGCCGCTCTACCGACTGCCGCAATACAAAGAGAAGAAAAGATAAAAGGAATCATTCCGCCGACAAATAATCCTGCCAGAACATCCGCTTTATAAATATCAATTGAGCTGATACCGGCAAGACCGACATAAGCTGCAAATAATGCCAGAGCCGTCAGAGCGGCTGAAGCGATTGCAAAACCTTTGCCTGTTGCGGCTGTCGTGTTTCCAACTGCGTCTAAAATATCCGTTCTTGCTCTAACTTCTTTTGGAAGTCTGCTCATCTCGGCAATACCGCCGGCGTTGTCGGCAATCGGTCCAAAAGCATCAATTGCAAGCTGCATAGCCGTCGTTGCCATCATTCCTGCCGCTGCAATAGCAACTCCATATAAACCGGCAAAGTAGTGAGATAAATAAATACCGGCTGCCAGAACGAGTGTAGGAATTAAAGTTGATTCCATTCCGACGGAGAGACCGCCGATAATATTGGTGGCGGCACCTGTTTCAGATTGTCGAATGATTGAGTTAACCGGACGTTTCCCCATCGCCGTGTAGTATTCGGTCACAATACTCATCAGAGCGCCGACAATCGAGCCTACCAGGATTGCCATGAAGACTCCAGTATTTGTGAAGCTGCGACCTCTGAGGGTCATATTTTCAGGAAGCATCCACATCACAACAAAGTAACAGGCAATTGTCGTAATAATAATTGAAGTCCAGTTCCCAAGATTGAGCGCTTTTTGAACGCTGCCTTTATCATCGGAAATTCTAACAAGCGAAAAACCGATAATAGAAAATATAATTCCGAGTCCGGCAATCAGCATTGGAAGAAGAATCGGAGAAAGACCGCCAAATTGATCGCTGACAACAATCTCGCGTCCCAGAACCATTGTTGCAAGAATCGTCGCCACATAAGAGCCGAAAAGATCGGCTCCCATTCCGGCAACGTCGCCGACATTATCTCCTACGTTATCCGCGATAGTCGCCGGGTTTCTCACATCATCTTCAGGAATTCCCGCTTCGACTTTACCGACAAGGTCAGCTCCAACGTCAGCCGCTTTGGTATAAATACCGCCGCCGACTCTGGCAAAAAGAGCGATTGATTCAGCGCCCAGAGAAAATCCGGCAAGAACCTCAATCGCTTTTTCCATCGGAATACCGTTTACTGCGGCAACACCGTTTACAGGACCACCTGCGCTTACGACATAGATTTGATAGAAGATTATAAATAAACCGCTAAGACCTAATACCGCCAGACCGGCGACTCCAAGTCCCATTACCGTGCCGCCTGTAAAAGCTACTTTAAGCGCGTCTTTAAGACTGGTTCTGGCTGCTTGTGTTGTTCTGACATTTGCTTTTGTCGCAATATTCATCCCAAAATATCCGGCAGTCGCGCTAAATACCGCGCCGATAATAAATGAAGCCGCGATCACGGGAGAAGAAGTCTCAACTAATGTTCCTGACCACCCGAGAACAATTGCTGCAACGAGTGCAAAATAAGCTAAAATCGTCCACTCTGCCTTTAAAAACGCCATCGCGCCCTTAGCAATATAAGTCGCCAGCTCGACCATGTTTTCTTCACCGGTAGCTTGCTTGCTGACCCATGAAGATTTAAATGCCATAACAGCTAATCCAAAAATCCCTAATACCGGGATGAGATAAAGAATTGTAGATTCCATTAGAAAATCACCTATTTTTATGAATAAATTACGAAAGTAAGAGCGCTGGCGGCAATTGCCGGCGTTCCGATGGTTTTATTTTGACGCGAGAGAACAGCCCCGGCGTCTTCTTTAATAGCGTTTGAAATACGCTGCATTTCTACTAATACCTATAATCAGTCCAATTTCCACTGTTTAATCGAATCCTTTCAGATATAGTTAATAAGTCAAAAGTTATAAAGCTACAAAGTCTTGCATTATGACATATTTTAGCCGTTAATCGCCAAATGCCCTTTTTCACAAAGTTAGGTTTTTGCGGAAAAACGATTGTTTTAAACATCTTCTTTTGCTAGATTTCACGCACCCGAAACCAATCAAGACATCGCCGTCGCTTAAAGAGCGTCCGCGATGAATCGAGTTTTGCGAATGGTTTTAAGTCCGCAGGAGGAAAAATTTACCGATGGTTTTACGATTTAAATTAACAACGGCAGCGAGCAAGCTTGTTTTCCTCGCCGCCGCATTTCTCTTCTTCTCAATCAATTCAAACGCCGCCGGAGCTTTAGACCCGGCGTTCGGCGCGAACGGCAGAGCCGCAACGACGGTCGGTTCAGGCGCTCGCGCAAGCGCCGTCGTGATTCAGCCCGACGGCAAAATCGTTGTTGTCGGCGACGTTTTGCGCGGCGGCTCGGAGAGAGACATTGCGCTTGTGCGCTACAACGCGAACGGAACGCCGGATTTGAGTTTCGGGGAAAACGGCAGAGTCGTTGTCGCAATCTCGAATCAAAACGAAGTTGTGAACGCCGTAGCGATTGACGGCAACGGCAGAATCGTCGTCGTCGGGAGCATCGAGCCGTTTGACGACACTCCGATTACGGATTTTCTAATCGTGCGTTTTACACCGAACGGCGCGCTCGACACGACTTTCGGAAACGGCGGCGCGGTTACAGCCAGTCAGGGAAGCACCGATTCGTTCAACGCCGTGGCGATACAACCGAACGGAAGAATTGTTGCGGCGGGCGGAACTTCGGACGGCGGACTCGCCGTCGTTATGGGGTTTACTCCGAACGGCGTTATTGATCAATCGTTCGGCGATCTCGGCTTAAATTTTTTCGATGTCCCGGCAATGACCGACGAACAAATTCAGGCAATCGCTCTACGTCCAAACGGGCGAATTCTGGTCGGCGGACGCGGACGCACCGCAAATGCCAGCGGCGTTGCGCCGAACTTTCTGGCTGAATTAGATGCAAACGGCAGTTTTACTTCGGATTTCGGTAATCAGGGAATTAGAGTTTACAGCACGGGGCTTCCGGCGGCGGGCACAGATTACGATTTGACGCTGCTCCCGGACGGTAGAATTATCACGATCAGCGATAATTTATTTCGATTTTCAAGCAGCGGCGCGCAGGAAGGCGCCAGCTATCCGGCGGGCGGGGCAATCGCGACGCGCTCGGACGGCAAAGTCGTCGTGACGGGAAGTTTTGAAACCAGCATTTTGAACGGTAACGGGCGAAGAATCGGAACCGCCGCTTCTTTTCCCGATTCGCTCGGCAGCGATGTTGCGATACAATCCGATGACAAGATCGTTCTGATCGGCTCGTCGGATACGCAGTTTTTCGTGACGCGCCTTCTCGGAATCGCTTCGCAGGGAACAAGAATCGCCGACTACGACCGCGATGGGAGAACCGACTTTGCCGTATATCGGCGTGAGAACTGGACTCTTTATGCGCTCGGCAGCAGTGCCGGCGTTTTAAGTTACCGTTCTCCTGAATTCAGCTTTATTGCAGTCAAAAAAGTTATTCCCGAAACCGACGGCTGTAACCCGTCACTTCCGTTCCTTTATTGGATGAGCGGCAGGATTTCTACCGATAAAGGTTATTTCGTTCGCACCGACGGAGCCGCTCGGCAGCAAACTCAGTGGGGCGTGTTCGGCGACGTTCCGGTCGGCGGCGATTACGACGGCGATACCTGCACCGATTCTACAATTTATCGTCCGTCGGAAGGCATTTGGTACATTTTACCAAGCTCAAACAGCCAGCCGCTCGCCATACGCTGGGGCTTGCCGGAAGATAAACTGGTTCCGGCGGATTATGATTACGATGGAATCACTGATATTGCGGTTTATCGTCCGTCGGATGGAACCTGGTATGTTCGTCGCAGCTCTGATAATGGTTTGACGGCGGTTCGTTGGGGAAATGCGTCGGACATTCCTTTAACCGGAGATTTTGACGGCGACGGACGAGCCGATTTCGCTGTTTATCGCCCGTCCGAGCGGACCTGGTATTTGCTGCAAACCAGAGACGGTTTTCGCGCCGAAAGATTCGGGTTGGAAAACGATTATCCGGTTCCGGGAGATTACGACGGTGACGGCAGACACGACATCGCGGTTTACCGACGCCAGGAAGGCATTTGGTACATTCTCGGCAGCACACGCGGATTCTACGCGACGCAATGGGGAGCGCCGACCGACGAACCGGTCGCCGTGCGTTACGATTTCTGATTTTAAGCGAATGCGAATCTGCACGGGCGGCTCGTTTAAGAGTCGCCCGTTTTCGTTTCATCACTTGAAAATTGCCGCCGAGAAGCGGAAAATGCGCTTAATTGAAAACGGAGAAGGAAAATGGGCGAAGTTATTGAAACAACCGAAAAATACAGTAGCTGGATACTCGAATTGCCTGACGAAATTGCGGGCAAAGAAGGTTATGGAAGGCTCGAAAGTTATTTTAACTTTCCGCAACGGAAAGATTGAGACGCAAATTTTGCCTCCGACCGCCGTAAAATTGACGAAATCGAGAATTTGCTGCGCGAGCGCGTCGCAAAAACGAAATCTTAATTCTAAAAAAATATGAAAACCGAGCAACATTCTAAAATATTGGGCTTCGCTTTGATCGCTTACGGCTTGCAGTTCTTTTTTCCGGCGATAAATCAATTAACATCCAGCAACCGTTCATTTCTAGACATTTATTCCGAAGTTGGTTTTCGATTATTTCTCGACGCAAGCTTTTATCACTTTTTTTCCGATATTGTCCTTTTTCTTGTTAGTTTGGCATCAGGTATTCTGATCATTATATTTAAAAACAGAATCAAGTATTTGGCAGTGTTATTTGTCTTTTTACTAATAACAGTTTTTCCGCTCGGAACAATTTTAAGTTTTTATACTCTTTGGTATCTTTTTGGAGCTACTTACAAAGTTGAGGAATCAAGATGAACAATTTATTTAATGCAAGTCTGGCGGAAATTGATCCGCTTATCAGCGAAGCGATTGATGACGAAGTGCGTCGTCAGGCGGACGGTTTGGAATTGATTGCGTCGGAGAATTTTGTTTCGGAAGCAGTTCTCGAAGCGATGGGTTCGGTGATGACGAACAAATACGCCGAAGGTTATCCGGGAAAACGTTATTACGGCGGCTGCGAGTTTGTTGATGTGGCGGAAACGGCGGCAATCGAGCGCGCCAAACGGATTTTCGGAGCCGAACACGCCAACGTCCAGCCGCATTCGGGCGCGCAGGCGAATATGACGGTTTTATTGGCGGCGCTCGAACACGGCGACCAGATTCTGGGAATGAATCTCGCGCACGGCGGGCATCTGACGCACGGGCATCCGCTCAATTTTTCCGGTTTGAACTACAAAGTCGCCGATTACGGAGTCTCGCGCGAAACCGAAACGATTGATTACGACGAATTACAAAAAATCGCCGAAGAAACGCGCCCGAAATTAATCATCTGCGGCGCATCGGCTTATGCGCGGATTATTGATTTTGAACGCATCGGCGAAATCGCCCGCTCAATCGGCGCGCGGATGATGGCTGACATCGCCCACATCGCCGGGCTTGTCGCGGCTGATTTGCATCCTTCGCCCGTTCCGCACGCCGATTATGTCACGACGACGACGCATAAAACTCTGCGCGGTCCGCGCGGCGGTTTGATTTTGTGCAAAGAGGAACACGCCAAAAACATTGACCGCCGCGCATTTCCCGGCGTGCAGGGCGGACCGTTGATGCACATCATCGCCGCCAAAGCCGTCGCTTTCGGCGAGGCTCTGCGCGACGATTTCAAAGAATATCAACGGCAAATCGTCAAAAACGCCGCCGCGCTCGCCGATGAATTAAACAACAGAGGATTACGGCTCGTCTCCGGCGGAACAGACAATCATCTCGTTCTGGTTGACGTTTTCCGTAATGGCGAAGGAATCACGGGCAAAGAAGCAGAAAAGGCTCTCGAAGAAGTTCACATTACGGTCAACAAAAATACGATTCCGTTTGACCCGAACAAACCGATGGTCGCTTCTGGGATTCGTTTGGGAACTCCGGCGCTGACGACTCGCGGAATGAACGAAAACGAAATGCGGCAAATTGGACAAATGATTGTCGCCGTCATCAACGAGCCGAATTCCGAAGAAGTCAAAAATCGTGTCAGAAATGAAGTCAAAGAATTAACCGCGCGTTTTTCGCTTTATCCGCAGCGTTACAAAAAACAAATGACTGAAGCCGCAATTGCTGCGGAATAAAACACTTTACATAAATAAAAATGCGGAGTCCGGCAAATTGTGCCGGACTCCGCATTTTTTGTAAGCCGGAAAAGAGCAAAAAAAATCTTGTTTGCCGATGCTGATTTTTGCTATATCTGTTTCAAGTGTGAAACGAGAGCCTATTTAAGCTATGCAAAAGCAAATCAACTTTCTCGGCGAAGCGCCGATGCGCCTGACGGCTCTGCCGCGTCCGATTTTTCTCGCCCGCGTTCCAGCGGGATTTCCTTCAGCCGCAGATAATTATGTCGAAGGGCGGATTGATCTTAATCAGGAATTAATCCGCCATCCGCTGACAACTTTTTACGTACGGGTAATCGGCGATTCGATGCGCGACGCCGGGATTTTTCCCGATTCACTGCTTGTCGTTGACCGCGCCGAAACCGCCCGTAACGGCGACATAATTATCGCGCGAATCGGCGACGAATTATGCGTCAAACGATTTTCTCGCAACAACGATGGGCGTGTTTGGCTGCTTTCGGAAAACGAATTGTTCGCGCCGATAGAAGTCGTCGAGGGCGAAGATTTCGAGATTTGGGGGCGCGTGATGTATTCGATTCAAACACATTAACTGATTATGGAATCGGCGATTGCTTTGCTTGATTGCAATAATTTTTACGCTTCGGTCGAGCGTGTTTTTGACGCCTCGACGCAAAAACGCCCGATTGTCGTGCTTTCCGCCAATGACGGGTGCATTATTTCGCGCAGCCGGGAAGCCAGAGAATTGCCTGTAGCGATGGGCGCGCCGCTCTTTAAAGTCGAGGAGCTTTTGAGCGAACACAATGCCGCGGTGCTTTCGGCAAATTTCACGCTTTACGGCGATATGTCGGCGCGCGTGATGGAAAGCCTGCAAACATTTACGCCCGATGTCGAAGTTTATTCGGTTGACGAAGCGTTTTTGCAGATTGACGCGGAAAAGAACGATTTGACCGCGCTCGGTTTTGAGATTCAGGAAAAGCTTTACAAATGGACAGGCATTCCGGCTTCAATCGGGATTGCCGAAACTAAAACGCTGGCAAAATTAACAAACAAAATCGCCAAAGATTCGGAGAAAACGAACGGCGTTTTAAATTTGTATCGTTCGCCTTATTTAAACGCGGCACTCGAACGCACACCGGTTGAAAGAGTTTGGGGCGTCGGTTCCGCCTCGAAGAAAAAGCTCAAGCAGCAGGGCATCGAAACCGCCCGGCAATTGCGCGATATGGATTTGCGCCGGGCGCGAAAAATGCTTTCGGTCGTCGGCGCGCGAATCGTTTTGGAACTGCGCGGCGTCCGCTGCCTGCCACTCGATACGAATCCGCCGCCGCGTCGTTCAATCATCGTTTCGCGCTCTTTTGGCGAGAAAATCACCGAATTGAAATTTTTGCGCGAAGCCGTCGCTTTATTTTTAACGCGGGCAGCGGAAAAATTGAGAAAACACAATTTGGCGGCGCACGCGATTACGGTTTTTGTCGCCACAAATCGTTTTCAGCCCGAAAATTATTATTCAAACGCCGCGACGCACAGCTCGGCTTACCCGACGGACGTGAATCAGGAATTGCAAACGTGGGCATTTGCTTGTTTGGAAAAGATTTTTCGCGGCGGATTTTTTTATTGCAGAGCCGGTGTGATTTTAAGCGGTTTGGTTCCTGCGGATAAGTTGACAGCGAGAATGTACGACGATGAGCGTTGGGAGAGATTTCGCAAAGTGATGAAAGCCGTAGATGAAATTAATCGCAAATTCGGGCGCGACACAATTCGTTTTGCGGTTGTTAATCCCGAAGCGAGTTGGCAGGGAAAATGCGAACGCCGCAGCTCGCGTTATACCACCAGATTTGACGAGATTTTGCGCGTCAAATAACTATGGTCGCAGCAAAACTTTCAAAACGCCGCGCTCGGCGGCGCGTTCCATTGCGCGAACACCGTTTTCAAGCCGGAATTCTTCCGTAATCATATTTTCAATATCAACCGCTTTGTTTTTTAAAAGCTCAAGCGCGGGCGCGAATCTGCCGCAGCGCGAGCCGATGATTGTGATTTCGTCAACCACGACGCGCGCCGCCTGCCAGCGCGGCTCGCCTTGAAAAGTTGATTTTAAAACTAATTTCCCGCGCGGTTGTAACAAATCGAGCGCCGTCTGAAAACCGTCTTCCGAGCCGCTTGCTTCGACCGCAACGTCGAAAGTCCGATTCAATTTTGCCGCCGCATCGAGCAAAACTGTTTCAACGCCGCGTTTTTCGGCAATTCGCATTTTTTCAGTGTGCTTGCCGATGAGAAAAATGTTCTGTGATTTCAAAGCCAGGCTCTGAGCGCAAAGCAAGCCTAATTTGCCGTCGCCGACAACAGCCAAACGGGTTTCCGGTAAAATTTCAACTTGTTCAGCGATTCCGAAAGCGGCTGCGAGCGGTTCGGCAAAAACCGCTTGTTCGTTTGTCACTTCGTCCGGCACTTCGAGCAGATTCGTCGCGGGCAAAGTCAAAAATTCGGCGTGCGCGCCGTCGCGCCCGACAATTCCCATAACGGTACGGTTCAGGCAATGTCTGGAATCGCCTGACAAACACAAATCGCATTTGCCGCAACTGGCGTTGATTTCGCCGACGACTCGTTTGCCGATTAAATCCGGCGCTTCCGGCGCGTTTTCGACAATGCCGACAAACTCGTGTCCGATTGTTCCCTGAAAACCGGCGTAACCGCGCACGATTTCCAAATCGGTGTTGCAAACGCCGGACAGTAAAACGCGGACGAGAGCTTCGCCGGATTTTTCGGGTCGCGGGATTTCGGCAAGAATTAATTGATTGTTTTCAAACCTGAGAGCTTTCATTTTCTAATTCGAGGATGAATGCTTGATCACAGCGCGCGGCGTGTTTTTCGTCGGTTTCCGTAAAACCGAATTTTCGGTAAAGCCCGATTGCTTCTTTCAAGCGGGTGTTCGTTTCGAGATAGATTCTTTTAAATCCAAGCGCGGCGGCGCGTTCGATCATCCTTTGCAGAGTTTGTTTGCCGAGTCCGAGACCGCGAATTTCTTTGGCGAAATACATTTTTCTCAGCTCGACCGTTTCATCTGTGATCGGATAAAGCCCGACCGTTCCGACAATCTCGCCTGCGGGCGTTTCCAAAACTTCAAACAAGCCGCCGCGCCCGCTGTAATTGGCTTCGATGTCGTTTAAATCGGCGTCCGTTCCGCCGCAATCAGGCTCTAAGCCGTATTCGCGCAAAACTCCGAAAACGATTTGTTTGATTTTTTCGCCATCGCGATTGGTCGCTGATCGAAAAATGATTTCATCCGCTTTCATCGCCGCTCCGATTTTACCGGCTTTGCTGGTAATAAACTTTTAAATCTCTTTCCCCGACAATCAGCCAGCGTCCGTTGATTCTTTGCAGCGTAAGCTGTGATTGGACTTTGCCCTCGGTGGTTCGTTCGCCGTTTGCGAAAACCCATTCTTTGTCGTAAATAATGGTCACGCGGTCCTCGCTTTCAGTGATTACGCGGAGGTTGCTGACGTTAAACTCGATGTCGTCAAAAGCCTCGAAAGCGCGCTGCTTATCGGCGCGCACCTGATTTACCGAGAAACCCCGCGCGGTGTAATAATATTCGAGCGTATCGGCGTAATAGCTTAAATGCCGGTTTAAATCGCCGGATTCAATCGCTTTCGCCCACGAATTGATCGTGCTGGAAACTTCTCTGCGAATTGTCGTCGCCTGACGGGCGGGAATATTGCGCGCAGGTGCGGGCGGAGGCGGCGGAGAATCCTCGGCAACCCGCGTCTCGCCGCTCGGCAAAACATCGGCGGACGGATAAGTCGTCTCCTGGCTTGCGTTTGCGGCGTTGGTTGAATTCCTTACATCGGCGGGCGGATAATTGCGCGGCGCGGAGCTTGAATTTAAGTTTAAATTTGAATTTAAATTCAGATTCGAATTCGGAATCGAGTCCGCGTTTGTCTGCGCGATTTGTTGATTGCCATTGTCGCTTTGGCTGCCGCGCGACATCATCCGCCACGCGCCCGCCACAATAGCAATGAGCAGAACAGCGGCGAGCGCGCCGGCGACAATCAAACCCGTATTCGATTTTTTTGCGGCGGGCGCTGCCGAACGCGCGGCGGGTGTTCGCGGCAGCGATTGGTAACTCCTTGGTTGGACGCTCGATTCTCGCTGAACCACAACCGTCTCCGTCTCCGGTTCGGCTTCGGCGGTAACGAGCGGCGTTCCGTCGGTCAAACAAAAATTCTGCGAATCGTCAAAAGTCGTGCGACAAGCCGGACAAACTTTCATAAGCAATTACGAATTTCAAATTACGATTTACGATTTAGTTTCTTGCAAACGGCTAATTGTAACCGCAAACAGGCGCGTTTGGTAACTTAAAAAACAAATTCCTCAATTCGTAATTCGTAATTCGTAATTCGTAATTGATTTTAGGGTTCTGTGACGAACGAGACTTCGGAAATTAAAGTGTCTGCGGAGTCGTGCGCGCCCTGGTAAACGTCTTCGATTGTGATTCGCACCCAGCGCGTTTGTTTTTGTCCGACATCAATGGTTTGAGTTTGCATTTGATCTGAGAAAGCGGCGGTTCGGCTCGTGCCGTCGGAAAATTCGATGAGGGCTTCCGAAACGCGGTTGTTATCGCGCCAGATTGCGGCGGTTTTAAAATAGCCGGGCTGAATTTTGATCTGCCGCAGATTGACCGTGCGGTCGAATTCAAAATTGAGCCACTCGCCGACGCCTTCGCCGCCCGCGCCTTCGCACCAAGCGGTCGCCGGATTGTTATCAAAAGCGAAATTGGGAAAATAAAAATTGCCTCGGTCTTGGCTTCTGACCGACGAAGCCGAAGCGACGATTCGCGGCGGAACGTTCGCGGCGGGCGAAGTTTGGGCTTTGACATTTGACGCGCGGTTCGTTTCGATTTGAACCGAGGACAAACCTTGATTTGCGTTAATGTTGGCGGTCGCTTTGTTTTGATTCTCGGCGCGTCCGACGTTCGCGTTTGCTTTCGGTTCTTCGCTTTTGCCGCCGCCTCTCGTAAACAAATACAATCCGACACCGCCGATGACGACGGCGAAAATCGCAAAAGCAGCCAAAATCGCCAGCACGAGCGGCGCGTTTGATTTCCTCGGCGTTTGCGGCTGGGTTTGACGGAAATTTTGCGCGTCAACGAGCGTCGTGCCGTCGTTCAGACAGAAGATGTTTGAATCGTCCGCGTAAGTGGTTTGGCAGGTCGGGCAGATTTTCATTCCGATTACTTAATTTTCGAGACTTTCTGACAATGAAAACTGTCAACTATCAACTCTAAACTATAAACTGTCTTGCAGAAAATCTTGGTTTTCATCCAAAACAGTTTACAGTTAACAGTTTATAGTTGACACCTTGGAACTGATTCGCGCATTTTTATTAGCTTTCGCGTAAATTTCCGGCAATCAGCGGCTCGCTGCGGATGATTTGCGCGCCCGATTCCGTGCAGACGGCAAACGACGGTTTGTAACCGCCTTCCTGCTCGTACATCGTCACGCCCGCGTATTCGCCTTTTGCATTGAGAATATAAAAATTAATGCCAAAATTCGGCGTGCCGCGAGCCGTCAACAGGCGCTTTTCGATTGTGTTGTCTCTGATTCTTTTCAGCGCCGTCATTCCGGCATCTTTCGGGCGCGCGCCGCGCCGCATTTCTTCGACAATCAGAAACGAACATAAATTATACAAATTCGCTTCGCCGCGTCCCGTCGAACCCGCCGCGCCGACCGCTCCGTCAACGTACAAACCCGCTCCCAAAATCGGCGAATCGCCGACTCTGCCCGGAATTTTCCAAGCCAGACCGCTCGTCGTCGTCACGCCGCAAATCTCGCCTTTCGAGTTAATCGCGTTGCAATTTATCGTGCCGTAATAATGCGCCGGATGAATCTTGCCCTCATCAACCATCCGCAAAACTTCGCGCTGCCACAATTCGGCGCGTTTTGCCGGGTCGAGATAATGCTGCGGATCGGTTCGGCGTTTCCATTCGAGCCAGAGACGCCGCGAGCGTTCGGTGTTTAAATCGTCTTCGATTTTAAAACCCATACTTCTGGCGAAACCTTGCGCGCCCGCGCCGACGATTAAATGATGGTCGGTTTGCTCGGCGACCATTTGGGCGATTGCCGCAGGCGTCCGCACGCCTTCGAGCGAAGCGACCGCGCCGGCGCGTTTTTTCGGTCCGTGCATCACGGAAGCGTCGAGCTGCACAATGCCGTCCGCATTCGGCAAACCGCCGTAGCCGACGCTCGCGTCCTTTGGGTCTAATTCGTTCAAAGCGACTCCGGCAACAACGGCGTCGAGAACGTCGGCGCCTCCGGTGATCATTGCAAAAGCCTTTTCGACGCAGGTCTGCGCCCCGCCGTTTTTATATTCGTGACCGTTTGAGGACGCGACGACAACAGGTTTAACCGCGCCGCGCTGAACCGCCGGAGACTGACCGAAGCCTGTTTTGGTCAAAACTGCAGCCGCCGCTCCCGTTAAAACAAAATCGCGCCGGTTTATTTTCTTGCTCATAGTTTTCTCGCTTTTTCTGATGAATTTTCGGCAAACAGTAAAGGGAAGGTAACTCAATTTCGCTAAAATATCTACAAACCATCAAACTTTTATCGGTTTTTTGGAACTGCAAACGCAAAGCCCGCAATGAAACGCGGCAGATGGTATTTTAGGGCGGGCATTTTGTTTCACCTGCTTTTCTTCTGCCGAAATCGTTCATTCATTTTCTGTCATTTTGACTGAAAAGTTAATTCAACTTCAATCAAACTAAAGCGGCGGTTCTCATATTGAAATTAGCCAAGTTCTTTGTTGTGAGTAGTTAGGTTTCTGGCACGCCGTTTGATTATAGTCTGCCGAGTCATATTGATATGACGAGTCATTTGAAAAGAAATTTACTTCCCGAAATTAAGGTTACAGCTTTTTTGAAATAGAGAAGCTACAGGAGCAACGAACAATGAATAAGACACTTCTTCCCAAATTCTCAGCAATCGCCGTCGTGCTGGCGATGTGCCTACAATCCTTCCAAGTATCAGTAATTTGGGCACAAGAGCCACTTTCCTCAACCAATCAAAAATTGGACGTTGAACAGAAGCCGGTAGGAAAAACCGACACCCCTTTAAAGGGCATTATGATGACCGACCTGACCGGTTCTTCCGATTCATTAACCAAGCAGAAAGTTGCGGCGGATTTGAAGCAAAGAAAGAACTCAGTTTCGGGCAGCACCTTCCTTGACGTTATTGTTCAACCCGACAGTGTTTGGTCAAGCGGTTTAACAACCGAATTAACGAATCGAGGCGCTATCGTAAAGAAATCTTTTGCGAGCTTTAATTTTAAATCTTACAAAGTAAAAGCCAGCGATATTGATAACATTGCCGCTCGCACCGATGTCGGTTACCTCTCGCTTGAACGTCCGACGAAATCGCTCGGTCACGTAACTCTGACAACCGGAACCGATTCGGTTCGCTCAATTCTCGGTACCAACTCTCTGGACGGTACGGGAGTCGGCATTGCTGTTCTTGATTCGGGTATTTACACTGCTCACACCGCTACAAAAGGAGTAGACGGCAGCTCACGAATTGTTTATTCGCAGGATTTCACGGGAGAAAACCGCACTGATGATCCTTATGGACACGGAACTCACGTGGCGACGACGGCTGCCGGAAACGGCTGGGTTTCAGGCGGCGCTTACGAAGGAATTGCCAGAAACGCCAAAATCATCAACCTCAGAGTTCTCGATGCAAACGGCAGGGGCACGACAACGGCACTTCTTAACGCTCTTGATTGGATTTATACAAACCGCGCAAATACGGCTTATAACATTAAAGTCGTTAATTTAAGTTTGGGAACAGCGGCTGTTGATTCGTACAAAAACGATCCGATTTGCATCGCAGCCAGAAAATTGGTTGATGCCGGTATTGTCGTAGTCGCCGCTGCCGGTAATGAAGGCAAAGATTCTTCAGGCAACAAGCTCTACGGTCAGATTCACGCGCCCGGAAACGATCCTTCCGTAATTACCGTCGGTGCGACAAATACGTTTGGCAGCGATTCCAGACTCGACGACGTGATGGCGACTTACAGCTCCAAAGGTCCGACGCGCTCTTTCTGGACTGATTCAACAGGCGTCAAGCACTACGACAACCTCGTCAAACCCGATTTAGTTGCTCCGGGCAACAAGATTATTGACGCTCAATCACCAAACAACGCACTGGTTACGCAAAACCCGACGCTCGATGCTAATGTCAGCTTAAGAGATACAAAAGAGCAGATGTATTTGTCAGGAACCTCGATGGCAACCCCAGTTGTTTCGGGCGCAGTAGCGCTGATGCTGCAAGCCAATCCGAAATTGACGCCCAATCTAGCTAAAGTGCTTTTGATGTACTCGGCTCAATTACTGCCAAACCACAATAATTTTGAGCAGGGAGCAGGTCAGGTAAACATTGACGGAGCAGTTCGGCTCGCCAGATTAGTGCGTCAGGATTTATCTCTCTCGATCCTTCTCGGTTCGCCGCTTTTGACCGTTCTCACCCCGCCCGCGCCGCAGAGCGTGATTGCCGGTAATACGATTCCCTGGAGTCAAGGCATTATAACGGATTATTCGTATGCTAAGGGAAGTAACCTGATCACCAAATATCAGAAGGTTTATGGTTTGGGTTACACCTTGAGCGATATAACGGTTGAAACAAACGGCGTGTTGATGAGCGACGGTGTTTTAATGAGCGACGGCATTGTCATGGGCGACAGCATCTTAACTGTCACAGGTATTACGATGGGCGACGGTTTGCTGTTTCTCGCCAGTGGCGTGTTGATGAACGACGGCGTGTTGATGAGCGACGGTATTGTCATGGGCGACGGTATTGTCATGGGCGACGGTGTTCTGATGAGCGACGGCGTTTTAATGGCTGACGTTTCCGCAGCCGCAAACAACGCAATGATCTTTGGCGATGGGACAACTGTAATGGACGCAATTCCCGATCCGACGCCGGAAGACCCCAGCGGTTTAACCGCCAAAGCGGCTTCAAGATCGCAAATCAACCTGACCTGGCTGGATAATGCGACGAATGAAACCGGATTCGCCGTCGAAAGATGTGCAGGATCAACTTGCACCAACTTTGCTCAAATCGCCACTGTCGGAGCCGGGGTAAAGAGCTTTGCCAACACCGGACTTGCCGCAAATACGGCTTATCGCTACCGCGTTCGCGCTTTTAACGGTTCGGTTTTTTCAAGCTACACAATTGTTGTAGGCGCTACAACATTGAAGTAAATAGTTGCTTCTCAGAACCTGAATTTGAGTATTGATCTAGCTGATCACTCTCCATATTGCCTGTCATAAATTGTTCTTAACATCTATTAACTTTAACCTTCACTTACGGCATTCTGTTTATCCTGCTCGCGTTGACGGCGCTTAGCTGATGCCGCTTTTGATGGATTTTCTGATCTTGGTCTACCAGGTCTGTTACAGCTCGCACCCATTAAACATAAAAGTGAAGCTGTTTTAACGCCGGATGTGTGGAGATGTCAATGAAAACTAGACGCAGAAAGAAAAAGCCGCATAAAAAGCGGCTTTTTCTCGATTTAAATATAAACAACGATTCAATCAGCTAAACGTCCAAAACCGAGCGATGTTTCCCATTTATGAGCCGTTTTCAAAATTCTCTACTCAGCCTTGAAAAACGCCGGTAAAAAATGGACAATGGGGATTCATAACCGGAGCGGAGCAATAAACCGATTCACGATAATTTTTGAAACAAACTGCCTAACAACTGTTTTAACAACGGGCAAATTCTTGATAGCGCTTACGGAGTCCAGAACCGACTTTTGCCAAGCACATATTCAAAGATTGGAAGGTTGCTGCGTAAACTCTTAAATAATAACAAAATAGCAAGGAGTCATTGTCTTGGCTCTTTGCTGTAACCAACCAAAGAGAAACAAAAATGAAGAAATTTCTTTCAATGTTTGCAGTAGCTTTCGTGCTATTGTTTGCGGGATTCGTTACCGAAGCCAGCGCGATCTGTTACACTAACGGCGATGTTAAAGACATCGAAAACGGCGCGGCTGTCAGCGGAGTTACGGTAAATATGCTAGACCAATCTACCGCCATCGTAGTTGATTCCACAACTACCGACGCAAACGGTCATTACCAGTTTTCCTACAGTGGCACGGGTAGTTTCAATATCTACGTTAGTGATACTACCAGCGGGTTCACTTACTACGAATATACGCCAACAACTTCGCCATATTACGGCGGTCAAGTAGTTACGCGTACTTGTGGTTCATCAACTTCTACGCAAACGATTGACTTTCTGCGAATCCGTCCCAATGGAACGGTAGCCGGACAAATCAACAATAATTCAAATCCGCCAGCGCCGCTTGCAAATCGCAGAGTCGTCTTTTATCTTTATGACATCAACGGCGGTTTTGTCGGATCTACTGACGCATACACGGATAGTTCTGGAAACTACTCGAAAACCATCGGTTGCGGCTTTAAATACACAATTTTTGTCGAATCGTCCGGTACGGAAGTCGTCACTGCCGTAAATTCAAGTAGCGGCGGCGGCACATTTACACAAGTCGGCTGTATTCAAGCCAGCTATTCGATTTATGACTTTACAATCGCGCCGTAAGGCAATAGACAATTTTAGTTAAGTTAAGAGCAAGTCCGCGAGGCTTGCTCATTTTTTTGCCCCGGCTTGAGCCAGTTTCGGCGCGTTTGATTTGCGCCCGTTCGGGGCAAGTAAAAAACAACTTTCGGTTTTTCCGCCGATTTCTCGCCGCTCAAATCGGTTTCGGCGATTTTGATCGGCGAATCTAAACCAAAGACCTCGGCTTAAGGTTTCCAAAACTGGAACTGTTTTAACGCTGGATGTGTGGAGATGTCAATAAATAGATACTTATTTTATACCTTCAATTTCTTTCCTCAATAAATTATGAAAATAGCTAAACATTTGAAGTGCTATCTCATTCATTATTAGCTTATGACTATTTTTTTCTTTTCAAATTAACGCTAAATTCTTATGACTTGCCGACGAGACGAATAATCATTTCCGATTCTTCGCTTTTGCCGGTCAGAGGCGAAAAGTTGAATGTGTCTTTATCGTCTTCTTTCCGGTCGCGGAGGACGATTTTAAACGCGCCGCCTTTACGCTGAAAAAGACGCCGCAGCGAGCTTAGCTCGGCGATTTTGACGATGCCGGAATCGGGCGTTTGAAAAGTGTGGCGGTTGTCGTCTGATTCAAATTTGACGGCGCTTCCGGTGATGTAAAGCGAGCCGGTGCAGGTGTAGGAAAAAGTTTTATCGTGCGAGTGACGGACGCGGAAAACCGCGCTGCCGCCCAGTTCGACGGCTTTTTGCATAAAGCCTTCTGCTTCTCGAAAATTTCTGTAGCCGTAAAGATACATAAAACCGAGCGATTGATAAGCTCTCGAATCGCGCGGCGAGAGCTTTACCGCGCGCTGCAAGGTTTCAACCGCGCGGTCGGTTTTCTGGTCTTTGTAAAAAAGCGAAAGAGCCTGATCAATCAAAACGTCGTAATTCGTCACATTGTTTTTCGCAGTGTTGGGGATTTTAGGCACATTTTGATTTTTAGGCGGCAGTGATTTTGCGCCGATGTTTTTGCCGCCCACAATTGCGGGACGATAACTGCTGCGGACGGCATTTATAACGATTGGACGCGCTCCGGCTGCGACCAGTTCTTTTTCAATCTCCGGCGTCAGTTGAAAATTGACACCGATTTTTCTGATCACTTCGGCAATATCCGCCGCTTGATACTGCTTTGATTCGAGCAGTCCGATCAATTTTTCTTTGCTCGCCGCTCCATTGTCGTTTTGCGCTGACGCAATAACGGAAAAAGCCGTCAGACACAAACAGAGCAAAATAAAAGACGCAAATAATTTGGTTTTAAATAAAATTCGATTGTTCATATTTGCGATTCTCCTTTTTTGAGCTGTTTTTTAGTTATCTCTCAAGCGCTGTTCGATCTCGCGCAAAGTCTGTTCTCTCGATTTTCCCTGCGATTTAGGCGCGGCTTGTCTCCTTGTGGGCGGCTCGGCTTTTTTCCTCTCTTGCGCGCGCGTTTTTTCCGGTTGTTTCGGAGTGGACGGCATTACCACCGGAGGCGCGCCGATGATCGGCGTTGCGACGGGTTCGGCGATAACGGGCTGCTGCGGTCGAGGCTGCGACGGTTCATCTTGAACCGTTGTTCGCTCGGCTGGCGTCGGTTCCGGTTTCGGCGTTTCGATTGCGACGGGCGTTTTCAATGTGGCTGGCTTCGGCGCAATTTCCTCGGTAACCGTTTTTTCAAATTGTACGGGTTTATCGGAAACCGCTTGACTGCGAACGAATAAAAGCGGCAAAACCGCAGCGATAATTGTTCCCAAAGCTAATAAAAATATTGCCGCTCCCGCTCCAGCATAATGAATCCACGTTAAGCGTTCGAAAAATGATTCGGATTTTTCTTCTCGCGCGAAATTAATTTCCGCAGTTTCAATTGCTCCAAATCCGGTCTCCTCGATCTCGGCTTTGTCGAAAGCGGGAATTATATTGGTCGCTCCGCGCCGAGTTTCCCTGATGTCGCTTTCCGGTTCGGGCAAAGCGTCTGCGCCGCCGGTCGGGATTTTGTTTGTTTCTTCGGTTAATGCTTCTCGACGAATGTTTGTTTCTTCGGTTTCGGGAATTTTAATCGGCGGCAGCAAATTTTCCAAAGCCTGAGCTTCGTTTTTGGGCTTCGCAGCGTTGTTTTCGATTTTCTGAAGACCGGGATTTGACGGGCGGCTGATTCTCGCTTTTAAGATGCTCTGAAAACCGAAAGTCACCGCGCCGGGAGCGAAGCCTGCGTCAAACAAGCTGTCCAGAAATTCTCCGGCTGATTGAAAACGCTCGTCGGGATTTTTCGACAGCGCTTTCATAATCGCCGTTTCTACCGTTTCGGAAATGTTCGGGTTGATGCTGCGCGGCAAAGCTGGCATTTCTTCGGTTTGAGCTTTCATTAACAGAAACTCGTTTTCCGATTCAAACGGCAAACGCCCGGTCAAAATTTCATAAAGCATTATTCCCAAACCGTAAATATCCGACCGCGCGTCGGTTTCCAGCCCGCGCACCTGTTCGGGCGACATATATTCGAGCGTTCCGATAATGTTTCCCGATTTGGTCTTTCTCGAAGTTCCCAAAAGGCGCGCGATGCCGAAATCGAGCACTTTGAGAATGCCGTTTGCGGTCAAAATCATATTTCCAGGCTTTACGTCGCGGTGAACGATTCCAAGCTCGTGCGCGTGATTGATTCCGTCCAGAGCCTGACAAAAAATCGGAATCGCGTCGTCTTCGGGCAGCGCGCCGCGCCGGTGCAAAAGCTGTTCGAGCGTTTCGCCGCGAATGAATTCCAGCACCATAAAAAGCTCGTCGCCCTGTCGGAGCAGGGAATAAAGCGTGGCGATGTTCGGGTGATTGAGCTTGGCGAGCAAAACGGCTTCCGAGCGAAACCGCTCGACGATTGATGTTTGTCTGGCAAGCTCTGGGCGCAGAACTTTAATCGCCACTTCGCGGTCGAGCATCGTATCAACGCCTTGATAAACTCGTCCGACGCCGCCTTCGCCGAGGCTGCGGATGATTTTATAATTTCCAATCGTTTGCCCGATCATAACGCTGCTTCCTCAAATTCTCTGGTAATGCGGACGGGTTTTTTCGCCGCCGATTCGTTTTCCGGCGTGACGCGCACAATTCCCACTGTGATGTTGTCGTTTCCGCCGCGCCGCTTGGCTTCTTCTATCATTTGCTCGCAAGCCGCCGCGACATCTTTCGCGTCGAGCCAGATTCTGCGGATTTCTTCATCTTCGAGCATATCGCACAACCCGTCCGAGCAAAGCAGGAATTGATCGTTCGGTTTTACAGCAAAAACGTCCGACATTTCAACTTCAACGACGGGCTGTGTCCCGATGGCGCGCAAAATAACGTTTTTGTCGTCGTGATTTCTGGCTTCTTCTAGCGAGATAATTCCTTGTTTGACCATTTCCATCACCTGCGAATGGTCAACGGTCAAAAGCTCAAGTTTTCGTTCGCGCAGACGATACAAACGACTGTCGCCGACGTGCGCGGCAAACGCACGATCATTAAGCAAAACCAGCGCGATAATCGTCGTTCCCATTCCGAAAAACTTTCGGTTCGCCATCGAAGTGATAAATATTTCGGCGTTTGCCATTTCGACCGATTTTCTCAAAGCTCGCGGCGCGTCCGATTCATTGTCCGAATAATAATTTCGGCTGATTAGCTCGACCGCCATCTGGCTGGCGACTTCGCCCGAAGAATGCCCGCCCATTCCGTCTGCGACAATCGTCAAAGTTCCTTTGCGCGATTGCGTTTCGGCGTCGTTCGGTCGGACATATCTGCCGCTGTCTTCGTTTGCTTTGCGAACGCATCCGGCATCCGTTTGAATGCTCGCCGATAATGTTGTTGAATTCTGGCTCTTCATTTTATTTTAATCCCTTAGCGTAATCCGGTCGGAAACCTTTAAAACTCATCTTTTTTGGTTAAACGCTCTTCCATTTCATCGGCGGCAAAAGCGACGATTGATAAAAACCCGTCAAGTTTTTTCCCGTCAAGATCGGCTGGAATGTAAATCATATTCATGACGCCGTATTCGTCCTCATCCAATTTGATAAGCGTCCAGAAACTAATTTGATCCAAATTTTTTTGCAGAAGCTGATAGGCAATTTCCGGCGTCGGCTGCTTTTCGCTAATTATCGCGTAGGATAAAACGCCGCGTAATTCAAAACCGTTAATCTTTACCGTTCTCGACTTAATGAAAATCTTTTGGCGACGCTTATTCGGCAAATCGTAAGTAACCATATACATTCCGTCGTTATCCACCGAAAAAGGCGTTTTCGTCTGATTTAAAGCATTGGTAACGCGGGCGTCGCCCAGCGACGCCGATTTTTTCTGGGCAGCGGTTGTTTGAATGTTTAAAAAGCAAACGACAAATAGAACTGCGATGGAAATTGATAAGTTTTTCATAAATTCTCCTTTTTTATTTCGGCGAGAGCGTAAAAGTGTAAACCTTTTTGCGGCTCGACACTTCAATCTGCACGTTTTTGTCTTGAAAACCGCTGCGCCGTAGAGTCAAATTGACTCGTTCGCCTTCTGCGGCTTCCAGATCAAACGGCGTCGAGCCGACGATTTTGTCACTGCGAATGACATCCGCTTTTCCGTTAATCACGTCTATTCGCACGCGCTTCGACTCAGCGCTAGAAACGGCTGGCTGCAAACTGATTGGCGGCTTGTTTTTGGTTTCTGCGGCAGCGATTTTGGCGGAAACTTTTTCAGGCATTTTTTCTTCGCCGCCGCTCATTGCCCAAATTGCGAACCCGATTACCGCAAACAGCAGCAAAACTCCAAAACCGGCAACCAGCGCCGCCGGAACAAAAGCGGATTTTCGAGGCTGATTGGAAGGACTGTTTTCCGAATCAAAACTGCCTGATACCGAACCACTTTTTCCAGCAAATCCAAAGAACTTATTGCCGGAATTTGAATTTGAAACAAACTTGTATTCGTTTTCGAGAATGCGTCTGACATCCATCAATAATTCATCTGCTGTTTTGTAGCGCTTTGCAGTTTCCCTGCACAAACATTTCTGAACCAAACGCGCTATTGATTGCGGAACAGCCGGATTAAATTCTTCGGGTGGATTAAATCTCGCTTTGCTGATTTGCCCGCGCAAGCCTTCGAGCGAATCGGTGTCGAACGGCAAATTATTGGTCAGCATTTTGTAGAGCAGGATGCCGAGCGCCCAAACATCGGTTTGCGGCGACGCGGGCGCGCCTTCGAGCTGTTCGGGCGCGAGATAATGCGGCGTCCCGATAATTTTTCCGGTGTGCGTCAAATTGTGGCTGTAAGCGTCTTTGGCGATTCCGAAATCAAGCAGCTTCGCCGTTCCGCTCGCGGTCAATTTTATATTCAGAGCTTTTATATCGCGGTGGACGATTCCGTTTCCGTGAATGTAGGCGACGGCTTCGCAAATCTCAGCGAAAACTCTGAGCGAATCTTCAACCGAGAAAATCCGACGCTCGATTAAATCTTCGAGACATTCTCCGTCCACGTATTCCATAAAAATAAAGAGCCGGTCGCCGCGTTCCTGAAAATCGTAGAGAGCAGCAATATTCGGATGATGAAGGCTCGCTTGAAGGCGCGCTTCGTTAAAAAATCTGGTTTTGAAAGATTGATTCAAGCTGCTCATTCCGATCAGAATCTTAACGGCTGCCGCGCGATTCAGCTTTTCGTGTACGGCGTAATAAACTTCGCCCATTCCGCCCGCTCCGATAAAACCTTGAACCGAGTAATCACCAATTTTCTCGCCGATTTGTAGCTGCCTGTTCATCATCGTAGTTCTCCAGAAAATAAGAAAGAAAATATTCGTTTAGGGGCAGGGTAGCCCGCCCCTAAACCAATGTCGCCGTTAGTTTTCCTGGTTAATCCATCAATTGAATGCCGTAGCGAATCGGAACGACGTATTGCAAATCCGCGCCTCTCAAGCTAGCGAAGTAGATGCCTATGACGCGACCTTGCGTATCAAAGACCGGACCGCCTGAGTTGCCGGCACCCGTCGAGCCGGTTGATAGTTGATAGACATCGCCGATTTCGCTGATGACGATATTTTCTTGATCTTTCGTGTTGCTGCGGAGAATGTTGCTAACCGCAGTCACCGTCACGGTCGGATTGGGAACGGTTTTCATCAGAGTCGTTGTATTAAACATATCCTGAGATTTGATAACTCCGTATTGATCTGCAGTTACGCCCGGATAGCCCATAATCACAACGTCTTCGCCTTTTTTAATCGCTTCGTAGTTGTCGAAAAGCTCTACTTTGTTCAAATCGCCGGGTTTGTCAATCTTCATCAGCGCAACGTCGTGACGATCCGACGATTCGACGAGCTGCGCGTTCATCCGGCGGTCTTTGCCCGGCAGCGCGACTTCGAGCGACATATTTTCGCCGACGTAATCGTTGGAAGAGTTGACACGCATATTCAAAGCTCCGAGCATTCCGCCCTGACCTTTCGTGTTGACCGGAACCCAATCGGTCGGCGGCGGGACGTTGACGGATAAAAGCTGGCTTCCGTCGGCTGACAGCAGAATTCCTTTTGGAGTATCCTCGCCGAATTGAAATTTCGTTTTCCAGGTCGCTGCGACGTGACGGTTTGTTAAAATAAATCCGTCGGTTGTGACGATAAACCCGGTGCCGGAGCCGACGCCGCCAATCGGCGTATTAAACAATCCTTTATCTTCAACCAAAACAGGCTCATACGAGTTGGTCGTTTTGACATAAACCGGAACCGCCTGCGCGTTTGTGTTCATTCGGATGCCCACTCTGGCGAGAAGCGCGGTTGGTGCGTGCAAATGATAAGCCTGAGTTTTCTTAGCCGGATGAATAAGACGCCATGCTCTTTCAATCAGAACTACGGAATTGCTGTATTTGTCTGAGATTGCGCTGGCGGCGACCGGGGCTTTGGCTTTGTCTTCGGCAATTTGCTTTTCGATTTCAGCCGCTTTTTGATTGACCTCGCCGGTTTTAGCTTCGAGCTGGCTCGATTTCAAAGCCAATTCGTTTTTCAACGCGGCTTCCTGTCTGGAGTTGTACCAGTAAGCGCCGCCGATTGCGGCTCCGAACAGCAGTAAAACAGCGACGGCGGCGACCGCGCCGATAATGGCGAATTTGCGTCCCTGCTGTTTTTTGGTTTCGGTGACGTTGTGGCTGATCATCCGCTCGACGGTGGCTTTGCCAACCGAAGTTTTGGCGTTTGCGCCGGTCGGGGCGGCAGAATTATCTGCAACCGCCGCGCCCGTTCCGGCGCTCATCACACGGGTTGCCGGAGCAGCGGGACTAACGAGTTCGGCGACTCGCGTCGCTTTGATCGCTCCGCTCGGACGCGGCTCGACATCGAATTGAAATTCCGGTCCGCCCTGACCGAATTGAACCGTGTCGCCGGGCTGCAATCTTGCCAAACCGATAATTCGCTGTTTGTTAACGAAAGTTCCGTTCCGGCTGCCCATATCGTTAATGATGAATCCTTCGGCATCATTCGGATCGCGCGTGATGCGGGCGTGTTCGCGTCCGACTAAATCGTCGCGGTCGGGGTCGTATTTGACCATTGCCGACGGGTCGCGCCCGAACGTCAGTTCGTTGTGGTAACGCAGTGCAAATTCTTCGACTTGATTAGCTTTCGATCCCGTAATGTGCTTAACAATCATTCTTTCCATTTTTTTATCTCCTTCGATTTTGTTTAAAATTTTGTTTCAGTTTTTTACTTGAAAGAATTTTGAAAAAAACATTTTTGTTTGCGGTTTCGGAAAACTCCTCAACGTCAAAATTCTCTCTCACCCAATAAGGCGAAAAAAAATGACAAAACCGCCCAACAAAAAAAAAGTTTTTTTTTGCTTTTTGTTTGAACTTTTGATTTAGTCCGGTAAATACTGGGTTCTGACGAAATTAGGAGTTACGCAGTTGAAATTCGCAACGGCGGAAACACGACCGTCAGGGAGTGCTCTTCACGCTCGCACACTCCCTGACGGTCGTGTTTCCGCCTCCGCCTCCGCAACTCCTCAAAATATTTTTCAACGTCGGATTTTTTGTTTAGATAAAATCAGTTAAATTAGAGATTGTCGTCCAAAGGAGCAAAAGAGAATGAAAAGAGTTTTTTACATTTTCGCTTTCGCATTTCTTTTTCAAGTTTTATTAACAGGTTCGACGGCACAGGACGCGAACCGCGCGAAACAGGAAAGCAAAGATAAAATCAGAATTGTCAATGTCACCGCGAGCGCGCCGGTTGTTGACGGAGTTGAAAACGAGTTTACGATTGAAATTGAATACACTGTCGAAAGCGGCGAAGCGGCGACAGTGATGATTGGTTTTAACAGCGAGAAACATAGCATTTATCGAATGACGACGAGCAAGAAAATCAAAAAGGGAACTAATTTTATCACTCTTAAATCGAAAGCCGTGCCGAAAGATTGGAAAGAATACGGCGATTTCGTCGTTATCGCCAATATGTTTTCATATCCCGAAACGCGCGGAAAAATGATTCCGACGGCTTCGTCCAGACAAGTTATCGAGTTTGCAAATTAAAATTTAATGAGAGTAGCCGTTTTAGCTTCCGAAGCAGTTCCATATTCGAAAACCGGCGGGCTTGGCGACGTTGCCGGCGCGCTGCCTAAATTTTTAAAAAAACAGGGCGCGGATTCGGTTTTAATTACGCCGTTTTATCAACAGCAAACCAAACCGGATTTGCTCGAAAGCCGCCCGATTGGTGATTTGACGGTTGATTGGCGCGGACAGCAATACCGCTGCGGCGCGTTTTTCAGCGAGCGCGGAGGCGTCCCGGCGTTTTTGATTGACGCGCCCGAATTTTTCCAGCGCGATTCGATTTACGGTTTTCGGGAAGATTATCTGCGCTACGCATTTTTTTCGAAAGCCGCGCTCGCGCTCCTGAAAAGAATCGGCGCGCCGCCCGACATTATTCATTTAAACGATTGGCACACGGGTTTTGCAGCGGTCGAAATTACCGACAAACGGCGTTGGGACGGATTTTTTAGAAACGTCAAAACCGTTTTTTCGATTCACAATCTCGCGTATCAAGGCGTTTTCGGCGAAGAAGAACTTTGGAAATTAGGTTACAACGAAGATTGGCAGCGCAGCGCTTTTCTGGCAAACGGCGCTGCAAACGCGATGAAAGCCGGGTTGACTTGTTCCGATTGGCTTTCCACGGTTTCGCGCGGTTACGCCCGCGAGACAATGGGCGCGGAGCTTGGAAACGGTCTTGATTGGTTATTAAGAGAACGCAGCAACCGCTACATCGGAATCACGAACGGCATTGATTACGAAGAATGGAATCCGGCTGGCGACAAAAACATCGCCGCAAATTATTCGCGGGAAGATTTAACGGGCAAACGCAAATGCAAAGAAGATTTGCTCAGACATTTCGGTTTGTACGTTGATTTGGAACGCCCGGTTTTCGGCTGGGTTTCGCGCCTGACGCCGCAAAAAGGCGTCGAATTGCTGCAATCGGTTGCCTTTGAAATCGTGATGAGCGGCTGTTATTTCGTCGCGCTTGGCTCAGGTTCTTCGGAATATGAGAACTTTTTGCAGGCTTTAAGAGATTTCGCGCCGCGTCAGGTCGGCGTTTTCAAAGGCTATAACGAACCGCTCGCGCATAAAATCGAAGCCGGTTCGGATATGTTTCTGATGCCGTCGAAATTCGAGCCGTGCGGTTTGAATCAAATGTACAGTTTGCGTTACGGCACAATTCCGGTTGTTCGCGGAACGGGCGGGCTTGACGATACGGTTGAAGAATTCGATTTGCTTTCGCAAACCGGAAACGGTTTTAAATTTTACCCGTACGAAGCAAACGCTTTTTTGGAAAAAATCTACGAAGCGATTTTTAATTACGCTGAGCCGAATGTTTGGCGGCGGCTTCAATCAAACGGAATGCGCGTGGATAATTCGTGGGAAAAGGCTGCCAACAATTATTTGCAGCTTTACCGTTTGGCAATGAGAAGTTGAGCGGTTATTTTTATAAATATAACACGGCGCGTGCCGAATCTCTAAATCAAAAAATCTTTAAATCGCAGCCGCGAAAATACGCAAAAAAAATGTTTTGTGTTATTTTTGTGGCTGTTTTTATGTTCAGTTATCGAATAGACGATGAAGCCGAACTGCGTCTGCCGACCGAGTTGGACGCTATTGAGATTTATCAGGTCGTGCGCGAAAATCTAAAGCATTTGCAGCGCTGGATGCCCTGGGCGACCGATGATTACTCGCTCGACTCGGCGCGGGATTACATCAAAAGAAATCTGCAAAGTCTGGCAGAAAATCACGAATTTAACGCCAGCGTCGTTCTCAATCACAAAATTGTCGGGCAAATCGGTTTTCACAACCTCGATTGGGCGAATAAAACCGTCAGTATGGGCTACTGGTTGGCTCAAACTGCCGAAGGCAGAGGGTTGATGACGCGCGCGAGCAAGGTTTTCATCAACTACGCTTTTGACGGAATGCGTCTGAACCGCGTGCAAATCAATTGCGCCGCCGACAACCTGAAAAGCCGCGCGATACCGGAACGGCTCGGTTTCAAAATAGAAGGCACGTTTCGCCAAACACAATGGCTGCACGATCATTTTAAAGATTTGGTCGTTTATTCGATGCTCGCAAAAGATTGGAAAAACAGTAATCAGTTATCAGCTAGCAGTCAACAAAAATACTGATAACTGATTACTGATAACTGACAACTGAAATGATAATTGTAATTATCGGCGCTCAATGGGGCGACGAAGGAAAAGGAAAAGTTGTTGATTTGCTGGCTGACCGTTTCGATACGGTCGCTCGTTATCAAGGCGGACACAACGCCGGGCATTCAGTTTATGTCGGCGAACGCGCGTTTGTGCTGCGTCTGCTGCCGTCGGGAATTATTCACCCGGACAAAACCTGCGTGCTGGGCAACGGAATGGTGATTGACCCGAAAGCGTTTTTCGAGGAAGTTGACCAGATGACCGCGCAGGGAATTGAAATCACGCCCGAACGCCTGAAAGTTTCATCGCGAGCGCATCTGATTTTGCCGTATCACCGCGTTTTGGATCACACTTCGGAAGAACGGCTCGGAAACGAAAAAGTCGGCACGACTTTGCGCGGAATCGGTCCGGCTTACGAAGACAAAGCCGGACGGCGCGGCATTCGCGTTGCCGACGCGCTCGATTCGGATTTGCTCAAATCGAGAATCGTGCGCGGGCTGGAAGAAGCCAACCGCGTGATTGTATTGTACGGACGCGAGCCGCTGCGCGCCGACGAGATTTTTGATGAAATTTCCGCTCTTGCCGAACGTCTGCGCCCGTTTGTGACCGACACGACGACGTTTTTGAACCGGGCGATAAAATCCGGCAAAAGAATTCTGCTCGAAGGCGCGCAGGCGACTTTGCTTGATATTGATCACGGAACTTATCCGTATGTCACTTCGTCAAATCCGACGGCGGGCGGCGCGGCGGTCGGCGCGGGAATTCCGCCGCACAGCATTACCGGCGTTCTCGGAATCGTTCGTACCTACACGACTCGCGTCGGCGAAGGACCTTTTCCGACCGAAATGCTGGCGGGCGAAGAAGAGCTTGCCCATTTGATCCGCGAGCGCGGGAACGAATACGGCTCGGTGACGAGAAGACCGAGACGCTGCGGCTGGTTCGACGCCGTTGCCACCAAATACGCTGCCGATTTAAACGGATTTAATTCGGTCGCGCTGACAAAACTGGACGTTTTGGACGTGCTGGACGAAATCAAAGTTTGCGTCGGTTACCAATTAGACGGGCAGACGATTGATTATTTTCCGTCAATCGCTTCGGAACTCAGACGCATCGAGCCGATTTACGATACTTTGCCGGGCTGGGCGACTTCAACCGTCGGAACCACTGACGTCGAAGAATTGCCTGAAAACGCCAGAAAATACGTCGAGTTTTTATCTTCATCAATCGGCGTCGAAATAGGTTTGATCTCAACCGGACCCGAACGAGATCAAACGATTTTATATCCCGGCTCGACAATGGAAAGCTGGTTTAAATCCTAAATTGCGTGAAAGTTTTCACCAGGAACGGTTGCGTGAACCATTTACGACGTGTAAAATCAAAATTTCGGTTGGCGATAATCCGACGCGCCGACTGCTAAAATGAGCCCATAGCTCAGTCGGTAGAGCAAATGGCTTTTAACCATTGGGTCGAAGGTTCGAGTCCTTCTGGGCTCATCAATTTTAGATAATAAAGGGTTTAGCTGATTCCTAAAATGCCTGACGGTCGTTTATGACCAGATGGTAAATGGGGAGGAAGCTAGACCTTTTTATGTTGGATTTAGAAAAATTATTCGAGGAATTTTTGCGGGAAAGAAGATACCTGAAAAATATTTCTCCAAACACCGAAAAATTTTACCGTCAATCTTGGACGGCGTATAAAAAATATTCCAGCCTGGAGCTTGAATTATCCAAAGGACAATTAAATAACTGGGTAATAACGATGCGGGAAGCCGGGGTAACTCCAAAATCCTGCAATACCTTTATCTCGGCGATCAACGCCTATGTGCATTGGCTCTATGACAGCGAGCTGATTCCGCGCAGAATCGGTGCTACGCTAATAAAACTGCCGGATCCGACTCCTACTGCGGTTTCGGAGAAAACGGTGCAGAGATTGTCAAATTTCAAGCCACAGAGCAAAGGACAATTCAGAACGCATACGGTTTTATCACTTTTGATAGATACCGGGATGCGAATAGATGAAGCTCTCAGTGCGAAGCTCAAGGACGTTGATCTGGACCAATCATTGATTACGATTACAGGGAAGGGAGGCAGAAAGCGGACTATCCCGATTTCGTTTGAAATGAGGAAACGCCTGTACGTCTGGATCAAGAAACGCGGCGATAATCCTTGCCCGTTTTTATTTCCCACTTCAACATATAACCGGATGGAATATCACAATTACCGGAGGGATTTGCACGTTATCCTGAAAAAGCTGGAAATTGAGGAAAGAATCCATCCTCATGCTTTCCGGCATTATTTTGCCATTACCTTTTTACGGAAAGGCGGAGATTTGTTCAGGTTGTCAAAGATTTTAGGACACGCGAATCTGAGCGTGACTGAAATTTACCTGTCGAGTATGCCAACTGTCGCTATCTCGGAAGCGCACCGGCAATTTTCCCCACTGGTACAAAATTAAGACGGGCGTATTCTCCAAAAACTAGCGGGGCGTTGAGGTCATAGATCATCGCGCCCCATCTTTCTTTCGGAGCCGATTCAGAAAAGACGCGCCGGTTATTTTTGCAAATCTGCGCCCGCCAGCGGTCTCCATCTTTCGACACACCTTTGTAAATGGAGGCTCCGCGCGATTTCTTCATGTTCATCGCGTTGGTTGATTTAGTAGCGGGTCTGAGGTTTTCTTTTCGATTGTCTAACGGATCGCCGTTGATATGGTCAACGAATTTCCTTGTTTTTAAAATGACACGGTGCATCCTGACGTGCCTGCCGTTTTCTTTGCGCTCGGCATAACCGGAGTTGTAATGCCATTTCCACTTGTTCAGGTAGTCGAATAATTCGTCGTCAACTATCGTGAATTGATTTTTAGTTAGAGGTATTTGTTTCATAAATTGTAATTTTCACAGAATTCTTTTATCGCATCCCGTTCGCTCATCATTGTCTGCGCTCGTTTGCGGATTTCTTGATAGCGTTCGGGATATGTTTTTTTAAACCATTTTTCAAATTTTTCAGGGGTTTTGTGGGCAGAAAATTCATGATTGAAAACGTGGTGACTGGCGCAAAGCGTAACGCCGTTAATCAATAACAAACGAGTAGACTTGCAGGATCGCCCTTTAAAATGATGCGCGTTTAATCCTTCGGTTTGATGACAGCGATCATACAGACATTCACCGTCACGTTCACTGACAAACTGCGACCATAATTTGTCGTATTTATTGAGTTTTATTTTCTTGATTTTGCTGTATCCCATTGAATAAAATAAGTTTTAATTAGGAGGTTGGTATGAAAAAGGGAACAAGTCCAAAAGCAGCAAAAGCGGCGGCGAAAGTTTTAGATAATCCATCATCCGGCACAAACTCTAAGAAGGCGGCAGCGAGTGCATTAACGCAGAGCAAAGCGCCTAAAGAACGAACATCTGCACCGGCAGCGAAGGCAGCTTCCAAGGTTTTAACTGACGGTCGAACCAGCAAAGCTTCCAAAACTGCGGCAGGTAGCGCTTTGGCTCAAAGAAAGAAATAGACTTCAATAGTCAGTGTTTTGATTTCCAATACCTGTATGAGTCTGTTTGCTGATGGCAGGGAAGGCAAAGCGTCTGTAAATTCGACATAACAAACCGCAGTTCAGGATATTTCGCCCATGACTTAATGTGATGAACTTCAAGGTAAATACCTGTTTTCCCGCATTTCTGGCAAATGTAGTGATCGCGTCTGAGTATCGCTTGCCTGAGTAATTTGTATTCAGATGATGTCCGACCGGCTGGTTTATTTGTGAAAAACAGTAAAACAAAGACAAGCAGCAGCCCGATTGGGATTAGAAATAGATCCATAATCGTTTCCTTAATTCGCCAAACGATCAAATCGCTCAGTAAAGTAAATTTACGATTTATAACCTTTTTCTAACTGAGAGTAATGCCCTCCGCGCTGCCAATAGCAGCATTTATTGGCATAGCAGAGCCTTACGTTGTGGGTTTTGCACTTTGCGCCCTGATACCAGGTTTTCAAATCAACGGCTTTGTAATATCCCTGTTCTTTAATCCATCTGGTTGTTTTGATTATTCTGAAAAATGGGAAGGTCGTGATCTTGCAGCCTTTCTCTTTGTGGTGATAAACGCTGGATGTTAGCGGATTGATTTGAGATGGTTCGTCTGACAAGGCTTTTGTGTTGGTTACTCTAATTGCATTGTATCACAACAGTTTATCCACACCTTGACTTCAATATCCTTTTGGAATATAAGATGTAATCGTGAATAATCAATCAGAAAATAAACAACAAATGGATGACCACATAAAGGAAGAGTCGAATCTATTTGATGGGGCGTTCCATACGATTCTCAAAAGTAAAGGTCTTACATTGCTAGTAAGTTTCTCTGCCGTATTATCTTCTATCATACCTATTTTTTTAGAACTAGATAGTGCAGGTGTAAAGGTTATAACAGAACGACCAACTTTTTATTCTTTTCTACTTATTGGTGCAAGCGTTGCAATCCTTTTTATGATTTTGACTCTTATAATTCAATTTATAATGCACAAAACTAAACAAACTGTATTTATTAGAAAAGAAGTTGCTAATGCTTTTACTTCCGCGTTAGACAAAAGTTCATTTAATCCACGACTTGATAGGAGAATTCTCGATGACCGACAACTTACCGGCGACCCGTCCAGGTGAAGTATCTAGGGTAAATGAATTACAAAGGATCATTAATGAAGCTGAACAAGAGTTAAGTACAATAGACCATACTCCATTTTCAGATAAGGCTTTCACAAGACTCAAAACCAAAATCAGTGAATACACAATACAATTAATTAATGAATCAGTAAAAACATCAAGAAGACGAAAATCAGATACGGTATCAACCAGTGATGTAGAACATTCAAGTCAATATTTAACCTACAGTTCAGGCAGCAAATTATCGCGTAATGTTGGAACATTAGGAGGCATTTTATTAGGTGCCGGTTTATCTACATTTCTCTCTATGGTTGTGAATGGAGTGTTTACCACTAATCCCGTACTTATTGCCTTAGCTTTAACTGTATTTGGAATGTTTATGGTTTCTTATCAAATTGCAAAAGAATAATCCCAATGCTGTTAATTATTTTATTCCTAGATAATGAATTAATAGACTGCAAAAAATGGTTCGTATATTGAAAGAAGAGTTTGCATCTTGACTTGGGCACTTACCTTTAAAAAGTAAGGTTTTTTCTTATTAACAAATCTTCCATTAGCGTTATACCAAAGCAATCCAACGCTTTCACTCACTTCATTAGGTTGTATTAAACCGGTTGGGCAAGCGTAATAAAGTTCATTTGTGCCTGTATATCCAAATGGGTGTTTCTGGCTACGTTCAGATTCTGTTTTATAATCTTTCCATTTCGCTGCTCTCCAGTCTGAACGACTAACCTTTACCTCTATTCCCATTGAATAACAATTATTTGGTCGAATACCCCACGCATCAATTATCCCATACCAACCATCTCTCACTTCATGGCGAGCGACGTGGTAGCCTTTATTTGCTAAGTATTCGACTGCTTTCATTTTTATAGTTTTGTGTAATTCACTTTCTGCCATCGCCGTTTTTATTTAATGATTTAATGAACTGATTCCAGCTCTTACCTGATTGTTTTTGGGCGACCTTTAACGATTCCCATACTTCATCAGATAAGCGGATTGTTCTATTCGGATAGTGATTATCTCTTGCCATTGCTATTGCCATTGCATTAATACCCACCTCACAACTCCCCTCTCTCCCGTTGCAAGTAGGTGTCTCGTTTCCTTTACCTGTTGATAAGTCAGTGGGTAAGTGGATAGAAGTCCTTTTCTTTTCTCTAAACGGCGGAAATTCACTTGAAGCTAGAAAGCAAAGGTAGGGTTTGACCTACAGGATACTTACCCAACTAAGCGCTATAGTTGGTGAGTCACTAAGAGATCAGTGGTAATCCTAGTGACATAATTTTTCTACGTCCCACTTATGAGCGGCTCACTGTCCGCCACATTGCTTTCTAGTTGTAAATGAACTTCAACCGCTTGCAAACGGTGTCAAGGTGTTTTTATCGGTGGAGAGTTATTCACTCTGACGTATTAATGAAACCGCTTGGTGAAACCATTTGCCTTCATTACCACATCACAGCGCATAACTGTTGCTTGTAGGAGTAAAATGAGAAGATTTTATTATCGGTTGAGAGTTTTCCTTGTAACGCTTGCCATTGGGCTGCTTGTCGTCAACATCTGGACTCGATTAGCTGGTTATTATTCTGAAATTCCGGTTAATTTGCCTCAAGTTGAATCGGAATCGCCATTTGTTGTTCTTCCAAGAGAGTGGAAAGATATGCCTCGTGGTGGAGGAAGCACAGGAAGTGCTCCAGATGGCAGCTATGCAAATAAGAGTGGAGGAGGCGGTTCAGGAGGTTGCTGCACCGATAATCTCTGCGATCCGCCTTGTTCATCTTATATCCAGAAGAAACAAAAACCCCGCCGTCCGTCCAAGGAGTAGCGAGGTTTAAATGTTTGGACGGACATTTGTTTATTTGGCTTTCAATACCTGAATCATACACCCTACAAAAACGGCGTCAAGTGGATAACTTTAAACAAAAAAAGCGGCTTGTTAACCGCTTTTTTTTTATTAATTTTTGTCTGGCTTATTTGCTTCGATTTTCCTTGCCCGCGTTGTAACCCTTATCATAATCCGATGCTCTTTGGTCGTTTGTCTGAGTTGTGTTACCAGCATTACCGGAACCAACGTCAACAAGTATGTCGAAACTTCGGCTAAGCAGCCCACGGTCAGTCGGATTACTGTTGTCTTTTCCGCTCATTGCATCACTGTGTCCCTGTTCTTTGTCTGACTTTGCCATAAAATCTCCTTCAACTTCGGAATTCTTCCCCTTGTTCGTTGCGGATATTTGATAAAGAAAATATTATTTTAGTTGCCAGTGGTTATGGATTTAACATAAATTTAACTTCGTAAGAATTATGCCTAAATTACTCTTTTGCCTATTGCTTTGCTTTTCAACAATTCCGGCATTGGCTGACGAAACCAAACCTGCGCTAAACGGTTCGCTCTCGATTAAAGCAAATGTCTATTTCGGTGATGAAAGCGAAGAAACTGAAGCCGTAGAAACCAGCTTTTACCTGCTCAAAGATAATCTGGTAACGATCCTCAAAAAAGCAAAATTCGAGCCGATTGATGAAAATGACAATCTTTTAACTGATGTCGAGGCGTTTCTGACTGCAACTGCGAAGGCGTTTATAGACGATGAAGAAAATTCCTTATTTGTCAGCGTTCTGTTAAATGACAATATTTCCCGAAACAAAGTCGCTCAAATCACAACGAATCAATCGGGATTAGGCAGTTTAAAAACCGTCACGGTCGGTAATTATTATCTGTTCGGAATGAAGCGGGTGGAAGATGAAGTGTTTATCTGGCATCACCCGATTCAAATAAAATCCGGTAAAAACAGGATCGAGCTAGACCAGCATAATGCTGAGGTTGTTCTCTCTGAATAACAAACCTAAAAAGCTGCAAGAGGCGGTATTATTGGGGATAGTAAGTTATCTAAAATCTTAGACCACAAAAAACAAAAAAATAATCGCTTTATGTATTAAAATCCTTGACCTTAACCTAAACCAAGGTGTATTCTCTTTGCCAGCATGAAACAAGCGCCCTGAGTCCGCTAAAACCTAGGCGTATCATGCATTTCTGAATACTCGTTCATTTTGAGCGCGGAGTCTTTTCGTGTTTGATTAGTTTTAAAGCTAAGCCACGAAAATTTGACTTTACCTCAAAGCTGGGCGGAAAGGAGGTAAAAGCCGTGGCAGTTTTCTTGATATATAGCTTGGAGCTTGCAATCAGCTTTGCTCTACTCGGTGGTCTTGCCGGTTTAGGACTTCAACTTCATGAAGGGCGATGGCGCGACGCAATTATTCACACAGTAGTTGCTTGCACCTGTATTCTTGCTCTTGCAACCGTCGGTTATTACGCCAAACAATGGCTTGGTAACGGCTAAAATCATAGCCTATGCAGAGGGATTCGAATCCCTCTGCATAGGCTATTTAAATTTCATCAATGAATTATGGCATCGCTTTATTGATAAATAATAGAAGCAATCCTCATAATCAAGTAAAGGGAATGCAAGAAAATGAAGATAATTATAATCTACTCTCCGATGATGCTTTGTACGAGTATATTTATTATGAACATTATAAACGTCTAAAGGTATATGCTCTTAGGCTTAGTAATGGAAATGCCTCTGATGCCGAGGACTTGGTTCAAGAAACATTTTACCGCTTATGGCTTCACAAAATGAAGCTAGGCAAATTGAAGAATCTCAAAGGCTATTTATTCACTGTATTAAAGAATATTTGGATAGATAAGTGGAAGGAGCAACTCCATGCGGTAAGCTTGGAAGAATTACAACTTGATGAAGAATGGCAAAATTGTGAGCCAGTGGCTGAGCCGATCATTCCTGAAAAACTGGAAGATGAGGAAAACATTGCTATGATAAAAGCTCAATTTGGCGAACTGAAACCACGCGAAAAGTTATTGCTCGAATTGCATCTTGAAGGTATGAGTGTTAAAGAAATCGCAGATAAGTTAGATGAAGATAAGCGCCTTACTAGTTGGGATTTGAATAAGGTAAAAAGCAAAGTGTATTATCGCCTCAAGCAAAGACTGAAAAAATAAAACCTCTTCATCCTGTCACTGCTATCTAGCCAGTTAATGTCTAGCAAACAAAACATTAAGCGTAATAATTGAAGAGAGCTTTGCAAGACAGAATTAGAACCTGTTATGTAACTTTACTCTTATAAAGACTGCATTTTTTGCTTTTTCAAAAAAAGATTTTCAGAGTCTTTAATTGTAGAGGTTGGAGTTATGGAAACTACCTATTATAATAGAGACTGTGTTTTTTCGTTTTTTCAAAAAAGATTTTCGCAGTCTTAAATAATAGAGGTAGGATTTTGTATATTCTTGCCTTCCAGTTTCGAAGACTTCGCTGTCAAAGTGGAGTATTCAGAAAAGGCGCGTTAGGTTTTAGCGGACTCAGACGCGCCTATAATTTTTAAAAGGTATATATTTTATATCTTTAGAAAAATGCGAGGTTTATCACCTCGCATTTTTCTTTTTAATTCAGCAATTCTTTCT
>DASVRD010000144.1:0-49085 GCA_036388775.1 Pyrinomonadaceae bacterium | reverse complement strand
TCAGCAAACATCATAAAATTTTGTTAACTTTCCTCTCGATTAACGATAGCTAAATATAATTGGATAACTGCTTCTAATAAAATCGCAAATGCAAATGATAACAAGCCGACCAGCATCGCTGCAACCGACGCCAAATGCAGTTGCGCCGCCGCGAAGATTACGACCGCAATTACCGCATAGCGAATAATGTAAAACGAAGCCGAAAATTTTCCGCCGCTCCCCGTTCCGACTTTTTCAAATAAACTGCTGAGCGAATTTTTGAGCCAAAAATAATTTAAAAACGACAGCGCGCCGCCCAAAATCAAACCGATTGTGACATCCCAGTCAGCAAAAAAAAGACTTGCTCCAACGAGCAAAATCAAGACGGCGCTCATCGTCGCCAGAAGTCGCCGTTCGGAAAGCACAATGTCGTTTTGCGCCAAATCGCTCATTGTTTGTAGATTTGCGAAGTAATTCGGACAAACTGATAAAGCCCGATTGCTGAACCAAGCACGATTCCGCCGACGATTCCCCAAGGTGAAGAGCCGAGCCAGCGGTCAAGCAAATAACCTACACCGAGCAAAACCGCGACAGTCGAAAAAAGCGTAAAAGCCGCCGCATAAGCCAAACCGCTTTTGCGAACCGTCTCGCCCTCGGATTCCGGTTTGAAATCTTGATTTTGTTCTTCTTCAGTCACATCAAAATTTTACCCAAAACCGGAATCAATTACGAATTACGAATTACGAATTACGAATGTCGGAATTCGTAATTGATTTCGGCATAAGTATTGCCAAATACAGACCGCGCTCAACGCGCAGGTTACAATCAAGCAATATTAATCAATATTTATAAGGGTAAGAAGGACGAGCTAAACGCGATTTATTTAAAAAAGCGAACAGTAGCGAAAATACAGTTGTATGAAAATCGAGCAAATCAAAACCTTGTCAGGCGCAAATGTCTATACGCATCAACCGGCACTCGTGATGCGGCTCAATTTAGAAAATCTAACGGGCAAAGAAAGCACCGATTTTTCAGATTTTAATACGAATTTATTAGCTTTAATTCCAGAACTTGAAGAACACACGTGCGGTTTGGGCTATCGCGGCGGTTTTGTTGAAAAACTCTCGAAAGGCACATATTTCGGTCACATTGTCGAACACGTCGCCATCGAATTGTCGCATCTCGCCGATTGCGAAATTGCGGTTAATCACGGCAAAACCCGACAAGCCGGGCGCGCTCCCGAAATTTATAACGTCGTTGTTGAATACAAAGCCGAGCGAGCGATGCGGTTTTTGTTGGAAAAATCAGTTGAAATTGTCGAAAAACTAATCGCGGGCGAATCAACCGAGAATCTGCAAAACCTGAAGACCGAAATTTTAAAAGAAGCGCGAAATTTGGTCGCGCGTTATGAATTTGGACCCAGCACTCGCAGCATTGTCGAAGCAGCGCGGCGACGAAACATTCCGGCGCAGCGAATCGGCGAAGGCAGTCTGGTTCAACTCGGTTACGGGAAAAATCTGAAACGAATTCAAGCCGCTTCGACCTCGAAAACTTCCGCCATAGCTACCGAAATCGCTTGCGACAAAGAATTAACCAAACAGATTTTGCGGCAAGCCGAAATTCCCGTTCCATTTGGCGAAACCGTTTGCACAATTGAAGAAGCCGTTCGGGCTTTTCGTGAAATCGGAGCGCCGGTCGCCGTCAAACCGCTCGACGGGCGGCAGGGAAAAGGCGTTTCGCTCAATCTCTTGACCGAAGCGGAAGTTCGAACGGCTTTTGAAATTTCGAGCGAATTTACCGATTGTGTTTTGATTGAAGAAATGTTCATCGGGCGTGATTATCGCGTTTTGGTCGTCAACGGAAAAATGGTTGCGGCGAGCGAACGAAATCCGCCGTTTGTCGTTGGCGACGGAAAATCAAACGTCGCGGCGCTAGTCGAAAAAGAAAATCAAAATCCACTGCGCGGCGAAGGTCACGAAAAATCTTTGACGAAACTCAAGATTGACGAAATCGCCGTCGCGCATCTGGCGAAAAAAGGCTTGACGCTCGATTTTGTTCCTGCGGCTGGCGAAATGGTGACTTTGCGCGGCGGCTGTAATCTTTCGACCGGTGGAACGGCGAAAGATGTGACCGACACGGTTCATCCGTCAATCAGAAAAATGTGCCAGCGCGCGGCTCGCATTGTCGGACTTGATATTTGCGGCGTTGACCTTGTGATGCAGGACATTTCGCAGCCGATTAAAAAAGGCGCGGGCGGCATAATCGAATTAAACGCCGCGCCCGGTTTGCGGATGCATTTGCAGCCTTCCGAAGGCAAACCGCTCGATGTGGGCGAAGCAATTGTGGAAGGGCTTTTCCCCCACAATGCGGAAAGCCGGATTCCGATTATTTCAATCACCGGAACGAACGGCAAAACGACTGTCACAAGAATGATCTTGCACGTTTTTTCGAGCGCCGGAAAACGAGTCGGAATGACGGCGACTTCTGGCATTTATGTCGGCGGCGATTGCATCGCTGAAGGCGATATGACCGGACCAAATTCGGCGCGTACGGTTTTAAACGACCCGGCGGTTGAAGTCGCCGTTCTGGAAACGGCGCGCGGCGGAATCGTTAAACGCGGACTCGGTTATGACTGGTCTGATGTCGCAATAATTACGAACATTCAAGCCGACCACATAGGGCAGGACGGAATTGAATCTGTTGAAGACATTCTGGACATCAAATCCCTCGTCGCCGAACGAGTTAAAAAAGGCGGAACTCTCGTTTTAAACGCTGACGACCAGCTTTTGGCGCGGTTTGCAGATGATGCGCGGGTCAACAAAGTTCCGAAACAAATCGTTTATTTTTCGCTCAAGCCCAATCACGTTTTGCTTCGCCGCCACGTTTCCTCCGGCGGCACGGCTTACACGGTGAAAAACGGCTGGATTGTCGAGCTTTCGCCCGAAGGCGAATTTCATCTCGGTCACGTCTCGGAAATCCCTGCGACTTTCAACGGGCAAGCCGATTTCAACGTCGCAAATGTTTTGGCATCAATTGCCGCTTGCCGTGCGCAAAACGTGCCGAGCCAGCAGATTATGGCGGCACTCGGCGAGTTTCGCACGGTGCGGGATAACGAAGGGCGATTTAATTTGTTTCACGTTAACGACGGTTACGTTTTGATTGATTACGCTCACAACCCTGAAGCCGTTAAAGCCGTTTGCCGGATGGCTGCGAAATGGCACGACGGTGAACGCCGCGTGACCGGAATCGTGACCGCGCCGGGCAACCGTGATGATGAATTGATTGCCGAACTAGGGCGCGTCGCCGCTCGCGGTTTTCATCGTGTTATCGTTCGCGAAGACGCCGATTTGCGCGGACGGAGAACGGGCGAAGTTGCCGAGATTTTATACAACGCCGTCAAGGCGGAAGCCCCGGAAATTGATTGCCGCATCGTCTTAGACGAAAGCGACGCTCTCAAGCGACAAATTTCCGTAATGCGCGAAGGCGACATCATTGTTTGCTTTTATGAAAACTTTGAAGCGATGCGCGAGATTTTAGCCAAATGGGACGCCCAGCCGGCAAGCGGTGTCGAAAAGACGGTCGCAAGGTTCAGCCTCGCGCGGGCTTAAAATTTTTATCACAGAGACACGAATGCACATTGAAAAAACAGAATTAAAATCTCTGTGCATTCGTGTCTCTGTTGTAAAGCTTTCTGTTGTTTTTCAAATACTTAGGCAGAAAATCGAAGACATTTTGCATCTAATTCTACGTTAAAGGAGAGAGACAAAATGACTAAGAATAAAACTGCGGCGGCAACTGAAACTGCCGAAACGAAAACGCCGCGAATTACGAAAAAAGATCAAATTGTGTCGTTGTTTTTGTCCGGCACGACAAATTTAGATGAATTAGCGAAAATCACCGGCGCGAGCAACAGCTACATCGGTTCGGTTTTGCAGGACGCCGGTTTGATGACCGGGTATTTCGATTTGTACACGACGACGGCGAATCCGATGAACGTTTACTCCAAGTTTTTTGTTAACAAGCTCGGATTTAAAAACGAAGAAACCGCGCTTCGCAGCGTCGAGACTTTAGAAAACGCTTATCGTCAGTTTGACAGCCAGGGCGACCGCGCCGGACAGCATCACGCGCTCGAAATGGCTTTGATTATGTTCGACCGCGCTCGTTTTACCGGCAAACGCCGCGAAGCGGAAATCTTCCGCGATTGGCTGGTCGCGCAGCTCGAAATCAGCGAGCCGGAAACGGTTGAAAGTTTCGAGCAGCAAAATCTGCTGATTGAACAAGCCGAAGGCGTTCATTAAGAGAACAGTTAATTTAAAAATTGCCGGAAATGGGGAAAGGAGTTGAGACCTTTCCCCGTTTTGTTTTTTATTCCGCATTTATCTGTTTAAAGTCTGCAACCGTACATATAAAGCCGATTAAAAATGCTTATAATTCAGTTACGGTTGAAATTTGGCTATGGCGACGGAAGCGCGTTTTCAAAATCGAAAGCGTTTCTGTCGTTTCTTCAAATGGTTATGCGGTGAATATAACTGTTGTTTGGTTATATTTCCGCAAAATAGAACAAGGGGTTTTATGGTGCGAGCAGAATCGAATTCAATTCGGAAATTAAATCGAAACAATTTCTATTGCATCCGTCTGGCTGCAATTATCCTGACAGTCGAAACTGTTCAATGTATGCGAATGCAAACTCAATAAATTTTGCAAAGGAACATCAGCCCGCTGAAGAATTATCCGGCGGGCTGTTTTATTCGGGAAAACAATTTGGTTATTTGAAATCAATTTGTCTTATCTCGCGAGAAAGAAAAACGGCGTTTTGAGCCGACGCGGTAAGGCAAAATATTTAAAACGAAAGAGGTAAATGCAATGAAAAAAATGGAAAAAGCATTAGTCGTAATGACCTTACTCGTCGCCGTGATGATGACAGGCGCGACGATTGCCACGATGCAGGCAAATCAAAATCAAAACAGTAACGGTAATCGCGGCAACACGATGAATTCAAATATGGGCGCCGCGATGTCGGCTTCCGATACGGAATTTGCAACGATGGCGGCGCAGGGCGGTATTGCAGAAGTTCAGATGGCGCAGCTCGCGCAGCAGAAAGCGACCAGCAAAGATGTTCAAAAATACGCCAAACAAATGATCAAAGATCATACAAAGGCGAATAATAATTTGATGAAAATCGCTGCCAAAAAACAAATGACTTTCCCGACGACGCCGAACGCCGAACAAATGCAAATGATGTCGCAATTGCAGCAAGCGTCGGGCGCGGAATTTGACCGGATGTATATCCAAATGGCGGGAATTGATTCTCACCAAAAAATGCAGGGTCTTTTCCAGAGCGAAATCAGCGGCGGAACCGATGCCGATTTGAAATCTTTTGCCTCAAAAACTTTGCCGACGGTTCAAAAACACTTGCGAATGGCGCAGGAAATGACGAGCGCGGGAATGACGGGCGGCAATATGAATATGAGCGGCGGCAGTATGAATTCAAATATGGGCGGAAGTATGAACGGAAATATGAACGGAAATATGAATTCAAACAATCGCAACCGTAACTCCAATTCAAATCGCAACCGCAACTCAAACGGAAACACAAATAACAGCAATCGTTAAAGCACTTAGGAAAAGGCAAATGAAAATATTAAGTTTTCTTTGCCTTTTCCTGATATGAAATAAGATGGAAAGCAGAGCAAAAATTCTCGGACACCCGGCGCATCAGATGCTCATCGTTTTTCCGCTCGGACTTCTGGGAACGTCGGTTATTTTCGATCTGATTTACTGGTTTACCGGAAATCCGACGTTTGCGCAGGTCGGATTTTGGATGACCGTTTCGGGCATTATCGGCGGATTAATTGCTTCGCCATTCGGAACGATTGACTGGCTGGCGATTCCGCAAGGAACTCGCGCAAAGCGCGTCGGGCTGCTTCACGGCGGCGGAAATTTTCTCGTAACAATTCTTTTTGCGTTGAGCGCGTATTTTCGCTGGGGACGCGCGGCTCACGAACCGGACGGATTTACGCTGATTTTGGCGTTGACCGGATTTTTGCTCTCATTGGCGACGGGCTGGCTCGGCGGCGAGCTGGTTGACCGTTTGGGCGTCGGCGTTGACGACGGAGCGAATCTTGATGCGCCATCTTCGCTCTCGAACAAAAAGGCAAGCGAGCAGGGCACCAGCGAGGAACGCGGTAGAGTTTTCTAATCGGCGAGAAAATCGAGTAGAACTTCGTTCACGTCATCTGCGGCTTCCTGCTGAACCCAATGCGCGGTGTTCGGCAAGCGAAATTCGCTGAACGGCGCTTCGACCGCTTCGGACACGCCGCGCACTGTTTCCGGCAAAATAGCGTGATCTTTTTCGCCGTAAATAAAAAGCGTGGGAACTTGTATTTTTTCGTCGGTTGATTGCTTGCCGAAAAAACGTTTGAGAATATTGGCGCGATAATAGTTAAGCGGTGAAGTCATTTTTTCGGTTTCGCGCCAGGATTTTCTATATTCTTCAATCACTTCATCGGTAAAAATATCAGGTCTGGCGGATGTTTTCCTGAGCGATTTTTCAAGCGCGGCATAATCGTTTGCGCTCAAAAACAATTCAGGCAAAAACGGAAGCTGAAAAAAGAACATATACCAGCTCGCCAAAAACTGCCGTAAAGTCTGATTTTTGCGCCAGACCGAAACCGGCGGAACCTGCATCGCGCAAAGTTTCCAAATTGATTCCGGGTGTTTTTGCGTCAGCCGCCAAGCAACCGCCGCGCCGAAATCGTGTCCGACAATCGCCGCTTGCTCGCGCCCGAAATGTCGAATCAAGCCTAAAACGTCATCCGCAATTTTTCCGATTTCATAATCGCCGACGTTTGCGGGTTTGTCCGACAAATTGTAGCCGCGCAAATCCGGCGCGACGACGGTGTAAGTTTCGCTTAAAACCGGAATCTGATTTCGCCACGAATACCAGAATTCGGGAAAACCGTGCAGCAGGATAACGAGCTTTTCGCCTTCGCCGGCGGTAACGTAATGAAGGCGCACGCCGCCGATTTGCGCGTAATCGTGTTTTAAATTTTCGGTATTTGGACTCATTGTTTTAATGCGAGACAGTTGATAGTTGATAGTTTAAAGTTGACAGTTATTCGCCCGTTTTTGACGTTTTGACAATTGATGTAAGCATTTTTATTAATTCAACGCAATCGTTATTGATCGAGTTGAACGCTTTATTGTCAATCAAATCTGATTCGTGTAGAAGCTCAAGCCAATATTCGGTTTCGGATGCTTTTCGCAAAGCAACTGCCATTTCCTGGGCAAAAACAGTTTTGGATTCAGCTTGCGTCGCTTCCTTAATATGAACTCCGATATATGTGCCGGAAAGCAAAACCTGCTTACTCAAAACAAATTCGCTTTTCTCATTACACAAATAACGATAAAGCCGCACAATTCTGAGCGCAAAAACCTTAGATTTTTCCAACACCAAACTGTGACTCATAAAACCATCAACTATCAACTTTTAACTATCAACTATTTGCATAAATTTAAAAGCCAAACCCTTTTGCTTCTTCATCTGCAATTTCGATTTTCATTCGCAAAAGCGCGGTCGAAAAAGTTTTGCCCTGAGCGTCGGTCATTAAACTCAGAGTTCCACCGCCGCCGAGCGATTCGTGGAGCAAAAAATTAAGCGCGCCAAGATTAGGCAATTCAAAGCGCTCGACTTCGCCTTTAACCATCGAGCCGAAATGTTCTTTAACTCGTTTCGCGGTCACTTCGCGAACAAGCAGCGGATAAAATTCTTCTTTCAGCGCAATCACGCCGACATTCGCCGTGTCGCCTTTATCGCCGGAACGGGCGTGAGCGAGCTTTAATAATTCGATCTTCATAAATTCTTTTTGCTTTGATAAATATTGAAACGCTGAAAACCAGCCAGAACGAGCGAATGCGTAATTTCCTCATTTGAAATCAAATCGTCAATGTCCGACAGTGAAACGACTCTTTCAACGCAGTGCTCTGATGAATCGAATTGCGGTTCTTGTTTTTTCTCGCAGCCGAAAGCCGCGAAATGATAAACAAAATTATTTTGAATCGCCGGATTCGGATTTGATTTGCCGAGATAAACTACCTCGCCCGCGCCGTAACCGGTTTCTTCCAACAATTCGCGTGTCGCGGCTTGTTCCGGCGTTTCGCCTTCGTCAACAATACCGCCGGGAATTTCGAGCGAAACTGCTTCGATTCCCTGACGAAATTGCTCGATTAAAACGACTTTATCGTCATTTGTGATTGGAATTATGTTGCACCAAGCCGGACATTCGAGAACATAAAAAGTGTGTTCCGAGTTTTCAAAATCCGCGTCTTCGCTGACGCACAAATCACGGCGAACAGTGAAAACGCGGCAGTTTGCAATTTCCTCGGAACGAATCCGCTCCCATTTCCTTAATTCTTTGCTCATGCTTCGACAATCTCGACTTTCGTCTGAATTTCTGTTTTCGGAATCAGAGCAGGGAAGTAAGCCATAATCTCTTCGACTTTCGGACGCCCGCCCGCAAACCCCGTAACCGCCGGAGGTCCGGTCAAAATCAACGGCGCGATTTCTTTCGTGAAACGCTCGACCGCAGCTTTGTCTTGTCCGCGCACGCCGAAACGCAGTTGAACTTCGGGAATGTCGGCTGAAGGCTCGCCCGCCAAATGTCCGTGCGTGGCATTGACACCGACGAATTCGGTCAAAATCAAATCAAATTTCAAACCCAAACGATCTAAGCGTTCGCGCAAAATCCGGTCGGCGGCTCGCGCTTTGGCGTAAGCGTCCGGGTATGCGTAAACCAACGTGCCGACAGCTTTAAAACCAGCGGAATACGCGATTGAAACTTTGTAAAACTCGGTAAAAGGCTTGCCTTTAATGCCATAAACGCGAACGCGATTTTCGCCGTCTTCGGAAAGCTGAATCGTCGTAAAATCGGCGACGACATCGGGCGTAATATATTCGTGCGGGTCGCCCATTTCGTACAAAAGCTGTTCTTTGACCGATGGAACGGAAACAACTCCGCCCGTGCCTTTGTGTTTGGTGATAACAAATTCGCCGTTTGGCGAAGCCTCGGCAATCGGAAATCCGACGTTTGCCAAATCGGGAATTGATTGCCAATCGTACTGACAATTTCCGCCCGAACATTGCGCGCCGCATTCGATAATGTGTCCGGCAATCGTCCCGGCGGCGAGCTTGTTCCAATCGTTTTCAGACCAGCCGAATTCGTGCATCATCGGCGCCAGAGTCAAACCCGTATCGGTCACGCGCCCGGCAATCACGACGTTTGCGCCTTTGTTTAATGCTTCGACAAGCGGAGCCGCGCCGAGATAAACGTTTGCCGACTGAACTTTGTCTCGCACGGAAGAGAGCGGTTCGCCCGTGTCCATATTCTTAAGCTCGATTCCTTTTTCTAAAAGATCATCGAGCCTGTCCAAAATATCATCGCCCGTGACAACGCCGATTTTTAATTTGCCTGACATACCTAATTCGGCGGCGGCGTTTTTAACGGCTTCGGCGCAGCCCGCAACGTTTACGCCGCCGGCGTTTGCCGTGACGCGAATATTTTTTTCAACAATATCGGGCAAAATCTGGCGCATCAAATCAACAAAATCGCGCGCATAACCCATTTGCGGATTGCGAGCGCGTTGTTTTTGCAGAATGCTCATTGTGACTTCCGCCAGATAATCGAGCATTAAATAATCAATTTGCCCGCCACGCACCTGGCGCACGGGAGCGTCGAGCAAGTCGCCCCAAAAGCCTTGCCCGCTGGCAATTCTAATTTTTTCTTTCATAAATTGCTTTCCAAAACGCGAATCGAATAAGCAATAAGTTACCGTTTATTTCGGGCTTTTGCCAACATCGGCGTTATTCGCGTTTTGATTCGGACTGCTCGCAGGCGAGGGCGACGGCTTTGGCGACGGACTCGTTGAAGGTTTCGTTTCAGCCGCTTTTGGGGCTTTTGCCTTTTCGGTTTGTTCGGCTGGTTTCGCCGATTCTTTTTTTGTTAGTGATTTTGGTGTTGCCGGTTTTGAGCCGGATTTTTTTGCTGTCGGTTTAACCGAAGCGATTTTTGAAAAATTGGTTTTCGCTTGAGCCGGTTTTTTTGTGGTTGATTTTCTCGAAACCGGGCTTTTGCGCGTGGTTTTATTCGAATTTGCCGCAGACGATTTAAACGGCGCACCGGTAGAAGCGTTTTTCAGATTTGTTTTTTCAACTTTTTCCGTATTTGCGGCGGTTGTTTTTGCGGGCGATTCGGTGCGAAAACGGCGCAGCTCGTCGGTCGTGGTTTTGATTTCGTCCGTTGCCCGCTTTAGTTCGAGTGTTGCGCGGCGCATCTCGTCGGTGGCTTGTTTGACAACGCTTAGGCTCGCTTCGTCCTGCGGTTTTGCTTCCGTTGTTATTGGCGCGCCTTCAAGCGTCTGAGTTTGTTTTTCAACAACCGGCGTCGGTTCGGTTTGGGACGTTTCCGGCGTTGTTCGATTTTCGTTTGCGGGTTCGGGTTGTTTGCTTTCAGTTGCGGTTTCCAATTTTAAAGTTGTCGCTGCAAAGGTGTTGTTTTGAGCTTTTGCGGTCAACGCCGTTGTTTTCGACTCGGCTTTTTTGTCGGAAATTGTTTTCGGCGCGGCGGCTTTTTCAAGCTCGTCGGCGGTGACAAAGCCGAAATTGACTCCGCATTTTGCCGATTTAGGATCAGCGCATTCCGCTTTTGTCGGCTCGATCAAACGCGCATCCGTAATTTTTTCCGTTTTGTTGTTCGCGGTTTCGGAAACGGCTTCAAAACGAAATTCGCGTTCTTCACCGGGCGCGCTCGTGAAAATCAGATTTTTGCCCGTTTTTCGCAGACGGACGGACATCATCGAATGGGCGAACGGCTGATTTTCCTGCGGCGTTTCTTCAAACATCAAGGCGATTGAAACGTAATCGCCGCCGGTTTTAATTGCTGTAATTCGCCCGGCTTTCTCGCTTCCGTTTGCGCTGCGCAACAGGAATTTATTGCCTTCTACACTCAAAGTCGCTTTGCCGTTTAGGTTTGCCGACGGAAATTTCAAACTGCCCGCATAATTACCGGTCAAATCGGCGCGGTCGCTCGTTTGTCCGAAAACGATTGAGAAATTAAAGCAGCAGAATGCCAAAAAAACGAAACGCAAAAAGAAACGTGGATTGCGGCGCATCAGACAATTCCTCCGGCAAGTTAAAATCTTATTTTTCCGAATAATAGCAAAAAGCCGATTGAAAAAGAATTTCCCAATCGGCTTTTAATAAATGTTAATTGTTACGGTCGTCTTGTTTTCCGGCTGTTGCCTGTAACGGCGGTTCGGACGACTTTTTTGGTTCGGCTGGCAGTAGCTTTAACGCCTTTTTTGGAGTAATGATAAGTGCCTTTGCCGATTTTCTTTGATCTGGAAGTTACTTTTCTGCCGGTTTTATAAGTGACTTTTCCGGCTTTGACGGCACCTTTTTTAGTTACGCTGGCGACTTTTTTCGTGCCGCTGACTATATCCTGAGCGCCTTCGGCGGCAACATCGTCTGCTTTATCGTAAGCCTTTTTGGTGCCTTCAACCGCAGCTCCCGCGACTTTCTTAGTTCCTTTGGCGGTCGCCTTCGCCGCGTCAACCGTTACATCGGCGGCTTTCGTCGCCACGTCTTTAGTACCTTCGCCGACTTTTTTAGCAACGTTTACGGTTCCGTCTTTCGCTTTTTCCAAAATGTTTTTATCTTCCTGAGCGTTAGCCGCGCTCGAAAAGATGCCGATTAGAACGAGAACCAAAAGCGTTGTAATAAAATAGGACAATCTCAAGCTGATATTCATTACATTTCCCCCTCAACAGAATTTCTAACCGCTATCGAGCAAACATCGTGCCTTACAATTTTTCAAGCCTCGCTCATTTTTTATTTTGATAATCGTTATTTTTCCTTCGTAAATATAAATTCTCGCCCTCCTTGTCTTAAAGTCATCTGATTTTTCTCGGCGCTAAATTCTATAACGACCCCCGCCGTATCAAATTTGAATTTATCTGCGGCAGTCGCTTCGAGCGGAAAAGCGGATTGTCCGGTCGCCTGAGCGTAAAGCGTCGCCGCGTCTCTTGTAACGGTTATTTTTAGAGGAAATCCGGGACTTGAATAAACTCCGACATACTTTTCCAAAATTTCCGTGCCGACCGCGAAGGTTTCGAAGGTCGGAATCGAAAACGGTTTGTTATAGTAAACGGCGAAAGCGCCGAGCAGAATATCGTTAATCGGATAAACCATACCGTTTGAAGTGTAGGCGACCGCCAATTTTTCTTCCGGTGAATAAACCAGCATCGAGTTAAAACCGTCAATTCCGCCCGTGTGACCGTAAAAAGTTTTGCCGTCGAGCGGAAACGGAAACATTCCCATTGAGTTTGTTTTCATCTGATTCAGGCTCTCTTGCGAGACGAGCTTCAGATTGAACAAGGCGTGGATGAATTTCGTCAAATCAGTCGGGGTCGAAATGATTGCGCCCGCGCCGCCCGGAATGCTCAAATCGGTTTCGGTCTCAGGCTTCCAATTGCCCGCGTAATTGTAGGAAAAACTTTCGTTATTATTCGGATTGGTTTTGCCGACGCCGAGATAAGTGTCCGAAAGTCCGATTTTCGAGGTTATTCTTTCTTTTAACGCACCCTGATAAGATTTTTTAGTTACTTTCTCGACGATGTAGCCCAACAGCACATAGCCCGCGTTGCTATAAGATTCCTTCGCGCCCGGCTCGAAATCGGGCGTGCTTTTGGTGATAATGGCGAGAATTTCGCTTTGCGTTTTCGGATTTATCAGCCACGTTCTGAAATCCGCGTCTCCGGTAAAACTGTGGATTCCGCTGCGGTGATTGAGAATGTTGCCGATGGTGATTTTCTTCGCGTTCGGAATTTGCGGGAAAAATTTGTCGAGCGTGTCCGCCAGCTTTAGCTTTCCTTCTTCAACGAGCTGAAAAATCATCACGGCGGTGAACATTTTCGTGATCGAGCCGATTCTGTATCTGGTCGCCGTTGAAGCTGGCTTTTTTTCATTGCCGCTGATTTGGCTGTAACCGACTGCGCGGCTGTAAATGACATTTCCGTCTTTGGAAACGGTCAAACCGCCCATTGCTTTATTCTTTTCGCCGAGCGCGTCGAAAAATTTGTCGAGCCTGGCTTTATCAAAAGTTTGCGCCGAGCTTGCCGTAAATAACGCAAGCATTAATAAAAATGGGGATAATATTTTAATTTTCATTTGTATAACCTCTAACTTTCGAGCAATACCTGACGCGAGACAAATTTAATTTGCTCTATAAATTTTCGGGCAAGACAAAAGCGCCGATGTGCGGTTTATCTGTATTCAAACAGGTTTGCAGCGCCAGATTTAAAGCATCGCGTAAGTTTTCGGGCGCGACAATCGCGTCAACCAGCCCGCGCGCGGCGGCGTGTTTGGCGTCCAATTCGCGCTCGTAAGTTTCGCGCACTTTTTCCATTTCGGCTTTTAAATTCTCATCCGGTTCTTGCCCGGCGCGTTTTAATTTTTCGAGCTGCGTGCCGAAAATCGCCTGCACAGCCGAATCGCCTTCCATTACGCCCATTCTTCCGGTCGGCAAACTGAAAATAAAATCGGGATCAAAACCTTGCCCAGCCATCGCGTAATAACCCGCGCCTGAAGCGTGATTTATTGTTAAAACGATTTTCGGCACGGCGGCGGTTGCCATCGCTTCGACAAAACGCGCTCCGGCGCGAATGATGCCGGAATGCTCAGCTTCCGCACCCACCATAAAACCCGAAACATCCTGCACAAACAAGAGCGGCGTTTGGTGACGATTGCAGTTTTCGATGAAATACGCGGTTTTTTCCGCCGATTCGGTGTAAACAATTCCGCCGAAACGCGGCGGTTGTTTCGGGTCTGCGCCGCGAATCATCCCGCGCGAGTTTGCGATGACGCCGACCAGAATTCCGCCGATGCGCGCCGTGCCGCAAATCATTTCTTTGGCGAAATCCGCCTGAAACTCGTCGAGCTTTCCGCCGTCCAAAATGCAGTTTAAAACTTCGCGCATATTGTAAGGCGCTTTATGTTCGGCGGGCAGCAAGTCGTACAAATCCGTTACGGGGCGCGCTGGATTTGCGGATTCCGTAATCGAAACCGGCGATTCAAGCTTTTTCGGCAATTCGGAAACAATTTCGCGGATTTTTTCGAGACAAGTTTCGTCCGTTTCAAGCCGAAAATGCGCGACACCGCTGATCGCGTTGTGCGTCAGAGCGCCGCCTAAGCTCTCGTTGTCAATCGTCTGCCCGGTCGCGCCTTTGACGAGATTTGCTCCGCCCAAGCCCATAAAACTCGTTTTTTCGACCATCAAAATCACGTCAGAAAGCGCGGGCAAATAAGCGCCGCCCGCGACGCACATTCCCATTACGGCGGCAATCTGCGGCACTTTCAGATAGCGGCGCATAATCGAGTTGTAATAAAAAATCCGCGCCGCGCCGTATTGACCGGGGAAAACGCCGCCCTGATACGGCAGATTGACGCCCGCCGAATCAACCAGATAAATAATCGGCACACGGTTTCGCATCGCGATTTCCTGCGCCCGCAAAATTTTCTTAATCGTTTCTGGATACCAAGCTCCGGCTTTAATCGTCGCGTCGTTGGCGACGACAACGCACTCGCGCCCGTGAATCTTGCCGATTGCCGTTACGACTGCGGCGGCAGGAGCTTGCCCTTTGTATTCGTCGTAAGCGACGAGCAAGCCGATTTCCTGCGCGTATTCGTCCCGGTCGAAAAGTTTTTCGATTCGCTCGCGGGCGGTTAATTTCCCCTGCGCGTGCTGCTTTTCGATTTTTTCCGCGCCGCCCCCAAGTTTAAGTTTGCGTTCGAGCCGTTGTAATTCGTCGGTTAATTGCCTGAGTCTGGTTTGAGTTTCTGATGTTTTCATTAGAGAAAAGAAAATCGTTTATTCCATCAAGAAAATTATCACAAGACAAGAAATCTGAACAAAAGGCGGCGTTTCAAACATCAAAGCGGCTGCTGATTTAAGATTGATTTGGAAGAATGACGAAAGTTTTGCGCCTTTATGAAATGATTTTCCGTCGCGGCTCGCTCGTGCGGCAAATCGTTCACGCCGTTATCAGTATAGCTTTGCGGCTGTTTTTCCGGCGCATCGAAACAAAGGGCGCGGAGCGCGTTCCCGAAAAAGGCGCGCTGATTTTCGTTCTCAATCATCCGAACGGTTTAATAGACCCGGCGCTTGTTTTTGTGGCGCTACCGCGTCCGGTTTCTTTTCTCGCCAAATCAACATTGTTCGATTTGCCCGTTATCGGGTTTTTGCTTCGCACGCTCGAAGCTCTGCCGCTTTACCGCCGGGTTGATGCGGGAGAAAACATCGCGCAGAATCAAAAAACTTTTGCCGCATCTCATGAATTGCTTAGAAAAGGCGGGGCAATTGCGCTTTTTCCCGAAGGCGTCTCGCACAACGAAACCAAATTGCTGCCCGTAAAAACCGGCGCGGCGCGGATTGCGCTCGGCGCGCTGTCGGTTAATCGAGACAGAGATTTGAATTTAAAAATAGTTCCGGTCGGACTTTATTACACTTCAAAAACGAGCTTTCGGAGCGAAGCTCTGCTCCGATTCGGCGAGCCGTTTGACGTTTTGCCGATTGAATCGGATGAAAACAGTCAGCCGCCGCGCGAAGCCGTCCGCGAGCTTTCGGAAACAATCACCGCGAGCCTGCGCGAAGTGACGCTCAACGTCGAGAACCGGGAACAGTTGGAAATAGTGCAGCGCACCGAGCAGATTTTTTCTTCAGTGTATGAAACTCTGAACTTTCGCACCTCGCTTGCCGAAGAGCTTGAAAGCCGCCGCCGCTTCGCCGCGCAAATCGAAAATTACAGACAGCGCTCGCCGGAAAAAGTCGCAAACTTAAACGAGAGAATTGCGAAGTATGAAAATGAGCTAAAAGAAATCGGCATCGCGCCCGAACATCTTTCCGTCTCCGAACATCCTTTGCTTGATATAATCTGGCGGTTCTGGCTGCGCGTAGTCGTTATTTTTCTGCTTTTGCCGGTAATTGTGGTCGGAACGGTTTTACATCTTCCGTCTTATTTACTGTGCCTGTTGCTGGCGCAAGCGTTTCGCCGTCACGGACCGGACGAATCGGGCGGGACGATTAAAATTCTGGCGGCGATTTTACTGATGCCGCTGACCTGGATAACTGTTTCGGTCTTATTTTTTCTTTATTGGAACTGGCAAGCCGCTCTGATTTCATTTCCTTTAAGCATCGTTTGCGGCTACATCGCTTTGCGAAGTTTGGAAGAATTGATTGAAATGCGCGGCTGGTACAATGCGGCGCGCGTCTTAACGCGAAGCCCGAATTTGTTTGTCCGGCTTTTGCGCGAACGCCGCATTTTGCATGAAGAGATTTCCGCTTTTGATGTGATAAATAAAACGCAGAGACGCAAAGACGCAGAGAATTAAAAAAAATAACGAAAGCTATTTTCTTTATCCTCTCTTTTGCTTTCCTCAGCGTCTTTGCGTCTCTGCGTTTCAAATTTTATTTTCAAGAAACGCGCTTGGCTTTTTCGACAAGCTCGACAAATTCCGCGCGATAGCCTTTTAAATCATTTCCGCGCGAATTGCGAGCGATGTTCACAATATTATTCCAGTTTGCGTTTCCTTTATAACGCGAATCGCGGAGCAGCAAACCAAAACCGGCGACTGAAGCGGCGAAACGCAGATTTTCCGAAGACTGTTCAAATTGATTCTGCGCGTTTGCCAGACCGATTGAGAGCAGGCGGCTTTCGTTTTCGTCCGGTTTTTTGTAGCGCAGTTTCACAGTCAAAAGCTCGCTCCCGTTTGTTCCGACCGTTTCAACCGGAGTTGAATATTTCAATTTGTCAACGCCCGGATTTTCTATCTTTTGTCCAGCGGGAACAATTTCGTACAACGCCGTGACTGAAATTCCCGCGCCGATTTCGCCCGCATCTTTGCGGTCGTCGTTAAAATCGCGGTCGGCGAGCAGGCGGTTTTCATAACCGATCAGGCGATAACCGGCGACTTGCGCGGGATTAAACTCGACCTGGATTTTCACGTCTTTGGCAATTGTGTAAAGCGTTCCGGCAATTTGCTGCCCCAATGCTTTGCGCGCTTCTTCAAGCGAATCAATGTAAGCGTAATTGCCGTTTCCTTTGTTCGATAATTTTTCCATCATCGAATCGTTATAATTTCCCGTTCCAAAACCGAGAACCGACAAAAACACGCCGGATTGCCGTTTGTTTTCGATCAGCCGGACAAGCTCGTCGTCGCCGGTCACGCCGACATTAAAATCGCCGTCGGTCGCCAAAATCACGCGGTTGTTGCCGCCGTTGATGAAATTTTCCTGCGCGACGCGATATGCAAGTTGAATACCTTGCCCGCCGTTGGTCGAGCCGCCCGCTTCGAGATTGTCAATCGCGTTTAAAATCTCTCTTTTACGTTCGCCCGGAGTCGAAGGCAAAGCCAGTCCACTCGTTCCCGCGTAAACCACTATCGCCACGCGGTCTTTCGCCGAAAGCTGATTGACGAGCATTTTTAAGCCTTGTTTAACGAGCGGCAATTTCGCCGGTTCGTTCATCGAGCCGGAAACGTCAACCAGAAAAACCAGATTCGACGGCGGCAGATTATCGAGCGCGACCTGTTTCCCCTGCAAACCGATTAAAGCCAGCTTGTGATTCGGATTCCAGGGGCAGCCAGCCGCTTCGGTGACAACAGAAAACGGTACGTCGCCGACGGGCTGCGGATAATCGTAATCGAAATAATTGATTAATTCTTCGATCCGAACCGCATTGGCTGGCGGCTTTTGCCCGTTGTTTAGAAATCTTCTGACGTTCGCGTAAGAAGCCGTGTCAACGTCAATCGAAAACGTGGAAAGCGGCGCGCGGGCGGATTCGAGAAACGGATTTTCGTTGATTTCGGCATAACGCTCGCTGCCGGAGCGCGACTCTTCTTGCAAATGGGCTAATTTGTTCGCACTCATCGTCCCGGCGTTTGTCATCGTTGACGTATTTGACGTTGTGGCGACTGGCGCTGTTGAAATTTCGTTTTGCGCGACTTGATCTGTGTTTGCGCTTTTGTTCGTGAAGCTCGAACAGCCGGAAAAAACGATTGAAAAGATTAAAAGAAAGCTGATTAAAAGCTGAACAATCGGGAACTGAAATTTACGGTGTTGCATTGAAATTCTCCTGTTTTAGAAATTTCAATTTGGGAACAACACCGGAAAGAACGAGAGCCGTTTGGGAACTTGCAAAGAAAAAAGTTGTTATGAAGTCGCTACTTTTAGCGAGCCGCTAAGCAATTAATGAAGCCAATGGGTAAATCCGATTCGGAAGAAAAATTCAGCAAAACTTAGATTGAAATTCTCTTACACTTTTCAGAAAGTTTACCTGAGTCGCACTTTTAAGTGATAATGCGCCGCCGGATGCGCAACTACATAAATATAGTAATCTTGGCTCCGAGGTATTTTACCGGTCCAAACACGACCGCCGCGCGAGCTTTTCCCGAAATTCACCTGTTCGGCATTCAAAAAGTTTCGACCTTTGCTAACGGTGAATTCGGCAGTATTGTCATCCTCGCGCTTCCACGAAAGTTGAATTGTCATTCTTTGACCTTTCCGGGCATGAATTACATAACTATCATGGGATTCTCCGCCAACAAAACCTTTAACGTTAGCAGGACTGCGTAATCGTTTTTTTACAGTCGTATCGCGCATCTGACCAAATGCGACGTTTCCCAAAAGCGATAGAATGAGAATGAAACTGCAAACAATAAATTTTGCAAGACAATTCGATTGCATAATCTTTTACCTTCCTTTCGTGTCCTCAAATGCGTGACGCGCGAAGCGCCAGTTCAAATTTGTCCGCATATCCGGCGATTTCGCCCGCCCTATCTGACGGAGCGTTGATTATGTTGCGGGCATTCAAGTAATCGGGCGGCTGCCCTTCTTTGATAAAATCCGACAATTTATAAGGCGTACCATTTTTCCGCTTTCTAAACCATCCTTCTCTCATTCCACGCGACAGAATTAAATACGCTATTTCCGGTTGCAAAACCAAGTCAGGTTTATTGACGAAAGTTGTCGAGTTTATAATAAGCGGATTATTGTTAAGTGTGATACTCATGCCGGCTAGATGACGCCCTGCTTTTTGATACTTATCTTTATGAGTTAATTGAACAAATCCTCTACCATAAAAACCCGTGCCCCAATACCTTGACTGAGTTCTATATAATTTCGGCTGTCTGGTCGGACTCGCCCGTTTTTCTTTTACCGGTTGAAACGAACTGCTTTCCGCCCTAACAGTTGCCAGCATATAAGCAGCTTCTCTGATCATTGTGACGCCGGAGTCTTGAGCAATTTGACCGAGAAGAAACCCCAATCCAGACTTTTGAGTAGCGGTGTGCGCGCCAAACCTTCCGTCACAATCACGCAAAAAAATTTGATTGTTGAATTGCATATTTTTCTGATTTTTTGAAACTTTGATTAAATTCGATTCACGCCAAAACTCTTTGTAGCAAAAGTCTCCGCGTCTGCGTATCGGCGGTTCCGGTAACGGGCAAAGCTTCGTCCTGCTGAAAGCGACCGATCGCCGAAATCGTATTTTGCCCGAAAACGCCGTCAATTTCGGATAGCGGCAGAAGATATCTGAGCAAAAAAAGCTGTGCCTGAACTTGTCGAACATCTCTGCGAGAATGATAAACCGTTTCATCATCTCGATCTCCGTAACCTACAGTTGGGTAATCGGGCTGCGGCGTGACGGTATTCGGATTGCCATAAAGCAACGTCATGGCTTCATCATAAGTATAACCTTCAGTTAACTGGTAATGCCAAAATTCGCGTTTATTCCAAGTCTGCTGCCAGCCATTTTGAGCGCGAATACGCTGCCAGCCAACTGCCTCTGCAATTGTCGTAAAATCGCAGTAATATCTTGCGGGCGAGTTTGGATTAGGCAAGCGAAGCAACACTCCCTGAGTTCCGTCTTGCCTGGCACATCGCAGAAACGTGCGAAAGAACATGTCATTATTTCGGGGTTCCGGAATGACAACTAAATGCGAATCGCCTTGATTGTAATCAAAAGCATCGCCGCATTTGTGACGGGAGCGGGTTGAAGCGCCGGAGCCGGGAGTAGCGACAAAACCGGCTGGGCGCATCATATCTCCGAAAACCGAAAGAAAATCAAATCCGGCGGCTCTTTGAATTTTGTCGCGCAGGACAAAAAACAATTGCGCCGGTTTTCCGCGTCGTAAATAGGGCATTCCGACAGTCACGTTCGGGATTGAAATTACATTTGGGCTAGGAGGCGGCATAGATAAATTTCTCCTTGAAACGAATTTAAAGCGTTCTGGGCTGATTGTTTGGAAATAGCTTGATTATTTACCGTCGAAGTTTTTAAATTCGCCTTTTTCAGCCAGTTCGGCGGCTTCTGCGGGGCGATATTCCCAATGCCAATGCTCGCCATTGACGGTACGAATAAAGCCGAGCTTCGGTGCGTTTTTCTTTAACCAATCATAAATTGGATCGCCATCGTAATCGCGCGTATTCAGGTCAAACGCCTGACCGTGTTGATGATTAGAACTTCCCGGTTTAGCGGCTTTATTGCCCTTTTTATTTAAGAAAAGCTGGTAAAGTCTATCTTGATGCTGATAAGTGCGAAAACCGCTTTCGATTCCCAAATTGAGGTTTTTCTTTGCCGCGGCATCTCGTAGGCGGAAATAAGGTTCGACGCTTTCAAGTGTGATTTGCTCCATTTCGCCGCCAACGCCGACAATGTTGACCAAAACCTTCGCGCCGATGTATTTCCCGCCACGCCAGCAAGCATTTGCGCCTTGTTGATTAGTCCAATGCATTGTTGTGAAATGCTTGCTGCACCCATCTGTTAAATTAACCGCTGCAGTCCAACCGATTTCCTGTCCCGCACTTACTTCGCCGTTCGCGATTTGGGCTTCGCAGACTTTTACATATTTCCCGGCATTATCTTCCGATTTCTCTGTAACTAAAACGTAAGTTCCAACAGGAATAGTCTTTCCCGTTGATTTAAAGTTCGGCGCGCCTTCACGAATTAGAGCTTGGTCATCGGTTACCGTAAAATTGTTTCCGGTAGGAACCAGCTCCCACTTGGAAGGTACAAATCCTATTATTTCATTCATGAATTGTCCTTCTAAATTAGAAGCCTTTGTCCAACCCTGCGGAATAACTGTTTCGTTGTTAATGATTGGCTCGGCGAAAACATACACTGTTCGTTCGGAATCTGTTTTGACGCCGGTGATTTTTACTTCGGTTCTTTTGGGAATTCGCTTGATATCCCCGATTGTGTTTCCGTCGGGGATATCATCACCGTCTTTGTAAACTTCTGCTTTACTTAAGTCATCCGCCCGTCGCAATCTCGTGTCATTATTGGAAACGATAAAAGTTTTATCCTTATAGGTTGGAACTTCCATGAATTTATTAATCTTCCTTCTCTCTAATTAATAAAACGGGTACGCTACTTTCAAATGAGGAATCTTCAACTTTATTATCAGAAATCTTGTGATCCATAAAATATACTTGCGCATAATAATTGGATTTTTTATACCAAGTTGTAGAGAACGGAATCACACTTGTAATTATGAGATTATTATTAGTGTCTTTTTCCATATGAATTTTTCGAAGCACAATTGTTTCGTTAGTTTCTTTATTAAAAATATGTATTTGCGGTTTAAGTTGAGTTAAATCAATTCTGTCCAAATTCTTGATGCCAATATTCGCGGTTACTATATTTCTTTTTGTATTGATTGAAATGTTATGTAAAACTGAAATAATTTGAGAAGCATTAAAAACAGTATTTGAACATAACGGTTTTTCATTGTTTTCAATTTGAGTGACTGTTGTATTGGGCGTATCCTGCGTCGAGAAAAAATTGATGGGCGCAAAAAATGCCCAGTAAAGCAGAAAATGTATTTTGACGATGATTAGGAAAAGCGTTAAACCATAGATGTGTCTGTTCATTGAAGCGGACTCCTTTCGAGCTGCTTTTGAGAACGCCTGAAGCGTTTTTGTCTTGCATCAATTTTGCGCCCGAATGCGAAAAATTTCAAATGAAAATATTCGCTAGAGCGCATGAGAATCGCCTGCTCGTTCTTGAGAAGCGAGAACGAAAAACGCTCGAATAAAGTTCAAGTTGATATTTACGTTAACTCTTTTCAACGTCGCTCTCGCTCCGTTGGCAGGTGAGCCGCCTGCGCTCCCAGCGTCAAGATTCGCTTAAGCGTTTGACGGTTTCGAGCGTGTCAATCTCTTCGACGGGTTTATCGTTTCTGATTCGCAAAATGCGCGGAAAGCGCAGAGCGTAGCCGCTTTTGTGACGCGGCGAAGGCTGCACGCGGTCGAATGTGACTTCCAGGACAATTCGCGGTTCGACAATGCGCACTTTCCCGTGCGCGAATTCTTGCAGCGTATGCGCTGTGAACCAATCCGAAAGCTCTTGAATTTCTGCGTCGGTCAAACCGGAATACGCTTTGCCGACATTGAGCAGCGTTGCGTCCGTTTCCGAAGCGCGAACGGCGAATGTGTAATCGGACAGAAAGCGTGAGCGGCGACCGTTGCCGACTTCCACCGATGTGACGACGACATCGAGCGTCGCCAGAGCGCGTTTGATTTTGAGCCAATCGCGCCCGCGTTTGCCGGGTTTGTACGGCGAGGACGGATTTTTGACCATCAAGCCTTCATTGCCGCTCGCTCGCGCCCTATCAAACTCTTCATCCAGTTTGGCGACTTCGGTAAAAATCTTCGATTCGGTCAAAAGCGCAAATTGATTGTCAAAACCTAGGCTCGCCAAAACTTTTCTTCTTGCCGCAAAAGGCTCATTGATTAAAATTCGCCCGTCGCCAAACAAACAATCGTAAGCGACGAACGCGGTCGGAGTTTGGGCGAGCATTTCTTCGGAAACAATTTTTCTGCCCAGACGTTTTTGCAAATCCTGAAAAGGCAAAATTCGCTCGTCTTTGACGGGCAAAATCTCGCCGTCAAGAATAACTCCGTCCGGCTGGTTTTCAATCAATTTCGATAACGGCTCGATGAGTTCGGGAAAACTATCGGTAATTTCGTCCAAAGTCCGGGAAAACAAAGCGACGCGAATCTGCGACGAGTCAGAACCGGGAGCGATAGCGACCGGATTTTTGTTTGCGTTTAACCCGGTCGTTATCGCTCCCGGTTCTGACCGGAACGCAATGTGCGCTTGCGCTCGGATGCCATCGAATTTGTCTTCGACGACGAAAGAATCGGGCATTCGTTTTGCCACGTCGTCCAAATCGGAAGCCGACGCGAGCATAAATTTGATGGGGTGAAAAAAACGCATTCTCGCCGCATCAGCTTTTCCCGAACGAAACAGCAGCGCGGTTTCGCCGATGTCGCCCGTCAGCATATTCGTCCATTGCACTTTGCCGACGGGCGCGTCGAACATTCTGGCGATTGCGTCTTCGACAGCTCCTTCGAGCAGACCGATTCGCAAATCTCCGCTTAAAATCTTGATGATGTATTTGGCTTCGAGATTGTTAGCGGGTTTTAAAAAATCAATCAGCAGCGCGGTTTTGGCTTTTGTGCCGGAAGTTACGGCGATTATTTCGATAAACTCGGCGATTTGCAGCAGAGTGTAATTTGCCGGTAATTCGGGTTGGAAAATCCGGGCGGCGGTGTCGCCGATGTCGCCGGAAATTACGGTCAAACGTTTTAATTCTTCGACCTCGACATTCGTCGCGGCTGAAATCGCCTTAAAGAGCATCGCGCCGCCGATATTCGTCGTTCTCTGATCGGCGAGCGAAAAGGCTTGCCCGGCGAAGAAACGCGACGCCAAAATTAAATCTTCATCGGACAAAGTTTCAAAGTAATCTTTTAAAAAAGAAGCCTTTTCGAGCCGCTTAGCCGTTGCGCCGACGCGCTCTGCAATTTCGCAGAATTTCAGAAATAAACTCATAAAATCAACTGAAAAAATTAATTTACATTCTGACAATTCGGGCAAAAATAAATAATTCTTGTTTTCTCCCGTTCATCATCGGTATAAGTGATTTGACGTTTTTGCCGGATTTTCTCGCCGCACATCAAACACGGCAGATTTGTACGCCTAAAAACGTAATGACGCGCGCCCCAATCAGTTCCGGGGCGATAAGCCAAACCGGGTTCGGTCGAAAGTCTGTCGCGTTCAGCATCGGTCACGGTTCTGCCGCCGGTTTTGTAAGCGAGGACGGCGAAATGCGGAATTGTATATGTCAAACATTCGATTTCCTTCGTCGTCAATTCGCCGACTTCGCGCCACGGATTGATTCGGCAGTTAAAAAGAATTTCCGCCCGCAGATAATTACCGATGCCTGCAACAATGCGTTGATTTAGTAAAGCCGCGCCAATAGTTTCCGGCAAGTTTTCCGGTGCAAACAGCCTTTGAATAAAATCTTCGCGGTCGAAATCTCCGGTGTAAGGCAAAACATCTTTGCCGAGTTCATTTAGAATCGGAATTTGCTCGTATGGATCACCCTGTCCAAGAGCGAAAATGGGCGCGGAAAATAAAACGGCGGTCGCCGCCGGTGTGACGATGCGCGCCCGTTCGCGTCTGTCAAATTCTTCGGGCGCTGTGGCGAAAACGAGCCATTTTCCCCACATCATCAAATGCGAGTGGAAATAAAAATTGCCGCTCGCACGGCAAAGCAGGTGTTTGCCGTGCGAGCGGATTTTTAAAATTTTTTGTCCGATGATTTCCGTTTCACGCTCGGCAAGCCACGCTTTGGCGATTTTTAATCGCGTCCAAAGCTGAGTGAGCGTTTGCTCTTCCAAATTCGCTGCGAGCAAATCGGCGTAACGGCGGACTTCGGGACCCTCAGGCATTAATTTTTAAACGATTCGATACAAGGTAACCGACGATGAATCCGAAAATCGCGCCGCAGAAAACGCCGATAATAAAACCAATAAATGCGCCCGTAATAACTAATCCCAAACCCGGAAGCACAACATTCGTCCCGCTCAAAGCAATTGCCAGAGCGATGCCGCCGATTAAACCAAAAATAACGACAAAGATTGCAACGAAGAGCGTCCTCATATTTCACCGGCGCCGAAACGCACAAATTTTGCGGCTTTGAAGCAATGCGACAAAGATTGATTTAATATCTTATAGAGATTGCTTCGCTGTTTTCCTGCTCGAAGAGCGTGTTGTACTCGGACGGAAATGTGCCTCGCATCTTGTCGAATTCTTCGCGCGAAACGGCGTCCTGTAAAACAGCCAAAACAGACGACGCGAAAAGCGCGGCGGTGTTCGCCTCGCCGATTTTGGCGCGTTCTCCGACCCTGCGGACAAATTCCTGCACGCCGAAGTCTTCGCCGTCGGATTTGGTTCCCGAATTTTGATTGGTGATAAATTCGGCAATCTGTTCGGGAAGCTGACTGGCAAGCTGAACCGGAGCGCTGCCTGCCTGATGTTCACCGAGCGTTTCGAGCGTGGCGCGGATTAGCGTCAAGGCTTCCTCATCCGAATCAATATACGTGCGCTCGCGCACGCGCTGGATAAATTCCTGATATTGCATCTTTCGATTTTGGCTCAAAGTTCAAGGTCGGTAATAATTCAAATTTAAACTTTGAACTTTGAACCTTAAAATTTGAACTAGATTTCTATGTCTCGCTCTTTGGCAATTCCTTTCATTTTCATCACCATATCGTCGTCAAACGCATCTGCATTGCCGGAAAGCGCGTGTTCTATTTCTTCCTGACTTCTGCCCATAGCGATGGCGAGCAGTTTTACGTCTCCTTCAAATCCATCTTTAAGCATATTTTGCAGCATTCGCGCCGCGTCGCCGGCGGTTGTTCCCTGGTCATCTAATTTTCCTGCTTCTGGTTGCATAAACACTCCTTAAAATCTGTAATATAAAATTATAATGAGCGAAAAACAGTTTCGTTTCGGTACGTTCTCGCACAAAGTTTCCAACCCTATGGTGTTAGATAACAAACGAGGGTTTTGGTTGAGAACTTTTACGCCTCCGCCATTGGTTGCCGGATTGTCCGGCGCGATATTCGTTTTAACACGGCGCGGCGTGTTAAATTATTGGAATCAGGTATTAAGAAAACAATTAAATTTATGAACGAGTTATTCGCTGCGCCCGAACGTTTGGGCGTTTTGATTGTCGGTCTCGGCGGCGCAGTCGCCACGACCGCAGTTGCCGGAATCGAGCTGCTCAAACAGGGAAAAATCGGTTATGAAGGTCTCACGCTTTCGCAAGTGCCGGAAAATATAACAAGCCAGCTTGCGAAATACGAAAGTCTCGTTTTCGGCGGCTGGGATTTGTCCGCCGCCGATTTGGCGAGCGCCGCCGCAACGCACAATGTTTTAACTTTGCAACAATTTCAAGCCGCGCGCACCGCGCTGGAAGAGATAAAGCCGCTTCCGGCAGTCGGCAGTCTTGAATTTTGCGCCAACGTGACGGGCAAAAACTGCCTTTCAGCAGAATCACATCGGGAAGCAATCGAAATTCTTCGCGGGCATATTCGGAATTTTAAAACCGAAAACAATTGCGATTCTATAGTGATGATAAATCTCGCTTCGACTGAAAAGGCAGTTGATCGGGATTCCGAGATGTTTGCTTCGCTCAAACGTTTTGAACAAGCGCTGGACACAAACGCGCCGGAAATTTCGCCGGCGATGTTTTACGCTTACGCGGCGATTGCCGAAGGCGTTCCGTTTGCAAACTTTACGCCATCGGTCGCGGCTGACATTCCGGCGCTCGTCGAATTTGCCAGGCAACGAAATGTTCCGATTGCCGGAAAAGACGGCAAAACCGGGCAGACGATGATGAAAACCGTTATTGCGCCGGGTTTGCGCGCCCGCGCCTTAAAAGTCGAAGGCTGGTATTCGACTAATATTTTGGGCAACCGTGACGGTTTGGCTTTAAGCAATCCCGAATCTTTGAAATCGAAAATCAACACAAAAGGCTCGGTTCTGGATGAAATCCTGGGCTACAAAGTCGAAGACCATCTGGTTGACATCCGCTATTACCGACCCCGCGGCGACAACAAAGAATCGTGGGATAACATAGACATCACAGGGTTTCTCGGTCAGCCGATGCAAATCAAGATTAATTTTCTCTGTAAAGATTCGATTCTGGCTGCGCCGCTCGTCATTGAAATTGCGCGCGTGCTGGATTTGGCGCAGCGGCGCGGCTCAGGCGGCGTGCAGGAACAAATGAGCGTCTTTTTTAAATTGCCGCAAATCGAAAACGAAGCCGAAACACAGCCCGTTCACGCATTACATAAACAAGAGCAGATGCTTTTCGATTGGCTTGCCGAAAATGCGAAACAATCTGCCGTCACAGAAGAGAATTCGTTTAACGAAGACGGCAACCGTTCGGCAACGACGATTGCGACAAGCCGGGCGAATGAAAATGGAAAACATTAGATAACAGCAATGCTGAGAAAAAGTGATTTTCGTTTGTGCGAAACGCACCGAAAATCACTTTTTTTGATGTCACACTAACTGAAATCCTTAATAAGGAGCTTATTCATTCAAATGACATCAATCGCAAGAGTTACCGAAATCAGCGCAACTTCGGACAAAAGTTTTGAAGACGCGATTCAGCAGGGAATCAAACGGGCAACACAAACTTTGAGAAACGTGCAGGGCGCGTGGATTAAAGAGCAGGAAGTTTCGGTTGAAAACAACAAAATCGTAGCTTATAAAGTCAATATGATGATTACTTTCGTTCTCGAAGGCGAAGGTGACGAAAACTTGAATCCTTAACACAAACAAACAACAAAAAGCGAAGGTTAAAAGACGGAAATCAATTGAGATAATACGTTTTTGACCTTCGCTTTTTATGTTTTAAATTTTTCTGATTTTGTCCGCAAACGTACCGAATCGGAAAATCTTGGGTGATAGGTTGAAATCTAACCAAACGAAACGGAGGTTTTAGGAAAATGCCGCAAGGAGATAAATCGAAATATACCGATAAACAAAAGCGTCAAGCCGAACATATCGAAGAATCTTACGAAAAACGCGGCGTGTCCGAAGATGAAGCCGAGCGCCGCGCGTGGGCGACCGTCAATAAAGAAGACGGAGGCGGAAACAAAAGCGGCTCTGGGCGCAAAAATCACCCTAAATCCGAATAATTAAAAAATATGCAAGCTGAATTAACTTTAAAGAAAAATCCTATGGCGGGTCTGATTGAAAAGCTCGCCGCATTTGAACCCGCCTCGCCTTTTATTAGTGTTTATCTAAACGCGCAGGCGGACGACCGCGGGCGCGACAATTACGCCGCGTTTCTCAAAACCGAATTTGCCAATGCCGCCGCAGAATTTGACAGCGAGTCGGAAGAAGGCAAGAACTTTGCGGCGGACGTGGGAAAAATAGAAAAGTATTTGTCCGAAGAAGTTCGCCCCGAAGCAAACGGCATTGCGATTTTCGCTTGCTCTGCATCCGATTTTTTCCAGACTGCGCAGTTTGAGACAAAGATCGAAAACAACCGCTTTTTCGTTTTTGACCGCCCGTATATTTACCCGCTCGCGCGTCTGATTAATCAAAACCCGCGTTTCGCGGTGGTGCAAGCCGATACGAATAACGCAAACATTTATGTATTCGGCAACGAGACAAATCGTATTGAAAGCGATGCGCCCGTTGAAACTAAAGTCGAAGAAATTCAAAACGTTAAGACGCAGCGCCAGCAAGCGGGCGGCTGGTCGCAGCAGCGTTTTCAACGACGAATCGAGAATTTTCATAAAGAACACGCCAAAGAAATCGCCGAGGCTTTGGACAAGCTCGTCCGCGACGAAAATATTGAAATTATTGTGCTGTCGGGACAGGAAGCCAGAATTGTGCAACTCCTTGACGATCAATTAACGAAAGCCGTCAAGGATAAAATCGTCGGCACGATGAATCTCGACCAATATGCGAGCGAGGAAGAATTGCGTGAAGCCGCGCTTGAGATCGTCGAACGATTCGACCGCGAACAAGACCGGGAAGCCGTCGCCAGAATGATTGGAGCTACGGAATCGAGCGAGCTTGGCTGTTACGGAGTTTCCAAAACGCTGGCTGCTTTGTCGAACGGGCAGGTCGAAGAGCTTTTGATTCTCGCAGACCCGCGCCGAATCCGTTACAGCGAGGAAAACGTCGAAAAAGTTTTGGAAGATTACGCGCCGGGCGATGACAATTCTTTGACCGACTCTTTGCCGGACACGACCGAAACCAGACAGATTCTCGATGAGTTGATTAAACGCGCATTTAATTCGGCGGCGCGTATTCGGTTTATTGAGGAAAACTCGCTGCTTTCCGGCGTTGGCGGAGTCGGCGCGATTTTCCGTTACAAGATTGATGCCCAGGCAGGCTCGTAAAAAGCCGCTTGAGTTTAAAGATTTTTAATCGTGGGGGCAGGCTTTGTCCCTGCCCGTCGTTTCTCTGACGAAGGCAGGTTGACAAATCCTGCTCCTAATTTTTTATACGCAATTTTAATTTTTTGAAGGAGGTCTGAAATTTTATGCCGCAAACAGGTCAGCAATCCTACCCCGAATCGCCGCTTCCCGCGCAGCATCAACCGAAACCCGGATTGGAAAAAGATATGACGCCGCGCCCGCAATACAAAGCGCCCGAATATCGCGGGTCGGAAAAATTGCAGGGAAAAGTCGCCCTGATTACCGGCGGCGATTCGGGAATCGGTCGTTCGGTCGCCGTTTTGTACGCCAAAGAAGGCGCGGACATCGCCATCGTCTATTTGCCCGAAGAACAGCCCGACGCCGAAGAAACAAAACAGGCTGTCGAGGCGGAAGGCTGCCGCTGTCTGCTGATTCCCGGCGATGTTTCCAAATCCGATTTCTGTCAAACTGCAATCGAAAAAACCGTAAATAAATTCGGCAAGCTCGACATTTTGGTCAACAACGCGGCTTTTCAGCAGCATCAAAAATCGCTCGAAGACATTACGGACGAACAGCTCGAAAAAACGTTTCGGACAAATATAATGGGCTATTTCTTTATGGCTCGCGCCGCGCTGCCGCATTTGCAGGAAGGCTCGGCGATTGTCAACACCGGCTCAATCACAGGACTCGAAGGCAACAAAGAATTGCTCGATTATTCGGCGACGAAAGGCGCGATTCACGCTTTTACCAAATCGCTGGCGCAAAATCTGATTGAAAAAGGAATTCGAGTTAACTGCGTTTCTCCCGGTCCGGTCTGGACGCCTTTGAATGTTGCCGACAAAGAAGCGGAAAAAGTCGCCGAACACGGTGCGGACACGCCTTTGAAACGTCCGGCACAGCCCGAAGAAGTCGCTCCGGCTTTCGTCTTTTTCGCTTCGCCGATTGATTCGAGCTATATTACGGGCGAAGTTTTAACTTTGCTCGGCGGCGAAACCAGAGCCGCATAAATTTTTTTTTAAGGACGAGCGCAAGTTTAATTAAATTCAATCGTTCTTTGTCTGAATCGGCACAAATATTGCTTTTTAAATGTTAAATGCGATTTTGTGCATTAAAATGAAACAGGGAAATAAAAGGAGTTAGAAGATGAACATCAAGTTAACAGTTTTAGGAATCGGAGCGGCTTTGGCAATCAGCAGTTGTGCCAGCACGACTCCAGGCACCAACGCAAATGCTAACCGGGCGGCGGGCGCGGATCACAACACGGCTGGCGTCGTGAATTCAAATCAAGCCCCGATTACAGGCAACACCGGAAGCGCTGGCGCGACGAATGCGAACACGACCACTTCCGGGAACAGCAATTTTAATTACAATATGACGCGCGAAGAAGCAAATGCCAATCGTTCGAATGTTGAAGCCGAAGCGCGTCGAGCCGGCGGCTCAATCGGTCAGGGCGCAAGCGACTCCTGGATTTGGATCAAAACCCGCAGCGCTTTGCTGGCTGCTAACGATTTGCGCGATTCGACAATCAACGTTGATGTTGCCAACGGCGTAATTACACTTAAAGGTACGGTTGCAAATCAAACTCAAAAAGCGTCAGCCGCAAAAGTTGCGCAGGGAATTGAGGGTAAGACAAGCGTTGTTAATCAATTAATGGTTAACCCGAACGCTTCGGTTGTTGGCGGCAATACGAACAGCGGCAATGCTAACCATAGCACCAACGCCAACGCGAAACACTAATAAACACACTTTCCTAGAAAAAAGAGCCGAAATTTCTGAGAAATTTCGGCTCTTTTGTACGCGAGCGTACCGTGCGGGTACTTTTTGCAGTTTAAATTGTTAAATGTCTCCTGAGGATGATGGTGAAGCAATTTACCATTCTTGAAGGGCTACTGGTCATGGCTTTACGGGGAAGAGAAGTGCCAAAGACCAAACTAGGGGTGGAGGCGAGTCGCGTGACTCGCCTTTTTTTTGTTTTTTCGATTAAATTTCTGTCGTGAAGAAAAAGCGAAAAGAAGGCGTTTTGGTAATCATCGGCGGAGCGGAAAATCGAACCGCCGACAGCGTTATTTTGCGCGAATTCGTACGTCTTGCGGGCGGACTCAAAGCCCGAATTTTTGTTTCGGCGGTCGCTTCCGGCTATCCGCTTGAAACCGCCGATTCTTATCTGGAAGTTTTTCGCAGTCTCGGCGTCGCAGAGGTCGCCGCGCTCGACATCACCGAACGCGAACACGGCAACGACCGGAAAATCATTAAATTAGTCGAGCGCGCAACGGGAGTTTTTTTCACCGGCGGCAGTCAAACCAGAATTACGCAGATTTTGGGCGGAACCGAGCTGGACGACGTTTTGCACGAGCGTTACGAAAACGAAAATCTCATCGTCGCGGGAACGAGCGCCGGAGCGGCGATGATGTCGCACATAATGATTGCGGGCGGAAAACCCGAATCGGCTTATCATTTCGGCACGGTCGAATTGGCGCCGGGAATGAATTTCGTCAGCGGAGTTTTGATTGACCAGCACTTTGAACAGCGCGGGCGTCTGCGGAGACTGCTGGCGGCGGTCGCGCAATATCCGCGCGATTTGGGCATCGGAATTGACGAAAACACTGCGATTGTCATCGAATCCGACATTCTGCGCGTCATCGGCGAAGGCAGCGTGACGATCATTGACGCCGGCGATATTACTTATTCAAATCTCGCCCATCTCAACAAAAACGATATGCTCTCACTCTTCGGCGTCAAAGTTCACGTTCTCGCTGCCGGTTATCGTTTTGATTTGGCAAACTGGAAACCGCTGCTTGATTAATTTTAATAACGGAACCACAGATGGACACAGATAAACGCAGATTTTCAAACAATAAAATCATCTGTGTTAATCTGTGTCCATCTGTGGTTTCAATTCTTCCGACTGGCTAAAAGATGTCTGAATTAAATTTTGAAATCGAAGGCTCGACAGCCTTTCTAACTCTCAACCGCCCGGAAAAGCGCAACGCGCTCAACGACGCTTTGATCAACGCGCTCAAAGACAATTTGCGCGAAGCCGATAAAAACGAATCGCTGCGAGCAGTTGTCGTTCGCGGCGCGGGAACGGATTTTTGTTCGGGCGCGGATTTGTCGGTTTTACAGCGCGTTGCCGAAGGCTCGATTCTGGATAATTTGGCTGACGCGGAAAATCTGATGGAATTGTTTGCTTTGATTCGCAGAGTTAAAATTCCCGTGATTGCGGCGGTTCACGGGCGCGCGCTGGCGGGCGGCTGCGGTTTGGCGACGGCTTGCGATCTTGTTTTGGCAACAAAAACGGCTCGATTCGGTTATCCCGAAACAAAGATCGGTTTTGTTCCGGCAATGGTAATGGCGATTTTGCGGCGCAACGTTTCGGAAAAACGCGCATTTGAATTAATCACGCTCGGTCAGGAATTCGACGCCGAAAGCGCGGAAAAATACGGGCTTGTTAATCAGATTTTTGCGGACGAAGATTTTGAATCGGCGGTTAAAAACTATCTCGCCGGATTTGAAAAAGTTTCGCGTTCGGCAGTGATGTTGTCGAAACGCCTGCTTTATCAAATGGACGGGATGACGTTTGAAAACGCCTTGCAGTCGGGCGTTGACATCAACACAATCGCCAGAATGACCGAAGATTGCCAGAACGGTATTGCCAGATTTTTGAAAAAGACATAATAAGGAGACCTGTATGCTGGAAGTTCTCGTCGGCTTATTTATTTTGTTGGTTCTCGGATTTTTGATTCTTCTGCCCATTATCGCCATCGCTGTTTTTATTTGGCTGAGACGCAGAAAACGCAAAAAAGCCCAACATCAATTACACCAGCACGCCAGACCGCATTTTAAGAAAAAACGTCATTATTCAGGCTCTTTGATTGATATTTCAAACGACCCGCCGTTTGAATCCGATTATCAATCTTCAAGTCAGGAAAGCTATTCTTTTGCTGAAACATCCGGCAATGAGAATTGGCAAACCGCTAGCGAATCCTCCAACAGTTGGGATTGGAGCAGTTCTTCAAGTGATTCAAGTTCGAGCGATTCGGATTGGAGTTCGAGCGATTCCGGCTCTTCAAGCGATGGCGGCTCAAGCTCGTCGAGTGACGATTAGTAGTTAGTTTTTGAATTTATTGTTGATTTAACAGGTTAATTGCCGTTTCGAGCGGTGTTTCGCTGATTTGATTAATCAAGCCGATTTGCATGGCTTCTCCGGCGGAAAATCTTTTGGCTGTTAAAAAAAATTCCAGAGCCTTGGCTTCGCCGACAATTCTCGGCAACCTTTGGGTGCCGCCCCAGCCGGTCATAATTCCCAGATTCGCGCCCGGATGAGAGAAAACTGCGTTTGGGCTGGCGATTCTAACGCTGCAAGCGAGAGCCAGATCGAACGCGCCGCCGAAACAAAAACCGTTGACTGCGGCAATCGTCGGAAAAGGCAAATCGGCAATTTTCTGCATTAAACGCTGCCCGCGCAAACCGAATTCGCGCGCTTCCCGTTCGGTTTTGAGCGCGGCGATTTCACGCAGATTCGCTCCCGAAGCAAAAACGTCCTCGCTGCCCGTAAAAATTAAGGTTTTAATGTTTGAATCGAGCGAGGAAACAATTTGGTCGAGTTCTTTGAGAACCGCGACTGAAAGCGGATTGCGTTCTTTCGGACGGTTGAATCGAACGACCGAGATGTGATTTTGCGTTTCAATTAAAATCGAAGAATCAGCGGCTTTCATACATCAAAATCACTCATTCTCCGTTTCCGGTTTATAGATTGTTTTCGCCGCCTTTCGCGCCGTAAAAAATCACCCAGGTTACAAAATCTGCTGAAAAATTTTCAAAATGATGCGGCATTCCGGCTGGCACGAAAAGCACATCGCCGACAGTGAAATTTATGGGTTCACCGTTACTGACAAAATCGCCGCTGCCCGAAACGACTACATAAATCTCGTCCTGTTCGTGAGGCGTTTGCAAATCCGCGCCGTGCGGCGCAAACAGCTCGATTGACATTGTGCCGTGCGCAAAAGCGGTCACAAAAGGCACGCCTTCCGTGTATTTATCGCTCGCCGGCTGCGGTAATTGTGTTAAAAAATCGGCAACCGATAATTTCATTTTAATCGCGCTCTTTCACGTTTTCGCGTAAAAATTTCACGATGTCTTCGGTCGAAGTTCCGGGCAAAAATACCTCTGAAACGCCTTTCGCTTTGAGCGGTTGGATGTCTTCCTGCGGCACGATTCCGCCGACAAGCACGAGCGTGTCGTCCATTCCGCTTTCGCGCAGAAGGTTTACAATTCGCGGGCAAAGCGTGTTATGCGCGCCCGAAAGAATCGAGATTCCGACCGCGTCAACGTCTTCCTGCAAAGCGGCGGCGGCAATCATTTCCGGCGTTTGCCGCAAGCCCGTGTAAATAACTTCCATTCCGGCGTCGCGCAAGGCGCGCGCGATAACTTTCGCGCCGCGGTCGTGTCCGTCGAGTCCCGGTTTGGCTACTAAAACTCTGATTTTTCTGTCTGCCATAAACTAACTATTTTAACGAATAAATCGCGCAAGTAAACCATCGCGTTTAATAAAAGGCTTAAGTTCGGCGTAAGCAAAGAAATAACGTCCTTCAGGTTCAAGCGCCTGAACCACGTGCGGAAAATTGTAGTCGTAAAGAAAAGTCACGCCTTTATCGTTAATTGAAAGCTCTTCGAGATGTTTCCAGTTTATCCGTTCCGGCGTCGGATGAAATTCCGTTGAAGATTTGCGCTGGAGGGAAAGCGTTTCTTTTAGCTCAGGAGTTTCCTTTATCGCTTCAACTTCCTGTTTCCGTATTTTTTTTCTAATTTCGGAAAGCAATTTCGGCAGCGCGGCTTTATTGAATAAATCTTCGGTTTTAAGTTGTTTTCCGGTCTTTAAATCAACCACTAAATTTTTAATCGCCGAATCCGGGTAAGCGCCTGAGCCTTCGATTATCAAAGTGATGTCCAGGACGCCGTTATCGTTATAATTAACTCGATAATCTATGCCGGAAGTCCAATCCGATTTCATTTCTTCTCTCAGAGAAGTTTTAAAAACGCGCCAATAACTGATTGTGTTTTCGATTTTACGTTTAAGCGCAGGATTTAAACGATTTTTGATTACCGGATAACGAACTGTAAATGTTTTTTTATGATCGGGAATGTCGGCTCCGCGACGTTTATATGTGACTTCTTTGGGAACAATCGTAAGCTCGCTTTGCCGACCGAAAATATTTACAGTCAGCAAAAGCATAATCGTGGAGAACGCTAAAATCTTAAACATAAATTAAAAATCAATATCAGGCGTGACGAAAACATAACACAGTTTGGAAACAATCCCTACAAAACCGGAACTGCAACGAGCGTAAGATTAATCATTTTACTGCTTCGGCGAATTTGTCTCTTACGCTGAGGCTGTCTTTATACAAATTATAAGCCAGAGCAATCCATAAAATCAGCGCCGTATAAAAATCAACTCCCAGCACCATCAACAGTCTTTGAAAGGAGCGTCCGGGAACCAGCGGCAAAAGGCAGGTCAACGTTAAAATCAAGCCGAAAGCCAGAATATTAAACTTTGATTTATTGCGAAAAACAACGTGTATAAACGGTATGAGCGGAAAAAACAGAGCTAAAAAATAATATCCGTTCGAGCGAGGCGCAATCAGCAGACTCAAACAAATCATCAAACCAAATTCGTGGTAGGCGAAAGAATCGAATTGATTCGGCATTTTTGCGGACAATTTATCTTTTGAGTCAATTAGTTTTTCAGTGTTTTGGTTTGAAAACTTAATTCTGTTCCTTAGTTTTGAGCTAAACCAAATTAGGAACAACGTTCCAGCCGACATTACCATAACTGAAATTCTCCAAATCCAATCTGCTTGATTTTTAGATATGGAAATCACGTTGATGTTTTGGTAATCAGGATCGAAAGTTCTTTTTGAATAATCAACTCCAACCAAATAACGCTCTAGCTGCCCTTTGAGCGAAAGATTTAGCGGTCCGTTAATCTCGTGAAATTCATTATGGACAAGAACGTGATTATACCAATCGTTCAACAGCTTAAAATTTAAATCCGCGCCGAAATAAAATGCCGGGAGCAAATTAAAAACGACGACCAAAACAACAGTCGCGGATAAGAATAACCATTGTTTTTTGAGCGCAAAATAAGGCAAAGTCAAAACCGGAACAATCTTAACGGTGATAGCCAGAGCCATTAACAAAGCGGCAAGTAATTTCTTTTGTTTGAGAAGGAAATAAAACGCGCCGAAAATCAGACAGAGTATTAGAAGATGTACGTTTAGGTTTCTTATTAAAGGAAAAAATAGCTTTGCGCAAACCAGAAAAGATAGAAATAAAATAAGATAAATACGGCGGGGATTTGTTGCAGTTTTCTCAAAACCTCTTTTAACTGCGATAATTGCCGGAACAACTGCAATGATATTAAGCCACAGCCAGACGTACTCTGCTGATTCATACGGTAAAAAGCTAAACGGGAATACCAGAAATAGAAAAAAGGGCGTATATCTGTAATCCATTATTGCGTCGTCCGCAAAATCGGCTGAATACAAATCAATACGCCCTTTATTAAACAGAGAATGCGCCGCGGAATGATAAACGTGAACATCCGCCCAATGATGACGCGAAGTCACAAAAGCAGAGCCAATAAGTAGAACTACGCCAAGTATGAAACCCGCCGACAGGGTTTTCACAAGCTTCATCTCTGTAAATTAGAAATCTCTTTGTGTTTTATTCTTTTCGGAGCAGTTTTTTCATACAAACGCTGTTCTCGACGCCGCTGTATTGCCCGTAATTCGGAATCGTTTCGTAACCGCATTTTTGATAAAGCCCGATAGCTTCGGGCTGATTCCATCCGGTTTCTAAAATACATTCGGAAAAACCAAGCTCGCTCGCCCACGTTTCCAACTCGGATAAAATACTTTTTGCAATCCGGCGCCCGCGCTGCTCTGCCCGCACAAACATTCGCTTAATTTCCGTCACGCCTTCCGCATACTCTTTAATCGCGCCGCAGCCAACCGCCTCGTCACTTTCGTAAGCGACAACCACGTGTCGGATTTTATCAATTTTATTAAACTGCGCGTAAAACGAATGCTCATCACCATCACGAATTTGCAAATCTTGGTCAAGCAGCCGGACAAGTTCCAAAAAATCGGGATTCTCCGAGTTTGTTCTGACCAGATTCGTCATATTTTTTGAAACATCACTTTTAAATGTTTTCCGTCAAAACAGTTTTGTATTTTTCTTCAAATTCTCGTAATTCGAGAACTTTAACTTTCGGAAAATCAATCGTCTTTAAAACTTGAAAATGTTTATCGTTTGAAACCAAACAAACGGCATTTAAAGCAATCGCGCAATCCACGAATTTGTTATCGTCCGCATCTTCTGAAATAAGTCCGAAATTAAAAAAGATGTCGGTTTTTTCAGTGTAAGGAGTGATAGTGATGAAATTTACAACATTTTCGGCAACTTCATGGCTCGTCTTTTTCGCCAAAATTTCTCGATACTCAAATAAAATATCGTTGGATACGCAAAGAATAATTCTGCCCTGAATAATGCAGTCAAAAATCCATCGAAACGGCGACCTTTTACCAATAACGGCGATTAAAATATTTGTGTCAAGAACGACTCTCAGCGCGGTTATGTTCATTCGTCCAATCAATCATAGTTTGTTCGGTCAAATTTTTTTCGTCCCAAACTTTATCCATTGCGTCGGTCGCTTTGTCAGCAAAATATTTTGCGAGAATAGTTTTTATTTCAAGCAGATTTTCTTCCGATATACCATTACCGTAAAGTCGCAAAAGTTCAAGCTGTAAATTGCTCATCGTCTTCATAGTGCACTTAAAAAGCCGGTTCTTCGTAAATGCCATAAACATCCCGGAGTGCGATGCATATTTCTTCGACCGTCGCATAAGCGCGAACGGCTTCAATTGTCGCGGGCATTGTGTTTTCGTCACGTTTCGCCGCTTGCCTCACTTTTTCGAGAGCAATTTCAACCGCGCCTTTGTCGCGGCGGTCTTTGGTCATTTGCAGGCGTTCGAGTTGATGAGCGCGGACGTTTTCGTCAATCACTAAAAGGTCAATTTTCGACAATTCATTTTCCATCGCATATTTGTTGACGCCGACGATTGTTTGCTCTTTGCGTTCGACCGCTTTTTGATATTGATACGCCGATTCCTGCAATTCGCGCTGCGGAAAACCGGCTTCGATTGCTTCGACCATTCCGCCGAAACCGTCAATTTTGTCGAAATAATCGAAACACCCTTCTTCCATTTTCTTTGTCAGCGATTCGAGATACCAGCTTCCGCCGAGCGGGTCAACCGTATTTATGACGCCGGTTTCTTCGGCGAGGATCTGTTGCGTTCTGAGAGCGATTAGCGCGGCTTGGTCTGTCGGCAGAGCCAGAGCTTCGTCGTATGCGTCGGTGTGCAGCGATTGCGTTCCGCCCAACACAGCCGCCAAAGCCTGAATCGCTACGCGGGCAATGTTGTTCAAAGGCTGCTGAACTGTCAAAGAAACTCCGGCAGTTTGCGTGTGGAAACGAAGCTGCATCGTTCTGGGATTTTTCGCACCAAAACGGTCGCGCATTGTTTTCGCCCAAATCACGCGGGCGGCGCGATATTTGGCGATTTCCTCGAAAAAGTCGTTATGTGCGTTAAAGAAAAAGGAAAGGCGCGGGACGAATTCGTCAACGTCCAAACCGCGTTCGACGCCGTATTGAACGTATTCGACGCCGTCGCGCAAAGTAAACGCGAGTTCCTGCAAAGCCGTCGCACCCGCTTCGCGAATGTGATAGCCGGAAACGGAAATCGGATTGTATTTCGGAACGTGCCTAGTGCAGAACTCGAAAGTGTCAATCACCAATTTCATCGCCGGTTTAATCGGGTAAATCCATTCTTTTTGCGCGATGTACTCTTTTAAAATATCGTTTTGCAAAGTGCCGGAAATTTTGCGAAAATCCGCGCCCTGTTTTTCTGCGACGACCAGATACATTGCCAGAAAAATCGAAGCCGGAGCGTTGATCGTCTGCGAAACCGTCACGTCTTCGAGCGGGATTCCGTCAAACAAAGTTTCAAAATCGGCGAGCGAAGAAATCGCCACTCCGCATTTGCCTACTTCGCCTTCCGAAAGCGGCGAATCCGCGTCCAAACCCATTAGCGCGGGCAAATCGTAGGCGACCGAAAGCCCGGTTTGTCCTTGCGACATTAAATATTTAAAACGCTGGTTGGTTTCTTCGGGCGAGCCGAAACCCGCAAACTGGCGCATCGTCCATAAACGTCCGCGATAGCCGGTCGGGTGAATTCCGCGTTTGTAGGGAAATTCTCCGGGAAATGCGATGTCGGTTTTTAAATCAATATTTTGCGTATCGGCTGGCGTGTAAAGCCGCTCGACAGGCTCTAAAGAAACTCCTTCAAAGCTTTTTTTGCGTTCAGGAATTTTGTTTAAAACGGGATTTAAAGTTTCGTTTTCCCAGCGTTCGACTTCCGCTTCGATTTCGGATGCGATTTGTTGTTTAACTTCCGGCATAATTTTCTGTGTAAATATTTGTTTTCGATGAATCTATGACAATAGATTAACAAAAAACGTCTTGTTGGTGAACGGCAGGATTTTATTGTTTTTCTAAAACGCGGTGATAAAAGTTTTCGGTTTCCAAAACCATTTTTTCAAGCGAGAAACAATCTTCAACTCGCTTTCGACCATTTTCGCTTAGATTTTTCCGCTTCTCTGGCGAATTTAATAAATCCAATATCTCTTGAGCTAAAAGTCCGGCGTTTTCAATCGGAGTTAAAACGCCGCTGTGATTGTTTTCGATAATTTCTTGAGCGCCTTCGGTTTGTGTGGCAATAATCGAAACGCCGGAAGCCATTGCTTCGAGCAGAACCAAACCGAACGGTTCGGAGCGAGCCGACGAAACGAACAGATCGAAATCACTCAGAATTTGAGGAATATCATCAATCCAACCAATGAGCTTTATTTTTTTACCCAAATTTGATTTTGCGATTAAATCTTCAATGTTCCGGCGGTTCACGCCCGCTTTTGATTTATCTTCTCCAACAATTACAAACTGCGCATTTTGTAGTTTTTCAACTACGATTTTCGCCGCTTCGATAAAAACGTCATGTCCTTTGATCGGCGCGAGGTGACCGATTGTCCCAATCTTTAAAACGCGATTTGGTTTTTTCGGATTGAACGAAAAGCGTTTGAGATCAATGCCGTTATAAATTGTCGTTATTTTTTCAGGCGGAAAGGTTGTTTCCAGAACACTGGCGACGGCATTTGAAACGGCAATAACTCCGGTCGCGCCTTGCAGAAAAAAACTGCTTGCCCGTTTCATCGGAAACAAAACGTGGCGCGTTAAAACAAAAGGTTTACCAGACAATCTGGAACAAATTGCCGTCGGTAAATAATCGCGCGCAGCGTGAGCGTGAATAATTTCAATCTCCCTTTCGCCTGCAAATTTTGCCAGCCGCCGCGCGCCCAGGACATCAAGCGGATTTCTCATTCGAGAGATTATGAGATTTTCAGGCGGCAAATTAAGAAGATTTTGGAGCGGCGAATCGGGCAACAAGGCGACGAAAACGTCGTGACCGCGCGACGCGAGCAAATTAGACAAATCCGCGACGTGGCGCTCGCCGCCGCCAATCGTTTTCGCCGAGCAAATCTGCAAAATCCTCACTCGAATAAAGTAAAAAGTAAAAAGTAAAAAGGCAAAACGAAAATCCGAGTTTTCAATTTTGCCTTTTTACTTTTTACTTTTGCTTTGATTATAAATGTGGAGCGGCTCAAACCTTTTTGAGATTTGAGCCGCAAAAATTGGAAGGAAAGCAGGGAAGGTACGCGGAGCGGGGCGTACTGTAGTTATTTCAAAGGTAGGCTGATTATCAAATTCTTGCAGGTCAAACTCTCCGCTTTGTTTAACGAGCGAGAACTAGAACTTGTTCATTCTTTCCGACCATCCCGAGACGTTCGCGCGCTGCGCGTTCGATGGTTGCCGGATCGCTTTGCAAACGACGAACTTCGTCGGCAAGAGCGGAATTAAAATTTTGTAATTGTTCAATTTCGGTATGCAATTGCTGTTGGTCTAACAGCTCTTTTTGCATCTCTGACCGGGTTTTGACATTCAATATAACACACAGTGCAAAGGTAATTGCAACTACAAAAACGAAAATTATCCAATTCGGGATAAATTTATTTCGTCGCGCTGCGGCGCGCTTGGCGATTTGTTCGCGCGCTTCGGCACGTCCCGGCATAAAGACGGGCGTTTTGCGCTGAGACGTGCCGGCGACCGGGCGCGCTGTATTTGCCGCAGCAGCGGCAAGCGGCGAGGGACGTTGATCGGCGAGACGGTTATTGAGCGAGTATGTATTGACGACCTTGTTCAAGGAGCACCTCCAAATCAGATAAATTTTCAGTTTCGGCATAAACGCGGACGAGAGGTTCAGTTCCCGAAGGACGCATCAACACCCAGGAGCCGTCCGCGAAAATAAATTTCACGCCGTCCATCCGGTTGATTTCCGCAACCTGACGATTGCCGATCATCGCAGGTTCTTGTGAGAGCTTTTGCACGAGCGACGCCGCGATTTCCGGCGTCAGACGAACGCCGATGCGCCCGGATTCGAGTTTGCCGACGCGCGCGTAAATATCGTTTAACTGTTCGCTAAGGCTCGCGCCGCGCGCGGCAACCGCTTCGGCGGCGAGCAGACAAGCCAAAATTCCGTCTTTTTCGGGATAATGACCTTTGATTGAAAGCCCGGCTGATTCTTCGCCGCCCAAAATAATCTGATCATTAACGATCAACTCGCCGATGTATTTGAAGCCGACCGGCGTTTCATAAAGTTTTAAGCCGCGATCTTTGGCAACCCTGTCAACCAAATGCGAAGTTGCTACAGAACGTCCGACGCCGGTTGCCCATCCGCGCGATTCCGCCAAATAATCAGTTAAAATCGCAATCAATTCATTGGGCGTAATAAAAGTGCCGTCGGCGTCTAAAATTCCAAAACGGTCGCCGTCGCCGTCGGTCGCCAGACCGAGAATCGAGCCTTTTTCCGCGACCGCTTGGCGCAGTTCCGAAACGTTTTCCGCCGAAGGCTCCGGCGCACGTCCGCCGAAAGTGACATCGCGCCAATCGTGAAGCGTTGTGACATCCAAACCTTCCTGCTGAAGTATTTCGTTCAAATATCCGCGTCCCGTTCCCCAAAGGGGGTCATAAACATAGGATTTTCCGGCTCGGCGAATCAAATCGAATCTGATCTTGCCGCGCAAATCTTCAAAATAAGTGTCGCGCGGGCTATAGTTTTCAATTGTTCCAATTGCATCGGAAACGGTTTCCGACAAATTCGCCATCGTTACTAATTCTTCGATTCTCCGCGTGACGTTCGGCAAAGCCGGAGCGCCGTCCGCCGTCGAAAATTTGATTCCCTGATATTGCGGCGGATTATGCGAGGCGGTGAAATTTATTCCGCCGACGGCTTTTTCGTGCCGAATCGCGTGCGAGATAACCGGCGTCGGTGTCGGCGAACCGCACAGCAGAACTTGAAATCCGTAGCCTTTAAGCACTTCCGCGCTGAGAGCTGCGAACTGCTCGCCCATAAATCTGGTGTCGCAGCCAACGATAATTTTCGCGTTCGGCGCATTTTCTTGTTCTTTAATATGATTGGCAATGGCTTTGATAACGCGGCGTACATTATCGAATGTAAATTTATCCGCGATTATTGCCCTCCAACCTGATGTTCCGAAGCGAATTGCCATAACGGGTTAGTTCACCTTTTGTTCGCCTAAAAATGCTTAAGAGTTTGTGCGTTGCTTGCCGGACTGCTTAAAAAGCTGAAACGTTTGTGAATCTAGCACAGAGTTTTTGCTGTTGTAAAGTCTTTTTTTTATAACGACTTCTGGCGCTAACCTTAATATTTACTTGAAGTAGCGTTTTTCCTACTGCTTAAGCAGTTCGCATAGGTGAACGATAGGTGAACGGAAATCCGCCGATTTGGCTTGTTTTTTAATATACCAATTAAAAATGCGTATTTATAAGATTTGGTTTGTTATCTCGGTGTGGAAAAATTTATAAGTCTGAATTTGAATTAGTGTGTCAAAATGTGGCAAATTCTGTTTGCTGTTTCCAAGTATGTGTCACAAATTGCTTTCTGCTGATTTTAGTTTTACTTGTAGATATTATAAATCTACTAAATTAGCAGTTTATGATTTTGGGACGCGGAGGCACGGCTATTGCTTTTAAAACCTAGAATATTTTAAGCAGTCACGCCGTCGAAATGTTCAGTTTTAATTTTGAAAATAATTTACTGCGGTCATTTGTTGAAATTGGCTGCTTGAGCGTTAGAGTTCGGTGAAGTTTGCAATTTATCCGAACTTCCGAACCTTTAAGTCCGATTTAGTGAATTTGTACTGCTGGGAGAAAAATAAATGAGACCAATTAAGCATTTTGAAAAAGGATTGACGGTTGTAGCCGGCGGTCTTTTCAACGTCATCAAATCAGTTAATAAATACAAACCGAATCCGTCTTTCACTCCAAAATGGTCGGATAAGCCGCTTCTTAAATCTTGGCAAAAATCGAAGCCCACGCTTGGTTTTCCGCGCACAACCGATTCGCTCTGCCCGAATTGCGTGATTGAAGCACGCGAAGATATTTTGAACGGCAATAAAGATGTGTCAGTTTTACTCAACGAAAAAGTCGGCGAGATCAAAGCGCAGATTATCGAGCGCGACGGGCAAATCTGGATGATTAAAGATTGCCCGACTCACGGTCACTTTGAAGACCTGATGGCAATTGATTCGAAGTTTTTAAAACACATTGAAGCCAATTTTCCTGGGCGTGACATCGCCTCACATAACGACGAAAAACTTCACAACCACGGATCTTCGACAATTAAATACGGTCGCGGCGCAGTTTTGACGGTAGATTTAACAAATCGCTGCAATATGATGTGCGACCCGTGTTTTATGGACGCCAATCAAGTCGGCTTCGTTCACGAGCTTTCGATGGAGGATATTAAAGAAATCCTCGACAATGCGATTTCCATTAAGCCGCGTCGTCAGATGAGCGTTCAATTCTCAGGCGGTGAGCCGACGATCTCTCCTTATTTCATCGAAGGAATTCGTTATGCGCGCAAAGTCGGCTACAACTCGGTGCAAGCTGCGACAAATGGTATCGAATTCGCCAAATCGAAAGAATTTTGCCGCGAGGCTGCGGAAGCCGGACTGCGTTTCGTTTATCTGCAATTTGACGGCATCGGCAACGACGCCAATTCGCACCGCCAAGTCGGAAACCTTTTCGACGTAAAATTGCGCGCGATTAACAACCTGCACGAAGCAGGCGTTGACATCGTACTTGTTACGACGCTTGTTAACGGCATCAACAACGACCAAGTCGGTTCAGTCGTTCGTTTCGCTCTGGAAAATCCGAAGAAAATCGCTTTTGTGTCATTTCAGCCCGTTTCGTTTACCGGACGCGACGAACACATTACCGAGCAGCGCCGTTTGCAGCAGCGCTATACTTTGTCGCATCTGGCTTACGACGTAAAAGGTCAAGTCGGAATTACCGAACCGACGCGCGATTGGTTCCCACTTTCTCTGATGGGCGCGTTTGCGGATTTCGCCGATATGGTTCACGGACCGGAAGCCGAATGGGGACAAGTTTCCTGCGGCTGCCACCCGAACTGCGGCGTCGGAACTGCGGTGATGATTAACAAGGAAACCAAAGAAATGGCTCCGGTTCCCGCATTCTTGAACATTCCTGAACTCGTCGAAGATATGAAACACATTACCGATACCAATCGCGGCAAATGGGTTTCAAACGCTATGATGGGCTTGGCGCTTTTGAAAAACTACAATCCTTACGGCGCGCCGCACAGTCTGACTTTGAAAGGCATTTTCGCCAAGTTCGATAAATCGTTCGGCTTGACCGGCAAAGACTACGGTAAAGTCGGACCCGACCGGACGATGGAAGACATCGAAAAACGACGCAAAGACCCCTGGAACTTTTTGTTTATTGCGGGAATGTGGTTTCAGGATTTATTCAACTACGATTTCCGCCGCACCGAAATGTGCATTATTCCTTATGGCACGCAGGAAGGCGAAATTTCGTTCTGCGCTTATAACACCGGAATCGGCTGGCGCAATATCATCGAGCATATGCACCAGAACGCGACGGTCGCCAAATGGTATCAGGAACACGGACGCCACGAGATTTTCGCTCGCGGCAAAAACGTTGAGGTCGAAGCCGCTCAAGCCGCGTTTATTCTAAACGATGTTGATCTCGAACGCCCGAATAAACCGGATATGGAAGGTCCGAAAACGGCGGCGGAAGAAATGCAGATGATGCGTAAACTTTATAACCAGATGGTTTTGGAGAAGCAGAATCTGAAAGGCGAAAAACCCGTCCAAATCGGCGGATTGAAACGCGAGAAAAACGGCAATGGTAACGGAAAAGCCGACGCCGCCAAATTGAACTAAAAGTAAATTAACCTTTAGCCAAAACAAAAGCCTTGCAAGTTTATCTGATTTGCAGGGCTTTTGTTCTATCCTACGTTTTTTGCCCCGTATAATAAGCTGTTTGTGATTTCTCGGCTTTTAATGATACGTTTAGCCGTTAAAAATTCTCTTTGCGCTTGAAAATTTTAGTTTGCGATTGAAAAATCAGTAGATTGAAAGATGGAACTCAACCGAAACGGCAATTTGCCGCTGCACATACAAATTCACGAACATTTACGACAAAGCATTGACTCGAAAGAGTTGAAAGCGGGCGACGCGGTCGGTTCGGAACGCGAATTGGCTGAAAGATTTAATGTCAGCCGGATGACCGTCCGGCAGGCTTTGCGCTCGCTCCGGCAGGAAGGCTTGATTTATCAGGAGCGCGGCGTGGGAACGTTTGTCGCCCGCCGCAAGCTCGACGTTCACACCCGGAATTTGGGGGGATTTACCGAAGAAATGTGTCGGCGCGGGTTTGAGCCGCGTAGCAAAGTTTTGCAGCTAAGGCGTGAGGCGGCAACCGCGTCGGTCGCGGAAAGTCTGGGAATCGAAGTTGATTCGGAAGTTTTTCGGCTCGAACGCTTGCGGCTTGTGAACAATGTTCCGATGGCTCACGAAATCGCTTTTCTGCCCGTTAAATTATGCCCGGAATTGGACAATTTCGATTTTGAAACCGTTTCTCTTTACGAAGTTCTGGGAAAGCATTTTTCGGTGGAGATTGATCACGCCGAAGAAGTGCTCGAAGCCGAATGCGCCGCGCCGCCGCTGGCTCAGCTTTTAGGAGTTAAAACAAACGCCCCGCTGCTGGTCGTCAATCGCGTGGTATTTACGGCGCTCAATCGTGCGGTCGAAGCCGTGCGGACGATTTACCGCGCCGACCGTTATCGCGCGACGTTCTTTTTGTCGAAGACGAATTTATGAGCTTTTTGGCGAAAGGCGCGGGCGTTAATGTTTTGTGCGGTTTGCTCGTATTTTTATGTCTCGCCTTGCCGGTTTTCGGGAAAGTTCGGAAAAACGATTTTTATTATGCTTCGCATGCCCAAGCGCAGAAAATGCGAGACGTTTGGGTGCGTCAGTTTACCGGCGCGACTGAAGAAACACGCAAAGATGAAGCAAAAGAGCACGAGTTTATTCGCGCAGAGTTGGAAAAAATCAAACACCCCGATTTAAATACGGCTTATGTCGAAGCGTTTTGACGATTTGATTGAAAAATTAAGCAAAAAGTAATCACAGATGAACTTAAATAAATACCAATTCATTAAACAATTTGTTGGACTTTTCCTCGCGGTGTTTTTACTTTCGACGGCAATTTTCGCTCAAGCTCAACCGAAATACGGCGCGCGGATTTTGCTTATCCCCTTGGACGACCGACCGCCTTGTTTACAGTTTCCGGTCAGGCTCGGTACGGTCGGCGACATTGAAGTCATCGCGCCGCCGCGCGAAATGCTGGGCAAATTTACGACGCCGGGCGAGCCGGAAAAAATTATGGCTTGGCTGGGGCAGCAGGATTTGAAGCAGTTTGACGCGCTCGTCGTGTCGCTCGATATGCTCGCTTACGGCGGTCTTGTGGCGATGCGCGAATACGGCAATGTGACGCGCGAAACCGCGCAAAAACGGATTGATTTTATCCGCGAGTTAAAGAAAAAAGCGCCGCGACTGCCGATTTACGGTTCGAGCGTGATTATGCGGCTCGCTCCTACCGGAAACGTCGTCAACGAATCTTATCGCGTGAAATTGGCGCGCTGGGCGGAAATTTCGCCGGTCAAAGATGAAAAACTTCAAACCGAAGCTCGAAAGCTCGAAAAAGAAATTCCGGTAGAGGCTTTGGCAAATTACAAGCTCGCCCGCGAGCGAGATTTGGCGGGGAATTTACAGGCGATTGAACTTGCCAAAAACGGCGTGTTTGATTATTTGATCGTTTCACAGGACGACGCTCACCCAACAGGCGTTCACGTCGCCGAGCGCGAGCGTTTGATTGCCGAAATCAACCGGCTCGGTTTGAGCGAAAAAATTCCGGTTCAACCCGGCGCGGACGAAGTTTCGATGTTGCTGATGGCGCGTTTCGTCAGCAGCAAAGACAAATATGCGCCGCGCGTCAAAGCCGTTTATTCTTCGGAAGCGACGCGAACGGCAGTGATGCCGTTTGAAGACCGCAAGCTGTTTGAAACAGTCAGTTATCATATCCGAGCCGTCGGCGGGCGCGAAGTTGCGGACGAAAAACAAGCCGATTTGCTGTTTTATGTTTTCGCCTCGCGTTTTGAGCCGGGAGGCGCCGAGACGTTTGCCGCCGAAATCGAAGAAAAAATTAAGCAGGGCAAACGAATAATTCTGGTTGATGTTGACCCGTCGGCGAAAACCGAAGGCGCGGAGCCGAAGTTTATGGACGAAATCAAAAGGCGCGGTTTGATTCTCAAATTCAGCGGCTTCGCGACTTGGAACACGGCTGGAAATATGATCGGAACGGCTCTGCCGCAGGCTGTTCTTTACGAATCAACGAGAAGACGCTCGAATTTAAATTCAAAAGTTAAATCCAGGGTTTCGGAAGAGCAAAACTGGTTTTTGTTTCACCGCTGGCTCGACGATTACATTTACAATGCGGTCGTACGACCGGAAATTAGAAAATTTGCGGCTGAAAGAAAATGGAATCAGCTTCGTTTTACCGAAGCGCAAACAGACGAAGTCGAAAAATTCGGTTTTGCCGAAATGCGAAAGCATTACGTTGCTGACAAAGCCGTTATTTTTGCCGATTCGAACTGCCGACCGAGCGATGATTTCAGTTTTTATCTGCCTTGGAACCGGGCGTTTGAGGCAGATATTGACTTCAAATTAAATTGCAAATAAATAGCCGGACAAAATAATTTTGTACGGTTACTTAATTCAAATTTTCAATTGATGAATTATTGTCGGAGAATTGAATCCTCGGTTGACTTTCCCGTTGATTTTCTGTTAAATCAGGTGGTCTAGCCCACTTCTTTTTGTCTTTATAATTTGTGTTTTTGAGAAAAGTAAATTTGTTTTTCCGGCGGTTTTTTCCGGTTTATATTGTTTTTGCCGCAATCGGCAACGATGCCGAATTTTTCGCACGAAGAACAAATTCAATAAAACGTTCGGAAGTAAATCTTTTAGAGAAAAAAACGAAAATAATTCCCGCAAACGCTTTTCGCGCCGTTTCATTTTTCGATTCGAGCGCGGTAAGCAACAAAGCGTTAGCACAGTTTTAGCAGATTCAGGAGAAAATTAATGATCCGCTTGAAAAAAAATGTTTCCTTATCGTCGGCGATGCTG
>DASVRD010000143.1:0-10596 GCA_036388775.1 Pyrinomonadaceae bacterium | reverse complement strand
CTGGCGGTTGATGATGAACCGGACGCGCGTTTTTTGCTAACGGCAATTCTGGAAAAATGCGGAGCACAGGTTAAAACCTGCGAGTCCGCCGCTCAGGCTCTGGAACTACTTGAGGAATTTCAGCCCGATATTTTAGTTTCGGATATCGGAATGCCCGAGGAGGACGGGTATGATCTGATAAAAAGGGTCAGGGCTGCCGAGCAGGGAACGACCAAACGAATGCCGGCAGTCGCGCTGACGGCATTTGCCAGAGTCGAAGATCGTTTGAAAGCTCTCTCGACAGGATTTAACATGCACGTTCCGAAGCCGGTCGAGCCGGCGGAATTGGCAATGGTGATCGCCAGTTTGGTCAGTCACAGTTGATTTGTAATAAGGGGCATCGCGGCTCCCTGTTCGGTAAAAGCGAGGAGAAAGAAGCACAAAAGTATCTTTTAAATTAACTGTTACTGAACTTGCCCACGAAACACGCGCACCGTCGGCACGGTTGTTTTGTCCTGCGGAATCGTCCAGTAATAAATGGTCGCGCCGCCGACGGTTTCGGTTTTTTCGGGTTTCCATTCGCCCATATCGAAATCGTGCGACACAATACGGGTTCCGGGTTTTAGCTCATCAAGCAATTTTGGAAGCAATCGCAAATTAACGCTTGGATACAAGTAAAGCGTAACGACTGTGGCTTCACGCAAATCGGTTTTGAACAAATCGCCTTCGATAAATGTTGCTTTGTCCGTAATATTTTCTCTTCTCGCTTTATGTTTGGCTTTGGCAATAAGCTCCGGGTCAATATCCACGCCGACGCCGCTTTTCGCGCCGAAATCTTTGACGGCGGAAACAACGATTCGCCCGTCGCCGCAGCCCAAATCGTAAACCACATCATTTTTACCGACGTTAGCCATTTTGAGCATCGCTTTGACGACTTCCGGCGAAGTCGCAACATACGGCACGTCTTTTCGGACGCTGATCGGCGGCGGTTGCTTACGATTGGGTTGAGGCGGAATTTGCGAGTAAACCGGCGCGACGACAAAAGTTAAAACGACGGCGATTGTCATTAACCAAAATTTCGCTCGATTGTTCATTTCAAAATCTCCTTTAATTCATTTTTGTTTTCCGGGATTCGCCAAAAATAAACAACGTGATCATCGTTGTCGGACGTTTTGACGACTTCGACTTTTTCGGGCTGCCAATTGCCCATATCGTAATTGTGCGAGACGATGCGCGTGCCCGGTTTGAGCGAATCGAGCAATTTCGGACGCAGTCGCAAATTAACTTCCGGCAGCAAATAAAGCGTCACAACGGTCGCTTCGCTGAAATCAACGTTAAATAAATCTTCTTCGATAAAACGGACTTTGTCCGTAACGTTGTTCTTGCGAGCGTTTTCGTTGGCTTCCTTGACGCGCTGCGGGTCAATGTCAACTCCGATGCCGCGCGTGCCGAAACGTTTGGCGGCGGTGATCGGAATGCGCCCGTCGCCCGAACCTAAATCCCACAATACGTCCGTGCCTTTGACATCTGCCATTTCCAGCATTTTGTCCACCACCAGTTCTTTCGTCGGAACATACGGAACTTCCGGCACGTTTTCGACGACTCTGATATCTGCGGTCATATTATCGGGGTTTGATTTTCCCGCAGTTTTCGCAGTTTGATTGGCGGCGGAATTTGTCGCCGCCCGATTTGCGTTTGGCGTTTGCCGAACTGCGTTCTCGCCCGCGCATGAAGCTGTTAAAAGCGCGACCGAAATCAATCCGATTTTAATTTTCTTTTTCTGCATCAATTTTTCCCCCTTGCGTTTGATTTACGTTTAAAAATGCGTTTCCGCGCGATACGAACGCAAGCAAAACCGCGCCGATTGCCAGAACCGCGACACCGATGAGCGCTCCCGCGCCAGTATAAGCGAGGCTCGAATAAAGCAAATAAAGGCTCGTCAAACAAAAAATGAGCGGCGTCAGCGGATACAGCGGAACGCGAAACGGGCGTTCGACCCTTGGTTCTTTTCGTCTCAAAACAAAGAGCGAAATGCCCGTCAGCAAAAAGAACGTCCAGAAAACCGGCGCGGTGTATTCGACAATCGTTTCAAAACCTTTCCTTGTAAGAACGCCCAAACCGATTAATAGCAGCGCCACCGCGCCCTGCGCGAGAAAAGCGTTGACCGGCGCATTGCTGCCCTCGTTCCATTTGCCGAGCGCGGATAAAACCGGGAAATCGCGCCCCAGCGCGTAATTCGTCCGCGCGCCGGTGAAAATCGTTGCGTTCGCCGAAGTTATCGCCGAAATCGCCACCAGCAAACCGATAAACTGCGCGCCGAAACCGCCCAACGCTCCGCGCATCGCATCGCTTGCAGCCGCTTCGGATTGCGCCAATCCATTTAAGCCGAGCGCGCTCAAATACGCCAAATTAACGAGCAAATAAAGCGCGGTGACAATCAAAATTCCGGCAATCAGAGCTTGGGCAATGCGGCGACGGCTGCCGCGCATTTCCGCGGAAATATACGCCGCTTCGTTCCAGCCGCCGTATGTCAACAGCACAAAAACCATCGTCAAACCGAACGAACCTGTTCCGGTTGAAACGGCTGTTGTTTGCGTTTCGTTCGGCGAAGACGCGGCAATTCCGGCGACAATAACAGCCAAAACTCCCAACACTTCAATCGCGGTCAAAAGTTTCTGAGTTCCCGTTCCGAAACCGATTCCCGCGATGTTAATTGCCGTCAGCGCAACGACAATCAAAGCCGCGTAAATTGCGGAGGAAAACTCGCCGAGCCGGAAGATTTGCGAAGCGAAATCGCCGAAAATAAATGCCAGAAGTGCGACCGAGCCGGTTTGAATGACACTCATCCGCGCCCAAGCGTAAAGAAACGAGAGTTTTTTTCCGTAAGCTCTCGTCAAAAAATGATAATCGCCGCCCGCGCTCGGAAAAGTCGAAGCAAGCTCGGCGTAGCAAAGCGCGCCGACGAGCGAAACCAGACCGCCGACAGCCCACGCAGCGAGAAACGCCGTTTCGCTTCCCGCGTTCGAGGCGACGAGCGAGGGCACGCGGAAAATTCCCGCGCCGACGACAATTCCGACAATCAACGCTACCGCGTCAACCAAGCTCAGAGCGGGCTTTGGTTCGGCTTTTGAAACGTTTTCATTCGCCGCCGCCGTCGCCGGAAAAGCAGATTGCTCCATTTGCTCAAAATCCCCTTGTCAATTTGCGTTTCAAATCAAAACGCGAAAAAAAGAAAAACGGTCGTTAACCCGGAAAAGTCGGTCGGTAACAATCAATTTCATTTTTAGCTCGAAGCCAAATTAACACGCCGCGTTTCGCGCAATCAAGATTTTTTAATTTGAATTTGAACCGGCGGCAAGTCTGCGTGTTGTAACAGTTAAATAGACACCAACGGCGAGCGCGTCGTAAAATTGCCCGAATAAGGAATTTATGATGGAGAAAAAACAAGCAGGGATAATTCGGCGCATTACGCCGCCAAACGCGATTCCCGGCGGCGAAGTAATAATCGAATGCGAAAATTTCCCGATTGAACGAGGAAGCGATTTTCGCTGTTACTTTAATGATGAGCGGGGAGAAATTTACGGCGCTTCGCCGATCCGCGTGACGGCGACGATTCCGGCAGAGATGCCCAAAAAATCGCATCCGACCGGCGACGGGGCAACCGAAGTCAAGCTATATTGCGACGGTTATTACAGCAACACTTACCGCCGCATCGTGACCGGCGTAAAATTGCGCGACGGGCTTCATCTCGTCGCCAATCCGGCGGTTGATTCGTCGGACGGCAGCTTGATTGTCACCCGTTCCGGCTCGCGCGGGCAGCAGCTTCCCGTGACGCTTTTCCGGCTTTACCCGGACGGCGATTTGGAAGAGATTTCGGGCGACATAATGAATCCGACGGGAATTGCTTTTTCGCCTTCGGGCGAGCTTTTCGTCACGAGCCGCGCCGAAGGCACGGTTTATCGAATTAACCGGGAAAACGAGGCTTTGCCATTTGCTTCGGATTTGGGAATTGCGACCGGATTGGCGTTTGACCGGCTCGGCAATATGTTTGTCGGAGACCGTTCTGGGACGATTTACAAAATCAATTCAATCGGCGAATCGGAATTTTTCGCCTCTCTCGAACAATCAATAGCCGCTTATCATCTCGCCTTTGGACCGGACGGCGCGCTTTATGTCAGCAGACCGAACGTCGCCAGCTTTGACGCCGTAATGCGAATTGACGAAGACGGCGAAGCTACAATGTTTTATCGCGGTTTGGGACGACCGCAAGGTTTGGCTTTCGACCGCGAAGGCAATTTATACGTCGCCGCTTCACTCCGCCAGCGGCGCGGAATCGTGCGGATTTCGCCCGACGGCGGCAATGCCGAATTGTTTGTAGCGGGAATGAACATCGTCGGGCTTTGTTTCGGCGGAGCGGGAGAGATGTTCGTCGCCACGAACGAAGCCCTTTATCGTTTGCCGCTCGGAATTTACGGCACGTTGCTCGATTAAATCAAGTTACGCAAAATTAAAAACCTTGAAACTATCAACTATCCACTTTCAACTATCAACTATTTTCAATGAGTAATAGTTGATAGTTGAAAGTGGATAGTTGATAGTTCTGTTGTCCGGCGGTCTGGCTCGTTTTGTTTGTTTTCTAAAATCGGGTTATATTACGGCTCAAGCGTCGGTTCTCTGAAAATTTAAGGAGGCAGAATGTTACGGCTAATTTTATTATTTCAAATCGAAGGCGTGGCGACCGCAGGTTTGCTGTTTTTCATTTTTTTGGCGGCTGCGTTTTTGGTTGTGGCGTGGAAGACGCTCAAAATCGTGCCGCAATCAACCGTTTTGCTGATTGAAAGGCTCGGACGTTTTAATCGGATGGCGACCAGCGGGTTGAACATAGTCATTCCGTTTATTGACAACCCGCGCTCGTATTACTGGACAAACACCCGTCCGGGAATAACTTCGATTGATTTGCGCGAGCAATTTATTGATTTGCCACCGCAGCCCGTCATCACGCGCGATAACGTCACGATCAACGTTGATTCGGTCGTTTACTGGCAAATCACCGATCCGGTCAAAGCCGTTTACGAAGTCAACGATTTAGTCGGTGGAATCGTGCAGCTTACGATCACCGGAATGCGCGCCGTGATGGGCGAAATGGATTTAGACCACACGCTTTCTTCGCGCGATCAGGTCAACACCAAGCTGCGAATTATTCTCGACGAAGCGACCGACAAATGGGGCGTTAAAGTCACGCGCGTTGACGTTAAAAATATCAATCCGCCGGAAGATGTGCGGATTACGATGGAAAAACAGATGACCGCCGAACGCAACCGCCGCGCGCTCGTTTTGCAAGCCGAAGGCGAACGCCAAGCCTCGATAACGCGTGCCGAGGGCGAAAAACAGGCGGCAATCACTCGCGCCGAAGGCGAAAAAGAATCGGCGATTTTAGCTGCCGACGGAGCGGCGCAAGCCCGTTTAAGAGCCGCCGGAGCCGAAGCTCAGGCAATCGCGCAAATCTCGCAAGCAATTGGCGACCCGAAGCAAACCGCGCAATATTTGATCACGGCGCGTTACATCGAAAGTTTGCGCGATATGACCAGAACTCAGAACTCGAAAGTGATTTTTATGCCGATGGAAACATCGAGCGTGCTTTCGACCGTCGGCGCGTTGAAAGAAGTTTTCGCCGAAACCGGAGAGAAAAACGATAATAGACAGCAAAATCAATTGCCGCAGCAACGTAATCAGCGTACGCTGCCGCCGAGCGAATAAATTCAAAGAGGAATAAATTTATGACTAAAATTTTAATTGCAATCGCATTAATGACGACTTTCGGCGCGGGAAGTCTGCTTGCCGCCGCCGTGCCGCCCAAAAAAGCCAAAACGATTTACGATTTCACCGTCAAGGACATTGACGGAAACGACGTAAAGCTCAAGAAATACAAAGGCAAAGTCGCGCTCGTCGTTAACGTCGCCAGCAAATGCGGCTACACGCCCCAATACGAAGGCTTGCAGGCGATTTACGAAAAGTATAAAGCTCAGGGCTTTGTCGTTTTGGGCTTTCCCGCAAACAACTTCAAAAATCAGGAATCCGGCACAAACGCGGAAATCAAAGAATTTTGCGAGTCGAAATACAAAGTTACGTTTCCGATGTTCGCCAAAATCTCGGTTCTGGGCGAAGATCAGGAACCGCTCTATAAATATTTGACGAGCAAGGAAACAAATCCGCAATATGCGGGTGACATTACCTGGAATTTCAACAAATTCCTGGTGGATAAAAACGGGAAAATACTTGCCCGCTTTACCTCGAAAGATACGCCGCAAAGCGAAGCCGTAACGCAGGCAATCGAAAAAGCTCTCGCGCAGAAATAGACGGATTTTTCACCGCAGAGACACAGAGGCACAGAGATTTAAAAACAATAAAAATCTCTGTGCCTCTGTGTCTCTGCGGTGAAATTTGAAATTCAATAAGGAAAAATCACGCGATTATCCGCTTCGTAAACCTGCGCGGCGTCCGGCGCAACAACGATTTGCAAATCGCCTTGTGATGGCGGAATTTCGGTTTCCGCAGGCTTTTCATTTTCTTCGACAATCGAAAGTTTTCTGAGCAATTCGTGGAGATGCGCTCTGCCGATTCCGAAATTGGTCGTTTCGCCGTTTGCTGAGAAACGGACTTCGGCTTTTTCTGCGATGTAAAAAGAAATTAAAGAAGCGGCAAGCGAGACTCCGCGCTCGAATCTTTCGTCGTCTGAGGCGTCAATCAACAAAACAACGGTCACGCGGCGATCGTCGTCGCTCGCAAATTCGCGCACCGTCATTTGCCCGGTTCTGGCGGTCGCTTTCCAGTCAATTCGGCGAATATCGTCCGAAGCTTGATAATCGCGCAAGCTCAAAAGGTCTTGTCCCGCACCGCGCCGGTTCGCGGTAAATTGTCCGAGCCTTCTTTCCGAATTTCGCAAAAATCCGCCCACATCCTGCAATTTCGGAAAAGTGTAAATCGCCGTCTCGACGACTTGCAGACGCTTGCGCTGCCGCCAGAAACCGAATGGATAAAGCGTCGAAAGCTCGAAATCGCGGATGATAAAACGCCCGCGCCGCTGGAAAAGCTGCTCGGTCTGCTGATCAGTTTCGCCGCGTCGCGGGACGTGAATGAAATAACCGACTCTGCGTTTGATAAACGGCAGCCGAAAAATGGGCGCGAATCGGTCTGGCGGTTTGATGAATTTGAATTTCCGACCGCCGAATTTATCGTCCGTCAGCGCGCCTCGCAAAGTGATGGTGACGGAAAAGCTCGACAAAAGCCATTTCCGGTTTTTTAATTCGACGGTAAAAACGGTCGGCTCTTCGGCGAAAATCGCTTCGGGAAATCGTACTCGCGCTTCGAGCTTTTTCAAATTCGAGCTGCCCAAAATCAACGAAACCGCAAAAGCCGAAAGCAAAAATGACAGCACCAGAAAAAGCAGATTGTTTCCCGTGTTCCAAGCCGCAAAACCGACAATTCCGATGATTCCCAGAAAAATCAACCCGCCGCTCGTCATCTCCAGCGGCAAATCGAAATAAGCGACTTCGCGGCTCGCCCCGCGCGCCAGCGGCGGAACGACGAACAGCAAAATCAGGACGACAAAAACCAGCGAAGCAATCGCCGACGCGCCCGCCAGCTCAGGATTCCCGATATACTGCGCGTAAAGCGTAACAAACGCCAATCCAAGCCCGCCGAAAACCACCATCAAGCCGAAAACTATCGAGCGAACATTGCGCCAATTGATTTCTTTCAAGAGTCTAGCGAGTCTAGCGAGTCTGGCAAGTCTAGTAAGTCGTCGAATCAATTAGAACTTATTAGATTTAAATTCCTTATTGACTCGCTGGACTCGCTGGACTCGCTAGACTCGCCGGACTTTTAAACCGGCACTGAAATTTGATTTAGAATCTCGCGCAGGACGTTTTCCGCCGTTTGCTGACCGGAATTAAAGGCGGCGTAGCGCGCATTTACGAGAACGCGGTGAGCGAAACACGGAATGGCTAATCGTTTAAAATCGTCGGCGATGCAAAAATTGCGGTTTTCGACGAGCGCGAGAGCCTGCGCGGCACGCGCCGCAGCTAAACTTCCGCGCGGTGAAACGCCGAGTTCGAGTTTGTCCGTGCTGCGCGTTGCGGCGACGATTTGCATCAAATAATCAATCAAGCTGTCGTCAACGCGCACTTCGCCGACTCTGGTTTGCAATTCCAAAACGTCGTCAACCGACAAAACCGGCTGAACAAATTCGAGCGGGTCTGACTGCTCACGATCGCGCAAAATCGTTTTTTCTTCTTGCAGCGACGGATAACCCATAGTCAAACGCAACATAAAACGGTCTAGCTGCGATTCGGGCAGCGGGTAAGTGCCGTGATGTTCGACCGGATTTTGCGTTGCCAGAACGACGAACGGGCGCGGCAATTCGCGCGTCACGCCTTCGGTCGTAACGTGACCTTCCGCCATCGCTTCGAGCAGCGCCGATTGCGTTTTCGGAGTCGCGCGGTTGATTTCGTCCGCCAAAACGACGTTGGCGAAAATCGCGCCCGGCTGCCACAAAAACGCGCTTGTGCGATTGTCGTAAACCGAGCGCCCCGTCACGTCCGAAGGCAGCAAATCGGCTGTAAACTGAATCCGCTGAAACTGCGCGTCCAAAGCGCGCGCCAAAGACTGCGCGAGCGTGGTTTTCCCGACTCCCGGAACGTCTTCAATCAAAACGTGACCGCGCGCTAGCAGCGCGACGACAGCGAGCTTGACGGTTTCGGATTTGCCTTTGATAACCGTTTCGACCGCTTCTCGCAGATAACCGAGTTTTGTAAAAGCGGAATCGGTTGAGGCGCTCGATTTTTCCGGTGCAACATCGGTTTTCGGCGCGATGGTTTTAATCCAATCTCTCATTGTTTCGGCTAAAAATTGCTCTCAGGCAAAGATGCCCGATTTATTCTAACCGTTTGCCGAAGGCGCTTGCATTCAAAAATTTGGACGCGGCAATAATTTTTGCATTAACGCCCAAACTGATACGGAGTTCTTTTTTTTGAATAAATTTTGGTTTTTCCTTCAATTACTGTAATTTATCGTGTGTTCAACTCAAATTTCGACGATTTGTCATAATCAAACTTAGCAGCTTAAATTTTAACCTTGTGAAATCAGTTTAAGCCATTCAAAAATATGCCGCGCAATCTGCCGAAACTAGCAAATACGATTATATCTCTTATCTTCGTTTCTACTTTATTCATTGGTTGCGAAGCCGCTAAACAGCCCGCTTCATCCATAGCTGCGGAGTCGGCGAATTCGTCAAACTCATTACCCCGACAAGAGCGGATTGAGATTTTTGAGGATGTGTGGAAGACAATTAACGAGCAATATTACGACCCGTCATTTAATGGCGTTGATTGGCAAGAAGTCCATAACCGTTATCGTCCGCGCGTTGAGGCGGCGAAAAACGACGTGGAATTTTACAGGTTGTTTGAAGAAATGCTCGCCCTGTTGCGTGATTCTCATACCGTCTTGATTCATCCCAAATCAAACGTCAGTAATAATATTAATCCACCGGGCAGTGTCGGAATTACGCTCAAGGAAGTCGAAGGCAAAACCGCGATTACGGAAGTAGAACCGGATTCGGATGCCGAACGAGCGGGTGTCAAACCGGGAATGATTTTGCGTTCGGTTAACGGCAAGTCGGCTGAAGAGCTTTATGCTGAAATTCGCTCACGCTTTGCCGGTTCATCCACCGAGCAGGCGATGAAGAGCGTGATGCACGGAGCGTTGCTTTACGGCGGCTTTCTAGGCGCTGCGCGCAGCTTCGGTGTTGAAGGTTTCGACGGCAAAGTATTTGATTTCAACGTTACTCATTTCGGCGCTCGTCCTTCGGAAATTCCGACTTTGACAGCGCGCCGGCTGTCCCAGGGTTTCGGCTATATTAAATTTGACGCCTGGAAATCGCCTGCCGATGAACGATTCAAAACAGAACTCGCAAATTTGATGGATACGCCCGGTTTGGTTATAGATTTGCGCGGTAACGGCGGCGGACACACTGATGTCCAGCTCAACATCGGTAGTCTGTTTTTTCCTGCGGAAACAGGTTTAGGCAGTTTCAAGAAAAGAGGCGGACAGCCGGAACGGATAATCACCCACAAATCAGACCAGGTTTACAAAGGCAAAGTCGTCGTTTTGGTTGACGAAATTTCGGGAAGCGCCTCGGAGGTTTTTGCCGTCGCGATGAAGGAAAATAATCGCGCGGTGATAATTGGGCGACAAACTTGTGGATGCGTGCTTAACAGTTGGAGCAAACAACTAAAAGGTGGCGGCACACTTCGTTGGAGCGCACGTATCTATAATTCTCCAAAGGATCGCATTTTAGAAGGCGTCGGGGTTACCCCTGATCAAAGGATTCCACTAACCCTTACTGATTTGAGGCAAGGACGCGATGCCGCGCTCGAAGCAGCGGAGAAATTTCTAACTTTGCATTAAACGCAAAACCGGGCTTTACTGTTATTGCGGAGGTCATTAGCTTAATGAACAATGCTTTATCACCTTTTGGAGTTAATCCTGATAAAATCATCTGGCGGTGACTAAACGGAAAATAAACTCTGCCGACACAGCGCCCGCAGCCATCTAAAATTT
>DASVRD010000142.1:0-11371 GCA_036388775.1 Pyrinomonadaceae bacterium | reverse complement strand
GAGTTCCGGCAAACTGCAAAGTTTCTTTATCGAATTGACAGGGCGTATTTTGGGCGTTCACAAAATCGTAAAAACAAAAAACCAATAACAGAAGCCCGCGCGTTAGCAAGGGCGGACAAATTTGGAAGTTCAATCCGCCCTTGCTGACGCGCGGGCTTCTGTCGGTATCGAGTACAAAAGAGCGAAACATTTGCTCATTATTCAACAAACAAAACGGGCGCCGCAAAGCGCCCGCATCAAGTTTTCTCAAAAAAACAAATTTTTATTGCGCCTTTGCGCCCGTGAAATCGTAAGTGATGTAAAGATTAAGCGCATTTTCTTTGATTTCGGAACGCACATCTTTAACTCGCGCTTGCAGATTACCGTTGGCAGCTTGAATCGGCAGATTCAGAGCGATTTGCTCGCCGCGCAAAATCTGAATCGGGTTAACGCGCTGGTTCAAAGTTGACTGGACAATCGGCGTTATAAAGGGACCGACGAGCGGCGAGATGCCGTCCAGATTAACCGATTCGACGTTGATTTGCCCGTAAACGTTTTGCTGCGCTTCGTCGAAACGCAGCTCCAGATTTCCCTGCGCCCAGCCGTTAAAATCGGTGCAGCCGACGAGCGGGACAGTTGCCTTGCCGCCAAAAGCGAGCGGCGCGATAATGCGTCCGTCTTCAAGCCTGACGCTCGTAGTTGTTCCGCTGCCTTCGGGTTTGAGCGTAATTTGGTTGTCGCAGCCTTGCTGTAGCGCAAAGCTCGTCGAATTTTCGCCACGTTGCAAATTGTTTTCCGACAAACCGACCGGAAACGAAGGAGCATTGAGGTCGCGGAAAATCGTTTGCAAAATCGTGTCGAAAAATTGTTGATTGAGAACAACGGTTGCAGTTCCCGGCGGCGGACCGCCCGCATCCGGCGCTTTAATCGGCGCGCCGGGCGCTTTAATTGTTTTCGGAGTTCCGACGAAAAGAAAAAACGTCAATGCGCCGCCCAAAAGCAAACCGATTATAAAACCAATAATGATTCTGCCCATAATAAAATCAACCGCAAAAAAACACGAAGAGACCGCTTCTAATCAAACGTTTCTTCGTGTTTCCACACGGTTTTTGATTTAATGCTGCGGCGCGGTATTCGCCGGAGTGTTCAAAGTCGGCGGGGTGGCTCCGGGACTTGCCACAGTTGCCGGCGCGCTTTTAATTAATTGACCGAGAATCAAACCTGCGGCTTGAAAAATTCCCATCACCTGATTACGCACCTGTTCGGGCGGAATCTTGGCGAAATCTGTCGGCTCGGCGAAAAGGTCGGCGGGCGCGGTCGTTTGAATGTTGCTCATTTCGGTCAATAGCCGCAAGCCTTTGACTTGATTTCCCTGCACATTGGCGGTCGTGCCGGCTTCGGAAACCGTTTCCGAACGCACAGGCAATCCGGTTTCTTTATCAACCAAAACGAAAGATTCGGTTTGCACCTGACCGGCTTGCGATTTTGTGTCGGTCACCGCGCCGTAACGATACCGAACGGCGGCGCGCCCGTTAAATTGTTCTTCGCCGACGCGCTCGACGCCGCGCAATCCGCGCGCTCGTTCGACGAGTTGTCCCGGCGTCATAATGTCGCGCACTTCCATTCCTACTGACTCGCGGTTGATTTCCGCATATTGTTTGCGGTTCGGCATAATCAGTAAGCGTTTGTCGGCTCGGTCGAGATAAACGACTTTTTCGCCGCCGGGCATTGAAAACTCCATTCGCTTGTCAGCGCCGTTGCGGGCGACTTGCGCGGTGAGCGGCGGCAAATTCATTGTGTTTTGCCCTTGCGCGCCGGTTGTGTCGAGCTTCAGCGTGACTGTCGCCTGATATTGTTCTGGTTCGCGCGCTTCGATTGTTGCAGTTGAAGCGGTTGATGAATTTGCATTCGTCGCTCCCGAATTTGTATTTGCCGTATTAGCGGTCGCAGTGTTTGCGGTTGTGTTTGTCGTTACGGTCGTGGTCGGCGCTTGATTACAAGCTGCCGCTAGCAACAGCGCGGACAAACAAGCTCCGGTTAAATAAAACTTTTTCATAAACGCTCCTCCTCCAAAAATTGAATTTATTATACATAATTTTTCAGAGCGTTTGCGTAACTTTTGAAAGCGAGCGCGGTTTGTCCGGGTTCAAGCCTTTGGCGGAAGCCAAATGCGCGGCGAAAAGCTGCGCCGGAATGACAAACGGAATCGGCGACAAAAATTCGTCAATCTCCGCAGGCATTCGCAAACTTCTCGACGAGAGAAAAGCCGTTTCGTCGTCATTTGTAATCGAAAAAGTGTCGGCTCCGGCTTCGTGCAGTTTTTTGAGCAAATCGAGCGTTCCCGTTTTCGTGACGCCAGCCGGGGCAAATAAAATGACGGGAAAACGGCGTTCGACAACTGCCAAAGGACCGTGAAAGAAATCGGCGGAGGAAAAACGTTCGGCGACGACGTAGCAGGTTTCCATCAATTTCAAAGCCAGCTCGTAAGAATTTCCGTAATTCAGCCCGCGCCCGACGACGACGCAGTTTTCCATAAAAACATAGCGTTCGACGAGCCTTTTGATTTCCGTATCTTTTTCGAGCGCAAGCGCGGCGAAATCAGGAATTTTTTCAAACTCGATCTTCCCGTCCGACAGAGCCGCCGCGAGCAAATAAAAATGCAGCATTTGCCCGGTGTAAGTTTTCGTTGCGGCAACAGATTTTTCTTTTCCGGCGTGCGTCAGCAGAATTTCATCGGCGATTTGCGACATCGCGGAATCGGCTTCGTTCGTGATTCCGACCGTAAAAGCGCCGGAAGATTTGGCTGTTTCAAGCACGGCGTTGATGTCCGTGCCTTCGCCCGATTGCGAAACGCCGACGACTACGGCGCGGCTCAAATCCGGTTTTCCGCCGTACAGCGTGTAAACCGAAGGCGCGGCGAGCGAAACCGGAATTCCGGTCGTGATTTCAAGCAAATAACGCCCGAACAGCGCAGCATTATCAGAGCTTCCGCGCGCGACGAGAACGATTAAATCAATTCCGCGCTCGCGCAAATGTTTTCCCAATTTTTCAACCTTTTGCCGTTCGGCAGCAATCGTTCGCTCAAGCGCGGCTGGCTGCTCGGCAATTTCCTGAAGCATTAAAGACAATTCGATTCACCTCACAAAGAACACGCCGATTTAAGCATAAAAACGGGAAAACAACCAAAACCGGCGAAAATTCCCGCCGCCTGTGCCGCTTTCCCGTCAACCTTTTTGAAAAGTTTATTGTGCTGTAAAAAAGAACAACTTTGTCTTTCTATTCTCCGTCCATCACTAATTTTTAGGAATTTTTCATCCGCTCCAGAGTTTTCAACCAGAATTCTTCAAACATTTTATCTTCAACCTGACGCGCAATCTTAAGAGCCTGCTCGACCAATCCAATGCCCTCTTCTTGCTCTCCCAATTCAAATTTAACAATACCTTTATTTCCAAACACTCTACCTTCTTCAACTCGATTACCAACTTCGTGGTGAATTATGAGAGCTTGCTCACAATATTCAACCGTTTTTTGGTATTCGCTCAATTTTGCATACACAATTCCAATATTTCCGAGGTTAATGCCCTCTGAAACTTTATCATCAATCTCACGATTAATTTTAAGAGCTTGCTCATAGTATTTAAGCGCCTTTCGGTTTTCGCCCAATTCTGAATACAGAGTTCCAATATTTCCAAGCACAATTCCCTCAGAAACTCGATTACCAACTTCGTGATGAATTTTAAGAGCTTGCTCAAAGTTATCAAGCGCTTTTCGGTTTTCGCCCAATCCCAAATAAGCAGCACCGATATTTCCAAAAGCTCTACCTTCATTTTTTCTGTCCTCTTGCTTACGGTAGGCTTTAAGCACTTGTTTGTGATATTTAATGGCTGTGCGTAAATCACCTAATTCCGAGAAACAAAGAGCAATATTCCCACTATTATAGGCAACAACACTTTCACTTATAAGCCGTCCCTCTAGCATTTTCCATTCTTCTAGCATACGGCGCGAGTAACCCAAGCGCATGAGTAAGTCTCTTGTTTTTGCATCAAGCACAACAGCGGCGCGGTCGAAAAGTTTGGCTTGGCGGCAGTGATACATTTCCTCAAACTGCGGCTCGAAATCCGCTAACGTTTTGCCTTGTCCGTGAGGCAGGCGAGTCTGTTTGTAATAATCCGCCGCGAGCGTGTGGAGAGCCGCGCGGGTAAAGCTAGAATCCGAATCGTTTTCCACCAGAATCTGCTCGTAAACATATTCGCGCACGCCGCGCGTCAAATCGTAAAGCCCGGCGTTTCGGTCAATGTCAAACAAAGTATTGTGTTCGAGCCTCAGCCGCCATTTGTACCAATCGAGCGAGGGCAGCGCAAGTTGCAAAGCGGCAAGCGGCACAGGTTCGCGGAACACCGACAAAACGCTCACCATCAAACGCTCTTCGGGTGATTGCTGCCCGAACTGTTCGGCAATCAAACCGCGCAAGCCTTTCTGTAAATCGTATTCGTGAAAGCCCGCCAGAAGATGTTTATTTTGCGGGTTCATCAATTCCGCCAGCGTCATCCGGCTGATTTGAGTCAAATATTTAATGACCGAAACGAGCGCCGCCGGAATGCGGTGGACGTATTCGACAAATTCGCGCAAAACTTCGTCGGTTTCCTTGTCCATTCCGGCTTTTTTGCCCGCCGCCCGCAAATAATCAACTGCATTTTCAACCGGCAAACCTTCACTGAGCGCAATCGGCTCGAAATCGGGATGCTCACAGCCGTCGAAAACCGGCTCGTTGCGCGTCGTGACCAGAATTTTAACCGTATCGGCGTAATGCTGCGCCTGTTCAAACAGCTCGCGGATTTCCGCATCCTTGATCTCCTGCCCGCTCATCAAATCCTCGAAATTGTCCAGCGCCAGCCAAATTGTTCCGACCGCCGCCAAATCTTCGTAAAACCGCTGAATCAACGCAGGCAAAGTTATCTCATTTTTGGTGTAACGCGCGTGTAAACCGACGAGCGTTTCTTGCCTGCCGTCCGCCTGCGCCGCAACCGGCTCGGCGCGGCTCAAAATGTCGTACAAAGTTTTCGTGTCGCCTTTTTCCGCGTCGCAATAACAGTAAATCAATCCGTTCAGATTCGGCTCGGTGATGTTCGCGCGCGTCGCCGTTTCGTTGAGAAAATCGGTTATCAAAGCAGTTTTGCCGTATCCGCCCGAACCTTTGACCACAATTACCGGAAACCCGCCGTTTCGCATTTGCTCGCGCAAATCCCGCCGCTGCTTGTCCCGGTTGACAAACATCAAATTCGGCTGCGGCTTCCAACCGCTCACAGGCTTTGGCAAATAGCGTTCTTGAGCCTGTCGAATATTCGCCTGCCGTTGCCCTTCAATTGCTTCCTGAAGCTGATGAAGCTGCTCTGTCGTCGCAACTTTAGCAAGTATTTGCTTGACGTTTTCTTCAAAATTATCAACCCGCGCCACAATGACTTGCTGCGTTTCTTTATGCAAACGACGATTTTCTTCAATAAAGTCTTTTACAAAACCAAGAATTGCATCTTGCTTTACTTCGATTTTTTCCAGCAATATTTCCAGCCGTAGAAACGAATCTCCAAGTTGCGCAAAGTGTCCGGCGAAAATGTCCGAAATTACTTTTGGGTCAATTGTCGCTCCTGCTTGACTGCTGCGAATATCAAGCAGCAAATATTTCTGCATCGCCGCTTCGACCTGCGGATTGTTTTTGTATTCCTCGTTGAACCAACCGCACAACAAACTGAACCAGTCAAACTCTTTTTCCGCGTTAATCAGATTTTGTCTCAAACCGAGCGGATAAAGGCTCGTCGAAGGGAATGGCTGCTGCTTATCGGTTTCATTCCAGCCCGTTTTGATTGCTTCAATCAAAAGCTTAGCAGCGTGTTCGGGAACGTCCGCGCCTGCAAATTCTTCGATAGTGATTCGTTTTAGCCGCACGACAAGCTGTTTTTGCGCTTCGTCCGGGTTGATATTTTCCTTCGGATCAAACAAACGGATGATTTCGGTTTGCTCTACCGGCGACGGCGGAGTTGAAGTTTTTGGAAGCTCTTTTAGTTTTTTCTCCAAATCGTCGGCTAACGCTTTCAGCCGGATTTTATCTTTATCGCTCCAATTCTGAATCGAAGCCTGCGACCAAATCAAAGTTTTGCCGTCTTCAAATCGCTCAAATTCCTGCAAACAAGCTCGGACGGCAAGCAAAGTCGCGGTCAACTGCGCCTTTCGCGCCGCGCGCTGCAAATCGTGATTGAGATTTTTCTCGTCGCCCTTGCGAAATCGCGCGTAAAATTCTTTCGCCTTGTCGTAGGTGAAATTCCCGACGGGACCAAAAAAAGCTGATTTCAAGGTTTCCGTTCCGATAGAAGAAGCTGCTCCGACGAGCATTTTGCGGGTGACGGAATTGTCGCCCTGCGCCAAATCAGCCATCAATATGCTGTAACCAAATCCCAGGACAGTTTCGACAACCATTTGAAAAGCCTCGATGTGTGGAAATGAACTTCTGTAATCGGAGTCGGCAGTCATCTTACTGCGAAATTCCAAATTTTGAAAGATTTCATTAACAGTCGCCGCCGCAACGTAAGAATTATCAGCAACGTCTGGTAAGCCGTTTATCAAAACTAAAAAGGCGAGGACAAATCCTCGCCTTTTTAGTTTTATTTTCGTTTGATTTTTGCGCTTTTCGTTTGAGTTTACGGCAGCGCGGTTAAATTCAAGTTGTCGGTTTCATCCGCGACCGTGACAAGACGCGGTGCGAAAGTATGATTTTTTGAGTAAGCGTTAAAAATGTAGGTCGCTCCGACCGCTACATCGCTGAAACGGTAATACCCCAACGGGCTGGCGATCACGGTTCTGGTTTCCCCGGTCGGTTCGACAAGCGTCACGCGCGCCCGACTGACAGCGTTTCCGTTGGCGTCCGTTACTTTGCCCGCTATGTTAACCGAAGCCGCTGACGGAGCGAACGTATCCGCGAGAGTCCAATCAGAAAAATTGGTTACTCCGGCAATCGTCGCCGTGTGAGCGGTTGTGTTGATCGTGCCGCCCGCAAGTGTCGCCGTTCCATTGTCTTCGATGCGAAATATCTTGTAATTGGCTTCGTTTCCGGCGGCGATGTCGCCGGGCAAATAATTAAACTGCACATCTGTTTGCGTGATGCCGCCATTGTTTGTCAAATTCCAGAAACGCGCCAAACGATTGGCGGGTAAATCAGGGTTTGAATGAGCGGTTTGATTCGCCGTGACGGAGAAATTGCCGCTGCCCGCGACGTTTGAAAACCGGACGGGCGAAAAACCGTTGTCGGTTCCGACCGGAAACGTGAAACTTCCGGTATTGTTGACGCAGCGCGTGAGCTTAGTTTTGACGTAGCTCGTAGCGCCCGCGCCGTTAATTGCCGCCGGGTTGCAGCTTGTGACGATGAGCGTGCCGCCGCCCGCTATGTTTCCGGCAAGCGAGAGCGCGCCGTTGACGGTCAAAGTGCGTCCCGCTTCGATGGTTAAAGTTCGCCCCGTGCCGAGCTGCAAATCGAGAACATTGACATCGGCGACGCCAATATTCAGATCGCTGCCCGATTGCGGAATCATCACGTTCTGGTTGTCGGCTGGAACTTGGTTGGTATTCCAATTGGTCGCCGTGTGCCAATCGCTGCTTGTTCCGCCCATCCAAGCCTGCGAATAATAATGCCCGAAACGATATGATGGGCGGCAGCCGGCGGTAATAAAATCGCCGCCGAAATAAACGTCGCCGTCGCGAGCCGCCGCCGCGTAAACCCAGCCGTAATTAGTTCCGCTGATGGTTTGATGAACGCCGCCGTTAAAGCCAGACCAGGACATTCCGTTCCATTTCGCAACATGCCTGTTTGCGACGCCTCCGGCTGTGCTAAACCGCCCGCCGACGTAAACATCGCTGCCGCTGACTGCAATCGCTTCGACAAAACCGTCAACGCCGTTGCTCGTCCCGTTTCCCAGCGCAGACCACGCCGTGCCATCCCATTTAGCAATGCGATTGGCAGTGACTGTATAGTTTGCAACCGAAGTGAAACTGCCGCCGACGTAAACCGTATTGCCGGAAGCGGCAAGCGCGAACACGCCGTCAGTGGTTCCATTGTTTGCTCCACTGCCTAGTGCCGACCAGGTTTCGGTCAAAGTGTCCCATTTGGCAACGTTCTTCGCATTCAAACCGCCAGCCTTCTCAAAGCTGCCGCCGACGTAGAGGTTTGTGCCGGAGGAGACTATTTTTTTCAAATAACCGTTGCCGATACCCGCTCCGAGCGGCGACCAGACTCCGGTAGTTTTATTGAATCGGACAATGTTATTAACGGTCATACCGTTGACTGTGCTAAAAAATCCGGCGACAAAAACTTCGTTGCCGATAACCGCAACCGAGTAAGGAAGGGTATTGATGCCGCCTCCGAGAGCTTCCCATGCCGTGCCATTCCATTTAGCTACACGGTTAACAGTGACGCCGCCGGCGGTCGTAAAATTCCCGACGACGTAAAGATCATTTCCATCTACGACGATTTCAAAAACCTCGCCGTTTACTCCGTTCGTTGGACCGCTGCCCAGCAGAGACCAGGCGGTTCCGTCCCATTTGGCGATGCGATTTGCGGCTATTGTTCCGATTTGGACAAACTCTCCGGCAACATAAACGTTTCCGCTCGCGTCTATGGCAATAGTTTTGACGGTATCAAAAACACCGTTATCTTGTCCGGTATCAAAACTTGACCAGCTTGTGCCATCCCATTTGCCGATATTTTTGGCGCTTACCGTACCGGCTTTGAAAAAATTTCCGGCTACGTAAACCTGACTCCCATTAGCGTTCACAGCGATACCTTTAACACCGCTGCCAAAATTGGTGGGATCCACTCCATTATTCGCGCCGGTTCCGACAGTGTTCCAACTGCTTCCATCCCAGCGAGCGATGCGGTAAACGTTTGTTGTACCGAAATTGGTGTTTATATAAGTGAAGCTTCCGCCAACATAAACGTTTGTCCCGGAAGTTGTGATGGTACTGACGTTGCCGCCTAAAAGACCGTTTGTAGATCCTGCAATTAATGCCGACCATCCGCTGCCATTCCATTTGGCAATTCTATTGGCAGTATTGAAACCGGCTGTAGAAAAATCTCCGCCGACATAAACCACGCCATTTGAATCTACGGCGACTGTGCGGACGGTGCTGTTAAAACCGGTTCCCATCGCAGTCCATGTCGTACCATCCCATTTAGCGGCTTGTTTAGCTGCCACGCCGCCGATTTTTGAAAAACTGCCGACCACATAAACGTTGTTCCCCGAGATGGCAATCGCGTTAACCGTGCCGTCTGTGGAAGTCGTAGCGGCGTTATTAAGACCTGTCCAATTTGTGCCGTCCCATTTAGCGATATTCGTTGCTTGAACTCCATTAAAAGAGTTAAATGAACCGCCGACATAAACATCTCCGTTTGCCGGGTTGACGACGATAGCGCTGAGAGTTAGCGAATAGCCGGTAAAACCGCTGCCGAGCGGAGACCAGGCTGCTCCGTCCCACACCGCGACTCCGTTAACCGCCACTCCGCCCGCCGTGCCAAAACCGCCCGCAATATAAACCTTATTGTTGTAAACGGCGATGCTGCTTACTTGTGAGCTGGTTCCGCCACCCATTGCTTCCCAGTTTGTCCCGTTCCATTTTGCGACGTGATTGACGACAACGTCACCGATATTTACAAAGTCGCCGCCAATATAAATGTTGCCGTTCGCGTCGGTAGCGACCGCATTGACAGTTCCGGAAACGCCGGGGAAGATAAAACGGCTATCCCAGTTATCCGAACAAACAGCGGCGGCGGGCGAAGCGGTCTTCCGCTCGTCATCAAGAGAAAAATCGTGTTTTTCGGCAAGAGCAAAACGCGGTTTGCCGTCCGCATCCGTGGTCATTTCAAAACCTTGCGGGTTAAAATTGCCCGCGCGGTCGGTTTTGATTGTTCCATCCGAATTTAAAACGCTTTGGATCGAAGAGTTTTCAACATTTGAGGTTTGAGCCGAAACACCGATTGCAATTGCGAGCATAAAACCGCAAATTGCAGCGAAACGGTAAACATAATTAAACTGCCGCACAGCAAAGCTGCGAACAGGAAAGAGAGTCGGGATGTAGTTCATATTCTATTTGAAAAGAGAAGCTGAGAATTTTCAGGAGCTAAAGAGAGATGAGTCGGTTGGTCTTGAGTAAAACAACCGTGTTAAGCATAGTTTAGTTTAAATAATAATTGCAAGAAATTTATTCTGCGCTAAATTTAACAACCGAATCGTAATGTGTTAATTTCACGCTGGAAAAAGGAGTCGAAATGCTATGTCGGCGGAAACAAGCGGACGTTTAATTTCTCTCGATGTTTTTCGCGGGATGACAGTCGCGGGAATGGTTTTAGTCAATAATCCGGGCACCTGGAGCGCCGTTTATTCGCCGCTCGCGCACGCGCCGTGGCACGGTTGGACGCCGACCGATTTTATCTTTCCGTTTTTCGTCTTTATCGTCGGCATCGCGATTCCGCTCGCCTTGGGGAAACGAGTCGAGCAAGGCGGAATTACTTCGGATGTTTATCTAAAAATCTTTCGCCGCGCCGGGCTGATTTTCCTGCTCGGTTTGATTCAAATGGCGTTTCCGTTTTTCGATTTGGCGAATCTGCGGATTCCCGGCGTTTTGCAGCGCATCGCTGTTTGCTATCTCGTCGCGTCGCTGATTTTTCTCCATACAAATTGGAAACAGCAAACCATCATCGCCGCTGCGCTGCTTTTGATTTATTGGGCGTTGATGATGCTCGTTCCGGTTCCCGGCTGCGGCGCGGGCGATTTGTCAATCGAATGCAATCTCGCAGGTTATATTGACCGCATTGTGATCGGCGAAAATCATATCTGGAAAGCGTCTAAATTTTACGATCCCGAAGGTATTTTAAGTACTCTGCCCGCAATTTCGACCGCTCTTGCCGGAGTTTTAGCCGGAACGTGGCTTAAAACCAAACGCGACGATCTGGATAAAGTCTCGGCGCTGTTTTTCTTCGGCGTCGTTTTAACCGCGCTTGGCTGGTGTTGGAATTTCTTTTTTCCCATCAACAAACCGCTCTGGACAAGCTCTTACGTCGTTTACACCGCCGGACTCGCGCTTTGTTTTCTGGCGTTTTGCTATTGGCTGATTGACATCAAAAATTACCGCCGCTGGACAAAACCCTTTGTCATTTTCGGCACAAACGCGCTCGCGCTCTACTTTTTATCGAGTTTGCTGGCGCGTGTTCTGATTAACATTAAATTTGCAAATGCCGAAGGCAAACAAATTCATCTCCAAAAATGGATTTTCGACACCTTTTTCGCACCGCTCGCTTCGCCGATCAACGCTTCGCTGATTTACGCCGTTTCGTATATTTTCCTGTGGCTGTTTT
>DASVRD010000141.1:0-60834 GCA_036388775.1 Pyrinomonadaceae bacterium | reverse complement strand
CTCGCGCCGTTTCGCACTTCCGCGTTTGAGCGACCGGAAGGCGATCCGCAGCCGCTCGAATATTTGCATTCGGAAGAAAATCAAAAGCGCGGCGGTTTGGACGTGAATCTGGAAGTTCTGATTCAAACCGAAAAGATGCGCGCGGAAAACATCGAGCCGTTTTTGCTTTCCCGATCTAATATGAAAGATTTGTACTGGACAATCGGGCAAATGCTGGCGCATCACGCTTCAAACGGCTGCAATCTGCAAACCGGCGATTTAATTGCGACCGGCACGGTTTCCGGTCGCGAAAAATCGGCGCACGGCTGTCTTTTGGAATTAACGTGGCGCGGCAAAGAACCCATCGAATTGCCTTCGGGCGAACAGCGCCGCTTTCTCGAAGACGGCGACGAAATCATTATGCGCGGTTATGCGGAGCGCGAAGGCTTTCGGCGCATCGGTTTTGGCGAATGTCGAGGCGTCGTTTTGCCCGCCGATTAATTTTGTTAAGCTATTTAAGTGACAGACGTTTTTTCTGACAAGTTAAAGGAAGAATGCGGCATTTTCGGTGTTTTCGGACACGCTCAGGCGGCGCACTTAACCGAGCTGGGGCTGTTCGCTTTGCAGCATCGCGGGCAGGAAGCCGCAGGACTTGTCTCGACCGACGGGGCGGAGCTTTATCAGCTTCGCGGAATCGGTTTGGTTTCCGAAGTTTTTAACGAAAACAACATCAAAAATCTGCCCGGCGCGGCGGCAATCGGTCACACGCGCTATTCAACCGCCGGGGCGAACACGATTCGGGAAGTTCAGCCATTTTCCGTCACTTGCCAGCACGGAAAAATCGCGGTTTGTCATAACGGAAATTTGCCGTTTGCCAAATCCGAGCGCGAGCGGCTCGAATATGCCGGAGCGATTTTTTCTTCAACCTCAGATACCGAAACGATTTTGCACAATGTCGCCCGGATGGGCGCGCGGACGACGAACGAAGCGATTACGAATGTGCTGCGGGAAACCGAAGGGGCTTTTTCTCTCCTGTTTTTAACGCCCGAATGTTTGATTGCGGTGCGCGATCCGCGCGGATTTCGTCCGCTTGCGCTCGGAAAATTGGGCGATGCGTGGTGCGTTGCTTCCGAAACCTGCGCTTTTGATTTGATAGACGCCGAATATGTCCGAGATGTCGAGCCGGGCGAAATACTGGTGATTGATAAAAACGGCTTAAATTCGTCGTTTCCGCTGGAAAAACGCGAGACGGCGCAGTGCATTTTTGAACACGTTTATTTTTCGCGTCCCGATTCGGTTGTGTTTGGGCGTTCGGTCAATGAATCGCGTCACAAAATGGGTAAACGGCTCGCAGTCGAACATCCTGTTTCGGCTGATTTGGTCGTCCCCGTGCCTGATTCAGGTGTGGCGGCGGCAATCGGTTTTGCCAGGCAATCGGGAATCAATTATCGTCAGGCGATTATTCGCAATCATTACATCGGGCGCACTTTTATCGAGCCGACGCAAGCCGTGCGTTCTCTGGGCGTGAGGATGAAATTGAATCCGATTAAAAGTTTAATTGAAGGCAAGCGCGTCGTTTTGGTTGACGATTCGATTGTGCGCGGAACGACTTCAAAAAAAATCGTCCAAATGGTGCGCGAATCGGGCGCGACCGAGGTTCATCTGCGGATTTCGTGTCCGCCGACCATCAGCCCTTGTTATTACGGCGTTGACACGCCGCACACGGATGAATTGATTGCGGCAAATTTTACGGTCGAACAAGTCCGCGAATACGTCAAAGCCGATTCGCTCGGTTATCTTTCGCTCGATGGTATGATTGAAGCGACGGGAATCAAACAGAACGCGGGCTGCGTCGCCTGTTGGACTGCAAAATACCCGATTCCATTGGGAAAACCGGAAGAAGAGCTTTGCATCGCCAATGTTTGCTGATAAAGTTTTACAAGAAAAGTTTTGATAAACGAGGAGGTAGAGATGCGATATTTATTGTCGCTGCTGGCAATTGCGACGCTCGGCGCGGCTGTTTTCACAGCCTGTAATTCCGCCGCGCAGCAATCCAATCGGCAGCAGGCTCAAACTACAAATTCCACTGCCGGTGCGAATCAAGCCGCAAACACAGCCGCTGCACATTCGAGTGACGACGGACAAGGGCATTCGGAAGACAACGCGGCGAGAATCACGCTCGCCGACGCGAAAAAGGCTTTTGACAGCGGCAGCGCCGTTTTTGTTGACACGCGCGCCGCCGCTTCTTACGAAGCCAAACACATCAAAGGCGCTTTAAATATTCAGGCGGAACAATTTCAAACGCGCTATACGGAAGTTCCGAAGGATAAACAAATTATCGCGTATTGTTCCTGACCGAACGAGCATACCAGCGCCCGTGCGGTGCAAATCTTGAACGAAAAAGGAATCACGAATGCGGCGGCTCTCGTCGGCGGAACTCAGGCTTGGGAAAACGCCGGTTATCCGATGGAATCGAGCGGCAAGACCGATTCAAATCAAAATAAAAACCCGGCAAACGCCAACGCGCAAACCAGTCCGGCAAAAAAAGAAACAAAACCGGGCAACAATTAGTTTGCTTGTTTTCCGGCAGCTATCAAAAAAAGTTTCTTTCGAGTTCTGCTTACAGGCAGGAATCGAAAGAAACTTTTTTTGCTGTCCATTTTAATTATTGATTCAATTTGGCTTTAATTCAGCTTCGAGTTTCTTCACCGTCTCTGTCGCCGCTTTCGCATTCGGATAATTCGGATTTACCTCTAACGCTTTTTTATAAAATTTGAGCGCAAGTTCTTTTTCTCCGATTCCCAGATAAGTTTCAGCCAAACTGTCGTATGTATTTCCCGAATTTGGGAAATCGGCGATGTTTAACTTAAAGATTTCAATTGCTTCCGCCGTTCTTTTTCTTTCCAGCAATGCGTAACCGAGCGCGTTTATCTGCACTTCGTTCAAACGCTTTGCATCATCTTTCGTTCTTTCTTCGAGATAACGCTTGAGCGGGGCTTCGATGCCTTCGGACAAAATAGTCCGCAATAAATTTTTAGCCGGAGAATTATACGGTTCGTAATTTATCCAAGCCGTGAGCGGTTGTTTGCCGCCAATCACCTGTTCGACAATTGCGGGAATTATCGAATGACCGTTGCCGCTGTCGGTAAAGATTAAAACGCCAGACTTTTGTTTTTCCGAAGCAATGACAAAGCAATGCGTGTCGCCGTTGTTGTCGCCCCAATGCCAAAAAGATTTTCCGTTTGCGGTTTGCTGTAATCCCCAACCGAGTCCCCAGAAAATCGAATTGGAAAGCTTCCCCGTCGGTTTGTTGGCAATACAGTTGGAACAGCCTTCGTCAACTTTTGTTTGCTGACTGAGCATTTGATTGAGAGTTTCTTTTTTAAGTCCCGTGCCGTTCATCACGGCAATGACAAATTTGGCGTAATCGGCGGTTGTAGTGTGCAGACTCCCAGCAGCGATTGCGTCGGAATATTTTCTGAGCGGTTTCGCCGCGCCAACCGAATTGTGTCCGGTCGCTTTCAGTGTTTCGTATTTATCCATCCAGACAAAACTGCTGTCCGGCATTCCGAGCGGCTCGAAAACTTCCTTTTGCATTACTGCGTTGAGCGGCTGCCCGGTCAAATGCTCAACGACTTTTTGCAAATAAACAAAGCCTTCGCCCGAATAGCTAAATCTTTCGCCGGGATTAAATTGCGTCTTAAGCGGTTGTCCCATCGCCCAATTCGGAAAACCGGTCGTGTGACTTAAAACCATCCGAGCCGTAATTAGATTGGCTCGCTCATCTGTTTCAAGATAAGGTTTCGGAAGATATTTGACGAGCGGCGCATCCAAATCGAGCTTGCCTTTTTCAATTAATTTCAATACGGCATAAGCGAAAACCGGCTTGCTCAAGCTTGCGGCTTCAAAAATCGTGTTTTCAGTAACCGGCTGTTTTGTCGCGGAATTGGCGACACCGAAACTTTGCTGCCAAAGGATTTTCGCATCTTTAATGATTGCTATCGAAAGTCCCGGAACTTCGCCGTCTTTCATCAGTTGCGGAATGCTTTTTTCCAATTGAGCAATCAACTCTTTGCTTTTAGCCAGAGGCTTGAATGGCGGCGGTAAGTTTTCTTGAGCGGAATTTGTCGCGGTTAATAAAGATGCGGCGGCTTGGGCATCAACGAGCATCTTTTGCAGTTCTTTTTTTGGCAAATATTTGCCGTTAGCGACTACGGCGTCAATTTTTTGAGTGTTGCCGATGTCTTCGAGCGGATTGGCGTCGAGCAGCACTAGGTCAGCAATCTTTCCGGCTTCCACCGCGCCTAAAGAATCTGAAAGTCCAAGAAACTTCACCGGATTAATCGTCGCCGATTGGAGAGCCTGAAGCGGAGTTAATCCTCCGTCTTTGACCAGTAGCGCTAACTCTTCGTGCAAACTGAAGCCGGGAAAAATGAGCGCCCCGGCGGTGTCCGTTCCCGCCATAATATTAACGCCCAGCGCAGCCATTTCGCGGACATCGCGGATTTGACTTTGATAATCCGCCTGCCAATCGTACGGCGGAGTCTCCAGTTTCTGAAGCCTGAAACCTTCGCGCCATTCCTCTAACATTTCTTGCTTTATGTAACGAATGCGCAAATCGCCGCCGTTTGGATTGAGAGCGGCATTGACAACGCTTTCCGGCAGCAGACGAAATTTTTGAGTGGATAAAAGCGTAGGAACAATTGCGGTATGATTTGCGACGAGTCGGCGGAATAATTTTTCGCGTTCTTCCCGACCGAGGTTAGAAGGCAGAGAAATGTTATGTTCAATATCCGCCATCCCGGCATCCGACGCTTCCGCCAGACTTACTCCGCCTGGCATATGTCCGACCAGCGGTAAGCCGCGCTTTTTCGCTTCGTCGGCGATGGCTAGAAAAGTTTCGCGCGAAACGTTTGTGCGGATTTTTATAAAATCGGCTCCAGATTGGGCAAACTCATCCACATATTTGCGGGCGTCTTCCTCTCCCCGAATTCCAACCCGCTCTCCAAGCCTATCGGGACTTTTAATTCCCAACTGCCGGTTCATCGCGCGGATGGCTTGAATCCAGCGAGCGTCTTCAAAAATCGGGCTTGCAGCCTTTATGCGAGGACCGACGCGCGTGCCTGCGGCAATGCCGTCGCGCCACGATTTTACTTGCGCGAAGCCGTCGCCCATATCGCGCACACCCGTCACGCCGTTGGCGAGAAACAAAGGAAGCGAGTATTCGCCGAAATGAGAAAGATGCACGTGCATATCCCAAAGTCCTGGAATTAAAAATTTACCGCGCGCGTCAATTTTCTGTGTGCCTTTCGGCAGGCGCAGTTCTTTGGCAGCGCCGACGACGGAGATTCTATTACCTGTAATGACAACAGTCATCTCCGGTTTTGTTATTCCGCTTGCAACATCAACAACCGTGACATTAATAAAGGCGATATATCTCGTTTTGGAGACTTGCTTTGCTTGAGCAAAAGCCAAACTCGGCAACAAAATTATAAGTAAAGCCAATATATTTTTTATGAAGGTCAAAACAGAAGGAATAAATAGCGGTCTTTTCATAATAAAATTACTTCTCCGATCAGGGTTTTTTCGTTTCGTCAGGATTATACGGCGGATCATCGGGATTGTAAGGCTTTGACGGATCAACTCGTTTTCCGTCAACAAAGCTTTTTTGGTCTCGAACGTTGTCAACCAATTTGAGTTTCCAGCCTTCCGGCGTCTTCGACCAGGTTTCGCGCTGTACGACGCTGGTTTCCAGCTTCCTGCGTTTTCCCGCCAGCTCGCGGAATCTCGCCGCTTCCTGAAAGACCTCGACAACGGCAATGAGCTTGTTTTCCGAAACAATTAACTTTTGAATTGTGTTTCTGATATTGAAAGGAGGCAGATTGTTTTCAATAAAGCGTTTCGTGTGCTGCTCCATCGTTTTGACATCGCCGATTCTGCCGTCGGTAAAAAATGCGTGAAAATCCGCCGTTTTCAGGCTCGCAATGGTTTTAAAGTCTTTCCTGTCGTGCGCCTCCGCCAGTTTTTTATATTGAGCGTCCAATTCTTTGCGAATCGCTTCGTTGTCTTGAGCGAAAATCACCGCTGTGTTTAAGCTCAAAAAAATCAAAGTGAAGAAGACAGCGATTAAAGTTTTTTTCATTTTTATTTACTCCGCCAAACGCTTTATCGCTTCGGGTTTAGTCGGGGAGAAACGAGCGATAATGACGACTTTAACAATAAATTGTCAGCGATTCTTGAAAGATCAGCGCTTTTTTGTATCGGAATTGCGGGCATAGTTTTTTTTGTATTCGGCGGGAGTTGTTTGCAGTTGTCGTTTGAATTCGTGAGTCAGATGGCTTTGATCGCTAAAGCCTGCCGCGACTGCGATGTCCGCGAGCGGCGAATCGGATTTAAGAATTTCTCGCGCGGCGTATTCTACGCGAAGCCGGCGCACATATTCGCCAATCGAACAGTGATGATATCGGCGAAACGTCCGCGCCAGATGCGACGGGTGAATCTCAACGGCATCGGCGATTCCGTACAAACTTAGTTTTTCGGCAAAATGCTGATGAATCAATTCCCGCGCCTGTTTTAACCACTGCGGGGAAGCGGAAAAATCAGTTGTATTGTTTCGGCGGGCAGTCTGCCCCAGCATCTCAAGAATCAACCCTTCGATTATTAATTCAAATCCGTTTGTGCGCTGATGAAATTCCCGGTAGATGCGTCTGGCAATGATAGAAAGACTCCCACCTTTGATATGACTCGGAGCGTCGAAAAGATTGGTAAAGGAACAAATGCCGTCTAATCTCGGCGGCGATAATTCGATAATCAGGCAATGCGCTCCTTTGTCGCCGTATTTATTGCCGTGAGATTCTCCTGCCGGTTTTATTAAAATACTATCAGGCTCGGATTCTTGCGGATGATTGCCGACAGTTTCTCGAAATGAGCCGTCCAGCGTCAGATTGATATTGGCGCGCTCGTGGTCGTGACGCGGCAGAACAAGATGAGGCGCGTGAAAAGTTTCGGTTAAGACGAAACCGTTTAAATCGAGGCTTCCGATTTGTCGTCCAAATGTTATCTGTCCCGGATTATTCTTCATCAGCACGAACCGAACTTTTGTATTGCAATGTTAAGAATACAAATATTCGTAATAAGTTACTTTTGCCTCTAAATAAAATACACCGCGCTCGCTCGTTTTGTGTCATAAAGAATTATCCGTTTTTCTTTGCGTGCGGGTTTGAAAACAATTCGGCTTGTCAGCATTTGCAGGCATCTTCTATACTGATGTGCGAGCGTTTTAGCGCCGCCGAAATTTAGAATCGAGAAACAAATTGCAGCCTAAAATTCATCAGGGAAAATTAAAAGCCGAAGGATTCCGCTACGCGATTATTGTCAGCCGTTGGAACGAATTTCTAACCGCGCGTCTTGTCGAAGGCGCGCTCGACACGCTCGAACGGCTCGGCGCGAGCGAAGACGCAATCGAGATTTTCAAAATACCGGGCGCGTTTGAATTTCCGCTGGCGGCAAAAAAAGTTGCGACAAGCGGGCGTTTTGACGCGGTGATTTGCGTCGGCGCGGTTCTGCGCGGGCAGACGCCGCATTTCGATTTCGTCGCGGGCGAAGCGACAAAGGGAATTACGAGCGCCGCGCTCGAAAGCGGAATTCCGGTTGTTTACGGAATTATTACGGCTGACACGCTCGAACAAGCGATTGACCGCGCCGGAGTTAAAGCGGGAAATAAGGGGAGCGAAGCGGCGATGGTCGCCGTCGAGATGGCAAATTTTTATCGTCTTTTGTCGGAAATCGGCGATAAATAAATTGCAGTCGGCGGCGGTTCTTTGCTAGTTTTGAGAACAAGGGTTTATGGGAGCTAGACGTAAGGCGCGCGAAAGCGCCCTGCAAATGTTATTTGCTATTGATGTTTCGAGCGCAACGGTCGAAGAACAAATTCGCGTTTACTGGTCTAATCTCAACGATGCCGAGTTGGACGAAGCCAATCGCGAGTTTGCCACAAATCTCGTTCGCGGAACGCGCTCTAAATTGAAAGCGATTGACGAAAAAATCACTTCGCGGGCGGAAAACTGGCGGATTTCCAGAATGGCTGTGGTTGACCGCAATGTTTTGCGACTTGCAGTTTACGAATTTTTGTATGAAAAAACTCCGCGCACTGTTATTATAAACGAGGCGCTCGAAGTCGCCCGCCGATTTTCAACTTACGAAGCCACGCAGTTTATCAACGGAATTTTGGACGCGATTAAACACGATCTCGAAAAACAAGATTCAAATCAAACAAACGACAAACCCGAAGACAGTTCCGAAGACGAAAAAAGCCGCGCCTCAACGGTTCGTTAACCCAATAATTCAAATCAGCCTTTTCAACCGTCGCGCGCGAAATCTCCCGCTCGTCATTCCTTCAATTATGCAAGAATTGCAAGCCGCATTTTTGGCAGACGCGCCGCGCCGAATCCAAAATCTGCGCCGGGATTTAATAAAGCTCCGCGCGGCAAATTCGATTGAGCAGCCGGAGCTTGTCAGAAAATTGTTCCGCCAGCTTCACACGCTCAAAGGCTCAGCCGCCGCTTTTGATTTTGCGGCGGTCAGCCGAATAGCTCACGAGCTGGAAAATTTTTTAGAAATCATCAATGCGGAAAATTTCGCCGAATCAATCGCTGTTTTAGAAGAAGGCATCCCCGAAATCGAAGCCGCATTTGCTGAAAATTCTTTGTCGTCAAACAGCGGACAAAAACTCGAAAATTGGCGGGCGATTTACCAAATCGCCCGCCAAAACAAAGTTGAAACCGCAGAGCAAAACGTTCTGCCGTTTGATTTGGAAAAACAATTAAAACCGGCTGAAATTGAACGTTTGCGGCAAGCGTTAAAATTAAATCCCACTCTTGCCCTAATTTCGGTTAAATTTGCCGCATCGAATTTCGCCGACGGTTTTTGCTCGGTGCAAAACAATCTGAATCAGCGCGGCGAAATCGTCGCCACGCTGCCGGATGTTGAGAAAACAATCGGGATGGAAATTGCTCTGCGACTGGTTTTTGTGTGCAATGAACGAGCGGAAAACGTCTGCGAAATCTTAGCGGATTCACACGCCGAAATCGTCGCCGTTTTTGAAAATAAAAATCATCGCGGAAACGATTTTTCTGCCGAAATGCCGCAAGCTAAGCTCTCGAATCTGTGGGCGCAGGCTTTGCTTGCGGGACAAAAAACCGCGGCAGCGCAGGGCAAAAGAGTTGTTTTTCAAGAGCGCGGCGCTGCCGAAGTCGAAATCGCCGGACGGTGCGCCGAAGCCTGCGAAATCGCTTTGCTGCACATCGCGCGAAACGCTGTCGCGCACGGAATTGAAACGCCGGACGAGCGCCGCGCAAGCGGCAAAAACGAATGCGGCTTTGTTCGCCTTGAAGTTTGGCGGGAAAACGATTCGCTTTGCCTGCAAATTTCCGACGATGGGCAGGGAATTGACGCAGAAAAAGTTTGGCGGCTGGCGGAGGAGCGCAATCTGATTGCCGAAAATTCTGCGTTCGACGAAAGAAAAGCCGGGCAAATTATCTTTTTATCCGGTTTTTCAACCGCCGCAGCAGTGACTGAAGACGCCGGACGCGGCGTCGGGCTTGACGCCGTTGAAACGGCGGTTCGAGAGGCTGGCGGGACAATCGAAGCGAGCAGCGAAGGTGGGCGCGGGACGACATTTTTGATTCGTTTTCCCGCCGCAGACGAAATTTTCCAAATTAAAAATTAATGAAACGAGTTCAGGAAAAAATCAAAGACCTCATTGACGCGAGACCGTACGAAGCAGTTAAAAACTATGCGGCGGACGCAGAGCAAACTGTTGCCGCTTATCGTTTTACCGATGCGACTGCCGATTTGCTCGCCAAATGGTTTGACGAAATCGGGCGTCTGGCGCACGGCAATTCGACGGGCGCGGCGTTCGCGCTTGCGGGCAATCGCGGCGCTGGAAAAAGCCATTTGCTCGCGGTTTTGGCTGCCGTGACGGAAACCCCCGATTTGCGCGCTCGTCTCAATGATTCGCACGTCGCCGCGAGCGCCCAGAGCTTGCCGCGCCGAAGGTTGAAAGTTGTGCGCGTCGAACGCGGAACTGCGTCCGCATTTTCCGAAGAATTTCGCAATGCCCTCTCGAAAACTTTCGGCGCGGAAATTGATAATTTCGGTGCAAATCCGGCGCAAATGCTAATTGCGGCAGCGCAGCAGCCCGAAGCCGAACCGCTTGTTTTGATTGTTGATTCGGCGCAAACGCGTCTCGCCAGAGTCAAACGCGACGACGGCGCGGATTTAAGCGAGCTGGCGGAGATTGCCAAACAAGCGAGAATTTTTTTCGCCGTCGCTCTGGACGATGACATTTCGGGCGCTGACGGCGTAAACGCTTCAATCGCCAGCAGCTTTCAAATCAATTTTCTCGATCAGGAACATCTTTATCGAATTCTCGACGCGCATATTTTCCCGAAACGCCCGAACGCGCGTCCCATCTTGCGCGAGCTTTATCAAATGCTGCGTCAGGAAATGCCCGGTTTTAATTGGAGCGAACCGCGTTTTACCGCGCTTTATCCGGTTCACCCGATTGTCGCCGAAGTCGTTCCGGCGGTTCGGCTCTACGCGCAAAACTTTGCGTTTCTGCCGTTTGCGGCGGAGAGCGGACGGATGACTTTAAATCGTCCGGCGCATTCGTTGATCGCGCTCGACGAGATTTTCGACCGCGCCGAGCCGGAGCTTCGCAAATCGGAAGAATTAGCCGACAATTTCGCCGTTTACGATCATTTATCAATCGAAGCGATTGCCAAAATCTCGGTTTTGCAGCGATTGCAGGCGAAATTGATTTTAAAAGCCCTGTTCGTTTTATCGCTCGACGGGCGCGGCGCTTCGGCTGGTGAAATCGCTTCGGCGATGCTCATCTACGATGAAAACGCGCCCGGCGCGGCGCTCGCCAGAGTCGAGGAAATGCTGTCGGTTTTCGCCGCGACGAACGAAAATTTGCGCGTCCGCGAAGAAGGCGGCGAGCGAATTTATCGTTTCGGAAAGGATGCCGATTCGGATTTTGAAGCGAAACTGAGTGAATTAGCCGCGCAGGTTTCGCCCGCCGAAATCAAAAGAATTTTGCGGCGCGCGGGCGAAGCGCGCTTTAACGATTGGATTTTCGGGAGCGAATCCGAAACGCAGGCGGATTTTTCGATTCGCTGGCGCGGCACTTTGCGGCGCGGGCGCGTTTTGTGGGAACGGGCGGAAGCCGACGTTGAAAAACCCGAAAATCTTGATTGGGAAATCATCGTTTCTTTTGATTCGGAACTGAAATCGGCGAGCGAAGAAGACGTGCCGCGATTGATTTGGCGACCGGCGGCGCTGCGTGCAGAAGACGAGCAGATTTTGCGCCGGTTTGCAGTTTTGCACGGGCAAACCGGCATTAACGAAGAACTCGAAGAATCGGCAATCGCCGCCGCGCAAACTTATGCCGCGCTCATAGAGCGAGTTTGGACTCGCATTTTCGTTGACGACGGCGCGTTTTTGTCGGCGGACGAAAAACATTCTTTCACAGCGGAAATGAGCCGCGCGGCGACGCTCGAAACTTTTCTCGAAGCCGCAATCACGCCGATTTTTGACCGCAAATTTGCCGCTCATCCGCATTTTCGTGAACTGTTAACCGCGTCGGAAGTCTCGACTCTGGTCAGCGAATTTTTCGGCACGTCGGGCGCAAATTCGCCGCAGGTGCAGAAATTGGCGAAAGATTTTGCCGTTCCGCTCGGTTTGGCGACCGAAAACGCCCCGCCAGCGCTCGAATCCGACGAACGACTTTTGCGCCAGCCGTTGATTCGGCGCGTTTGGAACGCGGTCGAGCAGGCGGGCGAGCGTGTTGTACCGCTCGGGGAAATTTACGCCGAGCTAAAAAGCGAGCCTTACGGTTTGTCGCGCGAAGCGCAGCATCTCGTTTTATCGGCTCTCGTCGCGCGACGGCGAATCGAATTAGTCACCCGCGCGTGCGAACGAATTACCCGGCGTTTTCTTGATTTAAAAATAATTTGGTCGGAAATCACCGGCATTGTGCGCTCTTCGGTTTTGCCGCGCAGCTCGGCTGAATTGGTCAATTGGGCGCGGCATTTGACCGGCGCGCAGATCGAAGCCGCTTCGCTTCACGACACATTGTCGGTGGCAAATCTGAATCAGGCTTTGAAGGATTGGCTGGCGAGCTGGCGAAACGAGCAAATTTTAAAACGCTTCGACGCTTTGCCCGACGACTCGCTTAACGTTCGCGCCTGGAAATTGGCGACGCGCGCGACGAAAACTTTCGGCGTTGCCGCCGAAGCGGTCTCGGATGCGCTGGATGGTAAAATTTTGCTCGAAGACGGTTTGGAGCGAGTCGCTGAAGCCTTTAATGACGATGCCGCGCAAATCGCCGCCGCACAGCGCGAGCTTGAACGCCTCAAAACTTTTGTTGCCGCCGTTCCCGAAAGAGAAGCGATCTGGCGCTACGTCGCGCTCGCAGAAGCCACCGATGATGCGGAAATCGAATCTGTCCGCGAGCGGATTTTAGATTTTCTGGAACGTCACGAAACAGCGTTCGACCGTGAAGCGAAAGAACAGTTAAATCGGTTTTGGAAGGAATTTCAAGAGCGTTACGCCGCTTTTTACCAATCTCGCCACAATGCGGTCGTTCATTCCGCCGATCGGCAGGCGCAGCTTGAAAAATTGTTTCAGAGCCGCGATTGGACGGAATTTGTCGAGCTTTCCGAGGTCGAAATTTTTCACCCGCGTTTTCGCTCCGAAGCCGAAAAACTGCGCCGACGCGCCGAACATTTGAAATGCGAATTCGATGTCGCGGTATTGCTCGGAGAGCATCCGGCGTGCGCCTGCGGTTTTCGGATGATTGAATCCGATTGCCTCGAACGTCTGCCGGAAGATTTGCGCCAAATCGTTTCGGACGGTTTGGCGGCTTACCGCCAAACGCTTGCCGGACTCGGCGCGGCGTTTGCGGTCGCGCTCGAAGAAGCGGCGCAAAATGCGGTCAACGCGGAAATCGCTCTCGGAGCGGCAAAGCTCTCCGATTATTTTACTCGCGGCGAAGAACTGCCGTCGCTCGAACGCGCCGAAATCGAAGCCGTCAAACAAGCTCTCGCCGGAATGCAAACCACCGCGCTTGCCATAGCCGCGCCGCGCGCAAACAATGTAGCTCTGACGCGCGAAGATTTACGCCTGCAATTTAACAATTGGCTCGACCGCTTGCCCGACGCGCCGTTTTTGGTCAAACTGACCGACGGTGAAAATTAAAAACAAATTTTCAATTTCAATCGTCGGCGCAGGCAGACTCGGCGGCGCATTGGCGATTGCTCTTGCCCGAAAAAACTACAGAATCTCGTCTGTCGCCGCGCGCAGATTTGAAACCGCGGCGCGCGTAGCGCAGCTAATCAAACCGCCGCCGCAAATCTTAACGGCGGAAAATCTCGCCGCTCTTCCTTCGTCCGACATCGTTTTTATCACGACGCCCGACCCGGAGATCGAGCCGACAGCCGTGCGTCTTGCGGCAAATCGCAATTTCAATTCCGAAACAATTTTTCTGCACACGAGCGGCTCTCTTTCGTCCGCTGTTTTAAGCAAATTAAAGAACGTCGGCGCGAATACGGGTTCGCTGCATCCGCTGGTTTCGGTGAGCGATTCGGGCGCTGGCGCGGAACGATTTGCGGGCGCTTTTTTCTGCGTCGAAGGCGATGCGATGGCGGTCGCGGCGGCAAAACAAATTGTCGCGGATTTAGGCGGCGAATCGTTTGAGATAAATCCCGAATTCAAAACTTTGTATCACGCGGCGGCGTTGATGACTGCCGGTCATCTAGTCGCCTTGTTCGATGTCGCAGCGGAAACTTTGTCTCGATGCGGAATCGAAGAATCCGAAGCGCGCCGGATTTTATTGCCGCTGGCGCGTAGCGCGGTGGAGAATCTCGGCAGGCAAACACCCGCTGCGGCTTTAACCGGAACTTTTGCGCGCGCCGACGCGGAAACGATGCGGCGACATCTCGAATCGCTTGGTGAACACGAAACCGCGCTGCGCATTTATGTCGAGCTTGGAAAACGCTCGATTGAATTGGCGCGCGAGCAAGGCGCAGACGACGAAAAACTCGAAGAAATGAGCCGGGAGTTAGTGAATAGTAAATAGTAAATAGTAAATCGTAATAAAAAATACGATTCACGATTCACGATTCACGATTTACTATTAGCGTGAGCGTGTTAAAATAATAGTTAAATGTTAATGGAAATGTCGGAGAACGAGACAAATAAAGAGATTTCAAAAGGCGATTCATTCGCCGAAGAAAAAGAAATTTTCTTAAACCACGTCCAAAAATATGGATTGCGGCGCACGGCGCAGCGCGATTTGATTTTGGAAGTTTTTTTGCGGACGAGCGAACATCTGTCGAGCGAAGATTTGTACGATCTGGTCAAAAAAGAAGACCCGACCGTCGGGCAGACCACCGTTTATCGCACGCTCAAGCTGCTCAGCGAAGCGGGGCTTGCGCGCGAAGTGCGTTTCGGCGACGGACGAACGCATTACGAGCATCATTACAACCGCGAGCATCACGACCATATGATTTGCACCGAGTGCGGGAAAGTGGTCGAATTTTTCTCGTCCGAACTGGAAGCGATGCAGGACGAAATTGCGGCAAAACATAATTTTATTTTGACGCAGCATTCGATGCGCCTTCTCGGGCTTTGCGAAGATTGTCAGGCAGGGGCAAAAGCGGGCGGCGCTTCCGGCATCCAACCCCGCATTCGCGTGATGAAAGCGGACAGTTAATATGATTGAAATTAAATTTGAAGTAGAGAATCAACCCGAACGCAGCGGCGTCGTGCCGGAAGGCACTTATTTATGGGACGCGGCAAAGCGTCTCGGCGTGCATCTGAAAGCCGAATGCGATGGGCGCGGCGCTTGCGACACGTGCGCCGTGACGATTTCAAAAGGGCGTGAAATGCTGTCAACCGCAACGAGCGCCGAAATGCAGCATTTAACCGACGAACGGCGCGCAAACGGCGAACGCCTTGCCTGCCAAACGCGCATCGAAAGAAACGGAGAATTAACCGTTATGGTCAAAAAACAGGAAGTCGAAGAAGAAGAAGAAACGAAACAATCGAGCGAGCCGCGCGATTTTCGCAAAGATTTTCAGGAATTGCCGTTTGAAAAGAAATTTGCCACGCTCGTTCAGATCGAAGCCGTCGCATTGAGCGAAACTTTGAATTACGTCTCGAATCTGCCGTCGTTTGTCGCCGGCAAAATAATGGACGTGATCGGCGCGTTCGGCAAGCAGATGGATGAACAAAAACGCGCCGAAAAGCGCCCGGATGAGCATAAAACAAGCGAAACAAACGGTTCGACGGCGACGGCAGAGTAACAAAATTGAAAAATGCGCTCGAAAAACCGAAATTTAAAGAAGACGACGCGGATTTAGCGCCGAAAGTTTTCGGTTTTGCGGCAGTTGGAGTTGTGGCGGGAACGCTCGCTTTGATGGGTTTTCCAATGACGATAATAATTTTCCTGGCACTTGTCGGTTATTTCGTTTATCGGGCGATTTCGCGCACCGAATTGGGCGAAGTGCGCGGCATTTTTGAATTTTATCTCGAAGCAAACGAGATTTTGCGCGACGACGAACGCCGCTGGTACGGTTACGAAATTCAGGAAAAAATAACGCGCGGCGAGCGAATTCTGCAAATGATGCCCGACCCGCCGCCGCTCGTCCATTTCGCGCTCGGCGCGCTTTATCGTGAAGTCGGAAATTATCGTCTCGCCGACGAGCATCTTTCGTTTCTATCGGAGAGCGAAGGGGCGGATGAAAAAAAACGTTTTTCGGCAAGCTCCGAGCTTCGCTCTTACGTGCGAATCTTGAGAAAGCTCGAACGCGAGCCGCAGGAAGCGCCGCAAACAATGGCAGCAATCCGCGCTCTCGAACGCGCGCGCCGCAACCGAAGCGCCCCGATGCTCGAAGATACGCGCAAGAAATTAAAAGAATTAGCGGCTGCCGCGCCAAAAGAATTGCCGAAACCGGAGCAAGCGCCGCAAACCAAACCGCTCGAACCGATTAAGCCGCTCCTCGAACGGCTTTCGGAAATTGTCGAAGAACAAACCGCGCCGCCGGAAACAATCGCTCCGCCCGCAATGCGCGCCAACGGAAAATTTCCTTCCGCGCCGCAAAACGGAAACGGCACAACCAATGCGGAAAAGGAAGAAAAGAAACGGCGCGCGGCAAAAGCCAAACGAGACAAAGAACACCGACCAATTTCGGAAGTCTTACGCGACATCTATGATTAGAACTGAGAACTGAAAACGGAGAACGGAGAATTGCGTTTGATTTAATCCGTTCTCCGTTTTCAGTTCTCAGTTCTCAGTTCTATATGCTTTCTGCTGAAATTATCGCCGTCGGTTCGGAGCTTTTGACGCCCGAACGCTCGGACACCAACAGTCTTTGGCTGACTGAAAAACTCAATGAAATCGGAATCGAAGTTCGGTTGAAAACCGTCGTCGGCGACGATGCCGAAAGGCTGGAGGAAGCTATCAAAGACGCCTTTCGCCGTTCAAACGTTGTGATTACGACCGGCGGTCTAGGTCCGACCGAAGACGACATTACACGCGCTGTCGCCGCTAAAGCTATCGGCAGGGAATTGATTTTCAAACAAGAGCTTTTGGACGAATTGAGCCGGAAATTCGAGCGTTTCGGGCGAAAGATGCCGGAAACTAATCGGCGGCAGGCTTTTGTGATCGAAGGTGCGGAAGTTTTGCCGAATCCGAACGGAAGTGCGCCGGGAATTTTATTTGCGGAAAACGATAAATTCTTAATCGTTTTGCCCGGTCCACCGCGCGAAATGCAGCCGATGTTTGAAACCGGCGCTCTGCCGCGTTTGAAGGAAAAAGCTGGCGGCAGAGTTGTCAGACGCAGAATTTTGCGCGTCGCCGGATTGGGCGAATCAGCTTTGGACGAGCAGATTGCGCCGATTTATAAAGAATACGAGAATCCGCAAACTTCGATTTTATTTAATAAAACCGAAATCGAAATTCATTTGACCGCCCAACGGGAGTCACTTACGGAAGCCGCTAATTTGCTCGATGAATTGGCAGACAAGATTTGCGAAAAATTGGGCGACGCCTGTTTCGCGCGCAACGGCGAATTGATGGAAGAAGTCGTCGCCAATCTTTTAAAAGAGCAAAAGAAAACTGTGGCGACGGCTGAAAGCTGCACCGGCGGCTTGATCGCGCAGCGCCTTACCGAATTGGCAGGCTCGTCAGACTATTTTATGGAAGGCATTGTTTCGTATTCGAACGAAGCGAAAATGCATTCTTTAAACGTTCCGAAAGAAATGCTCGATGAACACGGCGCGGTCAGCTCGCAAGTCGCTGAAGCAATGGCGACCGGAGCGCGCGAGCGTGCGAAAACCGATTTTGCGATTTCCGTCACAGGCGTCGCCGGACCGGGCGGCGGAAGCGAGGAAAAGCCGGTCGGATTGGTTTATTTCGGAATCGCCGACAAAAACGGTGTTGAGCATCGCAAATTTATTTTCCCTGGCGACCGTTTTCTGATACGCTGGCGTTCGAGCCAAGCCGCGCTTGATTTGCTGCGGAGAAAATTGCTGCAAAACTAATAGCCCGCGCGTTCTTAACGCGGGTTTTACCCTAGTTTATTCAAGTAAGGAAACCGAAAATGATTAAAAGCCGAATTTATTTGTCTTTTGTGCTTTTAGCCGTACTTTCTTGTTTTGCCTGCGCTTTTACCGCGCAACGCGGACAAGCGAAATCGGAAGAAAACCGGCAGCCGAAAATCGGGCAAAACTCAGGGGAAGACAATGGCGCTTCAAATCCGCCAATCGGCGTTGCGGCGCGGCAAACGGGCGGCACGCGGTTTAGAGGCACAATCGCGGAAAGTCGTTTTGAAATGACTTTGCGGCGCGACCGAGACCGAATTGAAGGTTCGTATTTTTATCTCAAAAGCGGCAGCGCAAATTCTTTGAAATTAAGCGGAAAAATTGACCAAAGCGGAAAATTCACTTTGCAGGAATTTGACGCGGCGGGAAAACAAACCGGCGAGTTTTCCGGCGTTTGGAAAAACGAGCCGAATGAGGCGGGCGCAACGCTCGAAGGCGAATGGCGAAAACCGAAAGCCGCCGAAGGCACAATGTTTTGGGCTAACGAGCAAATGATTTCGTTCTCATCGCCCGCGGCGCAAATCAACACGAAAACCGTCAGCGAATCGAACAAGCCGAAGCGTTTTGACGTTAATGTAGAATATCCCGAAGTCACGGGCGTGCCGAATGCCGCAGGATTTAATGCTCTGGCGCGAAAAGTGGCGACACAGCCAATTGCGGGTTTTAAAAAAGATATGCTCGCGCAAACCGCCGAAGATTTAAAATATTTGTCGGAGGGAATAAACAATTATATGGAAATCGGTTATTCGGTTGAATACGCCGATGAAGATTTGATCAGCGTCAATTTTATAAACTCGTTTTACACGGGCGGCGCGCATCCGAATCATTTTTATTTGACGCTGACTTACGATTTAAAAAACGGCAAAGAATTAAAGCTCGCCGAATTGTTCAAACCCGGCACGAAATATCTCGACAAAATCGCCGAATATTCTGTTGCTGATTTGCGCAGCCGCAATGATGAAAGCGGAGAAAGTCTTGGTTTGGCGACCGATATGTGGGAGGAAGGCGCAACGCCGACGGCGGAAAATTACGAGGCTTGGAACATCACCAAAAAAGGTTTGATGATTACGTTCGATCCGTATCAAGTCGGACCTTACGCCGCGGGACCGCAAACCGTGATTGTGCCTTACGCGAAATTAAAAGACTTGGCACGAGCGGACGGCGCGCTGGCAAGAATGGCGAAATAAAAGGTAAATTAAAATCAAATTTGAAACTGGGCGGGGCTTTTGCCAAAAGAGTCTCGCCCGATTTGTTGGTGAAAAAGATGAAATGTCCGATTTGCGGCAACGCGGCGGAAAAAGAATTTTTGTGCAAAGCCGCTTTGATTATGGGCGCGGAACACGACGTAGTTGAATGCGCGTCGTGCAGCGCGATTTATTTCGAGCCGATGCCGACGCTTGCGGAATTGGAGCAGTTTTATTCAGCGTCTTATTACGATTTTGAGCGACACCGCAACGAAGGTCGCGGAATGGCGTTTGCCAAAAAATATTTGCGCGATTTGAAACCGGGAAAATTTCTCGATGTTGGCTGCGCCAACGGTTTTTTTATCAACGGAATTCGCCAAAATACCGATTGGCAGGTTTACGGCGTGGATTTCGGTTCGGCTGCCGTCCGGTTTGCACGCGAGGAATTAAAACTCGATGTTTTTGCGGGAGATTTGACCGAAACCGATTTCGCCGACGCTTATTTTGATTTCGTCCATATCAACAACGTTCTCGAACACGTTTTAGATCCGCTCGCCGTTTTAAAGGAATGTCGCCGGATTATTAAACCCGACGGAACAATGTATTTGTCCGTCCCGAACGGTCTGGTTGACAGCCGTGATTTGATTCGTTATTACAAAACCGAAAACCGCACGCCGCGCAGTAAAAACGGGCATATTTTCTTTCTCCAAGCCGAAACCGTCCGGCGCGTTCTTGCCGAAGCGGGTTTTAAAATCATCCGCTCGCACACTTACGGAATTCGTCGCGGAATGCGAAGCATCGGCTGGCTGCCGCAGAAAGGAAACTGGAAAGCGCCTTACGTTTTAAAAGAAAAATCGGTTGGGAGCGATACGTTTACGGTCAACGAAAAAAAGAAAAAGCCCGATTTTTATTACCAATATCGCTTCGCGCAGCTTAACGCCAAAATGCTGCCAGGGCTTCATAAATTCGGGCTTGATTATCAACTGTTTTTGAAGCCGATTTAAGTTAAAGCCGGTTCACGCTCCAAAGTGCGCTGCATTTCCAAAACTTTTTCGCCGGAGATATAAATCTCTCCGCATTTCGGACAAACTTCCGCCTCTATGCCAATAAATTTACGCTTTGTGCCTTTAAATGGCATTTCATAATCAATCATCCGAGTTTCGGTTGTACCGTCGCAAAACTCGCATTCGATATGTTTAGGTAACGTCATAGCAAGTAATTATAACAAGATTACTATCGGCTTGAAATCTGCAAACAACTTCTAAAAACCTTTGGTCGTCGGTTTGTCCGACAATGCAATAACGAGTTCCGCGCAAATCATAGGATAAAGTTCGGTTAATTGAGCCTCTCATAATTGCATCAACGGCGTCTTGAGCTGAAAAACCTTCATCGCTTAATTCTTCGAGAGCGTGAGTTGTAAAGAAAAACTCGCCACGTTGAATTTTTTGTCTAATTCGCTGAATCGTTGACATTACGATTGATTTGCCTTGAGTGTTTAAAAATGCTCTGCCAAAATATTTCGATAAACTTCCGAATCAACGTTTCCGCCGCTGACGACGAGACAAATTGATTTTCCGGCAAAAATTTCCGGCTTTTCCAAAATCGCGCTCAAACTTAAAGCTCCGGTCGGCTCGGATTTTAAATTGGCGAGGGAAAAATAAAGCCGAACCGCTTCTTTTATTTTTTCGTCCGCGACTTCGACAATTCCAGCCAAGCCGTTTTGCAGAATTCGCCAGTTGTTTTCGCCCAAACTGATCGTCCGCGCGCCATCGGCGATGGTCGTCGGTTCGGTTTCGTTCTGAACGATTTTACCCGCGCGCAAAGAACGCGCGGCGTCGTTGCCGAGCAAAGGCTCCGCGCCCCAAACTTCGGTTTGTTTCCCCTGATTGCAAAACGCCTGCACAACTCCCGACGAAAGACCGCCGCCGCCGACCGGCGAAATTACCGCGTCGAAATTTTTTCGATAATTTGCAATTTCATCGCCCAGACTCGCGTTGCCTTCGATGACAAACAAATCGTCGTAAGCGCTCGCGCGATATGCGTCCGGGTAGTCATTCATAATTTCCAGCACGCGCTCGGTTCGACCGATTTTTCTTGTGTCAATCAAATCGAGCGTCGCGCCGTAGCTGCGGACGGCTTCGATTTTTACCTGCGCCGAAGTTTCCGGCATCACGACGACGCAGCGTTTGCCTAAAATCTGGCAGGCGCGCGCCAGAGCCTGACCGAAATTGCCTGAAGAAGCAGTGACGATTGTTTCTTCCCGAACATTTAAAGCGAGATTCATCCCGGCGCGAAATTTAAAACTGCCGGTGTGTTGAAAAGTTTCGCTGGCGATTGTGACATCGGCGTTTAAATGTCTGGCGAGCGGTTCGGATTCGATAAATGTTGTCGGGCGGATAAAATCGTGCAAATTTTTCATTTGTTTAGAATCGGTCAGAGCGGTTAAACTCGTCAAGACGCAAAATGAACGACGAACTATTCGCCCGACTGCCGGAAAAATTCAGTCAAAATATTCTCGGATTGCACGGCGCAAAAGGTGCTGAATGGCTCGAAGATTTGCCCGTTTTAATCAAGAAAATCGCCGAAAATTGGTCGCTCGTCGTCGAAGAATTTTTTCCGAATTTGTCTTTTCATTTTGTCGCGCCGTGCTTTTGCGCCGACGGGACGAAAGCCGTTTTAAAAGTCGGTTTTAATGAACCGAATTCGATTGTTTTCAGCGAAGCCAGAGTGCTTGAGCTTTTGCAGGGAAACGGCGCGGTTAAGCTGCTGCGATTTGACAAAAACCGCTGCGCGCTGCTTTTGGAGAGATTGACGCCCGGCGAAGATTTAACCGCCGTGTGCCGGAAAAACGATGAACAGGCGACTGCGATTGCGATTGATGTGATGAAAAAGTTTTCGCCCATTTCGGTTAAAACAAACGAATTCCCCGACCTTAAAAAATGGACGGCGAGTTTTCGCAAAGCCGAAAACACCGATTTCAGCCAAAGTCATTTTCAAAAAGCGCAGAGAATTTTCGACGAATTAACGGGAGCGTCCGAAGCGCGTCTTCTGCACGGCGATTTGCATCACCAAAACATTTTGTCAGCCGAGCGCGAACCGTATCTGGTGATTGACCCGAAAGGAATAATCGGCGACATCGGTTTTGAAATCGCGGTTTTTTTGAACAATCCGCGAAGTTGGGTTTTAACCAATCCAAATCGCAGCGAGATTTTGGAAAAACGTATCCGGCAGTTTGCGAGCGGTTTTGAAGTCGCGCCCGTCGAACTGCGAAAATGGGCTTACGCCGAAGCTGTTCTATCAGCCTGGTGGACGTTTGAAGACAACGGCGCGGGTTGGGAAAAGTGGCTGTCTTGCGCCGACGTTTGGGAAAAGGTCGGGCTTTAATTTTGAGGAGCATAAAATGGAAAAAGCACAATTTGGAATGATCGGTTTGGGTGTGATGGGCAGAAATTTTCTGCTCAATGTCGCCGATCACGGTTTCACTTGCGTCGGTTATGATTTGGACACCGCAAAACGCCGCGCGCTTTTGACCAAAGGCGTGGGAAAATCTGTTTCGGCGGCTGAAAATGTCGCTGATTTTGTCGGTCAATTAACCGTGCCGCGCCGAATTATGCTGCTCGTTCCGGCGGGCGGGATCGTTGATTCGGTGATTAACGATTTGCTGCCGCATCTTGACGCTAGAGATTTAATCATTGACGGCGGCAATTCGCATTTTACCGATACCGAGCGGCGCGAAGCGTTTTTGATTGAAAAGGGAATTGATTTTATGGGCGTCGGCGTTTCCGGCGGCGAAGAAGGCGCGCGACACGGCGCAAGCATTATGCCCGGCGGCAAAGAAGCTTCTTTTGAAGGTGTCCGACCGATTTTGGAAACCGTCGCCGCAAAAGTAAACGGCGAGCCGTGCGTCGCGTATATGGGCGCTGGTTCGGCGGGACATTTTGTCAAAATGGTTCACAACGGAATCGAGTACGGTTTGATGCAGCTTTTGGCGGAAACCTACGATTTGATGAAACGCGGCTTGTCGTTTGATTACGACGAAATGAGCCGGATTTTCGCCGAATGGAACGCGGGCGAATTGAATTCGTTTCTGGTCGAAATCACGTCGGAAGTTTTGCGGAAACGAGATGGCAAAACGGGCGCTTTTCTGGTCGAAATGATTCTTGACACGGCGGGGCAAAAAGGCACGGGCAAATGGACTTCGCAAGCGGCTCTCGATTTCGGAATTCCGATTCCGACGATTGATACGGCGGTTACGATGCGGCAGATTTCGGCTCTCAAAACCGAACGAATCGAAACGAGCGCGAAATATTTTCAGCAAAACACATCGGTCGCGCAGCCTTCGGCGCAAATGTCGGCGCGGATTTTGGATGGTCTGAAAAACGCTCTGCACGCAGCTTTTATCGTCACTTACGCGCAGGGATTTTCGCTTTTGCAAGCGGCATCGAAAGAGAAAAGCTACAATCTAAATCTGTCTCGCATTGCTGGCATCTGGCGCGGCGGCTGCATTATTCGTTCGAGCTTGCTCGAACAATTCCGGCAGGCTTTTGACCAAAATCCGGCGCTTGAAAATTTGCTGCAAAACGAAATTGAAGCGGACATTTTAAATCGAAACATCGGCTATTTGCGCGAAATCGTAATGCTCGGAATGTCGCACGGAATTCCGGTTGCGGCGTTCGCTTCCGCTCTCTCGTATTTCGACGCTTACACGACGCGCCGCCTGCCCGCAAATTTAATTCAAGCGCAGCGCGATTATTTCGGCGCGCACACTTACCGACGAGTTGACGAAGAAGGAACTTTCCACACCGACTGGAGTGAGCAGTAAGCAGTAAACACTGAGCAGTGAGCAGATTAAGAATCTCTTTCCGCTCACTGCTCACTGCTCACTTTTTCCACAATTTCCCAAGCCGAGCGGGTTTTTAAAAGTTTTGACATCAAAGCGGCGTGGACGGCGTGTCCGCTTCTTTCGGCTTTGATTTTTCCTAAGAACGGCATTCCGAGAAGAGCGAAATCGCCGATGATGTCGAGGATTTTGTGGCGGACAAATTCGTTTTGAAATCGGAGCGGCGTTTCATTGAGCATTCCGTTTTCGCTCAGAACAATCGCGTTGTCGAGCGAGCCGCCAAGCGCGAGATTGGCTTTTCTGAGCATTTCGATTTCGCGGGTAAAACCGAACGTCCGCGCGCGCGAAATTTCTCGGCTGAACGAGCCGTTCGAGAGAACAAAATCGTAAGTTTGGGTCTCGATAAACGGGTGCGGAAAATCAATCAAACATTCGATTTCGTATCGGTCTGAAGGCTCGATGCTCATTCGCCGAGCGCCTTGTTCGACTTCGACTCGTTCACGAATCTGCAAAAAACGGCGCGGCGCTTCTTGCTCTGCGAATCCGGCTTTTTCGAGCAATTCGATAAAATTTTCCGACGAGCCGTCCATAATCGGCATTTCGATGTTGTCGAATTCGATAAAGCAGTTGTCAACGCCAGCGCCGCGCAGAGCCGCGAGCAGATGTTCGGTGGTCGAAATGACGACGCCGTTTCGCATCAAGGTCGTAGCGTAAGAGCAGTGTGAAATGTATTCGACCGACGCCGGAATCTCGAAATTGTCCAAGTCCGTGCGGACGAAAACGTAGCCGGTGTTGGGCGGCGCGGGTTTTAAAGCTAAATTTACCGAGACTCCCGTATGCAATCCGATTCCGGCGGCTTCGACGGTTTTGGCAAGCGTTTTTTGTTTGAACATATTCAAGCGCAAAATTTGAATTACAAAAAACGTGCCTTTTATCTTAAAAACGTTAAACCAATAAAATAAAAGCATTTTTGCGCATTCCCGATTGTCAGAGAATCGGAAATTGTTGCTCGACTGCTACAAAAGTGTTGTTGATTTGCAACTTAAAATCGAAAAAAATGTGAGAAATTATTAATTCTGATTTATTAGCACAAAAATTGGCTAAAATTTGGATGATGCTAAACACACTTCCAGACTTTAATAAAAGACATGCAGAAACCGCGACCTGGAACAACCACGAGCAATACACAAGTTTACCAATGGTAATTTTCAGGTCGCTATTGGCTTTCTTGCTCCTGTAACATGAGAAAGCCCGTTATTTTGCCTAGCGCATTTTCCGGCTAGGCTCTGCTTGATTTACGGTTTCTTCTATCGGTACAGCTTCGAATTCCGCAGATGCTCTTCCATCGCCCTCAAGAAAATCATATAGTAATTTGCGCTGCCGGCAGGTACGCCTTTATTCAATACCAGTACATCGGATTTCAAAATTACACGCCTTTTATTTTTGTATAAATGCTGCTATATCGTCGCATAACCGCTGACTTTCGGTGATATATAAACCGTGCGAGCTATTTTCATAAATTTTCAGTTGGCTGTTCGGCAAAAGCTCATGGGTTCTTTTTGCCGTAATTTCCAAAGGGCTACTGTCGTCCTGGTCGCTGTGAATAATCAAGGTCGGCACGGTGATTTTTTTCACTTCTTCTCGCTGGTCAGACTCAAAACAGGCGCGCAGCATTTCGGTTGCAGCGCGCGGCGAAGCCTGCAAAGTCAGGGCGACTCCCCAATCTATCATTTCCTGCGAAATTTTTTCGTCGGGTTTTTCGATGCCAAAAAAGGGCAGCGCGATTTTGCCGACGTAACCGGCGCGGTCTTTTTTTATAGCCGCCAATGATTCTTCAAAAAAACTCGCGTCAATCCCTTGCGGGTTGTCCGGTGTTTTAAGCAGAAACGGAGTTGTGCCGGAAACGAACACGATTTCCGAGACTCGCTTTCCGCCGTATTTTGTCAGATAGCGCGTAACGACTCCGCTGCCCATCGAATGCCCGACGAGCGTGGCTTCCCGCAAATCGAGATGTTCGAGAACCGCCGCTAAATCGTCGGCAAGCGTGTTGTAATCGTAGCCGTTCCAGGATTGCGCGGAACGCCCGCAGCCGCGCTGGTCGTAAGCGATGCAGCGCAGCCCACGATTCGGTAAATCGTTCATCACGTATTCCCACGAATCGCAATTTATGCACCAGCCGTGAACTAAAACTACGGGTTTACTGCCATTGCCCCAATCTTTGTAAAAAAGTTTCGTGCCGTCTTTTGTTTCTATAAATGTCATAAATATTTCCTCTTATTCCTTAAAATTAAATTCCTGAACGTGCGCAATTTTTTGTTTATTTTGCGCCATCGGAATTTAAGGTTTTCATATCCGGCGAATGCACTCAATTACCTCAAAGGTAATGGCAGGGATTTATTTTGTGATGTAGATTTCAAGAATGAGCCTTATCGAATCGAAAAAAGTCGGAGAGCTTTTGCGCGAATGGCGCACGCGGAGACATTTGAGTCAACTTCATTTGGCGCTCGACGCGGAGATTTCGCCGAAGCATTTGAGCTTTCTTGAAACCGGACGCTCGCAGCCCAGCCGAGAGATGATTTTGCGGCTTGCCGAACAAATGAAAATTCCTTTGCGCGAGCGCAATCTTCTGCTGGCAGCGGGCGGATTTGCGGCTGTGTTTCCGAGCAGACCGCTCGACGATGAATCTCTGACAGCCGCACGAAACGTCATCGAGCTAATGCTCTCACGGCTCGAACCAAATCCGGCATTAGCCATAGACCGTCACTGGACGCTTGTTTCGGCAAACAAAGCGGTCAATTTTTTATTGTCAAAGGTCGGAGCTTCAATGCTGGTTCCGCCTGTGAATGTTTTGCGCCTGAGTTTGCACCCGAACGGATTTGCGCCTCAGATTATCAATTACGCGGAATGGCGCGAACACCTTCTTGAACAATTGAATAGACAAATAGAAATCACCGCCGATGTTTTTCTGATTGAATTAGCGAAGGAGTTGAAAAGCTATCCTAACAGCAAATCGCCGAAGGATAAATTTCAAACCAGTGCGCCTGATAACTCGCGTGTTGCCGTTCCTTTACGTTTAATGACGGATAACGGCGAGCTTTCATTCATCAGCACGACGACCGTTTTTGGGACACCAATTGACGTAACGCTTTCGGAACTCGCCATCGAATCTTTCTTTCCCGCCGATGCGAAAACAGCGGAGATTATGAACTGTTCGGTGAGATAACAAAACTTCGAGATAACAAGTTAAACGGCTTGAATATGATAAATCTTAAACTTAACTGAAATTTTTCAACAAATTAAATCTAGCCAAAGAGGACTTATATTTTCCATCGTTTTATTCTTTCCGCAAGCACGCGCAAGAAACCGCAGACAGAAGAAAGACAGCAAAATTTCTAGACATTAATATTTCCTTATAAATCCGAAATCTCGGGTTTTTGAGGAAAATAAATATACGAAAAATTTATGTTGTTTTATTGGTTTTCATAATTTACGCAAGTGCCGCTTCCGCTCAACGGAAGGCGGCGCCTTCTGTTTAAGCTATAGCCGCGTTTTTGCTTTACGCTTTCTGTACAAGTTCTGTACTTGATAAGAATGGTTACTTCCTTCATTTCTTAATGCACCAAAATAAGGCAAAAGTTATACAAGAAAATAAAAACTTCTTCCATCATTGATCTTTTTTTATTTCAACGAACCTATCGAATGGTTAAGATGACCTGGGGCGAAAACGGCTACACGCTAGCTAAAGGTTAAAGACAGGCTAAACAAGATACAAGGTTTTTCGCCCTTAAGTTAATTGAATTGTTAAGTGCGTCGCTATATTGTCACCGCCTACATATTTTGCTGATGCGAGATATGTAGCAGACACCTGACTTGAGTTTTACTTGGAATTACTCCGCTTTTTGCGCTGACAGAAAAATTGAAAGCTGCAATTTAAGTCAACGCGATTTTCGATCCCTTTTACTTATATGTGCGTTTTTGGCTTAAAACATTTCACGGAAATTTTTAAAGAGAAAAAATGAGTCGAAACCTGTCGTCTAAGCCTTTGATAAACCTACCTCAAACAGATAAATCAACGTCTTGCTTTTAATGTTGAGGTGAGCTAATATCGCCGTACTTTTTAGGATTTAAAGTCTTTATTTAATGCGAAGAGAACGCGAAATCCAGCCGGGAGACTTCGAGACGCTTCTTTTATGGCTTGATTCCGATCCCGCCCGCGCCGAAATCAAATTTCGGCGGATTCGCGCCCGGTTGGTAGAAATTTTTTCTCTGCGCCGCTGTTTTGACCCGGAGGACCTTGCCGACGAAACGATTGATCGGGTAACGCTGAAAATCAATGAATTATTAAATGAATACAACAGCGGGGATCCGGCTTTATATTTTTACGGGGTCGCAAGAAATGTCTATCTGGAATCGCTGCGAAAAAATCAACGGAGGGAAACGGCGCTCGAAACAATTCCGATGATTTCATTCGAGGAAAAAGCCCCTCAGCCTGAAATCGAATGTTTGGAGAAGTGTCTCGACCGCCTCCCGACCGAACAGAGAGAACTCGTTATTGAATATTTCCAGGACGAAAAACAAGCCAAGATTGATCACCGCAAGGCAATAGCTGATGCTTTGGGAATTACGACCGCGGCGCTCAGAATCAGGATCTTCCGCCTGAAAAATACATTGCAGGCATGTCTTGAAGATTGCTTGGAAGGAACGCGATAGTGAAATGAATCACCCGGAAAAGTCACATACAAATGAAGACTCTGCAAAGGAGATCGGGCAGGGCGCTATGAAACCCGAAGAAGCGGATCACGGGATGTTGCGACAGTGCCTGCTCGGCGAGTTAAGCGACGAGAAGCAGACAGCTCTCGAAGTTCGGCTGATGACCGAAGACCTGTTATTTGAGCAGCTCAAGTCTCTTGAAGATGAATTAATTGATGATTACCTTGACGGAACTTTAACAGATGCCGAAAGAGAGCGGTTTGAACGCCGCGCGGCGCAGCATCCGGATATGCAAAAAAGAATCGAATTTACAAGGGCATTAAAACGGAGTGTCAATCGGCGCAGGAATATTCAAGCGTTAAATCCGATGCCGAAGCCTATTCGCCCCCTCCAACGGGTCGGTTCTTACCGGGCTTATTTCAAAATAGCTGCAATCGTGTTAATTACCATCGGAGTCGCCTTTGTGCTGTGGCGCGTTGTCTCTTCGCCATCGCCAACTGATGAGGGACTTGCAGACTTGCGGAAGCTGTATCAAGGCAATAGACCGCTCGAAGCGCGGCTCGCGGGTTTTAATTACGCGCCCTTCACCGCCACGCGAGGCGATAACTCAAGGGATGATGTCAGAGCGCGAGACCGAATCGCTCTCAAGCTGCTTGATGCCGTTGAACGCGAGCCGGGCGCGAAATCTTTACATGCTCTCGGGAATTATTATTCGACCGAAAAACAGTTTGATAAAGCCTTGCCGCAATTTGAAGCGGCGCTTAAACTCGACCCGAACAACGCTCAATTGCACAACGACTACGGCGCGGCACTGCTGGAGAAGGCTAAAGCTATTCCGCCAAACGATAGCACGGGCAAACGACTGGAAAGTCTAGGTCGCGCGCTGGAGCATTTTAGTCGTGCCGTCGAATTAAATGGCTCGTTTCATGAAGCGCTCTTTAACCGGGCATTATGTCTGCAACTATTTAACCTGCCCGATCAGTCGAAAAAGGCTTGGCGCGAATATCTCGACAGAGATTCTTCCTCGCCGTGGGCTGACGAAGCGCGACAGAATCTGCAGGAACTTGAAGAACAAAAATCTTCCGCCAAAACGCCCGACGAGATTTTGGCGGATTTTTTTGTGGCTTACGGGCAAAGCAACGACGAACGCGCTTGGAAAATTGTCTCTCAAACCAAAGAGATGATTACCGGCGCGATGATCTTTTTTCAACTTACACAAGGTTTTCTTGAAGCCGACGCGAAAAAGGAAAACGAAAAGGCTGACAAATATCTAGCCATGTTGCATTATGTGGGCAACCTGGAAAAGGAAAAAGCCGGAGACCCGTATTTTGCGGAAATGGCTGGGTTCTACAAATCTTCTTCCCAACAAACAAGACTTTTGCTCACGGAAGCCCAGAATAAACTTAAACAAGGCTATCTTTTAACGAAAAATTCAAACTATAAGGAAGCCGTCATTCATTTCTCAAATGCAAAAGAATTGTTTGATCGCGCAGAGGATTCCTGGGAATCCTAGGTAACCGATTACTGGCTGATTTACAGCAATTCAAGACTCGTACAATACGAAGCAATTACCAAAGAGCTGCTCTTACTGGAAACGTTCTGCAAAGAAAAGAGCTACAAATGGCTTCGGTCGCAAGCTCTCGTCTGGATTTCAAACAGATACTTAGTACAAAATGAATACTCAAAAGCAATTGAATATCACAAAGTTGCGTTAATAATTGCACGCGAGATAGGCGACACTTATAACCAGCAAAAGCTCCTGACGGGGTTAGCCACGTTTTATGCCCGTCTGGATAATTTTCCTGAGGCTCTTGCCTTTATTGAGCAGAGCCTTATTCTTAACGGTATTTATTTTGTCAGCATGAGGCAAACATGGCGCAATTATACTTTTGCGGCAGAGGTTTTATATCGCTTTAAATTACAGAACACAGCAATTTTTTTCGGGCATGAGGCTTTGGAAACGGCTCTGAGCGAAGTTCGGGATCCAAGCTCAGAGCATGTTTCTCGTCTGTATCTAGCTTCTTTATACGGCGAAAAGCGAGAATTCCCCATAGCAATGAATTTTGCTCAGCAAAGCCTCGAATTGGCACAAACTTTGAACGGAGGTATCAAACAACTCTCGATTAATCATTCCGACTTAAAAATCGCGCATCTGCACCGGCAATCGGGAAATTGCGAAGCGGCTTTGAAAAAATATGAAACAGTTATTGAAGCTAATTCCAGGCGTGATTTAGCCGAGTACAAAGTAAATATTTATGATGCGCACAAAGGACGGCTGCTCTGCTTTCTAGCTCTTAACCAAGATACATTCGTTGAGCGAGAATTGCCGCTGGTGTTGGAACTTTTTGAAAATTACCGCGCTCAAATTTTGGAAGAGCAGAGCCGCAACACGTTTTTTGACGCTGAACAAAGCGTCTATGATCTGGCTATTGATTTTGTCTATACACGCGGCAATCCTCGCCTCGCTTTTCAATATTTGGAAAACTCGAAAGCGCGCTCTTTGCTCGATTCGTTGACGGATAAATCCCTGGTCGAAAAGAGCCGGAACGCGACGGAAGCACCTGAAATAAAGTTTAAAGACGTTGTCCGTCCCGTGCCGCTTGACGAATTGCAAAGGCATCTTCCCGAAGATGTGCAATTGATTCAATATGCCTTGCTTCAAGACAAAATATTGATCTGGGTTATCGGTAGAGATCAATTTTCGATTGCAGAAAATAAAATCTCTTCGGACGAAGTAAGCCAACGTTTGGCGCTGTATCTACGCCTGATTACCGAGAATGAAAGTGAGAAAAGTGAAAAAATCCGTGAAGAGTCTCATTGGTTTTACGAAGCACTAATTAATCCGGTCTTGCCAATGCTCCAGGCAAATAAGGAAATCTGCTTTGTCGCGGACAAAAAACTTTACCGCCTGCCGCTCGTTTCCCTCGTTTCGCCTGAAACCGGGCGTTATCTGGTGGAAGACTTCACTATCTTTTCGGCTCCAAGCGCGAATTCGTTTTTGCTCGCTACAGAATCTGCGCGGCAAAAATCTTCACTGCAAAATGAAAAATTGTTAAGTGTGGGCAATCCGGTTTTTGACCGGCGGGCGCACCCGAATTTACCGGATTTGCCAGCCGCGGAAAAAGAGGCAAATGAAATAGCTTCTTTTTACCCCCCGCATCCACGCATATTAATCGGTAGCCAAGCGGATAAAGAGACAATTTTAGATGGAATAACAACAAGTAATGTATTTCATTTTGCAGGGCATTATCTTGTCAACGAGCGGTTTGCCTTACGTTCTAAACTAATCACCAAAACCAAATTTACCCCGCTTAACGCAGCCGATGACGGCAGCATAGAAGTTCACGAAATTGCAGAACGAAAATTAAGCGCGGTCAAACTGGCGGTTCTTTCAGCCTGCCGAACCGGCGTGGAAACCGAATACAGCGGCGAGGGAATGATCGGAGCCGCTCGCACTTTTCTGGCTAGCGGAGTGCCGCTTGTTATTGCCAGCCAGTGGTCTGTTGACTCGGACGCCACTGCTAGCTTAATGCTTAAGTTTCATCGCTACCGCAAACAATCTGGCGTTTCTTCGGCAACTGCTCTGCGACGAGCGCAAATGGAAATGCTCAGAGATTCAAACAATCGTTATAGCTCGCCTTATTATTGGGCGGGTTTTCTTCCCATAGGTGGATACACTTTATATTAATCAAAAAAGAGAGGAGAAAAAAAAGATGGCAACTGTCAATGTTTCAATCGAAGGGTTAGGAATTATTTGTTTCAATCCAGGAGGTGCTGAAATCACTTTCTTAAGACACCAAGGACATGGCGCTGATCACCATGAATTAAGTCTTATAGCCGTAGGCGAAGATTGCGATTTTGAAAGTGGAGACATCCCGGTAGATGCGGATATTAGATTTGAGGTTCAAAATCCTTCAAATCAACAAAACGAATATAAAGACAACAACCGGTTCGACAGGCTAAGTGGATTATCGCATCCAAACAATATAGACGATTTGAATTGGCTCGTTAATCTAAGCCGCGATTTTCACCCAACAAACCTACGCCGCAAAAGGAATCCGCAAATGCCGCTTAGCAAACTACTGTTGCCGAATGCTCGTTTTTACACTGAGAGGCATTTTACAGTTAACCAATTTCGGCGTGAATGTTTCCTCAGCAGGCGGCGCGGTGAGCCGTTTGATGAACGATTCGGTTTGTTGGGAAGCGCTCTCGGAGCCACCTTCTCAGCGGAAAGCGTACGATTATTAATCGGCGAGAAGGAGGTTTGCCGGATGCAACAGGACACGACCTATTCAATTAGGATTACAAATATCAGAAAAGGGGCAACGCGTTTTCTCAGCGATTTTCGAATGTATTATCATGTTTTAGCACCTCAGGACGGATTGGAATTTGACTTTCACATTCAGCGAGGAGTCGCTCGAGACGATGAATCTGACGAGCACATTCAGGGAGAAGCCGTTCAACACGGGAAATCTGCCGAAATTGATGATCTCAGCGGTTTCTTTCGTTCCCCCGACCCGGCAATGTGCAATATGCCTATAATTGATCGTCCAACACTGAATGATCTTCCGCCGGAAAATTAGAGATTTTTTGAGAACAAAACTGAGAGCGAAAAGAATAAACCGGCATACAAAGATATTTCTCTTTGTATGCCGATACTTCTTGAATTGACGAGGGAGCGTAATTTGGGGAGATGCAAAAAAAATCAAAAGTGCGGTTTCCGAAGCCGCACTTTTGATTTTATGGCGCTGCATCACAACTCAGAAATTGAGAGGGGAAAACTTAATCTCTTTAAGAACAAATTGACCAAAGAAGTGGAGTAATATTGCTCCGCTTCTTTGGTCAAACAGGTAAATCAACCAAATAGGATAGTCGTAAGAAAATCCGAAATGTTGCTCATTTCAAAAAAAATATTTATTTTAGGGCGTCAAAATCAGGATCCGAGCTACTTTTCATATTACCACCGTTCTTTTAAGTTGACGTATTTCTGCTTGAAGGCAGAGCAGTATTTCTTGATTCATTTATTTTTGATATAAGTATCCTTAATGATAAGTTTACCTAAATGAATGATGGCTACTTCAGGTAAATCTTTGATTTGCCTGTTCGGACCAACAAATTCGACTAGTCCTAAGTGCTGATTTTCGGGATCGAAAACTTCGTTTTGGGTTCGACCATTGCCCCGGAAGTGTTCAAAAACGCTAAGTTTATCTTCCATTAATTTTCGATACGCCCGGTCTGCACCGCTACTTGCTTTAATTTCAGCATAGGACAGTTTTTTTATCCGGTGTTTTGCTATTACGGTATAGCTTAAGAGAAAGGATTTCTCACCTTGGTATCTAAAAAAAGTTCTCTCTGGAGCGCGCTCCCCTTTTCTGCTCGGTTCGATACTTGCGTTTTCAGCCAGGTTATAGAAAAGAGAAAACATATTTTCCCAGTGCGGAACATATACTTTTTTATCCCATTCATTAGGGAGAATGCCGTCCTTAATATCAGGAGCCAAGGCAACGGTTTCCGGGTAACGGAATACGATTGCCACTACATCCTGATTACGCCGCCGGCTAATGATGTCTTCAGCTTCGTATGCGATGTCGGCATAAATTTCCAGCAAGGAGCGACCGTAAATGCTTTCAGGGCTGGTCAAAAAGACAAAAGGTCTGATGCCTAAAACAGCGTCGAACTGATGCGGTACAAACATCCCTCGCCTTCGTTCTCGCAACAGACGACAGAACTTATTGCCGGAAAACTTGTTGAGGAGCTTGAGGGTACAAATTGGGATACATCCCCCGAAAATGAAGAAAGCCGTCAAAACGACGGCTCAGAAAATGCTGATAATAAAGAGATTAATGGCGGGACCGACGCGGCTCGAACCCGCGACCTCCAACGTGACAGACTTAAATTCCCTGTATTGCAATACGCTTAAATATAAGCAATTTCGGAGCTTATAAAAATGAAGGCAACTGAGTTTCGACTTAGTTGCCTTATTTATCAGGGATTTTTCCGATACATTTTGGGTACATTTTTGGCGATTGTTAAGTGAATTTATAAGCCAAAGGTTTCGGAAACAATTTCGCTTTCTATAAACTGCCTGTCAGTTTTATCAAACTTCACTTTGTTGATCGGTATTTCACCTAAGTATTTCACAGCCTTTTCAGACAGATGATACCAAGAATCTGAAAGATCATTATCTGTCAATTCAGGCATAACAAGCACTTGATATTTATCATCATAGTCTTCTTTTTTTTCGTCAAACTTACAATCAAAAAGTAATAGGTAATCATTTTTCGACGCAAGGAATATTCTCGGCACATCCCAGAAGTCTCGATATTGTTTTATTGGAATTGACTTCATACTGATTTCCCATTATTGAACTTGATTAACTTCTGAAAGATATTCTGTAACCTTTATATTTTGAGCCAAAAGTTTTTGTTATTTTCGCTCATCGTATCCTCAAACTCATAATTTGCAAGTTTTTTGATATGACTGGAATCTATCGTTTTTATCCTGTAAGATTCATTTTTCTTTACTTCTCCTAGAATCACATACGCTACGCCATTATAGTTTTGAACATAGCGATTAAATATAGAGTTGAAGATTTCCCAATTTTCCTCTTTGGATCTACTACCATTTAACTCGTCAATGATTTCACTTTTTGTAAGCTCGTTTAACTCTAATACAACGTAAAGTTTAACTGGCTGCTTCATATCCCACGCTACTAATACTATTAAGTAAAATTCATCTTCAACTTCACCAATGGCACGAATGATTCCATCATACCAATCAAGAATTTCAATTTTATTGAAAGATATATTAGTCTTTTCCATAATTTTATCTGGGGCTGAATACAGTATTGAACAAGTTTACGGTATCTTGAGTTAATGGCTTAGGAAAGATTACTGTGTAATGATTTGGTCTACTTCCAGTTCGTCTAACCTCAAACGCGCCGTTTACAATCGGGACAGGCGCCTGGCGAGCATCTGTTGCTCTTATAGGAGGAGTTAGAAGAAAAACTGAAACTCCGTATGGATAACCGGAAGCCTCTGCGGCTTCTGCTTGAGTTCTTAACCCATCCAAGGTTTCCGGTCCTGGACCGAACCTGACAAAAACGGGACTTTTATCATCTTCATCGGTATCCTGATCAACTCTGGTAGGATTTTTCATACACCCGCCGTTGCCATCAGAAACCATCCCCGGACTTGCTCCGCAACTCGTGCTTGCCGGATTAAACAAAGTGAATAAGACAGCCCCGCCGACTTTTAACGCTCCCTTTGCTCCATTTCCTATTGGACGTGTAATCCATGTTTTCCACCAAGGAACTTTTTCTACAACCTTTGGAAGAATCGGTGCTACAAATCCTACTGTTACAGGAGCATCTTCTGCTGTTATATTAACCGTTCCAACTTCACCATCAACATAAACTCTGTTTCCATCCTCGATATAATATTCATTGCCGTTATCGTCTATTTCACACTTCTTCCCTTCAGGACATCCAGAAGACAAACCTAATGGGTCGATGAGATTTAATGGATTATTTAAAACGTAGCTGTATCGGTTGAAAGTCTGCGGATTTTTAACTTTCGCCGAAGCCATTAGCGGATCAGGGCTTGTAAAGCGTCCGTGATTGTAGTTGTGCATCCTCGCCTGAGCGAAATCCAAGCCAGTTTCATTATCACGTTCATACGAGGTGAACTTTTGGCGAACATTATCCGCCGCGTCATATCTTTGAACATTTGACCTTCCGCCTGTGCCAGCAGCAATTTCTTCGCCAAACGGGAGAAAATCTCGTCTTGAAGTGACGTTTCCATTCCGGTCTGTAATAATTCGCGGACTTCCCAAATGATCATTTGTCAAATAACCGACTTTCGGATTCGCTGTTTCAACAACCGTCGAATACTCAGCCACCAGTTTTCCTGATACGTCGTAAACAAAGATTGTTGTTTCTCCGGTCGAAGAAACTACTTTTTTTACTCGCTGTCCGTCGGCATCGTAAAAATATTTGCCGAGACTTTGACCGATTGAGTTTTTAACTTCGGTTTGTTTGTTCTCGCCGTCATAGGTGAGCTGTTTTCCTTCGGCGTCTTTGGTCAGATTACCCGCCGCATCGTAACCGTAATCATTAATGCTGTCATTATTCTGGTCTAACTTGAAACGATTGCGATTGTCTGTAACATCAATCGTCGGATTGCAAATCGTCTGCGGGCAAGTGCCGAGTGTTGTAGTGTTTGCCGCATCGAACTCTCGATTGCCGAAGCGGTCGTATTTGTATGTTTGTTTCCAGCATTGCGACGGATTCTGATCGCATTGCTGTTGCGTATAATTTAACGGCTTCTCGCCGGCTTGTTTGAGGCGATTTAACGAATCGTATGAATAAGTTTGTACTGCCGTAAAACCGTTTGATTGTCCGGCGGTTGAAGGGACGGTAATCTTTTGCGTTAAAACGTTTCCGTTATTGTCGGTGGCATTCGGAGTATTGTAAGTGTAATTGAGTTGTAACAGATTCGTCTGATTCTGCGTTGTTCCGAGTGCAATTTGCGTTGGCTGCAAACGATAATTGTCGAACACGGTCGATTCCCAGGTGCCATTTCCAAGCTGCATTGAAGAAACGGCGCCTGTGGCGGTATAAGAAAAATGCTGCGCGTAATTCCAGAAACCAGAATTTGCGTTCTTTTTGCTTTGAACGATTGACAAATCGCCATCCGCGTCCAAAACATTCTTAACAACTCTGCCCGACGGATATTTTTCTTCTACGAGCATTCCCGCCAGATTATAGGTATAAGTCATCGGATCGGGAACGGTGCCGTCCGTCTTCTGCTGGCTTTGCGTGACCCTGCCGAAAATGTCGAACGATTGATATTCAGTCACAGAAAACTGATTAGACGTGCTGCCTGTAATTACTTTAATTAACTTGCCTTTCGCGTTCGTTAGATTATCGTAATAATAATGGGCTTCGCGCGTTACTGCTTGCCCCGATGGTTCGTTCTGATAACTTCTCGTTAACAAGCGGTTCAGATTGTCGTAACTGTAAGTGGTTGTAATTAATCTCGCGTCGGTTTTACTCGTCAGATTGCCGTTATTGTCGTAACCGTATTGAATCAATCCGCTTTCCGGGTTAGTCGCTGATTTGAGTCTCGATAAACTGTCGTAAACAAAGCTGCGGGTCTGAGAGCCTTGCGTGACCGTTTTCAAATTCGAGAGCGGATCGTAACTGTAAACGGTGGCTTGATACGGACTAATGATGGAGCCGAGCTGATTCGACTGCAAAACATCCGGCTCGTCAACTCTCATGAGTTGTCCAAGCGCGTTCGTAATTGAACGGCGTTCTTTCGATGCCTGATCTTTAACCGTGACGACCGTCCCGATTTGGTTTCCGGTCGTCGCCAAATTATAAGTCGTTTCCACAAACGCGCCATCCGGCGTTGTTACTTTCCAAAGTCTGCCCGCCGCATCGTAAGTCGTCGTCGTACATTGCAAATTGGTCGCGCAGCTCGGACTGGAGACGTTTCTGAACGGATTCGAGACTTCTTTGACTCGACCCATCTCGTCATAGCTTGTGACCGCAAAGACATCTCCGGCGGAATCTTTCTTTTGCGTCTTGACGGTTCTTCCCAATCCGTCGAACCATGTCCAGCTTTCCGCCCAATTCGCGGCGTCAATCTGAGTTTTACTGTGAACGAATCTCTGCCCGGCGGAAAGCCGTCCAATGTTGGCTCCGCTCGAATCCGGCACTCCGTAATCGGTTTCCGTAATCGCTCCGACGATGTTGTTGTTTGCGGCGTCACGCGGCGTCACTTTCCACGGGCGCAAAGCGGCGTCGTATTCAATTACGGTTTTTAAACCGTTCGGATCGGTCGTTGAAACGGGCAAACCCGAACCTTGACTTGTCGTCTTGTTGAAATCGTAAGTCATGGTTGTGACTAGACCGCTCGTCGCCCCGCGCGTCGAATCGGTGCCCGCCGCCGCCGTAGTCGTTTTTGTCGGATAGGCGAAAGCGTAATCCTCAGAGTATTCGATTTCGCTGTCATTTCCGCGCCCGTCGCGCGCCTTTCTCAAATTGCCGTATTGGTCGTAGAACTTGCGCGTTTCGATATAAAGATTATTGGCAACGTCCCGGTAAGAGCGGATTGTCGTCGGCAGTCCCCGCTTGCTTCCGATTAAACCGAGTTGATTGCTCTGCGTCAAATCAACCCATGAATTCGTCGCGCCCGTCGGCATCGTTCCGGTTGTGGGCAACTGATAAGTCGCTTCGTCGTAAAATATTTGCGTTTTCGCTACTACAGCGTTTGAATTTGCCGGGTCGAGAATGCGTTGTTCGGTGACTAATCCGGTAATGTTTCGCGTCAAATAAGTTTCGCTCCCCACGGGGTCGTAAAAATAATCGTTTTCCGCGATGCTTGCCGGAGTCACCCCGGAAAACTGCCCGACGAAATCGCTAACGGTTCGCGCGTTATCCGCCGCCCACGTTTTACTGATTGCTTTGTAATGATAAGTTTTTACTCGCTTGACGTTATTGGCGGCAAAGTATTTGGAGTCAGTCGGAACATTGTTTTGCCCCGGCTGCTCATATTCGGTTTCAGTCAATTTGATGAGTGCATAATTGGCGTCGTTTTCCTCGAAAATCACTTCAACTGCTCGCCTTGGACGCATATCTCGCGTCGCGGTTGCATAACCGCCCGGCAATGCGCCGGTTTGCGTCCATTCAGTCAAATTTCTTCTGAGTAATTGCCCGGTCTTCGAGTAAGCTCTTTCTTCATAAGGGCGCCCGACGGCGATATTGCCGAACCCGTAAGGCGATTCGACATCGGAATCCTGGTCTAACAGATATCGTTCCGTGTAACTATTGTCCGGCGCGGTCGTTCTTATTTTGTAATAATCGGTCGACAGCCCTTGATTTACCCGCGTCACGTCATATTTCCAGAGAACTTCGGCGGTTGTTGTCCCGTCGGAACTTATCCAGCGTTTTTTTACACCGCGATTAAATTGATCGTAACCGGAGTCATTTGCTGATTGGACGGGCGTAATCTGCCCGTATTCAAATCTTTCGTATCCTCCGGTCGGGTACTCGATTTTGTCTATCTCGGCGTGGAGATTATAGTGGAACTTGTAAGCCGAGCCATTCTGCAAACGAACTTCGGTTAAAACAATCGGATCAAACGGCGTGGTAAAAGGATCGCACGCATTTGTTGGTATCCCCACCACCGTAAATAGAATTGTTGAGCCGGTCGGCAGATTCTTATCCGTGAATGAAAGGCAAAACCTGTTGGTCATATAAGCCGGAGACGGCTGCTGGGTACTGAGCTTCGCCCAGATGAATTGCGCCTGCTGGTTTAGCCCGTTAAAGCCCTGGAATTGATAAACCTGCGTGCCTTCCGTTGGTTGGGATTGCAACAAAGGATTGGTTAGGATTCTGCCTAAAGTGTCAGTCCATTGCCCCGAACTACCGGCATAAGTTATTTTGTTGCCGCTGCGGTCAATGTATGAGGTCAATGCATAATTACCATCGAAGAAAATACGTCCGCCGTCGGGCAAATAAAAAATGCTCTGCGAGCTATTGACCACGAGACGCATCTTTGAGCCGTCAACCGACAGATAAGTTCCCGTCCTATCGATAACACTCCAGTTATACACATAAAGATTATCGTCCTGACGTAAATTGTAAGCTGAGCCGTCCGGCATTGTGACCGTAACGCGTTTAACATAATAGGGATTAGTATAGGGTTCACCTCCCCAGAGCCGCCCTTGGTCGGTGTAGATATCATCGGAGAATTCTATTACAGGGGCACCCAATGAAGATGTCCAGCCACTGACGGATTTTTTGGCAAAGTAGGGTCGAAGGTCCGTAACGGGTGTTCCCGTACCGGTTTGCCAACCATCAGGCAGAAAGGTTGACCAAACTTTTGACGAATATTCTAAAGTCAAAGGTTTATCGTTGCCAGCGCGTCCCGCATAACCACCGAGAGGAATGGAAATCTCCATTCCGAGAGTTGAAGGATTCACGCGCCCGGTGCTGCGTAAAATCTGATCGGCTTTATTATGGGTTTGGTTGATAACCTGCCCGAAAGTCACCGGAATTAAACCTATAAACATCAGCACTGCTATGAATATAAACTTTTGAATTAAATCACTTTTAAGGCAAAAGTTAATTGATCTCTGAAGCGGGATGCTTAACAGCAATTGTCGGTTTCTCATAATATGTTCTCTCTATAAAAGTAAAATTTCTATTTAATGCTTTCGCTTAATGAGCCGTTTTTAATTCAAATTTAAAATTCCTGAAGCTATCTGCGATAAAAAACCGGAACCGGAATATCTCCTGACATCCCCCACCACTCGGTTCTAGTTAGCCCAGTTGAGCTGTTTCGGATGTACCAAACACCGGTGCTATCGCGCCAGACCGCTATGTCCACTTTCCCATCCCCGTCGTAATCGTTGTGAACTTCCTTGTCAGTAGCAAGTTCCCAACTATACGTCACAGATTGATTGTTCGAGCTTTGTTTAATAATCCAAGCAGCGCCGCGCCGAACAGCAAAATCAGCTTTTCCATCTCCGTCATAATCTGCTTGCACCGGGTTGTCTCCAGATTGACCGAACGTTCCTCCCTGAGTCGAATTATCCAGGGCGAGCCAGTAAAAAGCTCCCGCGGAATCGCGCCAGACTCCGATGTTTGCTTTTCCATCCCCGTCATAATCGGCTGATGCCGGTTTGTCCGTTTGGACGCCGAACTGTTGATTGATCCACAATCCGTCGGAGCTTTTCAGGATGTGCCAGAATTGAGTTGTATTGCGAAACACTGCCGGGTCGGTTTTCCCGTCGCCGTCGTAATCCGCCGGAGCTATCTTGTCTGTGCCGATACCGAAGTTATAAGCGAGCAGAGTATTGTCGGAACTGCGCAAAATGTACCAGTAGCCGGCATTAGGACGGAAAACGGAGAAATCAGTTTTCCCGTCTCCATCGTAATCTCCCGGAACTGGCACATCGTCTGGATCAGTGCCGTTGTTTGATCCCCATTGAGCGGCGCCTTGCAAGCCGCCGCCCGGACCCATCACATACCAAGTGCCGTTCGAGGGACGCCAGACGGCTAAATCGGCGGGCGGAACTGCCGAAGCGTTCTTATCTTCGACAGCCAGCATTCTTCCTCCGGCATAAATGTATTCTTTAGAAAGCTGCGGCGTCGCCGTTTGAATTGCGGCGGCATTAGGCGCAGGGTTGGCGGAATATTCGCTTGCGGCGGCAAACGAGTTTTTATACTTTTCCGAATATGCACCGACAACTCCAAAAACCGCTAGCATCAATAAAACCCCGGCGATTCCGATCTGTTTCGCTCCGGTGTATTTCTTCCAAGCAGAATTGATTTCGGTATTTGCTTGAGTCGCGGCGCAAGCAATGGCTTCTCTTTTTCTTCTGGACATAACTTTTATTTTTAAATGCAGTAAAAATCAGCTTGACGGCTGTTAAATGTTTTGCTGAAATTCGGGGCGCAGATCACCCGTTGTATTTTTTGTAAAAAACACTTTCAGCGTCTTGCCATTGGTTGGATAAATGCGGTAGGATGCAGGTGGTCTAGTCCTGCTTCGCGGCGCATTTACCAGATAAGCCGCAGGCGATTTTTATAGAAGTCCGGTTCTCTTTCAGAGTAGTTACAGCTACACGGGAGAGACCGGGCTTTTATCTTTTGTAATTTCTTTTCTCTTTTAGTTTTCTTTGAAACGAAAAACCGGATTGCAATTCTAAAATTGGAGATTGACGGTTTTTATTTGACTCGGTTGTTTTTAAAAGCTCCCAACTCGACACCGATTCTCGAAAGATCAATAGATTTTTCCAAATAAGAAAATCGAAGTTCTAAAACCAGAAACGAGAGAAATCGCTTCATTATAATTCCTTTAGGATAAGTGTGAAATAACTTGTTTCTATGCTGACGCCAAGCAATGTACGTGTATTTCAACCGGCTGTCAAGAAAAAAATATTAACTTTGTGTTAATTCCTTGAGGACATCTTCAAACGCTTTCTGAACAGAGACTGTGAAGTCTGTTTTATTCGATAATCCGCGCTCGGTCTTGAAGCTCAAAAGACTGATCGAAGGATGATTTTGAGAATCATCTTTGTTTTACTAGTCGAATTCCGTTGTTTTCTTATTGCGTTTCAGTAATACAGAAAATTTTCTTAGAGATTTTTTAAAGCGATGATAGTTTTCGCTCCGTTTCGGTGCGTTAAGTAAATGTGATGTAAGTGCTGCTAAGCGCGAGACCGCAGGTGATTCAATAAAAACTAAATTGTGCTGAAAATCGGCAAACGCCGAAAGGGCGTGACTTTTCACATTTCATTTGAGGAGCAAAAAGCAAAATATGAGATTCCCCGGGATCGGATTTTTTATCGGTTTAACCCTTACGCTCTTTTCGCTGTGGTTCGGCTATGAGGTATTCTTCGTCGAACCGACCGTCAACACTATTTTCGTGTTTATCATTCTTTTTATCCCGCTCGGCTCGCCCGAATGTCAGATACCGCAACGTGGCAGAATTTCAGAAGCCGCACGATTGGGATATTGGTAAGCGGTTCAGAAGAATTCGGGATTTAGCGGGAATAACGGATTTGCGAATTCACGACCTCAGGCATTTCGCAACGACGATGCTTTTCATTGAAGGCGTTTTCGATGCGATTATCCCCAAGATGACTGGGCACCGGTCGGATGAGCTTGAGCGGTACAAACGTCTGTCGCCGGAGTTTACGCGGCAAACTACTGAACTCATTGCCGGGAAACTGGTTGATGAGTTGGAGGGTATGGGTACAAAAATGGCTATATCCCCCGAAAATCAAAAGAGCCGCCAAAATGACGGCTCAGAAAGCGTTGATAATAAAGAGATTAATGGCGGGACCGACGGGGCTCGAACCCGCGACCTCCAACGTGACAGGCTGGCGTTCTAACCAAACTGAACTACGATCCCGCAGCGTAAGATTTCAAATCTCAATTTTGAAATCTCAAATTTTCAAACCGGTGGGCACGAAGGGACTCGAACCCCTAACCTCTTCCTTCGTAAGGGCATAATTTAGCCTTTACAAGATACCCGATTCTTAAAAAATCAGTGCAGGTCGGTAAAACACGACCTACTGCGAATGTTTAAGATAGCGATTCTACATTTTGATTGTCAAGTAAGCTTCAAATTTCCTTATCCGCCAAACCAAAAGGTGGATAAAAAGGTAGACAAAAATGGCAAGTGAACGCACTGGAACAGTGTTGGAAAGAAACGGGAAATTTTATGCAAGAATTAGGTTTAAGGACGAGCTTGGCAACCAGAGGGACATCCGGCGAGTGGCGGAATCCCGTTTTGAATTAATATATCTGCATATAATCAATTTCGGCTTTGAACTATCATTACTGAATTTGAGCAATCGAACTTGGTTTATCTTTACAGCGAATTACGGAAGGTGTCACAGCAAACTGTTCCCAATCTGCTCTGTGCCAGCGAAATTCATCATTTGAAAGAAAGTAGAAATCCCAAACAACAGGTTTACCATCATCTGTCAATCGCTTTTCTCCAATAATTTGCGCTCTGATGTAATAACTGCCAATTTCTAGAACATTGTAAGTGAAATCCGTCTTTTCTACTCCATCTACCATTTCTGGTTTGGCATAGGTGAATTTAATGGTTTTATGGTCTGAAGCAACTGTTACGGTGTAAGCATTAGCACAATCATTTTCGACAAATATCCATCTGCCTTCCAAGATTTGAAACATCTTTTCAGGATTAGAAAAAGACAGAATCATTTTTTTTGGTCGTGGACTATTATCATCGGAATTTTTCTTTGGTTCTGCCTTCTGTGTTTGTTTTCCAGATTGTTTTGGCTTGGCTGGCGACGTTTTTGATTGTTGAGCCAAAGCGGAATTTACTGCCATAAGAAGCAAGAGTAAAACGACTAGCCGATTCATTTGAATGTTCCTTCAGATAAAAGTGAGATTGCAGCCTTTCTTAATTTATCTTGCAGATTGCCGAAGAGGCAAACTACCGTAGCTTTTAGTTTAAATTAACAAAAAGATTCTCTCAAAGCATTCAATAATCTTCACCCTGCATAAGTTTACTGCCATTCGTTTTTCAAAAGTCCGTAAAACAGCGAATCTTGAACTCCTCCGCCGACTAACCATCTTTCTCGCAGATAACCTTCTTTTAGGAAACCAAGCCGCTCCAACGTTTTGATTGATGAAATATTTTTCGGGTCAACATCCGCCTCCAATCTGTGTAAGTTTAAACTGCCAAAACAAAAATTGATTAGTAATGTCAAAGCCTCCTGCATATAACCATTTCCCCAATACCGGCTTCCAAGCGCATAACCTATTTCAGCGCGACGATTATCCTTATCAATGTGATAAAGCGTACAAGTTCCTATAATCCGGTTGTCAGAGCGTTTAGCAATTCCCCATTGAAAAAGAGTTCGTTTATGAAAGCTGTCGTGGATGTGTGCAAGCAGCTTTTCAGCGGCATCTCTGTTATCAAGCGGTAACGAACTCCAATATTGCATTACTTGTGGGTCTGAGAAAATAGAAAAAAGAGAATCAACATCGTCGTTAATAAGCCATCGCAGATAAAGTCTATTACCCTCAATAGTAGGAAGAGTTTCTGAATCAATCATAATTTAAAGAAATGAAAAAGGTGTCTGACAATTTAATTAATTCAGGCGCAGGGAAATTAAAATTGGTCTGAGCGCGCCGGGAGAAATGGCAGATATTTAATATTTAGTTATGGAAAAAATAGATTAGAACTGTCGGGCTGCTAAAAGCACAGTTTTACTTCTCGATGCGAATTACCCTCATCGAAATTTCATTAAGAAATAAAGCAATCAAAAGACCGATGTCTAGTAAATGATTACGTCCATTACAGTTCCTTTAACTTCTGTTGTATTGATTTCCCTTTAGGCTTACGGCAACTTTTTGCGGTTGGAGATTAGCGAATTTTGGGTTTCGCTAATAAGAAATTTTATACGCCGATTATTGAAGAAGGTCAATGTCAGAAGATTGAATTAGCAATTATTTTATTAGTTGTAGCGTTTTCAGTTGCTATGAATTGACACCTGATTTGCGATGGATAAAATATCATAAACTAAAAAGAGCCTTCCGGGTTGGAGGCTCTAAAACTAAAACACAAATTGAAAAAGAAAGGAATTATCTACAAAAGGTAGATAGGGAATTAAAAATCTATAAAAACTGGTGGGCACGAAGGGACTCGAACCCCTAACTTCTTCCTTGTAAGGGAAGCTGTCTACCAATTGACGTACATGCCCGTATCTTTCGAGTGCGCTGCGCGTGTGCCGTTGAAGCAAACCGGCGACGCGAACCCGACGCGCAAACTTTTGTGAGCAAGAATTCATCCTGCCGATTAATTTTTGTGCGCGAGCAAGATTATTACTTGCTTAAAATGTTCGATTGTCAAACTTGCATTTTGCCGTGAGCGCCCGTGTGCGAATTTGCCTCAACGACGAACCTTAATCCTAGAAAACGGAGGCGCAATCTGTCAAGCCGCTTGTCGGCGACTTTAATTTGCTCTGCGTTTGCGGTTATTATCTGAATCGAAGCGGCTCAAAATAAAGAAACCGAATCTAATTTTGCAGCGTGTATTACTCAAAGCAAATGATTCCCAAACGAATAAAAATCTGGCAGGCGACGGCGATTTTCGTTTTATGTTTCGTGTTTTGCGCGGAAATCTCAGCGCAAATCGGCAAACCGAAAGATGTGCCGAAACCTCAGCCGCCCGCAAAAATAGAAACAGTCGAAGAAGACAATGATGTTTTGCGCGTCGAAACCGAATTGGTTAATGTCCCGGCGATTGTCACTGATCGCGCCGGAAAGCCGTTGGCGCGACTTAAACCGAGCAATTTCGTGGTTCTCGAAAACGGAGTGCCACAGCAAATCGAGAGCTTTGCGACGACCGAAGCGCCGTTTGAAATCGCTTTATTGCTCGACACGTCAGGCTCGACTCGTTCAGAATTAAATCTGATTCAGCGTTCGGCGCAGGTATTTATTGACGCGCTTCGTCCGGGCGATAAAGTTGCGATTGCGGCTTTTAGATCGGCGGTTTTTGCGGGAAAGCGTGAAGCGGCGGTTGACGTTGTTTCTGAGTTAACCGATGACCGCGAGGCTTTGAAATCTGCGCTCGCAAATGTGCAGACCAGCAACGGGACGCCTTTTTACGAAGCGATGGAACAAATCGCCGATAAGATTTTCAACGAAAATCCGAAGCCGGAGCTACGCGGACGGCGGGCGATTGTCGCTTTGACCGATGGAGTTGATTCGACGAGCGTGATTGAATTTCAGGACGCCGAAGAACGCATCCGAGAACGCGGTTTGGCGACGTATTTTATTCAATTAAATACCGAAGATTTCGTCGAAGAGCGCGTGCTCGGCGATTGCGACGACGGAACGGCGCTTAGGTTTTCCAAAACCCAGCTTCGCCGCTATCGCAAATTGCTCGTTCCGAAAGCCAAAGGCTCGCTGCCGCCGCTCGAAGATTTTTGCAGTCTCGGTCAGTTTGAACGTATGGACATCAGCCGCAAGCTGTATCGAATGGCGCGCTTGGAAATGGAAAATCTGGCGCGCGCCACCGGCGGCAAAACGTTTCCGATTGACGAATTACGTGAAGCGCGTGCCGCATTTGCGCAGGTTGCGACGGAAATCGGCACACAATACAGCCTCGGTTATTACTCGAACAATCAAAAACGCGACGGCAGCTTTCGCCGCATTTCGGTTCAGCTCAAAGGCGTTCCCGCCGGTGCGCAGGTAAAGGCGCGCGAAGGTTACACGGCGGAAAAATAAACTGAAAATAAACTGAAAATAAATTGATACTTTTTCGCACGATTTTACGCTTTAAAGTGTGGCAGCAAAATTGCTATAACACGGCAAGTGGTTTGAAACTTTAGATTGCGGGAGAGTGAAAATATGTACTTCATTAACAGATTATTAGCAACGATGGTTTGGGAACTCGAATTTTACTTTGCGCGACGCGCTCGCTAATACCGAAGCTGCAAAGAGTATCTCCTCATTCTTTGTATGCCGAACGGTTTAGCGTCTGAAAAACGTACTATCTGTGAAACACAACTGTTTCATAACGGGACAGCGGAAACGCTGAAAACCGAATAATTTAAAATTCAATAAAAGGAGAAAAGGGGATCGGCAGACCTTTTTCTCCTTTTTGTTTATTTTCGGCGTGTTATGACATATTATCGAACGAACACGACGAAATATTAAAAATGAGCAGCGAACGTTTTAAACGAATTTTATTGATTGTTTTAGACAGCGTCGGAATCGGCGAGATGCCCGACGCTGAAAGTTGGGGCGACGCGGGCGCGGATACTTTGGGGCACGTTCTCGCCGCGCGCCCGGTTTATTTGCCGAATTTACAGCGTTTGGGATTGGGAAATATTCGCCCGCTGCCGGATTTATCCGCCGTTGAAAATCCACGCGGCTCTTTCGGCAAATGCGCTTTGCGCTCGAACGGAAAGGACACAACGACCGGACATTGGGAAATTGCCGGAATCATTATGGAAAAAGCCTTTCCGACATATCCGAAAGGCTTTCCGCCCGAAGTTATAGAAACTTTCGTCCGCCAAACCAAAGTTCCCGGGATTTTAGGAAACATTCCGGCTTCCGGCACCGAAATTATCGCCGAGCTTGGTTCGGAACATATCGAAACCGGCAAGCCGATTGTTTATACGTCGGCAGATTCTGTGTTTCAAATCGCTGCGCACGAAGAAGTGATTCCGATCAAGCGGCTGTATGAAATCTGTGAAACCGCCCGGAAAATTTTAGACGGAGAACACCGCGTCGGGCGCGTGATCGCGCGTCCATTCTTAGGCGAAGAAGGCAATTTCGTACGCACCGAAAACCGCCACGATTATGCAGTGCCGCCGCCGCGCGAAAATTTGCTGGTCGGTTTACAGGAAAAAGGCTTGGACGTGATTTGCATCGGCAAAATAGCTTCGATTTACGATTCCGCAGGCGTGACCGAAGATTTGAAAGCCAAAAACAACGACCAGTCAATCAATCAAACCGTCGCGGCTTTGAACAAAAACTCGCGCGGCTTGATTTTCTCGAATCTGGTTGATTTCGATATGCTTTACGGACATCGGCGCGATGTCGAAGGCTATGCCCGCGCGTTGGAACATTTTGACGCGCGTCTGCCGGAAATTGAAAATGCGATGCGCGACGACGATTTATTAATCATCACCGCCGACCACGGCAACGATCCCGGTTTTCGCGGTTCGGATCATACGCGCGAATACGTCCCGCTGCTTGTTTTCGGCAAAAACATCAAAGCCGGTGTTGATTTGGGAACCCGCGAATCATTAGCGGACATCGGGCAAACAATCTGCGAAAATTTCGATTTGCAATTAAAAGCCGGAACAAGTTTTCTAAACGAAATCTCAATTTAAAAACGCCGCTTAACTAAAGTTATCAAAGGCAAGCATCACCGTTTAAAGATGCTTGCCTTTTTGTTTTGCCAAAACGTGTGTTTTGGAGTAGAAAATAATGCGTTAATATTCGCTTCCCCAAAATTTATGAAAAAAAAGCCGAGCTTACTTTACATTCCGTTACTCGTGTTGTTCCTTTTCGTCGGCACGGTTTTGACGCTTCATTACGTCGCCGCCGGGTTTCGCAGTCAGATCGTCTCGAAATTGAATTTGCTGCCGTTTACCTACGCCGGCGGCGCAGTTCTTGCGGTCACGCCCGAAGCCGAGAGCGCGGGCGTTCGCGTACGCGACCGAATCGTCGAAATCAACGGCAAAACTTTCGAGAACGAGACAGATTTTTATCGAGAAATCACCAGCTTGCAGCCGGAACAAACAGCTCGCTTTTTGTTTTCGAGACAAACCGAAAATGGCGCAACCGAGCAGCGCGAAGTCGCCGTGACGCTCAAAAAAGCCGCTGACAGAAATTTCCGTTATTACAGCCAATCTCTGATTACGGTGCTTTATACTTATTTTCTGCCGACTATCTGCATTTTGCTCGGTTTTTGGGTGGTCGCGGTGCGCCCGCGCGATTTTGTGGCGTGGCTGCTGTTGTTATTGCTGCTCGGCATCAGCTCGACTGCATTTGAGGGTTATCCTGACCGCACGATTTTCGGTTTTTACCGCATCATTTTCTTTAATACTTGGGCGCTGGCGATGTTTCTTTTCGGCATTTATTTTCCCGAACGCTTATCGCTCGACCGCCGCTTTCCTTGGGCGAAATGGATATTGATCGCACCGCTTTTGTTTCAACTGATTTTGATGCTGTTCGATTTGACGGAAATATTTTTGAACGTTAACCCGCCCGAAGCGATTAAATCGCTCGATTACGCTTACGACAAAATCGGCGGCATTATCAACATTTTGGCGATCAGCTTGTTTTTCGCCGCGGTCGGCGTCAAATCGGGGACGCTTGAAAACCCGGACTCGCGTCGCCGTCTGCGCGTAATGCTCGCCGGAACAACCGCCGCAATGCTACCCCCGTTTTCGGTTGTTTTGTACAGCCTGGCGACCGGCAGCAAAGGTTCGTTTTTCGATATTGTGCCGTTTTGGTGGGCGCTGGCGGCGATTCTGGCGATTCCACTTTTTCCTATTACGATGGCTTACGTAATTGTCGTGCAGCGCGCGATGGACGTTTCGGTCGTTGTTCGACAAGGCTTGCAATACGCGCTGGCGAAAAATACGGTCGCCGTTTTGCAAATTTTGCTTCCGATTGTCGCCCTCGTTGCAATCGTGCCGTTTATCGGTCAGCTCAGTCTGCTGTGGCAGATTCCAATCTTTATCGCGCTGATCGGATTAACATTTTTATTTACCAAAAGCTCGGAACGATTTAAGCTCTGGATTGACCGCCGATTTTTCCGCGAGGCTTATAATGCAGAGCAAATCCTCTCGGATTTGAGCGAAGATGTGCGGATGATGGTCGAAACAAAACCGCTTCTGGAAACGGTTTCGCATCGAATTTCCGAAAGCCTGCACGTTCCGCAAGTCGCGCTTTTACTCAAAAACGGTGACGGATTTCATCCCGCCTATGCGCTCGGCTTCGACGGTGTTCCGTTGGTTTCATTCTCGGAAAACGACGCGCTTATCGAGCGTTTAAAACGAAACGAGCCGCTCACGATCTATGCGGACGACCCGGAAAACTGGGTTAACCGGCAAGCGGCTGACGACGAGCGCCAAATCTTAAAAACTTTAAATTCGCAGCTTCTTCTGCCCGTCGGCGTCAAAGAAAAATTGTCGGGTTTTATCAGCTTGAGTCCGAAACGGTCGGACGCGCCTTATACGTCAAACGATTTACGTCTGTTGCGTTCGGTCGCCGCGCAAACCGGGCTGGCGCTCGAAAACAGCCACCTCACGGAAACAATCGCCGCCGAAGCCGTCCAGCGCGAACGTCTCAACCGCGAAGTCGAAATCGCCAAAGAAGTGCAGGAAAGATTGTTTCCGCAGGATTTACCGCACATTGAAGGCTTGGATTATTCGGGCGCGTGTCGTCCGGCTTTGGGCGTCGGCGGTGATTATTACGATTTTTTGGAATTGTCGGATGACAAATTCGGAATCGCCATCGGCGATGTGTCCGGCAAGGGAATCGCAGCGTCGCTTTTGATGGCGAGCTTGCAAGCCAGCCTGCGCGGGCAGGCGATTCACTACAGCGACGATTTGGCGGCGCTGATGAGCCAGGTCAACAAGCTCGTTTACGACGCTTCGACTTCAAATCGCTACGCCACGTTTTTCTACGGTCAATACGACAGGAAAACCGGCAAATTCGCTTATGTCAACGCCGGACACAATCCGCCGTTTTTGTTCAGAAAAGAAGGCGAGCTGGTTCGTCTCGAAGAAGGCGGCGCGGTTGTCGGAATGCTGCCGCCCGCATTTATTTTTTATAAACAAGGCGAAATCGAAATGCGCCCCGGCGATTTGCTGGTCGGTTTTACCGACGGAATTTCGGAAGCGATGAATCCGGCTGAGGAAGAATGGGGCGAAGAACAAATGATTGAAGCAATCCGCGAGCGAATTAATTTGTCTTCTGCGGAAATGCTCCAATATTTAATCGAAGAAGCCGACCGTTTTGCGGCGGGCGCAAAACAGCACGACGATATGACTTTAATTGTCGTTAAAATAATTGATTGAGGAGGCTGCCGGAGAAATTATGCGTGTTTTAGCAGCAATCGTTGTTTTCCTCCTTGTTTATTCCGCGTCGGCACAGCAGCAAACGGCTGAAAAAACGAATCCGCCCGCCGATACTGAAGACGTTATTCGCGTTGACTCGAATCTGGTTTCCGTCCCGGTCAGCGTTGCCGACCGGGACGGAAAATTCGTCGCCAATTTGAAGGTTTCGGATTTTCAGCTTTTCGATAACGAACGCGAACGCAGAATCGAGTATTTTGAATCGAGCGAACAGCCTTTTTCAGTTTTGCTGCTTTTGGACACGAGCGGCTCGACCGCCTCGCGTCTGGAAGACATTAAAAGCTCTGCTCTGGCTTTGATTGATCAACTCAAACCGAACGACCGAGTGCTGCCCATCGCTTTCGATGCACAGATAAAACCGCTTTTGCCGAATTGGACGAGCGACCAGGCGGTTTTGAGAAAAACAATTCAAAACGCCCGAATAGGAGTTGACCTAAAACAGGCTAAACAAACAGTCGAAATGATGCGAGGCAGGAAAATCGTTAAATATTATGTTAATACGCAACTCTATGATGCGGTTCAATACGCCGTCGAAGTTAGTCGTCAAATTCCGGGTCGTAAAGCCGTTATTTTGTTAAGCGACGGTCTGGACACGGGAAGCGAAAAGGCGAGCTATAAAAGCACGCTCCGCGCGGTTGCCGAACTCGACGCGCTTTTTTACACAGTCAAATATGACAAACAAAGATTTTACCCGCGCGGGATTTTACCCGCACCCGAATGGAACGCTCTCGAATATATGAAATCGCTCGCGGAAAAAAGCGGCGCGTCTTTCCGACAAGCTAACAACGTTGAAAAAGTAAACGAAGCGCTCGCCGCAATCGCTCAAGAGCTGCGCCAAACTTATACGCTCGGTTTTTATGTTGATGCAAACGACGCGGCGCCCGAAGACAGAAAATTGAAGGTCAAAACCAAACAGTCGAAATTAGTTGTTCGCGGGCGTAAAACCTACGTTTTCAAACCAAAAGAAACAAACAAATAAATCAATAACTCCGAATGCCCGCTGATTTGATGAAATCTGAAACGAATTAAATTATGCCCCCAACTGTTATCTATGAAATAACCGCGATTGTCGCGCCGGAGCTAATCGAAAAATACGAGAAATATATGCGCGAGCAGCACATTCCCGATTTGCTCGCTACCGGATATTTTCGCGGCGCGAAATTTACAAGCTCAACCAAGAACCGTTATCGCATTTTTTACGAAGCTCACAATCAGGAATCGCTTAATCAATATTTAAAAAACGATGCGACGCGACTACGTGCGGATTTTTTAGCGCATTTTCCAACGGGAATCGAGTTGTCGCGCGAAATCTGGCATGTCGTTGAACATTGGAAGGAAAAATAAAAAAGAGTTTCCAACTTTGGAAGTTCTTTTTTATTTTTCGTCAAAACTTTTAGCTTTGTTTCGAGTAGCTGTTAAAAATCGTTTCAATCCAGCGGTCGGTTTTGATAAAGCCCGCTCCCCAGGATGCGTATTTCGCGGGCAAGCCTTCTTTTTTAAGCTGTTCCAGAGTTTTGCCGCCGCTTATTCCCTGACGCACGATGTCGGTTGTTTCGACGATTGTTTGACGATAGTTTTTTAAATCGTCAAGCGTCGAAACCACTCCGTGACCGGGAATCAATTTTGCGTCGGCGGGAATTTGAGCAATCAAATTTGTCAGATTTGCAATTAAGCCTTGGACGCTGCCGCCGCTACTCAAATCTACGAACGGAAATCTTCCGGCAAAAAAATCGTCGCCGAGATGAACGACGTTTGATTTGGTAAAGAAAACAACGGTATCGCCGTCGGTGTGTCCTTTCGGAAAATGAACCAGCCGGACTTCTTCGCCGTTCATATAAAGCGTAACGGATTGCTCAAACGTCAAAACCGGAAGCGCGAGCTTGGGCGAAGCCGGAATTGTTTGCCCCATCAGCGTATTGGCGACGGACATTCGTTTGCGGACATTAACGTGGGCGATGATAAACGAATCTGCACCGAATTCGGCGTTTCCGCCGGTATGATCGCCGTGCCAGTGCGTGTTCAAAACAAATTTCGGTTTTTCCGAACCGAGCGCCTTCAATGCGGCTTTGATTTTCGGGGCGAGCGGCGCAAATTGCGTGTCAATCATCACCAAGCCGTCTTCGCCGGAGGATACGCCGATGTTTCCACCCTGACCTTCGAGCATATAAACGCTGCCCGCCACTTTAATGGTTTTTATGTTGACTTCCTGCTGCGTCTGCCGGACGCCTTTGATGTGGCGGATATGCGCCGAAGCGCTCGTTGTAAAAATGAAAACTGCCGCAACGACGGCTGCAAAGATTTTTTTGTTCACTGATTTTCCCTTTAACCTTAGAGTATGTTTTGAAAAAGTTTATTCTTTTTTCGATTCCGGCTCAAGAAAATATTAATCAATTTAAAAGTTTTGGTACTCGAATTGCGGAAATGCCAATGACCGAAATTTGTGTACGACAAGGATTCAGAAAGGAAAAATATGGACGCATTTAAATTGCTTGAAGAACATCACCGGGAAATCGAAAAGATTTTTGAAGAACTCGAACCGACAACGGAACGCGCCGTGAAAACGCGCGAGGAACAGTTTCGTAAACTGCAAAAAGAGTTGGAAATTCACACGCTGATTGAAGAAACGATTCTTTATCCCGTTTTGAAAAAGCATCGTGAAACGCGCGACATCACGTTTGAAGGCTTTGAAGAACACGACGTTGCGAAACGTCTTCTGGAAGAAATGGCGATTATGGACGTGACAAGCGAAGTTTGGACGGCAAAGCTCAAAGTTTTGCAGGAATCCATTGAGCATCACGTCGAAGAAGAAGAAACCGAAATGTTTAAAGACGGGCGCGAAGCGCTGACCAAAGAAGAAATTGAGGATTTGGGCGCGCGGATGGAAGCGAAAAAGAAAGAACTGAGCGCGTTTAAAACCGCTGGAGCTTAAAAATGCGGTTCAACAGTAGAATTTGAAAAACAAGAATCGAATTCTCTCCGCGCCCTCTGCGTAAAAACTTTGCGTCCTTTGCGGTTTAATTCTGAAAAAATTAAACCGCAAAGGACGCAAAGTTTTTTATTCGCAGCTTTTCTGTGATTGCCTTTTAAAATTTGCTTTGTTTTGGGACGACCGGCATTTGAGCGGCTTTTTGATTCGCGGCGTAAACGCGATAACCGAGCAGCGCAGCAAGAATTGCGGCGAAGGCGAGCGGCATTAAAACGTCGGATTTAACAATCAAATAATAATGAATCACGCCGCCGATGGCGCACAGATAAGTCAGTTTATGTAATTGCTGCCAGCGTTTTCCGCCCAGCCGTTTGATCATCCCGTTGGTGGAGGTCACGGCTAGCGGAATCATCAGAAAAAATGCTGTCATTCCAAAAGCGATAAACGGTCGCTGAACAATGTCTCCAGCCGCACTTGTGAAACTCAAATTTCGATCAATGGCAAAATAAATCGAAAGATGCAGCGCGCCGTAAAAAAAAGCGAACAATCCGAGCATCCGGCGATATTTAATTAAATCATTGCGCCCGGAGAGTTTTCGCAAAGGTGTGATTGACAACGTAATCAACAGAAAAATCAGCGTCAGAAAACCCGTCGTGCGAATCGCAAACTCGGTCGGATTTGCGCCCAATTGCCGCCAAACCGCATCCCACACGAGAAGAGTGAGCGGAATTAGAGAGTTTACGAAAACAATGAATTTATTAAATTTTACGTCCTGCATTTTTAGAAATATTTTTTCAAATCCATTCCTTCGTAAAGATGCGCCACTTCGTCAGCGTAACCGTTAAACGGCAAAGTTTCGCGCGTGCCGAATTCGCCGATGCGCTGTTCGCGCGCCTGACTCCAGCGCGGATGTTGAACGGCTGGATTGACGTTTGAATAAAAACCGTATTCTTTGGGAGCGGAGAGATTCCAGGTTGTCGGTGGCTCATTTTCAACCAGATTTATTTTGACGATGGATTTGATGCTTTTAAAACCATATTTCCAAGGCACGACGAGCCGAATGGGCGCGCCGTTTTGATTCGGCAGCAGCTTGCCGTAAAGCCCGGTCGCCAAAATCGTCAGCGGATGCAGCGCTTCGTCGAGCCGCAAGCCTTCGACATAAGGAAAATCAATTCCGGCGGAAAAGCTCGACAGCATCGTTCTCGGATTGTAAGCGGTTTCAAAAGCGACGTATTTCGCTTTTCCGAGCGGCTCGACCGAATCCAATAATTTTTTGAGCGGAAAACCGACCCACGGAATCACCATTGACCAGCCTTCGACGCAGCGAAAACGATAAATCCGCTCTTCCTGTTCAAATTTTAAAAGCTCTTCAATTCCGAAAGTTTTCGGTTTTTGCACAAGCCCGGCGACTTCAATCGTCCAGGGTCTGGTTTCGAGCTTTACCGCGCGTCGTGCGGGCGAGTATTTATCGGTTCCAAACTCGTAGAAATTGTTGTAACCCGTGATTTTTTCGTAAGCCGTAATTTCGCTGTTCGGTTCGGCGGCGGTTTTCAGGTTTTCGATTCTGTCCAATTCCTTAACTGCGAGCGGCGGTTGGTTGAGCCAGCGATAAACTCCGGCTGTGGCGAAGGTTGTTCCCGCCAAAACCGCTGTTTTGATAAAATTCCGGCGATTTAAATAAGTCTGTTCCGACGTAATTTCACTCGATTTAATGCCGCCGGATTGCTTCGTCTGCATAAATTTAACTTCTTCTTCAGCAATTTGATGTCGCCGTTAATTCTATCGCTACAGAAAATTAACGGTAAATAGATTTTCCTATAACATTACGTTTACAAAATCACAGGTGGTTTGATATTAAACGCGAAATAAAAAGATTTAAAAGAAAATCAAAAATGAAACTATTAATCAAAGGAAACGTGTTGAAAACCGACGCGAAAATTTTATTGAAAAATTTGGCTTTTTATCGAAACTAAACTAAAATCCGCTTGCATCCCGCTCTCAAGGAGAAACACAAATGAAATTCAGCCGCCTTGTTTTCGTCATCGCTTTGGATTTAACTCTTTTCCCGCAAGCGTTTTCCCAAACGTCTGCGATAAACGCCGCCGAGTCGAAAGAAGAAAAAGAAAAAGCGCGCCTTGAGCTGCTGAAAAAAGCCGTCGCGCTCGTTGACCGCGCGGCTGACGAGGCGGCGCTTCTAAAGCTCCCGGAAAACCGCGCGCATATTAACGCCAATGTGGCTGATTTGCTCTGGAAACGTGACGAAAAACGCGCCCGCCGTTTGTTCCGCAGCGCCGCCGAAGAATTGATTCTGGCGCAAGCCGAATTTGAAAAAATACAAGGCGAAATGCCGTTTATGTCTATGCAAATGTCGCAGCCGCGCCATTTGATTTTGCAGATGGTCTCGCGGCGTGACCCTGATTTGGCGCTCGAATTATTGATCTTGACGCGACCGGCGCAGCTCGTCGCCGAAATGCAAAAAGCCGCTGCCGAAGCCGCCGCTGCAACCGGGCAGCAGCCCGCCCAGGCGCGAAGCGAACCGGCGCAGGTGCCCGGTTTTGAAAGCAAATTTTTGGTGCAAAACGAATTGCGGCTCGAACAATCCTTCGCCGCGATGGCTGCGCAAAACGATCCGCAGCGCGCAGTAAAATTGCTTAGAGAAAATCTGGCTAAAAACGGCGTAACCGGCGAAATTTGGAACTCTCTGCAAAGGCTTCATTTAAAAGACGAAGAAGCGGCGAAATCGTTACTCGCCGACGCTGTTGCGAAGCTGCTCGAATCCGATTTATCGAAAAAGGAAAACGAACGCCAAGCCGCCGCGCAGTTTCTGATGCGGTTTTCCGTCGTCAGACCTCCGTCAATTGTTCCGCCGAGAACGGTAACGGAAACTACGGCGACAGCAGCCAAAAAGACTCCGTTCCAGCCCGACGACAAAATGCTGCGCGACGTTGCCGGAAAAATAATTGACGCTTTTCTGCAAGCCAAAAATTTTACGTCGTTGAATGAAATAAATCGTTTGCTCCCGACGCTTGAAAAACTCGTCCCGGAACGCGCCGCCGCGCTGCGACAAAAACAAGCGTCGCTGAAAAAAACGATGACCGGCGAACAGACTCAGCAGATGGAAATGCAGAACGCAATTAACAACCCGAACGCCGCGCCGGAAGAGCGAATCAAAAACGCGGCGAAAGCAATGCCCGGAATGCGTCAAATGATTTATCGGGGCGCGGTTTCACAAATGGTTCAAAACGGCGAAGCCGAGCGCGCCCGCCAGCTTTTAGCCGAAGCTCCGGCGGGAGTCGAACGCGATAAAGCGCTCGAACTGCTCGATTCGCTTGTTGCTCAGAAAGCCGTTAAAGACGGTAAATTCGACGAAGCCAGAAGAATTATCGGCAAAATAACGAACAAAAGCGCGCAAATCGAACAACTCGTTTTACTGGCGCGTTCCTTTCACGCCAAAAACACAAAAGAAGATCGGGAAGCTGCCGCCGGATTGATGGACGAAGCCGCGCGTTTGATTGACGACGTGCCGCAAAGTGAAGAAGAAACCAATGCGTTGCTCTCGCTCGTCGCCGGTTACGCCGTCGTCGAACCGAATCGAGCTTTTCTGCTGCTCGACCCGCTCGTCGAGCAAGCCAATGAAGTGATGCAGGCGACCGCCGTTTTGAGCAAATATAACAAACGCGATATTCGTTTTCGCAGCGGCGAAATGTCTTATGTTTTCGGAGTCGGGCGCGCGCAATCGAGCCTCTGGCGTTTTCGTCGGGAATTAAACTTGCTCGCCGCCGCAGATTTTGAACGCACTCGAAATTTGACCGACAGATTCACCCGCCAAGACATGCAAATTCTGGCTCGGTTAACGCTGGCGCAAAGCATTTTGCAGGAAAGAAACGAAATCGAAGGCGCGGGCATCGGCACTTCGGGCGCGATAGTTAATTCGGCGTATTAACCGGAAATTAGCTATTTGAATCGGAATGCCACTGTTGACTTGATACGGGAAGAAATAATTTCCTCCTGTAAATCTCTTGACGGTTTTCAAACAAAGCTTGTATTAAGCAAAGAGCCGAGACAAACGAGCGGCAAGCCGCTGTCGGCAATTATCGAATGCAGCGCTCCGGTGTCGGCGAGCGCGAAAATCTTTTCGGCTGTCGTTTCACAAAGCGCGGCTGCTTCGGCGGGTTCGACAAACTCGGAGTCTGCTCTGCACTCGATGCAAAAAACCGAAACGCTGTGCAGCCGACAAGCGACGACCCGCGTGCGCTCGATTTCAATCACTATTTCTCTCACTTTTTTCATCATTCATTTTTCGTTTCCCGTTCGGAGAAATTCGATTTTTAATTTTTGCCGTTTGGCGTTACAATCTGTGCGCGGCTTTCTCTTAAACGGCGGAAACTCAAACGTTTGCAACGTATTCATTGATAGCCGAACCAACCGTGCGGAATCTTTAGAAAGTTCTGATTTTTTTCTGAATAAGTTATGAACGGGAAAAAACTCTACGAATTCGGCAGATTTAAGCTCGACGCTGAAGAACGTCTGCTGTTTGACGGCGCAAATTCGATTCAGCTCCCGCCGAAAATCTTCGACACGCTTCTAATGCTGGTTGAAAACGCCGGGCGCTCGGTGGAAAAAGACGCGATGATGCGGCAAATCTGGTCCGACAGCTTTGTCGAAGAAAACAATCTGGCGCAAAACATTTCAATTTTGCGGAAAACTTTGGGAGATGTCGGTTTTATCGAAACCGTCCCGAAACGCGGTTATCGTTTTGCCGCGCAGGTTCGAATAATCGAAGACGCGCCCAATCGTTTCGTCGCCGAACGCACGAGCTTTCGCGTTCGAGAAACGAATAGTTTTGAAGAGGAGAACAGGAGAAAAGGAGAAGAGGAAATAGAATCAATCGGCTCAAAAGATTCCTTTCCTGCCTTTTCCGCTTCTCTGGAATTAGCGCCCGCCAAACCTGAAACCCGCTACGCGCAAAACGGCGATGTAAACATTGCTTATCAGGTCGTTGGAGACGGCGATTTGGATGTCGTTTTCGTGATGGGCTGGGTTTCGCATCTCGAATATTTTTGGGAAGAACCGCATTTTGCAGCATTTTTAAACCGTCTCGCCTCGTTTTCGCGTTTGATTCTTTTCGATAAACGCGGAACGGGATTGTCAGACCGCGTTCCGGTCAACGAGCTGCCGACGCTCGAACAAAGAATGGAGGACGTTCACGCCGTGATGGACGCGGTCGGTTCGGAGCGCGCGGCTTTAATCGGCGTTTCCGAAGGCGGACCGATGTGCAGTCTTTTTGCCGCGACTTATCCCGAAAGAACGCTCGCTTTGACGATGATCGGAACTTATGCCAAGCGGATTTGGGCTGAAGATTATCCGTGGGCGCCGACCGCAGAACAACGCGAGCAATTTTACGAATTGATGCGCCGCGATTGGGGCAAGCCGGTCGGCATCGAAGACCGCGCGCCTTCGCTGGCAAACGATGAACATTTTCGCAACTGGTGGGCGACTTATTTGAGAATGGGCGCAAGTCCCGGCGCTGCGCTGGCTCTGACGAAAATGAACGCCGACATTGACGTGCGCAATGTTTTGCCGACGATTCAAGTACCGACTCTGGTGATTCACCGCAGCGGCGACGCTTGCTTAAAAGTCGAAGAAGGCAGATTTGTCGCCTCGCAGATTCCCGGCTGCAAATACGTCGAACTGTCGGGCGTTGACCATTTGCCGTTTGTCGGAAATCAAGAAGAAATTCTCGATGAAATCGAAGAATTTTTAACCGGCGTGCGTCACGCGCCCGAATACGACAGCGTTCTGGCGACCGTGATGCAGCTCTGCATCGTCAATCCGGCGCAGCAGGCTGAAACCTTCGGACGCGAACGCTGGGAGAACATCGTTTCGCGTTCGGCAAACTTTGTCCGACATCAAATCCAGCTTTTCAAAGGACGCGAAGTTTCCTACGACGAACACGGCGTGCTGGCGACTTTCGATGGTCCTGCACGCGCCGTCCGCTGCGCTCAGGCGATTTCAAATTCGGCGCAGCGTTTGGGAATCCGCGTCAAAACCGGACTGCACACCGGCGAATGCGACCTTATCGGTGAAAAAGTCGGCGGCGTCTCCGTCCGTCTTGCCGAAGCCGTAGCCGATGAAGCGGCAATCGGCGAAATTCTGGTATCGCGAACGGTCAAAGATTTGGTCGCCGGCTCAGGTTTGCAGTTCGCCGAATACGGCGTTAAATCTTTTGCAAATTTGCCGGGCGAATGGCAGCTTTTCAAAGTAAAAGAAAATCTTTAATTCTATTTTGCCTCAACAACCGGGCTGTCGCTGTTGGATTCAAGCGCAAAATTCGGTAAAACGCTAAAGGCAAAGCCGGTATCAACAGC
>DASVRD010000140.1:0-5725 GCA_036388775.1 Pyrinomonadaceae bacterium | reverse complement strand
CGTTGCGCAAATCGAAATTCACTTGCGCAAACGACTCTGCACGCTGCGCAAGCCGCTTTACCACCTGCGCAAAGAGTTTTACACGATGCGCAAACCAATTTTTAATGATAAACGCGGAAGTCCGCACGAAGTAAAAACGTTTTCTATTGAACGCCTTTACTTTGTGCGGACTTCCGCATTTATTCCATTAATTGTAATCAGCCTTAATTTCCAATCGGCTCGCCGTCGGCGTTGAGCTTAACGACTTCGCCGAATCCGAGTTCGCGGATTCCGTTTTCAACTTTGCTCAGATCGCCGACGACAATCCAGACGACTTCGCCCGGACGGACGAATTTCTTTGCTGCGGCGGCAAGCTGCGGTTCGGTCAGTGAACGGAGATTGGTTGAATAATTCGACCAGTAATCGCTCGGAAGATTGAAATTGATTTGATTGATTGCCGCCGATTCGAGCGCAGACAACGTTTCAAATCTGCCCGCCAGACGAGAAGTCATATTACGCATAATGCTCGTAAATTCTTCGCCTCCAATTGGTCGCGTTCCGGCGATGTCGTTGATTTCTTTGACGACTTCGGTCATTGATTCTTTGGTTTTGTCGGTTTGTACGGGCGCGACAACGAGAAAGATTCTCTGCCCTCTCGCATTCGTGACTTGCCCCTGCGTGCCGTAGCTCCAATGTTTGTCGAGCCGCAGATTGCGGTTCAATCTCGATGTCGCAATTCCGCCGAAGTTTGTCATCACGGGTTCGAGCGCCAAATCTTCCGTCTGCCCGCTCGTTTCGGTGACGTGGGCGGCGACGATAACCGATTGCGGGGCGTTCGGTTTATCAATCAGATAAATCTTTTTACCGGCGGTTTTGGCGACCGTCGGAAGATTTTTCGCAGGCGCTGTGCCTGATTTCCAGTTGCCCAGATTTTCTTCCAGAACGGGAAGCAGTTTGTCCATTGTTACGTCGCCGGTGACAACGACGGTCGAGCTTCCGGGTTTGAACCAGTCTGCGTGCCATTTCATCAAATCTTCGCGCGTGATTCCTTCGACCGATTTTTCAAAGCCCGAAGCCGGTTTACCGTAAGCGTGATTTGCGCCGTAGATAATGTTCGGCAAAACTCTCGTTGCCAGACTGCGCGGGTCGGCTTTTTCCTGTCCGATTTGCGACAGACGACGCTGCTTTTGAATGGCGAATAAATCGGCGGGAAAAGACGGATTCAAAACGACATCAGCCATAATTCCGAGCGACGGGCGCAGATTTGCCGACGTTGACTGCAAACGGACAAACGACATATCAAGCCCGCTTCCGGTAAACAGATTTGCGCCGAGCGAATCAAGCTCGTTGGCGATTTGGAAAGCGTCGCGCGTTTTTGTGCCTTCGTCCATTAAATCAACCGCCAACGACGCCGCGCCAGCTTTTGCCGGTGAATCGGAAGCCGAACCTGCGTCAACTGCCAGAGCGACGTTGACAATCGGCGTCGAATGGCGTTCGAGCAGAATGACGTTCAGACCGTTTTTGAGTTTCGCTCGCTGAATGGCGGGAAATTTCACTTCCGGCGCGCCGCCCAAAGCGGGCAGAGTTTTGCGGTCAACCGCAGTTTTTCCGGCGGTCAATTTCGGAAACGGTTTGACGAGCATCGTATAATGATTGGCGCGCAGCCATTTGTTTGCCGCCGTTTTGACATCGGCGGGCGTTGCCGTCGCCATCGCTTCGAGACGATTTAAATAAAATTCGGGCGAGCCGCCGTAAGTCTGGCTTTCGGCGAGAATGTCGGAACGACCGCCGAAACCGCCGAGCGTTTCCGAGCCGCGCAGGAAATTTGCCAGATTTCGATTTTGCATCCGTCGAACTTCTTCGTCGCTCACGCCTTTTTCCAGCAATTCATTTACGACCGCATCAATCTCGCGTTCGACATCGGCGGGATTAACGCCCGGTCTGACGGTTGCCGTAATCGTAAAACGCCCGGCTAACTCGCCGCCTCCGGCTCCCGCGCTCACATCAGTGGCTAATTTCTTTTCATAAACAAGTCGGCGGTCGAGATGCGAGCTTTTTGAACCCGCAAGCACATCGGCAAATAGTCTGAGATGCTGCGACTCCATATCTTTCCAAGCCGGAGCGTGATAAACGCGGTAAATGCGGGCTTGCGGCGCCTGCTCTTCCATTTCGTCGCGTAAATTGCGGTCAAGCGTCGGAATCCATTTTTCCATTCGCGGAAGCGGCGGTCCCGGCGCGATGCCGCCAAAATATTTCGTAACGAGTTCGAGCGCGCGTTCGGGCGTGATGTCTCCGGCGAGCGAAATCACGGCGTTGTTCGGTCCGTAATAAGTTCGATACCACTCTTTAATATCGTCGAGCGAAGCCGCGTTTAAATCTTCCATCGAACCGATGACCGACCACGAATACGGATGCGAATACGGGTAAATCTTCCCGGAAATCTCGCTGCCGACGCGACCGTAAGGCTGGTTTTCGCCCTGTCGTTTTTCGTTCTGGACGACGCCGCGCTCGCGTTCGAGCATCGCTTTTGAGATGTTTCCCGCCAGAAAACCCATCCGGTCGGCTTCGAGATAAAGCGTGCGTTCAAGCGCGGAAACCGGAACGTCTTCAAAAAAGTTTGTCCGATCAACATTGGTCGTCCCGTTGCGGTTGTTCGCGCCCAGATCGTCCATCGCTTCGCGGAAACCGTGCGGGTAATTTTCCGAGCCGTTAAAGAAAAAATGCTCGAAAAGGTGCGCGAATCCGGTTTTGCCGCGTTTTTCGTTGCGCGAGCCGACGTGATACCAGAGATTAACGCCGACAATCGGGACGCTGTGATCTTCGTGAACGAGCAGAGTCAAGCCGTTATCGAGAACGAATTTTTTGTGCGCGATAGAATATTGTGCGCGGTTAAACTGCCCTGAGTTAGCGTTTTTGTTGGATTGCTGAGCCGACGCCGGCAATGCGACGAGTTGGAAAACTGTTGCAAACAACAGAGCGAGAGCGAAAAATGGTTTTTGTTTCATATGAATCTTTGGCGAATTTCTTGAGAAATTTATTAATGAGCCGAGTTTTGTTTTTAATCGAAGAAAATTGCAGTAATTATACGCCGCTGCCAACCGAAGGTTTCGGTGATACTGACTTGTATTGCTTTAATAAATTATTGTAACTTTCGTGCGTTCGATTGGATTATTGTATGCCGAAAATCAGTCTTAAACCAACTCACAAAGCTGTAATCCAATTTTATTTGGCGTTCGTCCGATTCGGCTGTATTGAAAGTGAAACTTTTTTCAAGCTAAAAAAAACTTGCCAACCAAAATGCCGATTGCTTACATCTGTATAAATAGATTCCACTAAAAATTAAGCGTTCACTTTCTAACTTAAACCTGAAATATTTCTGTATTTCACAGTTCTCCCAAAATTCTTTTTTAAAGGTTTTGTGCGGCTGAACAAAAGAGAAAATAATAAATGAAGAAATTATTGTCTTTTTCCTTCGCGGCGTTTCTTTTCACCTTTTTAACCTTTTCTTTAACGAGCGCCATCGCGCAAAACCCCGACAATTCGGAAAAACGATTGCGAAAGCAGCAAGCCTTTGAACTGCTGATCAACAAAGCCGAACAAAAAAGCAAAGTTCGCGTGATTGTCGGCTTGGATGTGAGCGTTCAACCCGAAGGCGCTCTAACCCGGCAGGAAACAGCCGTCCAGCGCGGAAAAATCAAAGAAGGACAGGAAAGATTCAAAAACCGCCTGCAATTTCTTCGCGCCAACGATTTGGATCAATTCAAATCAATTCCCTTCCTCGCATTTGAAACAGACGCCGCATCGCTCGTTCAACTAAAAAACGATCCGCAAATTTCCACCATCGAAGAAGACGAGCTTGCCGCGCCGACGCTGTTTGAAAGCACCAATATCATCGGCGCTCCGCAGGCTTGGGCGAGCGGTTTTTCCGGTGCCGGGCAAACGGTTGTTATTTTAGATACCGGAGTTGATAAAACGCACAGCTTTTTGAGCGGCAAAGTCGTTTCCGAAGCGTGTTATTCGTCGAATTACGGAAACGCGACAAGCGTTTGTCCGGGCGGCGTGACCGAATCAACCGAAGTCGGTTCGGGCGTTAACTGCACGACCAGCATCGCTGGCTGCGCTCACGGAACGCACGTCGCGGGAATCGCGGCGGGCAGAGGAGCAAATTTTAGCGGCGTCGCCAAAGACGCCAACATCGTTGCCATTCAGGTTTTCTCGAAAGTTGACGACGCCACGGCTTGCGGCACGACGCCCGCGCCCTGCGTTCTCTCTTACACATCCGATCAGTTAAAAGCTCTTGAGCGCGTCAAAGAATTAGCTTCGACAATGAACATTGCCTCCGTCAATATGAGCCTCGGCGGCGGTCAATATTCTTCCAATTGCGACGCCGCGCAAAGGTCGCGCAAAACCGTGATTGACAACCTGCGCTCGCTCGGTATCGCAACCATCGTTTCTTCCGGCAACAACAGCTATACCGGCGCGCTCGGCGCTCCTGCTTGTATTTCTTCAGCCATCAGCGTCGGCTCGACCGACGACGGCGGTTCGGGAACGACTCTCGACGGCGTTTCCAACTTTTCAAACGGCTCGTCACAGTTGACTTTGCTCGCTCCGGGACGCTGGATCAGCTCTTCGGTTCCGGGCGAAGGATTCAGAAATTATTCCGGCACTTCGATGGCTGCGCCGCACGTCGCCGGAGCGTTTGCGGTTCTCAAACAGCGCGCGCCGAACGAAACCGTTACCAAATTTATCAAAGCTCTGGTCAGAAGCGGTCAGCCCATCGCCGACTCGCGCAACGGTATGACCAAACCCAGAATCAGAATCGCGCAGGCGCTCGAAGCGCTCGGTAAAAAAGACTCTTCGTTTGATTTTGACGGCGACGGCAAAGCCGACATCGCGGTTTTCCGCCCGAGCGCCGCGAGCTGGTACATTCAAAACAGCGCCGATAATTCATTCAGCGGCACGCAATTCGGTGCAAACGGCGATTTGCCAGCCGCCGCCGATTTCGACGGTGACGGTCGAACTGACATTGCGGTTTTCCGCGCCGGTTTTTGGTATCGCTTAAACAGTTCGGACAATCAATTCGTCGCAGCGCAGTTCGGCTCGCCCGGCGACATTCCGGTAGCTGGAGATTTTGACGGCGACGGAAAAGCCGATTTAGCCGTGTTTCGCCCGTCCGACGGCGCCTGGTATCGAAAAAACAGCTCCAACGATCAATTCGTCGGTCAACAATTCGGCTCAAACGGCGATAAACCGCAGGTCGGAGATTTCGACGGAGACGGTAAAACCGATTACGCAGTTTTCCGTCCGTCGGCAGGCGCTTGGTACATTTTGCGAAGCGCGGATAATTCATTTTACGGAGTTAATTTCGGAGTGCAGGAAGACGTCCCGACCGCTGCCGATTACGACGGCGACGGCAAAGCCGACATCGCGGTTTTCCGTCCGAGCGCCGCAAGCTGGTACAGATTAAATAGCTCCGACAATCAATTCTACGGCGAACAATTCGGCGTTGCGGAAGACAAGCCGGTTGCCGCTGATTACGATGGAGACGGGAAAACCGACATCGCCGTTTTCCGCCCGTCGCAAAGCTCATGGTATATCAATCGCTCAACTTCAGGATTCCATGCCCAACATTTTGGCGCAGACGGCGACACACCTGCTCCGGCTGCTTTCGTGCCTTAAGTATTCATCGAAAAAAACAAAAGCGCGGTCGTGAACATTGTTCACGACCGCGCGTTTGTTTTTTTTA
>DASVRD010000139.1:0-14304 GCA_036388775.1 Pyrinomonadaceae bacterium | reverse complement strand
TGTGTTAAATTTATCTCTTTGTTAACCAGCCTTTTCATAACAGTTATTAAAGAGGAGTTAGTTTATTTAAATTATGGCTACTGCTACAGCAACAAACGGAAACCAGATCGGGCGCGTGGTGCAAATCATCGGTCCGGTGGTTGACGTGGAATTTGATAATTATTTACCACCGATTTATCAGGCTTTGCGCATTACTTCGGAAGGTTTTGACGTGCCGACGACCGTTGATGTCGTTTGCGAAGTGCAGCAGCATCTCGGCGAAGGTCGCGTGCGCGCCGTCTCGATGCTTCCGACCGACGGAATGGTGCGCGGGATGAAAGTGATTGACCTCGGCGCGGGAATCAGCGTTCCGGTCGGCGAAGCGACCTTGGGGCGCGTGATGAATGTCATCGGCGATCCGGTTGACGAGCTTGGTCCGGTTAATTCGGCGACTCGCAGCCCGATTCACCGCCACGCTCCGACATTTGAAGAACAAGCCACCGAGCTTGAAATGTTTGAAACTGGAATCAAAGTTATTGACCTTATTCAGCCGTTCAAACGCGGCGGGAAAATCGGTCTTTTCGGCGGCGCGGGCGTCGGTAAAACGGTTCTGATTATGGAACTGATTAACAACATCGCAAAAGCGCGCGAAGGTTATTCGGTTTTCGCCGGAGTCGGCGAGCGCACGCGCGAGGGAAACGACCTTTTGCGCGAAATGGTCGAATCGGAAGTTATCACTTACGGCAAAGAATTCAACCATAATATGGAAGAAACCGGCGCGTTTGATTTGAGCAAAGTTGATAAAAGCGCGATTGCCGGTTCAAAAGTGGCTTTGGTTTACGGACAGATGACCGAACCGCCGGGAGCGCGTTTGCGCGTCGCTTTGTCGGGCTTGACCGTCGCTGAATATTTCCGCGATCAGGGAAATGACGTGCTGTTTTTCGTTGACAACATTTTCCGCTTTACGCAAGCCGGTTCGGAAGTCTCCGCGCTGCTCGGACGTATGCCTTCGGCGGTTGGATACCAACCGAATCTGGCGACGGAAATGGGCGAAATGCAGGAGCGCATTACTTCGACGAAAGTCGGAGCCATCACTTCGATTCAAGCCGTTTATGTTCCGGCAGACGATTACACCGATCCCGCGCCCGCCACGACATTTGCTCACCTTGACGCCGTAACGGCGTTGTCGCGTCAAATTGTCGAACTCGGAATTTATCCGGCGGTTGACCCGCTCGCGTCGAACTCGACTTTGTTAAGCTCGGATATTGTCGGCGAAGAGCATTATCGCACCGCACAGGAAGTCAAACGCATTTTGCAGCGCTACAAAGATTTGCAGGATATTATCGCAATTCTCGGACTCGACGAATTGTCGGAAGAAGACAAACTGACTGTCGCGCGCGCTCGTAAAATTCAACGCTTCTTCTCACAGCCGTTCTTCGTCGCCGCGCAGTTCACAGGCTTGGAAGGCAAATACGTCAAACGCGAAGACACGGTGCGCGGCTTCCGCGAGATTCTCGACGGCAAATGCGACGATATGCCCGAACAAGCGTTTTATATGGTCGGCACAATCGAAGAAGCCCGCGAAAAAGCGATCAGGATTGCCGAAACAGCGTAAAACAAAGGATGAAGGATGAAGGATGAAGGATGAATTTAAAACCTAAATTCATCCTTCATCCTTCATCCTTCATCCTTCAACAAATGTGGCAGATTTAAAATTAGAAATAGTCACGCCCGAACGCAGCGTGGTCAGCGAAACGGTTGATTCGGTGACGGTTCCGGGAAGAGAAGGCGAGCTTGGGATTTTGCCGGGACACGCGGCTTTGATTTCCGGTTTAAAATCCGGCATTTTGACTTACGTTAAAGGCGCGGACATCAGAAGGATGGTCGTTTCCGGCGGTTTTGTCGAAGTCAGCAACGACCGCGTTTCGGTTTTGGCTGATACGGCGGAGTTTTCCGATGAAATTGACACTGCGGCAGCACGCGCCGAAATTGATTCGATTGACCGCACGATGGCAAATTTGAGCGGCGAAGAATTGGAAGACGCCCGCGACCGTTTTGAGCGTGCCGAAGCTCGTTTGCAGTTAGCCGCCGGACGTTAAAAAAGTAAAACCTTAAAAGAATAAAAAGCGATTTGATTTCACGTGAAATCAAATCGCTTTTTTGCGGTTGGAAATTTGACAAAAAAATAAGGTTTTATTTATTCTCTTCTTAACATATTCGGGGGAGTAGATTACCCAAAGCGGTCTGGTGCGTCGTCAATACGATTGTTTAAGCCAAACAATCCGGCGCATCGGGGAAAGAATCGAGACCTTTTACGGCTGAAAAAACACAGTCGTGAAAGGTTTTTCCTTTTGCGGTTGAACATTTAAAAGGAGATTTATCGAATGCTTTTTCCGTTTGCCGAATATTATTTGTATTATCTCGGATTTCTGTTGTTCGTGTTGCTGATGCTGGCTCTGGATTTGGGCGTTTTTCATCGCAACGCGCACGAAGTTTCGTTTAAAGAAGCGACCGCCTGGAGCGTCGTTTGGGTGACGCTGGCGCTTGTTTTCAACACCGGACTTTATTATTTCGCCGCCTCTAATTTCGGCGCGGAAACCGCAAAAACAGTTTCGCTCGAATTTTTAACCGGCTATCTGATCGAAAAGGCTTTATCGGTTGATAACATTTTCGTTTTCGTTTTGGTTTTCGGATATTTCGCCATTCCGCCGAAATATCAGCACCGCGTGCTTTTTTACGGAATCATCGGCGCGCTCGTCTTTAGAGCGATTTTCATCGGCGCGGGCGCGTGGCTGATGCAGTTCCACTGGGTTGTTTATTTGTTCGGCGCTTTTCTGGTTTTGACCGGAATTAAAATGATGTTTGCGCCTGATAAGGAAATAGACCCGGAGAAAAACTTTTTAATTCGTCTTTTCAAAAAATTTGTTCCCGTCACGGACGAATTACAAGGGCAAAAGTTTTTCGTTCGCCAAAACGGCATTTTGTTTGGCACGCCGTTGTTTATCGCTTTGCTGTTTTTGGAATTAACCGACATTATTTTTGCGGTTGATTCGGTTCCGGCAATTTTCGCGCTGACGAAAGAACCTTTTATCGTCTTTACATCAAACATTTTTGCGATTCTCGGACTGCGGGCGATGTATTTTATGCTCGCCGGAGCGATTGATAAATTCCACCTTTTGAAATACGGATTATCGGTCGTGCTGATTTTCGTCGGTCTCAAAATGGTTTGGCTCAACGATGCTTTCGGCGGAAAATTTCCGATTGTCTGGTCGCTCGGTTTTATCGGTCTGACAATTGCCGTTTCGGTGGTTACTTCTTTGATGTTTCCGAAAACGACAAGCGAAAATGCTTGAAAATCTGAATTAAGCGCGCTCGATTGCTTCGATCATCTCGCGCACGGCTTGATTAAGCCCAACGAAAATCGAGCGGGAGACGATGTTGTGTCCGATATTGAATTCGGTAATGTCCGAAATTGCGGCGACGCCGCCGATGTTGCGGTAAGTCAAGCCGTGTCCGGCGGCGACAGCCAGACCGAGCGATTTGGCGTATGCGGCTGCCTCGCCGAGACGTTTTAATTCCTGGTCGGCTTTTTGCGAGCCTGCGGAATGCGAAGCTCGCCCGCCTAAAGTCAGCTCGGCGTATTCGGCGGTGCAAATCTCGATTTGTTCGGCTCCGCTTCGGTGCGCGGCTTCGATTTGCCGTTTGTCTGGGTCAATAAAAATGCTGGTGAAAATTCCGTTTTCGCGCAATGTTTCCACGCTTGCGCGGACAATTTCAAAATTGGAAACGACATTCAAACCGCCTTCGGTTGTGATTTCCGATTGATTTTCGGGAACGAGCGTTACCGCGTCGGGCATTGTCTCAACCGCGATTCCGATCATTTCTTCGGTCGCCGCCATTTCGACGTTGAGATAAGTCGTTACAATTTGTTTGAGCAGCCGAATGTCGTTATCTTGAATATGCCGGCGGTCTTGTCGCAAATGAACGGTAATACCGTGCGCCCCGGCTTGTTCGCAGACGCAGGCGGCGGCAATAACGCTCGGTTCGGGCGCGCGGCGCGCTTGGCGGACAGTCGCAACGTGATCAATATTGACGTTTAATTTCGCAGACATAAAATTTAATCCTCGTTTCGTTACTTAATTTAATAATATACTTATTAAATTAAAATGTAAACCCGCGACGATTAAATTTTTGCTTCCGCGCCGGAAAGCTCGATTGATTTGGCGTTGACAGCTTTAATCGCCGGATCGTAAACGCCGCGTTTGGCGTTTTTGCGAATCAAGCGGACTTCGTTAAACATTCGCCGGCTGTCGCGCAGAACGCTGACTTTCGTGCCTTCGCAGTGATTCCAGCGAACGGCGATTTCTTTCAAACGCAAATTGGCGAGGTTTGCCGCGTACAAAAACTCGACATCAAAACCGAAACGGTCAATTTTCATCACCTGCAAAAGCGGGCGAAACACCGACATCCGAAACGCTTTAAAACCGCATTGCGTGTCCCAAAAAGGCAAGCCGGTCAAGGCTTTGACCACGAAATTAAAAACTTTTCCGCCCTGTTCGCGCCGCCAGGGTTGATGCGTTCCGATAAGGCTGCGGTCTAGGGCGCGCGAACCGAACGTCACGTCAGCTTCGCCCGCGCGAATCGGTTCGACTAATTTTGTTAATTCCTCAATCGGAGTCGAAAGGTCTGCGTCGGAGAAAAGAGAGATTTCGCCGCTCGCGGCTGCCAACCCGGTTCTGACGGCGTAGCCTTTGCCGCGATTTGGTTCATAGCGAATTGCGCGCGCGCTGATTTCCGGTGTTCGCGCGAAGATTTCTTCGGCGATTCGAGCCGTCGCGTCCGACGAGCCGTCGTCAACGACAATTATTTCGGCATTTGTCCGGCTGTCCCGCAAATAGCGGATGACAATCTCCAAACTTGCGCCGAGACGCTCGGCTTCGTTGTAAGCGGGAATGATAATGGATAAAGGCAAGCTCATTCGATTATGTGTTAAAAGCGCGATTTATTAATATAACAGCCCGTCAAAAAAAGATTCAAAGACAGTTACGCTTTCGGCTTTGAGAGAGTTTAGTTTTTCCTTTTGATGGCAACCAATATGTTATATTTGATGTCCGAAGTGGTTAGATTTGTGAAACGAACAATCAAAACATTTGATTAATAGATAAAGCGAATGGGCAAGATTTTCAGTATTATTTTCGTCGCGGTGATTATGTCGGGCGCAATTCTCGGCGGACTTTTCGGAAAAGGCGCGGGCGCGCTGACGGCTCAAGCCGAGCCGACGACGCCGATTGAAAAAGTTCGCAGCGATTACACGGAAGCGCTGCGAGTCGTCGCCGACAATTACGTTTCGCCTATTGACTACGAAAAAGTTTCGGAAGATTCGATTCAGGGAATGCTCTGGACGCTCGACCCGCATTCGTCGTATTTTACGCGCGCCGAATTTCAGAAACTTCAGGAAGACCAATCGTCCAGATTTTACGGCATCGGCGTTTCGATTCTTCAATACACGGACGGCGTTTACGTCCACGCCATCGTCAAAGGAACTCCGGCGGAAAAAGCCGGTTTGCGCTACGGCGACAGATTTCTCGAAGTTGACGGCAAAGACGCCCGCGAATGGACGAGTCAGGAAGTCTCGAAAAACGTGCGCGGCGTGCGCGGAACGCCGGTAAAAATCAAAATCGAACGCGCTGGTGCGGATAAACCCGTTGATTTTGAAATCGTCCGCGACGCCGTCCCATATCCTTCGATTCGCAATGCGTTTATGCTGCGTCCCGGCGTCGGGTACGTCGGTTTGACGGGCGGTTTTCAGGAAACGACCGGCGACGAATTAAGCGCGGCGATTGAGGAATTGCAAGAGCGGGGAATGAAACAGCTCGTGCTTGACGTTCGCAATAATCCCGGCGGTTTGCTGCCGCAATCAATTGACGTGGTCAGCCAATTCGTTCCGAGCGGGCAAACGGTAGTTTCCGTTCGCGGGCGTTCAAAACTCGCTCGAACGGAAGATTACAAATCAACGGGCGGCGCGGTTCATGATTTTCCGCTCGTCGTAGTCGTCAATGGTTATTCCGCGTCCGCATCGGAAATCGTCGCCGGAGCTTTGCAGGATTACGCTAGAGCCTTAATCGTCGGCGAGCGCACGTTCGGCAAAGGACTCGTCCAGCGAGTTTTCACTTTGCCCTATCAAACCGGATTGACTTTGACAACGGCGCGTTATTACACGCCATACGGGCGCTCTTTGCAGCGCGATTATTCAGCCGGTTCGATTTACGATTATTACACGCAAGGTCATCAAACAAGCGCGGCGACTCCGACTCCGCAGGGCGCGCCCGTAACGACTGCGGGAGGCAGAGTTTTTTACGGCGGCGGCGGAATCGAACCGGATGTCAAAGTTGCGGGACAGCAATTTACGCAGCTTCGCTCGCGCGTCGCCGAAGCCGCATTTTATTTCACGCGCCAGCTCACCGCCGGGCGCTTTGCCGGTTTGGAAAATTACCGCGTTGCCAAAACTCAGTTCGACCACGAATTGCGACCGACTGATTTTCCAATTAACGACCAGGTTTTTTCCGCTTTCCGCGATTTCGTCGGCAAAGACGCCAAGCTCGGTCTAACGAGCGAAAATCTCAACGCCGAAATTGATTTTGCTAAAACTCGCCTGCGCGAAGAAATCATCACGGCGGCTTACGGCAACGAAACCGGGCAGCGAGTTTTGCTCGAAATTGATCCGCAGCTAAACAAAGCGGTCGAAGTTTTGCCGGACTCAAAAAAACTCGTCGAATCGGTGAAAAACGGCGGCAGAATTATCGGCTAAAATTTCAATTTGTCGAAATACAAGAAACAGAAAATTAACAGGGATAAAAAGGATAAAAGGGATAATTCAAAACAAAAAAAAATCCCTTTTATCTCTTTCATCCCTGTTAATTTTTGTATTTCAATTCAATGAAATTTGCTCTATTCCATTACCCGCAAAATCAAGCATTTTAAATAATGAGTTTCCGGCACGCCGAGTAAAATCGGATGGTCTGAGCTTTGCACGCGTTTTTCGATGAGCTGGACGCGGCTGCGCGCGTCGCTTGCAGCCGCTAGAACGGTTTCTAAAAACAAATCTTCGGTCGCGTGAAACGAACAGGTGCAGGTTGCCAAAATGCCGTTCGGGTTTAAAAGTCGGAAGGCTTTTAAATTTATTTCTTTGTAGCCGCGCAAAGCCGATTCGATTGTTTGGCGGTTTTTGGCAAAAGCCGGCGGGTCTAAAACGATTGTGTCGAATTTCTCTCCGGCTGTTTCCAAATCTTTTAAACGATCAAAAACATCCGCCCTTTCAAATTTGAGATTTTCGATTTTGTTAAGCGCGGCGTTTCTTTTTGCCAATTCGATTGCGTCAGCGGAAACGTCAATTGCCGTCACTTCGTCGCAGGTTTGCGCCAGATTCAAGGCGAAACCGCCGTTAAAAGTAAAACAATCGAGCGCTTTTCCGAAGGCGTATTTTCTGAGCGCCAGACGATTTTCGCGCTGGTCTAAAAACGCGCCGGTTTTTTGTCCGCCGAGCGGCGAGACGTAAAATTTAATTCCATCCTGTTCGATAACAATTTCTTCGGGCGCTTCGCCGTACAAGATGCCGGTCGTCAATTCCAGCTCTTCTTTTTGGCGCACCCGAACGTCGTTGCGTTCGACGATGGCGCGCGGCGCAAATTCTTCGATTAAAATCTCGACAAACGTTTGTTTTAATTTTTCAGTGCCTTGCGAGAGAGTCTGCACGACGAAAACATCCGCGTAAACGTCAACGATGAGCGACGAAATCAAATCGCCTTCGGAAAAAATTAAACGCTGCGCGTTTGTTCGCCGCCCGTCGTTCGTTGTTCGTCGTTTTGCCGCGCTCTGAATTCTTCTGCGCCAGAACTCTTTGTCAATCCGAACATCGTCTCGCGTGATAAAACGCAAAGCGATTTCGCTTTTGTCGCTGTAAAACGCTTTGCCCAAAAATTTGCGGCGTTCATCCAAAACCGTGACGATTGCGCCGCCGTCGGAGTTAACGGCGCGGATGTCGCTTTTAAAAATCCATAAATGTCCGTCGCGGATTCGATTCGCGCCTTTGCGCGTGACTTCGGCTTGATTGCGTTCGGCTTGTTTCATCAACTAATTTTCGCATTTTTTTTGCCCCGACGCATTTCATTCCGAATCTCGATTCGTCTGCTTATTTCAACAATTCTGTCGGGCGAAATACAGATTTATCGTTACTTTTTCAGATAATACCGCACATTTGTGACGACGACATTTTTCTGGAAAAGCAAAATGCCTTTCAAAAGCAATGAGCTTTGATTGTGCAAAATTTGATGCCGCCATTTTGCCGGAACAAATTCAGGTAGCACAATCGTTACAAGCTCGTCGCCGTTTCGCACGGCGCGGTTGACGTATTTCAAAAACGGGCGCGTCAAGCTCCGATACGGAGATTTCAGAACTACGAGCGGCACTCCGGCGTCCCATTCCTCCCATTTTTCGCGCAGCTTGCTGCTCGCGCCTTCTTCAATTTCGACGTAAACGGCGGTTACATTGTCGGGCGAAATTGATTTGGCATATTCGAGCGCGGAGATAACGCCATTATGAATGCCCGAAATCGGGACGATTACTTCGTGTTTGACCGTCCCCAAAGGCTTGAGATTTATGGGCGTTAGCTGATTGGCGACCGAAACGTAATGATTGTGAATCGCGCGAAACAGAAAAACGAGGGACGGAATAATCAAAACGACCAGCCACGCGCCGTGAACGAATTTCGTGACGACAAAAACCGCCAGAACGACAGCCGTTGCAACAGCGCCGAGCGCGTTTATAAAAAGCGCGCTGCGCCAATTTTTCGAACCGGAAACTTCGTCCTCAACCGCTTGATAATGACGGCTGGATTCCTCCGATTGAGCCAAAATCGGATCGGTCAGCGCGCCCGATTCGCTTTTCGTGATGTGGATTGCATCGAGCGGTTTGTCGGCAATCTCGCGCCCGCTAAAACGGTTCCGCTCTCTCAACCAATGCCGCACCATTCCGCTTTGCGACAAAGTAAAAGACAGAAATACGCCGACGGCATAAAGCGGAATCAGCCGCGAAGTATCTCCGCCGAAACCGATGACAAGCAGGCTCGAAGCAATCGCCAAAACGACAACGCCGTTTGAAAAAACAAGACGGTCGCCGCGATTGGCGAATTGGCGGGGAAGAAAGCGGTCGCGCGCCAGCAAACTGCTCAAACGCGGAAAATCGGCAAACGCCGTGTTCGCCGCCAAAATCAAAATCGCGGCGGTCGCGGCTTGGATGACGTAATAAAACCAGCCCAGATTTCCGGTGAAAATCAGGCGGGCGAATTGCGATATAACCGTTTCGTTCGTGTGCGGGTGAACGCCGTAAAGATATGCCAGAACGCTCGTGCCGAGAAACATTGTCGTCAGCAAAACAGCCATCGAAACCAGCGTTGCGGCGGCGTTGCGGGCTTCGGGTTTTTTGAAAGCCTGAACTCCGTTTGAAATCGCTTCGACCCCGGTTAAAGCGGTACAGCCGTTTGAAAATGCGCCGAGCAGCAAAAACAAGCTTAAGGATTGTAATTCGTATCCCTCTGCCAGTTTTATATCTTCCGTTACGGGAACGGGAACTTGCCCGCCGAATGTAAAATAATGAAACAGACCGTAACCGATCATCATCAGAAAACAGATTAGAAAAGCGTAAGTCGGAAGCGCGAACAACGCGCCCGATTCGCGTACGCCGCGCAAATTGGCGAACATAATCAAAACTATAAAACCGATGCACAAAAGCGATCTGTAATTTGTCAGCCAAGCCAGATTCGTGCCTTGCGCCGCCGAAGTAATCGCTGCGACGCCGGCGGAAACCGAAACCGAAACCGTCAGCACATAATCAACCAATAATGCTGCGCCCGCGATTAAGCCGGGCGTTGTTCCGAGGTTGTCTTTCGCCACGATATACGCGCCGCCGCCCGTCGGGTAAGCGTGAATCGTCTGGCGATAGCTGATCGTCACAATTGTCAGCAAAATCCCGATTGCTATTGAAATCGGAATTACATAATTGAAAGCTCCGGGTTGCGAAAAACCGACGGCGGCGACAGCCAAAACGAGTAAAATTTCTTCGGTCGCATAAGCTGTGGAAGAAAGAGCGTCGGAGGAAAACACGGCGAGAGCCGTTTTCTTATTCAAACGCTCGTGATCGGCGTGTTCCGTTCTAATCGGATTGCCGAATAAAATTCTTTTGATATTCATTTCAAATAAAAGACGCCAAAACGGTTTTTAGTTATCGAGCCGTTTTTTCCGCGCGGCTTTTTCAATAAAATCCAGTTTGTCGAGACAATGCGCGCCGAGCGTCATCAGCGGAATCGGGGCGATAAATGCCCATTTTGCAAGAACGCCGGATAATGCCGAATTCGTAAACCACGCGACGGAGAGCAGCAAAAAGCCGGAAACGAGCGAAAGAAAGCCGGTTGCAAAACAAACAATCGCGCCCGTTTGCCAGAGCTTACGGGTTGAATGAAGAGCATCATCTTCCGAGTGTTTTTTTGCGGATAAACCGTTTTGTGCGAGCGTGAAAATCATTTCATTCATAACAAGCTAAAATTCTCGAATCGCCGTTTATCCAAAATTAAATGGCGGCGATTAATTCGAGCTTAGGCGGAATGAAATAAAAACGGAGTAAAGAGTTTATAAATAATTTGTAAAGATTTTCGGTTAAGGAGTGAAACGATAACCGACCCAGGGTTCGGTTAGAATATATTTCGGTTCGGCGTGATTCGTTTCGATTTTCTTGCGTAAATTTCCGATAAAGACGCGCAAATATTCGGGTTGCTCGGTGTAATCCGCGCCCCAGACGGCAGCGAGCAGCTTACGATGCGTCAATACTTTGCCGCGATTCTGAAAAAGATAAACGAGCAGATCGAATTCTTTCGGCGTCAGGTGAATTTCCGAGCCGCGCACAAAAACCTGCCGCGCGGCAAAGTTGACTTCAAAATCGCCCTCGCTCAAATTTTCCGTTTGCTGCTCTGATTTCTGAGGCGCGCGGCGCAAAGCGGCGCGTACGCGCGCCAGCAATTCTTCAATCCCGAACGGTTTGGTAATGTAATCGTCGGCTCCGGCGTCGAGCGCTTCGACTTTGGTTTTTTCTTCGCCTTTAACCGACAAAACGATAATCGGGATTTCCGATGTTTTACGAATCTCGCGGCATAATTCGATGCCGTTCATTTCTGGCATCGAAAGGTCTGTGATAATTAAATCCGGCGCAAAATCCCGAACGGTTTCGAGCGCGCTTTCGCCGTCTGCGGCGGTGCGGACTTCGTAACGGTGCGCGCTCAGGCTGCGGCGCAAAACGCGCGTAATCTGTGGTTCGTCGTCAACGATCAGGATTTTTTGCATTTCGTTTATATTTCACGAATCGGAACTGTGAAAATAACTCGCGCGCCGCGCCCGTTTGCGCCGTCGGTTATCCAAATACGCCCGCCGTGCGATTCGACGATTCCGCGCGCAATCGCCAAACCCATTCCCAAACCGCCGATTGATTGTTTTTCGCGTTCGGCTAAATCTGCGCGAAAAAATTTGTCGAAAACGCGCTCGCGTATTTCGAGCGGCACGCCGCGACCTTCATCGGCAACAGAGATTTTCACCGTGTCAATTGAGCTTTGACGCGCCGTAACGACGATTGTCGTTTCAGCAGGAGAATATTTCGCGGCGTTGTCGAGCAAAGTATAAATCACTTGTGAAACGGCTTTGGCGTCAACTTGCAGCTCGGGCAAATTCGGTTCGATTTCAAGCAATACGCGATGATCGGCAAGCGATTTGTCGGCGCGCGACAAAGCGGTTTGAACGATTTCTTCAATACTGTTGAGAGTTTTACTGTCGCCGCTGACGCCGGCTTCGGATTTGGCAAGCTCGACCATTCCTTGAATTTGTTCGTTCAAACGGTCTGTTTCTTCGTTGATAATTTCCAGAAATTCAAGTTTGCTTTCCTCGTCGAGCCGAAAATCAATCGAATCGGATTTTTCATCGTCGAGCAGAGAAGTGACGGCGGCTTTGATTGAAGTCAAAGGAGTTCTCAAATCGTGCGTTACGGCGTCGAGCAAAGCTGTTTTTAATTTATCGCTTTGTTTGAGAGCTTCGGCGCGGCTGGCTTTTTCAAAGGCGTCTTGCAGCTTTGTGTAAAGCTCTTCGGTTTCCTGTTTGCGGCGGTTCGCTTCTTCCGCGCGGCTGCGCGCATAAAACGAAAGCTGCCCGGTGACGAACGCAGTGATTATAAACACCGCCCACGAAATCCAATCGTGCGAGCCGGAAATCGAAAAAGTTCGGTATGGTGGCAAAAAGAAATAGTTAAACGACAATGCCGCCAGCAGAGCGGCGAGCAAAGCCGCGTTTCTGCCCGCAAATGTCGCCGTAAATAAGATCACGAGCAGAAACGAAAGCGCCACAGTCGTCGGACTTATTTGATTTTGATAAAGCGCGAAAAGCGTTGTGGCAAACGCTATGCAGGCTGAGCCGGCGATAAACTTCAGCCATTCTAAATCTTTGTATTGTTTTGTCTCTTGCGCCATCAAACGCCGCGCCGGTAAACAGTCTTTTATTGATATTATACCCAAGCTCAAACAGGGAAAAATGGCGCAATCATTTTTGCGGCATAAAATAAACGACATTTGACCTCAAAATGATTTAGAATTATTCTAAATCGAAATCCTGAGAGATGAGTAATCAACCGAAAAATCAAACCGAAACAATCGTCCTAACGAAACAGCGCGAAGCGGTTTTGCAGGTTGTCCGCGAAAGCACGGCGCACCCGACGGCGAGTGAGGTTTACGAAGCTGCGCGCGCCGTTCTGCCTTCGATCAGTTACGCGACCGTTTATAATTCGCTTAATTTCTTAAAAAACGCCGGATTGATTACCGAGATCAGTTTTGCGAGCGGCGCGAACCGCTTCGACGCGATAACCGGCAGACACGATCACGCGCTTTGCACAAATTGCGGCAAGCTGGTTGATTTAGACCTCGAACTGGCAGACGAATTGATGACGCTCGCGGCTCGGCGCTCAGGTTTTGAGCCGCAGTCAATTCAACTGACTTTAAAAGGATTGTGCGAGATTTGCCGCGCAAACTGATTCGCTCGATTTGAGAAAACAGTAAAACCTGAAGTTGAAAAAATAATTTGGAGAGTTCGCCGATTGTTAAATTTGGCTGACTCGAACTTTTTGCAGGACAGCAAGGGAGGTTAAAAATTATGGATAACGAACAAACAAACGGCTCTAAGCCGGAAAATACCGAGAATAACGGCAGCGGCGAGAAGCCGACTTTAACAAATCGGCAAGGACATCCGGTTTACGACAATCAAAACACGCGCACCGTCGGCGACCGCGGTCCGACAGTGTTGGAAAATTATCAATTTTTGGAAAAAATCACGCACTTTGACCGCGAGCGGATTCCCGAACGAGTCGTTCACGCGCGCGGCGCGGGAGCGCACGGTTATTTTGAAACTTACGGAACGGTCGGCGACGAGCCTGTCGAAAAATACACCAGAGCCAAATTGTTTTCGGGCAAAGGCAAGCGGACGCCGGTTTTTGTGCGTTTTTCGAGCGTCATTCACGGCGGGCATTCGCCGGAAACTCTGCGCGATCCGCGCGGTTTCGCCGTCAAATTTTACACCGAAGACGGCAACTGGGATTTGGTCGGCAATAATTTAAAAATCTTTTTTATCCGCGATCCCCTCAAATTTCCCGATCTGGTTCACGCATTTAAACCCGATCCGGTGATGAACCAGCAAGACCCGCGCCGAATTTTCGACTTTATCAGCCTAACGCCCGAAGCGACGCATATGATTACGTGGCTGTTTAGTCCTTGGGGAATTCCGGCGAGCTATCGGACGATGCAGGGTTCGGGCGTCAACACTTACAAATGGTACAACAAAGCGGGCGAAGGCGTTCTGGTCAAATATCACTGGGTTCCAAAACAGGGCGTGATAAATCTGACGCAGGAAGAAGCCAATAAAATTCAGTCAACCAATTTCAACCACGCCACTCAGGATTTGTTTCAAGCCATCGAGCGCGGCGAGTTTCCCGAATGGGAATTGCAGGTGCAGATTATGTCGGACGACGAACATCCCGAACTCGATTACGATCCGCTCGACGACACGAAAATTTGGGATGAAGACAAATTCCCAATGCGTCCCGTCGGTCGAATGGTGTTAGACCGCAATCCGGTGAATTATTTCGCCGAAGTCGAACAAGTCGCTTTCGGAACCGGAGTTTTAGTTGACGGATTAGATTTCTCGGACGACAAAATGCTGCAAGGTCGCACTTTTTCTTATTCGGACACGC